>NVWJ01000023.1 GCA_002746235.1 Planctomycetota bacterium
AGTTCGGTTAGTATGGCTTTGCGTGCGTTGAGTACCGCGTCTTTATCCAGCACGTTGGGGAGATATAGATAGCCCAGATTTTTGGTCCTATGTTTTCCTCATGAAAATCGAAGAGACTGAAATGTCTGACTCTCGCATTCTGGAGCTATTCGAAGGATATTACGATGGCCTGTTAACCACCGTAGCGGAAGGGCGCGGAGAAAACATTGGCGACGATCCAGCAACGGTGGTCATGCAATCCTTGGGCGACGGCAAGTACGTCATGGAGATTGACCTCGTTGAAGCTTTCGTGACCATGAAGGCTTTGCATTTGCATCTTCTGGTCGAAGTGCAGTCTCTATCGCCTGGCCAAACCTTGCTTCGCGTGCAAGCAAGTCCAAAAGCAAGGGAGCACAAGGTATGGTCACAGTTAGACCACGCCTTGCGCTCGCTTAGTTTCGAAAACTAGTGTCCGCGTACGGGCAATAGTTGAACCACTAAGAACAGTGGTTCGGCTCCGGTAACTCCGAGTACGGCATATTCCCCACGGTAGATGGTGGTGGAGGTGCGGAATAGGTTGCGGCGGGAGTCATTGTTTAAGCTACGCATGGAAAGTTCACAGGCCGCTAGGCTTAGCGATCCCTCCTTGGCATCAAAAGATCCAACGCTCATTTCCAACTGGTATTGCCACGGGGCGTTATTGGAGAAATCCATAAACAACTCCAGTTTGTTTCCTGCGGCAACACCTGCGCGGAGCATTCCAGAACCTGAAACGGTGTAATACTTGTGCGGTAAGATTTGCTTAAGCTGTGCTGAGATTTCAAGGTCGGCTGGAATATCAGATTCATCTGGCTCTTTATTCGATCCTTGAATGACCTGACAGACCAACATGGTTTGCGGCAACGGTTGATCGATGCGTTCCAGGGTGGTCATGATTTGTTGTGCGCGTTCTGCATGATCGCGAATCACAATCAGACCCCGTTCATGCATCAAGGAAATGTTTTGCGCACCGGAGCGCGATCCTTGGGAAGAATCAAGAACCATTGCGCGGAAGGATTGAATGCCTTCCATGAGTCCTTGTGGAGAAACGAAACGCGGCTGATACTCCATGACCACTAAGGCATTCTTTTGATCAATTTGTTGACTCGCATCCAGGATGGCCAGGCGCTCAAGCAGAGCATCGGCCTTGTCGAGTTCTTCGTAGATCAGTAGGCCGCGGTCCTTCGCATAGCGAATATTTGCAAACCAGTTATCGTTGATACGTATTTCGCGACTGTAAAGCTCGGCAGCCAAGCTGTAAAACTCAAGAGCATCAAGGTGCTCCGGATGAAAGTTTCTCACCACCATGAGTTCTGGGTCGACTCGATTGGTCGTATCGTCGTCGTCCCATTCTTCATTTAGGTTTGCATCTAGGGTCTTTAGAGCTTCCAGGATTTGCTTGAGATTTTCTGCGGTTTCATAAATCACAATGGAATCTGCAAGCAAGGAAAGGTTTTCCACCGAACGATCTTCGAAGTCGAGAACCCGGCCGTAAAGCGCTTCCAAGGTCGACTCCAATTCACGGGCATCGACCCAGCCTGGGTTGTAGCGGTGTAGTTTGAAGTCTTGCTCCTGGTAGTCATCGTCTTGTTGCGCACTCGACAAAGATGCGGTGCAAAGCGCCAGGCCGGCGGTAAGTAAAAGTAGTTTAATTTTCATGGTTCTAAGAATCGGTGGTTGGAACGGAAGGCGAGATGTTTGGATCTCGCAACATAGTGAGACGCACTCTTCCAGCTAACACTTGCACTTGGCTTTTGGTAGTTGCGATAAGTCGCGGAGATGAGAGACGTTCAGGGGCCGAGGCGGTCATGGACGGTTGCCCCATGCTCTTTTGTGTGGCGTTGGGATTCATGAAAAAGACCAGGGCGCTCACCAAAAGAGCAGCGGCGATCGATGTCCAAAGGCCAACTTTTTTCCAAATGCGTGCTGGTTGCGGGAGGACGACATTGGGTATTTCAACCTGTGCCCACGCTTGTTTTAGATAGGCAACGGATTCTTGCGTAGAAGAATCTTCGTCTGCCAAATCGCGGTCCATCGTCGGGGTATCCAAGTTTGCCCACGCGTTTTGAAGTCGCTCGAGTGGATCGCGTTCAGGCATGGGAGCCTCCAGCTTTGCGCGACGCTTGCATATCTAGARCGGGACCAAGAATTCCACGCAATCGACGGCGGGCAAGAGTAAGTAGGGAGCGCACTGCCGCCGAGGTAATGCCCATGGCTTGTGCAATTTCTGAAGTTTGGTGGTGCTCCAAATCCTTCATGACAAAGGCCTCTCTTTCCCGTGGCGGTAACTGGACTAATGCTTGAGTGATGACATCGCGCAGTTCTTTGCCCGCTGCGGCGTCGGATGGATCGGGAAGCGAGTGAATCTCCGGATGCAGCTTGAGCTTGTCCTCAGCGCGTTGCCGTGCTCCCGATTTACGCACTCCATCRCGACATAGATTCAGCACCACTGTGGTCCTCCACGCCACATATGGGCGCTGTGGATTCCATCGGTCGAGTCGGTCAAGGAGGTGCAACATGGCGTCTTGAGCGAAATCCTCTGCCAACACGGCGTCGGCCAAAAAACCGAGGCACAGCCGGTAGACGCATGGGAATTCCAGTCGAAACCAGGAATCCTGCGCCTCGGCCTTGCCTCGTGCTGCCTGTTGAATCAGGTCGGTCGAGGGTGCCAAGTTGGGTGGTTGGGAATCGCTCACCTGTTGGAACTACGCAGCCGGAAGAATAACTGCGTAAGACAAAATCGAAAAACTAGAGAATCACTGATCTGTTCGGCCACGGATTCGCCACCAGACTAAACCATAGGTTTCCAAGGAGGTATTTTTTTTCTGCATCATCAAGCTGAGAGCCCGGTTACTCAAAAGCCTTGAATTCTCCATCACCCGCCAATGCAATGGCTTCCATTTGGGATTGGAATCCCTTGCTGGATGTGTATGCAATGGTGTGGACGACCACCTTATGAAAGCGATTCAAGTCACGTAAGTGCGCAGCGACTCGGTTGGCGTGTACGTACTTTCCGGTATCGGGTTCCCCCGAAGAGAGCAGGTAAATCGTATCGATGTCTGGATCAGAAATCACCAGTTCCAAGGCCTGCCAAATGTCCTTCGAACCCTTTGTTCTTTGCTCTTCAGTAAAGGCCAAAGCCTTCTTGATATTCTTCTTTCCAATCAGAACTGGACCTTTCTGCGCAAACACTTGAATGTTTAACTCATAGGTGTAAACATTAAATACCACCCCCTGCGGGAGCTTGCCGAGCACTTCCTCGAGTTGTTGCTGAGCGAACATTTGTTTTGATATTCCTTGCGAAGCTAAGCCGTCGGTCATCGCTGCAGACTTGTCAATTAGGAAAGCTATGTGGTCACTCTCGACTCGAATCCCGTTATAGGCCGCGACGGTCAACCCTTCGCTCAACGGTTGTTTGCGCTCGGCTTCGCCTTCAGGAAAACTAAAGGTCTCGCGGTTTTTAGTCCACCAATTCTGCCAAGAACGAGCGTCCCGATATTCTTGCCCAGTTAGTTGTTGTAAATAGGCTACCACCGTCAAGCGAATACGCGGACGACCATCATTCGTGGTATCGACTAAACGATCGATGGCAGTCTTGGAGCGAGCAGTCAGAAGGAGTTCTACGGCTTGAATTCGAACCCGCCAATCTTCATCCTCCAGAGCCAGTGCAGCAATTCGCTCCATGTCTTTGGGTGCAACTTGTGCATAAGCTCCCAGCATGGCGCAACGAGCGCCACCATCTTTGTCTGCCGACTTGCCTAAGATGCGTTGCGAAAACTTCTCCGCCCAACTTTCTGGGGCCAACTGCATGAGGGAGATCCAAGCATTTGCACGCGCGTAGGGATGCTTTCCACCAGCAACCTTGGCCAAGGCTTTTTGCGCTTTTTTTGTAGCTGCGCCGTTTATTGGAAGCGGCAAACGACCAAGTGCTTGAGCGGCAGCGGCCTGTACATAGGCATCCTTGTCTCTCAGGGCTTTGACTAAGGTAGGMGCAAAGTCTTGGTCGCCAAAGACTCCGAGCAACTCAGCGCACCACTCGCGGACCCATGCACTCTGTTTGTTTTTCTTTAACTCTAGAGCAAATCTTTGTTTGGCATATGRGTCGGTGAAGTTCACCACTTCCTCCCACATGACATCACGGTAATGGCCAGCAGGTAGGCTTGGACCCAAGCCGGTGGTTCGGAGGACATCGAGCATGACCTCGGCCGCYTCTACCGTGTTGACTTCCACGCAGATTTCGGCAGCTCGTCTCCATGAGCCTTCTTCCCGTTCGCGGAAGAGTTGACGTGCTTCATCTAGTCGCGGGTCGCCTGAAGCCGACAGGARAATTACAGTTAGAAGGATGATGCCCARGGTGACCAGGGTCTGTGGTGCTGTCTTCATGGATAAAGAATATCTAAAACGGAAGATTCTGGAGTCGCAAAGAGAATCAAACTCCGGTYTAGCCTATAGAATGKCCARGGYYGGAATCCTCCGGCTGATACCCACACTAACCATGCATTCATTCACCAAACTGCTCGCACCGGCACTTCTCGGTCTTGCCCTGGCCGCACCCGCTGCCGCGCAAGATGTCGTTCCAGAAGTCGACCCGCTGCAAGTCAAACTAGAAGCCAAGCTCGCCAAGTCCTTTGTGGCCCACGGCAACTGGGTTCTCGACTACGACGAAGCCAAGAAGATTGCCAAGGAGGAGGGGAAGTTGCTATTCGTTTACTTCACTCGCTCCTACTCGCCATGACCTCCCTGTAACTCCCTGGAAAGCGGTGCGCTTTCCTCCGAAGATTTTCCAGCTTTCGCTTCCAAGGTTGTGCCTTACTTGCACATCACCACTCACTTGGACGATCATAAAGACGAAGCATTGTTTGCCGAAATTGGTGGACGTGGATTCCCGACTTTGAAGTTCATGAATGCCGATGGCCAAGTCATTGGCGAGCCAAGCGGCCGCGATGTTGCGTCGTTTGAAACTTCGCTCGAGTCATTGATGGTGGTGACCAACCTTGAAAACCGAATCGCAAAAGGTGAAAAGGGTTTGGAAAACGAACTCTTCCTGGCCAAAATGCGCCTTGGTTTGTTCGACTTCGAAGAAGCTAAAGCTGAGTTTGCCTCGCTCAAGAAGTTGACCAAAGAGCAGAAGTCTGAGATCAAAGGTCTCTTGGTAAACCTTGAAGTCATGAGCATCATGGACTCGATTGACTCGGACGAGGCAGCGGTTGCTGCTGGTGCTAAGTTCAAAGCCATGCTCGATGATGGCGTCATCCCAACAGGTGATTCCATGGGTGCGTATTGGAGCATTATCATGACCTACGCTGAATCAAAGTCCGATGCCGACTTGTTCGAAAAATGCTTGCATGCCCTGAAAGAGAAGTATGGTGCCGAAGAAGGCGCGAAGCCTTTCTTTGAGCAAAAGGCTGAGGTTCTGAAGAAGATGCGTGAAGAAGTGAAGGTGGATTCCTAAACCTTTACCCGTCCATAGAAAACCCGGAAGGCAGTTAAGCCTTCCGGGTTTTCTTATGGGTGAACTCTTTACTGTAGAGTTAGGGCGTTGTTGCCTACTCCAGCGTAGCGGAAGCTATGGGAGCCACCGCCGCCTGGAACTTCACTCGTTGCCCGAAGAGCTACGTTGTAGTTCGGACCCGCAATCGCTGCAAAGTTAGCACTCAAGCTAATGCTAGTTTGAAGCTCGAGAACGGTGAAGCTATCTACAACCGTGCCGTTGATGACCACATCCCAACCAAGAGTGTTTCCGTTGTTCAGAACGTTAAGAGGCATGTCTACGTCCAAGGTGTAGCCAGTAATGCTAGCTGGTCCAGCGAAAGACTCAGTCACACTGTCGCCACGAGCCATGGACCAGAAGTAGCCTACGTTTTCACCATCAATCTGTCCCACAGATCCAATGACTACGGAACTTGCAGAAGGGAAGACCAGGGCGGCAGGAACCGGAACGGTTTCGACACCAGAGACGGAACAGGTGGATAAATCCACGATTTGAACGAAGGCACCACATGCTGAGGTAGGTGCGTTACCGGTAAAGGTGGCATTTCCTAAAGCATCAGCGGTAAGGAAAGTCAGGAGGTTTGGGTTATTGAGGCCGAGTACCGTTCCAGCACATGGTCCGGGAGGAAGGGAGAAAGTCCCGGTGTTGAGCGACCAAGCAACTGCAATGGTGGCTCCTGCTCCAGCGCCACTGACATCAACCGTGACGAGGCCTGGGCACGTGCCAGAAAGGCTCAAAGTAAAGACTCCGGCAGTGGTTCCACCTGCAGTAGTTTGTGGTGCAGCCGGGGACGACAGGGCCGAAACGCTATTGGTGACAGGATTGACCTGTTGTGTTGGGGATTGAGGAATGCCGGCGAAGCTAAGTGAAGCTACTAACAGGCCAAACGAGAAAATGGATGCAATGCGCATTAGATTTCAGTTGGGGGCGATGGGGAGTGTGGGGGGCAAGAAAATCTCGTCAACCCGATTCCCAAGGTATCACCATTCCATCGCAAAAAATCCGAATTCGGGACTTCCACGATTTTCATATTTGCCTATTGCTCGACTAGGGCACTTTCAGAATCGGTTGGGGATGGGGCACTCCTTAGCGGGGCGGCCCCAGTGCCGGTTGCTTAAGATTCAGCATGCTTTTTTAAGCCATCGGTGAATAACCATTTCCAGCCATCTTCCATCGACTTAGCGGCCGAAGCTTGGATGGCACCAAACTGTGCATCTTGCACTTTGAAGTTGGTTCCACCTTCCACACTTTCAAGCGAAAGGTGGAGCAGCGTGGTTCCCGGACCTCCCCACTGAGGGAAAATGAATCCAGCCAAATGTAGGGAGTTGCCGGTATCGCACATTTGCACGGTGTACCAAAGCAGACTGCTGCCATCGGCCTTGGWCTCGATGAGCTGGCCACCGGCGACGGCATCCAACTGAATCTTGGAGTCGGCGCCGACCATGTGGAAATCTGGCAACCACCAAGCATGGATGTCCTCAGTTAAGGCTTTCCAAACTTTCTCCTTAGGCGCCTCAATATGGATTTCGAACTCGTATTGAATCGATGTTAGGGCGGGGGTCTGCGAGGCATGGCTCATGATTTTTTCCCTTCGACGTGTTGTTTGAGGCGGGTCATTGACGAGGCGGTTGGTTGTAAATGCTTCGCCACCCAACGTTCATGGATGGCTTGGATCGGTACTACATTGAGGTAGTTCCATCGCTGGCGGCCGTCGCGGCGTACCAAAAGTAAGCCAGCATCTTGGAGAATATCTAAGTGTTTCATGACTCCGGTGCGGCAGAGTTCTGGGAACTGCACGACCAGGTGCCCGGTTTGCATGGGTCCAAGGGCCAGGAGGTCCAGGACCGAACGACGCGTGGGATCGGCAAGCGCCCTCCATATTGGGTCAAGATTCTTAGTTTTCATCTGTCACTTTATGGTGACACAAGCGGCGCTATGGGTCAAGTCCTCAAAATAAAAGGTTCGGGCTTCCGAACCACAAGCCAAGCCTGGGGTTAGGGATATCCCACGGAATCCTATGATTTACCTAAGCCTCACCCTTCTCGCGCCGCTGCTTCTTCCGAACGCGGCTCCTCTTCAACGCGCCGACCGCCAACCGCCTGCGCCACCTACGACGGTTGAGCCAATCCGCGGAGAACGCATCGTTTGGTACGGAACTTTGCAGCAGGGGCGAGCGGTGGCGACGGCATCCAAACGGCCGATTTTGTTGATTTCCGCTGCGCCTTCATGCCGCGAGGTTCCAGGAGTTTGGTGACCCGGCAAGCAAAATATGGACCGTAGTTACTGGTCCAATCCCGAGGTCATCGCAGCGGCTCGCGATTTTGTTTGTATACGATTGGTGACTTATGAAAATGAGGAGGAAGGCGCGTTTGTGCAATCGATYTTCCGTGGCCGTGAAGGAACTCTAGAAAACAGCRTTTTCGCTTTGCTTGCACCCGACGGAAAAACTCTCCTTGCAAATGCGGGGCGATCTCCATCGATGGTGTTTGATGGCGTTAACGAAGATTTGGATCGSGCACTGTTACTGAAAAARATGGCGGATATTMTTRAGCGCTATCCGGCAAGGAAGGTGCAAGCGCAACCYTTGGCTTTGGGCTTAGATTTGCGWCGGATGATGAATGTTGCMGCTTGYGATTTGCAGCCCTTGGTKGTGCTTTAYGCAGCGMATGAAAAGGATCGGAGTGGCCTTGCCGCATTGGTGGCCAAGGAATCCTTGAAGGAGGCCTACCGCGGACGATTCGCTTTTGCSTGGGCRCAAARYGCTYTAGAAATYAAGGCTYTGACCGGTCTTGARGTRGAGACCGAAACCTCAATGCTTTGGGTCATGGCTCCCAACGAATTTGGAACTCAGGCCGATTTGTTGCAGTCGGTGAGTCAACCTAAGGYCAAGACTCTGACTCTAGCTTGGGMTGCATCKTTGAAGGAGTTTTCGATAGAAGCGARGAACTCRCGCAGGCACACCCAAAAGGGAAGACAACTTGGCGTGRAGTGGGTTTCRCAACTCCCAAATACCGACCCTAAATCGAACCGGATCCGCTAGACTTTTGCCTCATGGGCAAGCCTCAAGGTGATCAGGCCGAAAGCAAAAATCAAAACATAGTCGGTTTCCATCAGGATGACGAGCAACACTGGGTTGCTGACCTTGCATGCGGACATTTTCAACATGTGCGTCACCATCCTCCGCTCTTTGAGCGAGAATGGGTCCTGCAGGAAAGCGGACGGATAGAACATTTAGGAACCGCCCTTCCATGTAAGAAATGCGTACTTGGCGCACCGAAAGATGAGTGAAGAAACAGAAAGAAATCTCGGTCCTCAACCTTTGATTCAAATCATGGCTGAGCACTCGTTGAATGCACAGAGTTTGGTCGCAGCCTCTCCCACTCAACTCACCCATAAAATGGTTTCTCGAGCCTGCAAGGGGCGTCGTCTGACCAAAAATACTAAAGGGAAAGTGCGTGCGGCTTTGCAGGCAGCCATCGGGGAGACGATCCCCATGGATGCTATTTTTAACTACTAGGAAGGGAAACTCGCCGCACCACAGCGTTTATTCTTCGCTGCCGGAATCGATATATCCGAGCTCATTCATCAAATCGAGATCCGCTGCGGAGGCTTCGGAAGAATCCGTCAGGCCTAAACTTTTTTCTGCCCAAGGCAGCAGGAGCGCGCGCAATCGCAGGAATTGCGGGTGATCCATGCGGAAAAGGTTATTTTCTTCATGCGGATCCGCCGCAAGGTCAAAGAGTTGCCATGACACTCTGGGGTCTTTATGTCCCGGTGCCCAAATCAGCTTCCAATCTTCGGAATAGACGGCGCGAAATTTTCCCGCAATATCATTGCTAGCCCGTCCTTTAATCTGACCGAAAAAATGGGAGTGCCCACTTTCCACAAAGACTGGGATTTCGCCCAGTGCTTGACCGCGGATTTGAGGTGCAAGTGAGCGTCCGTCCATCTGCGAGCGCATGTTGTCCGGGATGTTTTTGCCGAGCAAATCCAGCACCGTGGGGACGATGTCGGTGGCGGATACCCAAGCTGGATAGCTTCCATAGCCATGGTTCGGATGATCTTGGGGCAAGAGAATCGCGAATGGAATGCGGCTTGCAGCGTTGTAAACATAATCCCCATGGTCCCAGAAAAAGTCGTGTTCACCTAAACTTTCACCGTGGTCAGAAGTGAAAACAACCAGGAGGTTGCCATCTGTTTTGAGCAAGAGATCCTCGACTAGTCTTTTAATCTGATTGTCCGTGCTGCGAACGTCTGCGGCATAGAGGTCGCGAACATGAGACACGACTTCTTCCGGCAATGGATTGTTATGGACCGCAATCGATTTGGGAAGGTCCGGAGGATAGGGACCTTTGCGCCACTTTTCCCCATTCTTAGGTGGTTCTTGCGCTGGGAATTGGCCGAACTGTTTTGCATATCTTCCGACGTATTCCGGGGCGAAGCTTCGGATAATCGAAGGGTCGGCCACATAAGGCATATGTGGGTCGATGTAATGTGCCCATAAGAAAAGTGGCTGGGTGAAATCCAGATCCTTCAATTCATCTAGCAAGACATCGGTGGTTGCTTTTGCATCACGAGTATCTTTGGCGCTGAGGTAGGTGTCGAATCCTCGCGATAACTTGCGCTCAGGGCCAAGCATCTGGTTAGTCACCACGGCTAGAGTTTGGTAGCCATCGGCCTTTAAGGTCTCGGTGATAGGGATGACATCGTCCTTGAGGGCGTGACGTAAAACTCGTACCCCAGTAGTGTGGGGATAGGCGCCGGTCAAAATGCTGGCAAGGGAAGGTGTGGTTCGCGGGACGGTGGCGACGGTCTTCGGGAAATGAAAGGCATCTGCCAGGAGGGAGTCTAGATAGGGGGAACTGTCATACGGATAGCCGTACATGCCAAGATAATCGGGCCTCAGAGTGTCTACTGACAAAAGCAGAATATGGGGCTGAGCGATCTCTGCTTCTTGTTTGTTGCACGAAGGTGTAAAAATCAACAGCGCGAGGGTGGCCGCTACGGAAGTGACCGTGCGCGTAGCAGTTTGGCGTTTTGGAAAGCGTGACATCAGAAAACGAGTCAGTGAGGCAAAAGGAAGAGCAGCGAGGAAGCAGGTGAAGACCATCACCGGAAGGTAGTATCGAGTCCAGTCTAGAGGAATCCAAACCGCGGTTTCCAAACACCATACAAGCATAAAGCAAAGTAAAACCCAAGCGTGAGGAGCCTGTTCTTGATTGCGCAAGTTTCCGATGGCCTGAAGGGAAAGAAGGGCAAAGCCCAATACGGCTAGGCTGGCAACCATCCACCCTGCTAGCCAGGCCGGGCCGACATCGAGCACACCTCGCTGCCAAATGGCTGCCATTCTTGAGGCTAAATCGGGCAAAGCAATATGAGCCAACTGGGTGGTTTGACTTTCGATGAGCTTGTCCCAGCGTTCAAAGACAAAATTTAGTTCGCCGCGAATATCGCCCCAAAGCAATGGGTAAAGCGCCACGAATAATCCGCATGCGACTGCAGAACTGACTCCCGCCCAGGCGATTGGATGCCATTTTTTTTGCAGCTGAAATCCTTTACAAAGCCACAACCCTAAAAGAGCGATTGCAAAACCAATGCAGCTCAGAGCTCCGTTGAGCTTTGTCGATGGGGCCATGCCCAAGACCAATCCAACCGCGGTCATCCACAGCAAACTTTTCCATAGGGGGACCGCGCTGCAACGAAGTTTCCGCAAGGCCAGCATAGTTATGAAAATCCCTGCACAAAGGAATACTAAGAGCAGGTTGTCAGTCATTACGATCGGCGCAACCTCATGAATGTCCGCCGTGGTTATGAAGAGAATCCACGTGGCGAAACCCATGGTGTATCCGCCAACCAGTAGGCCAACTAGGAAGAGGCCAACTCCCGCAAGAGCCATAATGCGAAGGTCTAGGTTGCGCAAGGCAACCATGAAATCTTCATGTGGCCCTACTTGGTTGAGCACAAACTTTGGGTTTTTCATGCGCCCCTTTGCCATAGGGTGAATCACTGGGAACACTTTCGGCGGGGGTAGGTCATAAGCCATCTGGTCTAGCTGCCATCCAAATAAGAGTTTGGCCAGGTTTGGGTTCATAGCCCCATAGGTAGTCTTTTGCAGCCCATCGCGCCAATCGACTTCAGCAAGACCGTCGTCGCTGAACTTGACATAGGTGTCGTGGCTGATGGCCATCCAGCCGATTTCATCGCGAAGAGGAAGTCGCTCCTCGAAGTTAGGCGCACTTGGCAGAATGCTGAGTCCGATAAAAAACAGAGCAAGCCCAATCGTTGCAGGGATGATGATGCGCTGCACCCATGTATTCCTGGACTGGCTGTGTTCAGTATCCAAGTTGATCAAGGGTGGTCATCTCCTCTTCGCTGTAGGCGGAGTCATCGCGGGAACCGACATCGCGCATTTGGGTGAGGTGCCGGTCAAGGCTCTCACGCATACGCACAACCTTGTGTAGTTCCACGGAGATGAGGTTGGTGAATTCCCGCGGATCTTTGTCGAGGTGATAAAGTTCGTGATGACCATCGGAGGAGTGGATGTATTTCCAGCCATCGGCAAAGAAAACCCGGCGCACCCGATGGAAACGGTCGCCCCAGGGGACATCGAATAAGTCTCTTGATCTTGAGTAATAGTTCTCGGCCACTATGCCCTGGTCTAATTCAAGCCGCGGAATGGCAAGGAAGGCGGCTTCTGATTGCTCTTTTGGAAGGGCGTCAAAAATAAGAGTTGGGATATTCGCAATGGTTGTGGCCTGTTCCATACGCCGCGTTTCTTTCTGGCCGGGCATTTTTACGATCAAAGGCACGTGCAGAGCTTCTTGGTAAACATCCTTGGAATGCTTCAGGAGATCATGTTCTCCAAAGTATTCGCCATGGTCGGAAGTCAGAATGATCAGGGTGTCCTCCATAAGGCCCAATTTTTCAATCTGCCGAAATAATGCCCCGAGTCCTTGATCAAGATTAGCAATGGAGACGTCGTATTGCGCAGCGAGTTGTTTGAGATCCTCGCTTTGATCGCTCCCGTCTGCAGTCAAAATGGGTTCCATGAGGCGGCTTTGAATCCTTCCGCAATCTGTGCCCACTGGGAAATCAAATAAATCAGGGTGCCCTTCGGAACGGTAGGGCCTATGGGTATCCATATAGTTCAGGAACAAGAAGAAGGGCTGTTCCCTTTTTTGTTCCAGCCAAGCGAAAGCCTTGTCGTTGACATCTGCTGCGCGAGCCACTTCTTTCCCGGCAAATACAGTGTAGTTTTGAAACCCCTGATCGAGTTGGAAGCGTTTGGCTAGATATTGCTTATTGGTTACAAAGGCTGCCGTTTCATATTGGAAGCCGCGCAAGACTTCGGCCAAAGTAGTGGCCTCCAATCCCAAGGGGCTCTCATTACGTCCGGGCTTCTTGGTTTCAAAGGTATGTGCGCCGTGTTGGTATGGGTACTGGCCGGTGAACATGGAAGCGTGCGAGGGAAGGGTCCAAGGGGCGGTGGAGTACGCGTTAACCCAAAGCGATGCATGTTGCAGAAACTTATCTAATTCAGGAGTGTTTGCAATGTCATGTCCATAACACCCCATGTGGTCTGCGCGCAGGGTGTYSAWKKWMWTYWAMWKGAKSKTWSGCAACGTCTTTGGCTTCACCAACTGAGGCTCTTCTTTTGCGCACGCCCAAAGGCTCAGGCTGATTAGGCATACAAACCTAATCACAGGTTTGGCGCTCCAGCCCAGCATTATTGTCCCTTCCATGATTGGAGAAGATGATAGCAGAACGCTCATGGGAGAAAGTTCGTCATGGTGTATCATGTCCTTTTCGCCATGCAGAATCCGCGCCCWTTTTTGTTGCTGCTGTTGATWGCCTTGTCACTTGGATTGGCTTGGCCACTATTGGGTTTTTCCYMGRYTGGCGGTATTCGGTTTRCCAGCCTAGATGGCGYATCTCGCATCGTTGACGCACGCGAACCAGCACTAAGGTTTCCYGGACCTGAACTGCATTGGAAAACCGATACTGGCTCGGCGACGATGGCTTGGGATGGAGCCWAATGGGACGATGTAACCTCMCCTTCCGARCAKKCCTTTTTRCATRRTGGCMRTTTGTTMTTGGAAACCAAWCCAAGCCTTGCTCCGGCATCATTCTCCGCCTCKAGTTTRCGCAATGGTGTRGYACGAGGTKCCGATGGCACCTTTTTGGGCTGGTCACCCGATTTCGCCAWCGATGCCGAGGGCCATGCTTTCCTGGTATTTGATCGCTTCCAKRAGACTAGTTTCGATGTAGTGCTCCACGAAGGCAATGGGCTGGATTTAACSGAGACGGTTCTCGCTTCTTCGCAGCGCTTTGAAGCTCATGCGTCCTTGGCAACCGATTCCACGGGCCGCTTGTGGGTCGCCTGGGATGAAAGCGATGACCAATGGGGAAGGGGGKCCGGCCTTCATGAATCCCGGTCCTTGCRTTTGATTATGCGCGATGCATCCGGWTGGCATCAAGTGGAGTTGCCTTCCTCTCAGGATTTGTTAWTGGAARATGGAATTCCWGGCGCACCTTATCTCGGAATGCCGGAACTTCCTCGCTTGGTGATSGAAGAAGATGGTGCATTATGGATGTTTTATCGCGTCATGCGGCCATTCACGAAACSWGAYAGTCACACTGCAAGTCGTCGTATCGCGTGGGAGATTCGTGCCACAGTTTTGACCGCAAAGGGATGGTGCCAACCATTCACTCTGCCACAAAGYGATGGCCCGAACCACGACACGCTTGCTGTTGTGGCCATGCCAGATGGAGGAGTGGTTGCAGCATGGACCGCMGATGGACGYATGGAGCACTTTTCGGATCTCAAGATTTGGGGRGAAAGCGTTATGACCGAAAGCGTTTTGCATTCGGCATTTCTTCAAAGAGAGGAATCCTCCTCGCTTGGYGATGTCGTGCCARGGCTTTCACCTTGGACCGTGCGCCCCGCGGAAAYGGCACCAGTCGGTAGTGACTTCATCGACACTCCTTCTGAAAATAAAATMGGACCTCCAGGCATGCTGCGTCTTTGGGGGGACCTACACCGCCACAGTGACTTGTCTCGTTGTTCCATGGATACCGATGGCAGTGTTCCCGACCAATTCCGATATGCCGCAGGTCCTGGTGCCTTAGATTTTGTTGCAGTCACCGATCATCATCAACACCTAAGCGGAAGCTCGTGGAAGTTCCTGCTCGATGCCACCGATCGTTTTCATGGTGCGCAGGATTTAGTGACCCTCTATGGGTTTGAATATGCATTTCCGGACGGGCACCGAAATCTAATCTGCGCGGATCGTTCCGCTGCAATCGATGCGCCCAGTTTGTCAAGACTTGGCGCCGACTTGTCGCTGTTCGATGCAAAAGATTTTATTGCAATCCCGCATCAAATTGCCGAAACAAAATCGGTCTTGGATTGGGATATTGGCAATCAGGAGCTTGAAACGCAAGTCGAAATTTACCAACGACGAGGCTCATATGAAAATCGTGATGGCATCCGCACACCACGACAAGCAGTGCGTAGCGGGAAGTTTGTGCGGGATTATTTGCAAGAAGGGAAGCGCTTTGGTTTCCTGGCTAGTAGCGACCATCAGTTTTCAAATGGGGCTTTTGCAGTGGTTTACGCTAAGGGCCGAGATCGGGAATCCATCATGGAGGCGCTGCGGGCGCGTCGTTCGTATGCCGCCACCGCGCGCATTGATCTAGATGTGCAACTGAATGGCCTTCTTATGGGGGAAGCCGGAGAGGTTGCCGCGGACGCAAAACTGGAAATCGTAGTCGATGCCAAGACCGAACTTGCGTGCGTGGAAGTGATTCGCAATGGTGAAGTTGCCCATGTTTGGAGCGGGGTATCGCGGAACACGGAATACACAGAAGGCTTGCTAAGTTTGCGTTTTGGGCAAATAACTGGACGCCCAGATTTGCCACTGCATGGGAAGGGCATCGAGTTCGGGGAAGCCATCTTGATGGATGGCGAGACAGGTGCGGCATCTTATGCACCGCAAGGTCAAGCCTGGTCGAAAGGCATCTTCCTGCGCTATCTCTCTCAACGTCCGCAAAGCTTAGGCGGATGGGTCATTCCAGTGCGCTGGAAGCTTCCCTTGGACCAAGTGGAGGTCGCGCTCGGCAATGGCAGCCAGCGACCAGCTTGGAATGGCGAGGAAATGACGGCCGGATCGGAATGGGTGAAAAAGTATTGGGGCAAACCTGTTTCTCTGCGATTGGCGCCACAAAAACTAGGATCGCCGACCTTGAACGTTTTTTATCAACCGCAAGACTGGAAGCAAGGTGATTGGGTGTACGTCCGAGTCATCCGTGTCGATGGGGCGATGGCATGGTCGTCTCCCATTTGGATTGATGAAGGAAACTTTGATTCTGAAGTTACAGACTAAATCAGAGCTTGCCAAGCACTGAAGATTGCTATACTGCGCGGTTTGATGACGTAATCGGCCTACGTCAAACCTTGGCCGACAAACTTTCCATGACTAAGTCCTTCAAAGAACTTGGCCTGACGAATGAATTGTTGCGCGCGATCGCGGATCAAGGCTATTCCAAGGCAACTCCCGTCCAAGCCGAAGCCATTCCATTGGTCTTGGCTGGTGGCGATGTCCTCGCCGGCGCACAAACCGGTACCGGTAAAACTGCAGGTTTCACCCTGCCTCTGCTCCAGCATCTGCAGGAGGGAGCACCGCGTAAAAAGAAACCCGTAATCCGTGCACTTATTCTTGTGCCGACGCGGGAGTTAGCCGCGCAGGTACAGGCAAGCGTGGAGTTGTACGGCAAGTATCTGCCATTCACCTCCATGGTGATTTTTGGAGGGGTGAACATCAACCCGCAGATCAACAAGTTGCGAAGGGGAGTGGACATCGTGGTGGCCACACCAGGGCGTTTGCTGGATCATATGCAGCAAGGAACGATTCAGCTGGATCGGGTTGAGACGCTGGTTCTAGATGAAGCCGACCGCATGCTTGACATGGGYTTCATWCGTGACATCAAACGYGTGCTGCAGGTTTTGCCACCCAACCGTCAAAACYTATTGTTCTCGGCGACCTTCTCCGATGACATCCGCAATCTTGCAAACAACTTGCTGAACCATCCTGCTGAGATTCAAGTTGCACGCCGCAACAAGGCTGCYGAAGATGTTTCGCAAGTGGTTTATCCGGTGGACCGCATCCGCAAGCGCGAGTTGCTTGCTCACCTCATTACTATGGAGCGGTGGAGCCAGGTTCTTGTCTTTACSCGCACCAAGCATGGCGCAAACCGACTCGCCAAGCAGCTAGACTCCGACGGCCTTTATGCCACTGCCATTCACGGCAACAARTCGCARGCYGCACGCACCCGYGCATTAGGGGACTTYAAGTCCGGCAAGGTGCGCATYTTGGTGGCTACCGAYATCGCKGCACGTGGAATCGATATCCAGGAYYTSCCWCACGTGGTGAACTACGAATTGCCAAACGTGTCGGAAGACTATGTGCACCGCATCGGGCGAACCGGACGCGCTGGCAAAAAAGGCCAGGCAGTTTCTTTGGTTTGCATTGATGAGCGYAAGCTGCTGAAGGACATCGAAGATCTCTTGAAGAGAAACATYGACAAGCATGTCGTGCCTGGCTTTGAAGTCGATCCAAGYATTCGYGCAGCGCCTCCGAAACGGAACTTCGGYGGCGGCGGYGGCGGTCGNNNCGGCGGCGGTSGCRGMGGMGGYSGSASCGGCGGCGGTCGCAGTGGCGGCAACGGTGGCGGTGGCGGACGTTCGATTAGTCGCGGCCCGCGCCAAGGTGGTAA
>NVWJ01000003.1 GCA_002746235.1 Planctomycetota bacterium
TTGGCGGCGTTGGCGGCGTTGGCGGCGTTGGCGGCGTTGGCGGCGGCGGGCGCAACTCTGGACGCGGCGTTGGTGCTGGCGGTCGCACTCCGGGCCGCGGCAGGGCGAAAGGCTGAGGGTTGCTTGAGGTAGTTCACGACCTCGCGTAAATCCGTCAACCCATAGGCGCGAATGCCTGGAGCCAAAAGCGCTTCGGGTGCAGCATCCACTGCGGTGATGAGGTCGAAGCAATCATTTTGCACGGCGGTCATCGCGGCCAATAGGGTGCCGCGCGCTGGGGGATGCAACCGTCCCGCCAAATCTAGCTCCGCCAAAAACAAAGTGGAACGCTGCGGTGCCGGCGCTTGATGCTCTGCAACTAACAAGGAAACCGCCAGCGCCAAATCAAAAGGAAGGCCGCATTTAGGCAGTTGTGCGGGGACTAAGTTAAACAGTACCTTTCCCTTGGGAAACGCAAACTGATGCCTGGCAAAGGCCGCCGGTAGGCGCTCCCGTGCTTCCCGTGCGACGGCATCGGGCATGCCGACGAGGATGACTCGGGACAGGCCACGCCCAGTTTGTGTTTCCACGCGTACTAAATGTGCACGACTACCAAATAAAGTGGCGCCCAGGATTTGCTTCTGCATCAGCTAGGAGACGTGCGGCTTTACTGGCGACACTGAAGAATTCATTCGCCAGGCTCGCCCGGTTCGCCCGGTTCGCCCGGCTCGTCCGGCTCGCTCCAGCGCAAGGCCCCATGCAAAGTCGTTTGCAGGGGAACTGCAAAGTGTTCGAGTAAAGGGGCGACGGGCAGTGGGAAGTTTTTTGGCCCAGAACTTGACCATGCACGCTTGGGCTGCAGATGCAAAAGTAAAGCAGCAAAGCCATCGGTGGTCAATCCATGATGTGGAACCAGGATGAGATCAATCGGCCCTGGGTCCAGCCGAGCCGCAAGGTCATGCAGCGATGCTCCGGTTTGATCACCCAAAAGCACGGCACGGAAATCTCCCAAGCGCAAATCCAAAATATGCCCTTCATCGTTCGAAACCCCGCGCAGAGCTCCACTGCATCCATAGGCGATGATGTGCCACGGTTGCATGGCATCGATCACCATGGATTCCCCAGCCGCAACACGAATTTCTTCGAGGTCGAGTCGTTGCCTCAGGAACGGATATCCATTTACATGATCTCGGTCGCCATGACTTTGCACCATGCGGTGGGGCACGCGCCAGTGGCGGTGAAGCAATTCCGGAAAAAGAATCCGTTCGACCAGATCTCTGGGTGCGCGTTCTCCGCTACCCAAGTCAAAACTCAAACTGTTCTGTTCACCTGCAATCACCACGCCGAGGCCATGTCCAAGCGGAAGCACGGAAATGCCGGCGCGGTGTGTGGTCGGTCCCAGCAAGCAAAACAGGAATGCAGCGCCAATGATTTTGCGCAAATGCCATTGGCGCGGGAGTTTTGGGTGAACCACTAAAAAACCAAGTACTGCAGCCAGGAAATACCAGCCGCTGTGAACCTGTGGGGTTAACCATGGACTCCACCGCGCCGATTCCAAGAGAGAAAAGGCAAGCCACTCAATTTCGCTGACTCCGCGCAAAAACCAATCCATTAGTTTGCCCATTCCTGGGATCAAAGAAAAGAGGGCGCCACAAAGTCGTAGTGGAAGCAGTAGTCCCATGAGAGGGCTCAACGGAATGCTCCACGGTTCCAAGGTTCCTTGAACGCTGTGAAGAAAGGGCATCGAGCCTAAAAAAGCAACCCAAGAGGCTTGCATGGTTTTGATCCAAAGGGGGCGTCCAGCAGGTGCGGAGCCGAGGATTAGGAATCCGGTGGCTGCATAAGAAAGGATAAATCCGAGTCCACAAGGAGAGGCCGGCAGCAAAAACATTTCCATGCTCCAGGCAGCGCCCCATAAATGGATGCCGCGCACTGGCCGGGTGAAACGTGCTGCAACATCGCGCAAGACAACGACCCATAAGGCGCGCATGACCGAGGCGGAAGTGCCAGCAAGAAGTGCTGCAAAAAGTAAAATAGGCAGGCGTAAATAGGCGCATGGGCCGCGCAATAGGCGTCGGAGTAAACGGTCCCAAAGCCAGAAATGCATGCCGGAAACGGCCAGTAAGTGCACCAGACCGAAGCGCCGATAAGTGTCTTGCAAGGCCGGGGTGATTTCGCGTCTTTCACCGAGCAATAAGGCAATCGCCAAGCCCGATTCCTGCAAAGAAAGCGCCTTTTCTAAACGAGAGCGCACCGCGTTGCGCATTTGCAGAAGGGGTGGAGCGCGTCCATCTTGCTGAACACTTAGAGTAAAAGCTTCGAGTCGAAAACTTTGTCCATTGTGACTTAAGCGACCTTTCAGGCGAAAGGAACTTCCAATCGACGGATTCACCGAGGTGGTTTCACGCACGGCCAACAAGCAGCTAGATTTTGCCGCTAGTGGGGTGCCATCGTCCTTGCTTAGTTGATCGAACAGGGCCCAGGTTTGATCCTCTTGCACATGCCATTCGCGTAGACGGCCGGACAGTTGCACCGGGCGTGCTTCTTGCAGGGTCAGGCTTTGCGGTCGCGGTGCACGCTGAAGCGCCAGGCCGGCGGCGGCTAATAAGAGCAGCGGAAGAGCTGGGTAGAGAAACCAACGATGCGCGAGCGCCAATAGGCAGCAACCCACAGCGAGCCAAGTTCCAGTTTGTGCCAACCAAAGCGGCGGCGGTCCGGTGCTGAGTAAAAGCCCTGAAACGCACACATGCACGGCCGCGCACCAAACTGCCGAAGGCAAAGAGAGGCGTTGCTTGGTCGATGTCCTCTCAGCGGTCGATTTTCTCAGTGGCACAGCTTTCGAAGCTCCACCGAGAAGACGGTTATCCAGGCGCATCGGCACCTTACAATCCGGCTATGAGTTCGCACGGAAAGCGCGCCCTTTACGCCGGGACTTTTGACCCGGTCACTTTGGGCCACATGGATTTGATTCAGCGCGGCGTCGACCTGTTCGGCKGGCTGGTGGTGGCGGTGGCCGGCAATCGCAATAAGCAGCCGGCGTTTAGCGTGGCAGAACGTATGGCTATGTTGCAGGCCGAAGTGCAAGGCATGCCGGTCGAAGTGGTGCAGCTACAAGGATTGGTGGTGGAGTTCGCGCGGCAACACGACATTCAAGTGCTGTTTCGCGGGGTGCGTACGGTGACCGATTTTGAATACGAATACCCGATGGCGCTGACCAATCGTCAACTGGCGGCAGAAATCGAAAGCGTTTTTGTTATGCCGCATGAACGATTCGCTTATCTTTCCAGCAGCCTCATCAAAGAGGTTTATGCGGCCGGCGGCGAACTCCCTAAACTACTGCCCGATGCGGTGCATCGTGCGCTCATTGAACGCCTTGGCCCTAACGCAAAGTCATGAACATCATTCACACTGACCAATCTTCGCAGGCCATTGGCCCTTATTCGCAAGCGATTGAGGTCGACGGCTGGGTTTACACTTCCGGTTGCGTGGGCTTGAAGGCCGACAATAGTCTTTCCGGTGAAGATGTCGAAGCGCAGACGCACCAAACCTTCGCCAACTTAACTGCGATTCTTGCCGCTGCTGGTTGCACCCTGAAAGACGTGGTGAAAGCTACGGTTTATTTGGCTGACATGGATGAGTTCGCCGCAATGAATGCCATCTACAGCGAATATATGGATGGGCACCAGCCCGCACGTTCTTGCGTGGAAGTGCAGCGTTTGCCGAAAGATTTGCGCGTAGAAATCGATGTGATTGCACGCAAGCAAAACTAGTGAATCAAGGGGTTAATCGCACTTCGATGAGCACCTGGCCGCGCAAGTTTTTTGCGGCGATGATGTGAGTGTAGTTTCCCTCGTCATCCCAATCGGTCAATGGGATGCGCTCAAGGCTTTCTAGGTCATCTTCGAAAACCAACACGAGTTGCGCATAACCAAGCTCCAAGGCTGTTAAAGCTGCAGCATTACGCATACTTGCATCTTTTCGCAAGGCATCTATTGCTGCCGGAGTGTCGGGGAACCCTTCTTTTTGCGCGAGTCGGATATGCAGTTCGGCATCGTTTTCGTCCAGTTCCACGGTTAGGTCTAGGTACAGCCCAAACCCTTCCGGCTCGATAACTAGGAGGTCTAAAAGAACTAGATCGGCACCAAAAAATGCGGAATAATAATCTTGAATGCTCTCGCGTTTCAGCCAACCACCTGCACCAAGACCAATCACAACCAGGGTGATGACCCACCATTGTTGGCGAAGGATGTCCATCCAACTCGTTTTTGGAATCGGGGTCCAAGGTTGTTCACGGGTGATCCCACGGATTCCATCTGGATGGATTTGGAGGAGTGTTTCAGTCCGTGTTGTTTGCTGATACTCAATGAGTCGCAAAGTGCAAAACCATTCATGCGGCTGCCCATCCGCGGTTTCGGTCAGTAGCATTTCCAGAGCAAGCGCTACGCATTCGCCGGGCGAACTACTGAACTGTTCCCGCGGGAACAATCCCGGATCCGGTTCGAGGGCTGCGCGTCCACCCGTGATTGTGGCGCGCAACAAATTGGTGGGCACTCCAGCACGGCGCAAGGCATCGACAAGTTGATCCTGCAGAGGAGTCCAAGACTCTGCAGGCCCTTCATACAGGCCGAGTATTTGAACTAGACCGGGCTCGGGAGTCATGGCAAGAAAACGTGGAGAGGGGAAGCCGCAACTTGAACCCAATCTTCCAGAGATTCATGCCACACCAGGGTTTTGTCCGAGACCTCATCCTTTTGTAGTCGTGATTTCATCTCAATTAGGCTCAAAGGGCCCTCTGATTCCAGGCCCGGCAAAACAATGTGCCAACCAACRCTTGGAATTCCTTCTTCTAACTCTTCTGGGACTGGCGGTGGAGGGAGCGTTCCACCGGCGGACGTGCGCGTGTCTACGCCAAGCTGTTCATCATGAGCATCGAGTCGATGGGTGGCATGTCCCCGAAACGCCTGATTCTTCATGCGTTCCTGGGCAAGCTCTTCGCGTAACTTTGCCTGCAGACGTTTTTCTCGATCCTTGCCTTCTCCCTCTTTCTTTAAGTCGGGCAGCACCAAAACTAAGATTAAGCCAATGCAGCCGCCAATCATGCCAATGACAAACCAGCCAAGTGCATTGCGGCCACGGTTTTTGGCAATGGCTGCGCAGATAGCGCCGAGAAGGACTAAAACTCCTAGCTGTAAAAGTAAAGCTGCTCCTTCATCCATAATATTAAGAAAAATGACGAATCATGAGGTGAATGCAGGCAACGATGAGTCCTAGCACCGCAAAGTTGTGTGCGAGTCGTGGTTGCGTGCGCGAAAATCGACGTTGACTGAAAACGCCGGCAAGTACAAACAAAGGTAGGGCCGGTTGCATACGCAGGCTCTCTCCGAAGTGGCCCTGCAGCATGAAAACCACGGCGCGTGTCGTTCCGCAGCCAGGGCATGCGTGACCAAGGGCTTCGTAAAGACAAAGCGATGGTAAGGAAATTCCTGCTATGGATAATCCTTGGGCGTCGGCATGGAGAAAGGAAGCCATCCAAATGCACACCACAAATCCAACCACGAGCGGAAGTAATGATTTGGTGGGGGTGGCTTGGAGGGACACTAGGTGGCGTCGTAAATGAAAACTACAGCGAAGTTGTGCAACGCATGCGCAAACATCGGGACAAGTAGAGTACCGCTGCGAGTGCGCAGAATCCCCAGATATATGCCAATCAATAAGTGATAAGGGAAAATGATGGGACTGAAATGCATGGCTGCAAAGAGCGCTGCAGTGAGCAATTGAGCACGTTTCGGCGAGAGCATGTGACGAAGATTCCCAAAGACCACACCGCGAAATGCGAGCTCTTCGAAAATTCCAGGCATGATGCAAATGGTAATGAGTGCCATACCAGGAGTGAAGTCTGGCATATAGTCGTCACTTTCAGAGGGGGCGACGCCTAATAGATCGAGCCAAGCTTGGGCGATTAGCGGCAAGAGTGGGGTGACCAATAACGCCACTGCCCAGGGCCAGAATCTAAGCAGGTTTTGCGCGCGGAAGAGAAAACGCAATTCACTCCTTTCAGGAATGGCACACAAAATGGTTGCGATGGCCATAGCGATTCCAGCAATAAGTAAGCCTTTAGCATCGTTTCCGAAAAAGATGCCAACGAAAGCCGCGCTGCCGAATAAGGTAGCGAGCAACGCAATCAATAAACGCGAGGCATTACCCCCTTGCAGAATCATGCGGTCTGAGAAATTAGGCTTAACCGGCGGTTCTAATTGCAAACGCCGCCGCCTAGCAAAAACCTCCTGGCCACAGTTGGGGCAGAAGGTGGTACTTGCGGTGAGTCGCGCATCGCAGTAGCTGCAAATCGGCACTAGCACATGTTAGCTGCATGACAGGACCAACGCTGCATTATCATGTGGCGGTGAGTGAACAACCCTTCATCCTCGGCCTCGATCTCGATGGCTGCACGGCGGACTTTTATGAAGGTCTACGCCCGATTGCAGCGGAATGGTTAGGTGTTCCTCTCGCTAGCCTGGACCCAGAAGTTTCTTATGGCTTGCCCGAGTGGGGTGTTCCAGAGGCGCCTGGAAAGTACAAGGCTCTGCATCGATTTGCGGTAACCCAACGCGACTTATTCCGCAATTTGAAGCCGATGGACCGTGCGCCGCAAGTACTGCGTGAGTTGTCGGCGGCAGGGGTGCAAATTCGGATTATCACCCACCGCTTGTTCATTGGACGCTTYCATCARACCGCGGTGCAGCAGACKATTGGGTGGTTRGAYYACCATGACATTCCTTACTATGACCTATGCTTCATGGGCGATAAGAAGGCGGTCGGCGCGCATTTTTACATTGAAGATGCGCCGCACAATATCGARCAGTTACGTGACGACGGCAACGATGTCTTGGTTTACGCAAACTCGACCAATCGKCACGTCGAAGGCGCTCGTGCGGAGAACTGGGCGGAAGTGAAGYSCGCAGTYTTGGCGGCGCAAGCGGCATGGCTGGAAGCCCAAGCTTAAGCCTKGCCATGGGAAGCTAGGCATCAGAGCTTCTTTAGTCCTCGGGGTTATTCGCAATTTTTTGCAGCGCCAACAAGGTCAGTCCCAGTGCAATGCTTGGCACCAGCATCAGCCAAATCGAATCGACCAATGGATTCATAGCGGCCAATCCATCGTTGGCGAGTCCACCCCAGGAAACCGCGGGTGGTTCGACGCCAAGGCCGAGGAAACTGAGGAAGGCCTCCATTAAGATGACTCGCGGCACAGTTAGCAAAAGCATGACCCGAAGTGCAGGCAACATGTTCGGTAAAATATGACGCCATAAAATTGCACTACGTTTCATGCCTCCTGCGATGGCGGCTTGCACGAAGGGTTGTTTGCGTAAGCGCAGTGCTTCGGCACGGGCAACGCGGGCAGTGGGCAACCAGAATAAAACGCCGACCGCAAGGAAGAACAACTGTAAGCGTCCAAAGCCAATCACTGCTAAATCCGCGCGGTATTCCTGCAAGATGGACAGCAAGAACAGCACGAACACGACCATGGGAATGCTTTCGAGGGCATCGGCAAAACGCATTTGCACACGATCCCAGCGTCCGCCGAGAAAGCCGGCGAGTGCGCCATAAGGAATGCCAATCAGCATGGCGACCAGGGTGCCGAAGAAGCCGACGGCTAGGGAAATTCGCGCACCCCATAAAACGCGGGCGAGTAAATCTCGTCCTTCCGCATCGGTGCCGAGGACAGGAGCGGCAATCCATTGCGGTGGGGTGAGGCGGGCATCGGCATTCATGGCGCGAAAGTCAGCGATGGGTAGCCACGGCGCCAACAGTGCCGACACCGAAAGGAGAATGAGAAAACCCCAAGCCACTTTTTGACCGCGTGAAGTTTTCACGACACCGCCTCCAGACGCGGATCGATGCGCGCCATGAGCAAATCTGCGAACAAGGTGCAAAGTCCAAGCAATGCGGTGTACACCACGGTCACTCCTAGCGCCAGGGTGTAATCGCGCGACAGTGCGGCTTGCACAAAAAAAGTGCCGAGGCCGGGCAGTGCGAAAACTTTTTCAATGACCAAAGAGCCGGTGAGGRTGGCGGCGCTGGCAGGGCCGAGAAACGCAATCACCGGTCCAAGGCTTGGRCGCAGTACATAGCGGCGARCAATGATGCGCGGCGGCAASCCTTCGGCAAGGGCGTGGCGGACCGMWTCRCTRCGCAGKGCTTGTTTGGCYTTACTGCGCACYAGYAAAAGGATTTGCGCGCTTAAGGGCARTCCGAGACAAAGCCATGGCAATAAAAAGTTTCGAATGCYGCCAAGGCCTGCCGGYGGAAGCCATCCGAGTTGGAAACTAAAAACTGCGAGCAGCAGTCCGGCGAGGACGAWGTTCGGCAGAGCAAGTAAAAGTGTGCCGCCGGCGTGGAGTAACTTGCCATCGAAGCTGCGTGCGCGACGGGCGCARTAWAGTCCTGCGGGAATACCAATGAGCAGGGCAATCAGTAAAGCRCCRCCGCCGAGGATGAGCGAAATCGGCAARGCATCGGCGAGCAGCGTGGAGACTTGRGTGTCTCGATAACGTAGAGAAGGGCCGAAATCGCCACGCAMTAGKCCGCTRAGCGCATGTCCGTATTGCACCAGCAGAGGCTGATCCAAACCATAGCGTTGTTCGAGRGCTTGGYGGACGATGGGGTCCAGCGCGCGKGCATCGTCGAAAGGWCCGCCGCGGGTGCTACGCATCATGAGGAATGCGATGARWTGCACCATKARRATGCCGAAYACCCAAGCKMATAAGCGYCGCACGATGCGCATTTTCATCGGGCCTGCGACTCCGGATAAAGCGCYGCCCAATCAATCACGCCGGAAGCATTGCGCTGGAATCCTCYGAGTTGCGGTGAGACTAATTCCTGACCRACATCRAGCAACAACGGMACGATGACGGCTTCTTCAAGCAGCAARCTTTCCGCTTGTGCGAGTAAATCAAAACGTAAAAYGGGGTCGCCACAATCWGCTGCCCACTCCAGYAATTTGGCGTACTCCGGATTCGCGTATCCAGTGCGGTTGTTGCCGCTTTCGGCGACGAAGTTCTCCAAGAACGTGAGCGGGTCCAAGTAGTCGCCGACCCARCTGGAGTGGCTAACTTGRTAYTCYAAWCCGCGTTGCGCWGGRAAGAATGTTTTSGCTTCYTGATTRGCAAGYGCAACTTCTACGCCTAAGTTGACCGACCACTGTTGTTGCAAGACTTCGGCAAGCTTGCGRTTGAAGTCGGAGCTTGGATAAAGGTATTCYAAGTACGGARGTGGTCCCGGATGGGATTTCTGATAGCGCGCTAAAGCAGCYCGAGCRAGGTCTAAATCAAAGTTTGGKCCTTYCACCYSTGGATACCCTKGYGCNAAANGGAGGCACYAAACTTTGCGCCGCGGGGCGACCACCACCGAGGTTTTTTGCCACCACGTGGCGATCGATGGAGTGAATCAACGCAAGYCGYAAATCCTTRTYYTGAAASGGWCCATCRAGAATTTGAAAGCGYAGRAAGTAGGTTGCAAAYTGTGCTTGWGGTTGAAAGGCATTRGCATATTCACGCAGTAAGGCGGGTRCCGCTATRTCGGGCACGTTGGGGGTAAACCAAACATCGCCGGAGAGRAATAGGTTGAGCGCGGTGAATTGAGAATCTAAAGTTAGAAAGTCAATGCTCTCGAAACCAAGCTCCACGTCGCGCCAGTAATGCGGGTTGGCAGCCACGCGAATGCGGTCCCGAATACGTCGCTCGATTAACTGATAGGGGCCACTGCAGGGGAGAACCTTCGGAGTCGAGCCAGGAGCAGCATTGCGTAAAGCCGCGGGGATCGGCGCCAGTGCATGAAAAGCGCACATGCGGTCAAACAAAGGTTGCGGGCTGGGAAAATGCACCTGCACCGAACGTTGTTCGAGGTTGATGAACACCTCGGCATCTTTCATCCACGCGGCATAATCGGCGCCGGTTGCGGGAAGAGCAAGGCGTCGCCAAGAAGCGCGAACATCTTCTACGGTTAAACTTGAGCCATCGGACCAACGCAGGTTTTCGCGTAGGGTGAAGGTCCAAACCCGACCTGAAGGATCCTCCTTGCTCCAGGATTCGGCCAAACCAGGCGTGACATCGAGAGTCGCTGGGTCCAAGCGGGTTAGGCCTTCGAACAAGGCAGAGAAGATGCGTCCGCCAGCGGTGGTTGAGGTGATTTGCGGGTCTAAAACTTCGACATCGGGCCCATTCGCCACCACTAATTCAGCGCGCGGCGGCACGCAGGCCGACAATCCAGCAAGCAGCGCCAAACAAGCGAGCGGGCTGCAGCGGCGGATTTGTGGAAGCGGGGGCACGCACAGAGGATAACGCTTGAGCGGGGCGGATTCAGTCCYTGCTGCGCCGTACAATCGGAGTGTGTYCACTGTGCCATTGCTCGAGGTTGAAGGACTCCGCTTGGAGGTCGTCGGCGCTGACTCCAAGTCCCCCTTGGTSGCCGAYATGCACTTYCAATTGCACKCYGGCCGCACCTTGGCGCTAGTGGGCGAGTCRGGCAGCGGCAAAAGTTTGACCGCGCTGTCGCTCATGGGCTTATTGCCATATGGAGTGCAACGGACCGCCGGCAGCATTCGCTTTGAAGGCRCTGAGCTCACTAAGCTCAAGGAATCTGCTCTACGCAAATACCGCGGYGCCAAAGTGGCCTATGTGTTTCAAGAYCCTTCCTCGGCCTTGAATCCGGTGTTACGGGTCGGTCGGCAGGTGGAGGAAGTCTTGCAGACACATTGTAAGGAGCTTTCCAAAGCCGAACGCAAGGCRCGCGTTTTGCAGCTATTCGAGGAAGTGGATTTGCCCGATGGRGCCAACCTCGCACGGCGTTATCCGCATCAGTTGAGCGGCGGACAGCGGCAACGSATTTTGATYGCCGCAGCTTTGGCRGGRGAGCCGGAAGTACTGATCGCCGATGAACCGACCACCGCTTTAGACGTYACCGTGCAAGAGCAAATCCTCGGCCTGCTCGACCGCCTGCGCGTGGAGCGCGGCCTTGCTATGTTRTGGATCAGTCACGAYYTGCAGTTGGTGCGCGCGTTTTGCCAGGAGGCTCTGGTCATGCAAAACGGYCACGTGGTCGAGCGCGGCGCGCCCAAAGAGTTGTTCGAGAATCCGCAGCATGCTTACACCCAAGAGTTGGTGCGCGCGGCGCTKGCCGGYCAACAAGCCAAGCTAGACACGGACGATGYCACCCCAAGCGCTTCGGTTTGTCAGGTGAARRGCATGCAAGTGCGTTACCCCGGACCCGGTGGTGGCAAAAAGGGTTCYTTYGTTGCRGTGAARGGYGTGGACTTTCACATCCAGCCGGGYGAAACGCTTGCGCTRGTCGGYGAATCCGGCAGCGGCAARACCTCGGTKGGGCGCGCGTTRTTGCGTTTGATCCCYATGGARSRAGGYGAAATCCAGATGACTTTGCCCAATGGCCAGTCGGTCGATTGGTCCGGGCTCAGTCAGGCYAARYTWMGGCCGCTGMGGCGTCATATMGGGATGGTGTTCCAAGACCCGGTTTCSGCACTCGACCCGCGTATGCGCGCYTGGCAGAGCGTGTCGGAGCCTCTTGCAATCCATAAGRTTGCSAAGGGCAGTGAGCTCAGAAAGCGTGCCCTGGCGCTCCTAGCCGATGTCGGCCTCGGCCCCGACCACGCCGATGCCTATCCCGATCAGCTCAGCGGCGGTCAATGCCAACGGGTGGCCATCGCGCGTGCGATTGCGCTGCAACCGAGTCTGGTGGTGTGCGATGAAGCGATTTCCGCACTCGACGCCAACATTCAGGAACAGATCCTTGAACTGCTCGGCGACCTGCAAACCCTGCGCGGCATCGCCTATCTTTTCATCACCCACGACCTCGATGCGGTGCGCCGTTTCTCCGACCGGGTTGCGGTCATGAAGGATGGTGAAATYGTCGAGCAAGGCCGCACCGCCGACGTSCTCAAGWMCCCCGAACACCCTTACACCCGACGCCTTCTAGACGCTGCTGCAGCGGTACRCTCATCCACGTGAGTGCGAACCCTCCAGAGCTGAAGGTCATCTTCCTAGACATCGACGACACCCTGTTCGGCACCTCCGACTTTGTCGTCGAGGCGCGGACCAAAGCGGTCGAAGCGATGATTGCGCGCGGCCTGAAAGCCGAGGTGCCGGAGGTCTTGCAGGAACTCGCAGAGGTGGTCGCAGAGTTTGGCTCCAACGATGACCACCATTACAACCGCCTCATGAAGCGGTTGCCAGAAAGTGCCACAGCGGGCGCCAATCACGATTTATTGGTGGTGGCTGGTGTGATTGCTTATCACAATGCCAAATGGAAGAAGCTGAAGATTCGCCCGGAAGCAGAAGCCTTGCTGCGCGATTTGGCTGCAACCGATTTGCGCTTGGGCGTGATCAGTGCCGGTTTGGTGCATAAGCAAATGGAGAAGCTTCTACGCCTCGGCGTTGATCGCTTTATTGACCATAAGCTGTTGTTCATTACTCACGAGGTCGGTATCGCGAAATCCAATCCGCGTTTGTACACACGGTGCGCGGAGGTTGCAGGTGTACCTACCGATCAGGTGATGCATGTGGGGGACCACCCTTACCACGATGTCGACCCAGCCAATGCAGCTGGTTTTCGAACCGTATGGATTCGCGGCACCGGCAAGCATTCCAAGAATCTGCCAAAGACCGAGCCGAATCACATCTTGGATGACTTTGTCGCGTTGCGCGGTCTGTTGGACGAGGAGTACGGTATTCCGCTCGAACGCCGCAATCGCGGATAGGGAGAAGCTCCCACTCCAAACCCGGTCCATCTTAAATTGAAGAAGAGCCGCTCTCCCAAATGGAAGAGCGGCTCTTTTTGAATGCTAGGGGAGGTTCTCCCCAGAGCGGTCTAGTTACCCAATTGGGCGTCGAGTCCGTCCTGCATTTCGTTGGCATCGATGATGGTCGCGCGGATCATCAGGATGACATCCTTATTCTCTTCAGCCTCACCTTCGGTCTTGAACAGCAGACTTAGGACTGGAATGTCAGAGAGGAAAGGAATCTCAGAACGCTGATCAATGTTGAACAGTTTCTTCAATCCACCGATGACCWCRGTGCCGCCGTCTGGAACCACWACYGTGGTGTTYGCGGAAGCAATCTGCAACTCAGGGAGTTGGATGGTAATCGGGGTGGTGAGTGCTGCCAGGGAGGAGGTGAACTCCGCGATKGGCTGCACGATGGTCGCCACMGTCGGACGCAGTTCCAAAGTGATGTACTTACGGTTCTGCGCGATGGTTGGGCGGACATCCAGRACAATGCCGTCKGARATSACACCAATGATTGGGTCAGCGATGAAGGACGCAAGCGCAACCTCTACATCGAAGTCCTGCACGTAGGTGATCTGGTTCAACATCGTGGCRTAGGCACGYTGRGTGTTCTGCGCCGACAGGATGGTGGAAGTGAGCTCYTGGACGTGCTGGTTCTTCTCVACYGCGTTGAGAATCAAGCTGTACTGCAGGTCATCCAARAAGGAGAGCTGCATGGCYAGRCCRCCAGCGGTACCCAAACGAGCGCCATAAGTGCYCAGAATGTTCTCGGTACGTGCACGGAAGTCACCGTCRCCRAAGTCGTTGAAGTAAGCACCAGCCGAYGGGTTGGAATCTGCGCCAGAAGGYAGGCCAGGACCGTTGTTGTCCAGAGCCAGGGAGGCGTTGTCATCGAAGCCGGARGTGACGTCRTCMAGGTTGGTCAGCTCGAGAGCGGAGKWGTTACCACCGTTGCCGCGCCAATCGATWCCGATYTCCTGCAAGTAATCCTTGGTGATGGTGAGGAACTTAGCCTCAATGTGCACCATGGAAGAGGTGTAGCGACGRAAGCCACCGAGGAAGTCATCAATCTCTTGGTGAATCTCAGGGGTTGCGCGCACGACYAGTTGACCGTTGAGGACACTGATGGTTGCGTTCTCTTCCCAAACCGCAGGCTGTACGCCTTGCTGCACCAAGGTCACCAAGTTATCTGGATCCATCAGCGGTACCGCTTCTCCAACAACACCACCGAAAGCGGGGCCGTCTTCGTCGTCGTACTCACCATCTGGAAGGCGAATCTCTTGAATCTTTGGACCAGCGTGGTCGACCAACATGGCGGTTAGGTCACGCACATCGTGAAGACGCAGAATCATCTTGGCGTTGGCCTTCGCGGTGGAGGTGATGTAAACCACTCCGTGACGGAAGGTGTAGGTCACTTCAGGACCGGCAACATCGGTGATGATGTTGAGTGCGTTCATCACGCTCAGCTCGTGAGTCATATTGAGGTTGAACTCAATGCCCTCGTTGTCGACAGCATCGACMGCGTCTGGGGTGACTACGAAWGGAATGCTRGTGAAGGTRCGCAGYTGATCAACCACGGTCTCGAGCGAAGTCTCACCTTCAAAGATGAGGCTCGGGATGCGTTGGTTGGTGATGTCTGCCATCAAGCCCATGTTGAGCTCGGAATCGGCATCTTCCACAGTGGTGACGCGGAACTCCTTACGCAGATCGGAAATCTTCTTCCAGTGTGCTGCGCTTGGCATGGTCATCACTTCGGTGGTGAGAACGCGGGCCTCTGCGATGTCGGCAAGCCAGGTGTTGTAGCGCTCGGAACGCTTCTGAACCCAAGACTCTTCGATGTTGTTGTGCCGTGCTTTCTGCGAGCTGGTAATCAACTCACGCGCGTGACCGTTTAGAGGATCCTCAATCAGGATGTCCTCGCACAAGCCAATCGCGCGATCGAACTCGTAGTTATCGAAGGAAACAATCGCATCGGAGAGCATGGCGTCCAAGCGAAGGTTGCGACGCTCAAGCTCCATTTGGCGCTTGTTCTGCAAGGCTTCGAAGGTCGAGCGTGCAGCATCGCTGCGTTGCGCGGCCATGGCCATGTCACGGTTCGCTTCCGCCTGCTCGAGCAGACCGTTGACTTCACCTTCCATGCCGCCCCAATCGATGCGCAGGTCGGAACCCATGATGATGCTGCGTGCAAGACGCAACTTGCCGATGGCGACATCGTAGTTACCTTCCATGAGGTAATTGCGACCGGCCTGCAAGTAAGCCGTAGCATCGGCTTGCAAACGCTCGCCGCGGGCCATGGTTTGCTGGCGGACATCGGCACTAGAGCCAGTGATGTCACTGTTCGCCTTGCCGAGGGCCACTTGAATTTGCTCAAGTAAGCCGCGTGCATCGGTCGAGGTTGGGTCGAGTTTGAGTGCAGCAAGCAACTCATTTTCAGCTTCTAACAAACGAGCATCGGCATAAGCCATGCGCGCAGTCATCACGTGTTCGCGCACCAGAAGAGCAATCTTCTGATCACGCAAAGTGTTTTGCTGAATGCCTTGGTCAAGGACGCTCTGCGCACCGGGCTCTTGCGAACCTGGTTCTTGTACACCCACAGTGGCATCCATGAACAAAGGTTCATTGGTGTTGCCGGAGGCGTTAGAGGCGACCATCCCCTCGGATGTCGAGGAGTCGGGTGAAGCGCAACCCACCGCAAACAATGCGAGGGTCAGGCTCAGGCAAGAAGCCGATTTCAGGGTTCTGTTCATGGGGAAAGCTTGGGGTCCGAGCTGGGACTGAGGCTATGGTTAGTCACCTACAGTCACATGGCTACCGTCTTTTGAACGATAGTCAGGGGAAGAATGTAACAGCGCCGTTGGAGGCTCGCTACGSCCTTTTGGGGACAGATGTTCAGGACGATGAGAATTGYCCCAAAGTGTTTGGTGGGCGATGCTTAGGTGGTCCAATATTTGGTCCAAATCAGCCGCCGTRGTGGATGGGTTAATCAGCACCATCCGATGGCACTGCTGCCCGTCTAGACGCGTGTAGGAGGTCCAGAAGCGCCCCTCAGYCTCAAGCTGACGGTGGGCAGCCGTAATCGCCGGCCAATGCTTAGRRTCACGYGGGCGAAACACCTGMACATTGAGGTCGGGCTGGTGCATGGGCTCAAAGAATGGATGCCGCTTCAGYTTTTCGTGCAGCTGCCKAGTTAACTTTAAGCGCGAGTCCAAAATCGCATCGAGYCCGTTGCGWCCGAAATGGCGCAGGCTCATCCACACCTTGAGYGCATCAAMACGGCGGCTGCCATCGAGTGCGCGGCGGCCTTGACTGACCGGCARGGCYTCGCCGTGTTSTTGAAAACGATCGAGGTAGGGGGCGTCGTAGTGCGCGGTGACTAATCTCGATTGGTCGCGCACTAACAAAATGCCAGCGCTCTTCGGCGCRTAAAGCCACTTGTGCGGATCCAKGGTRATGGAATCCGCGCGCTCGATTCCGTGCAAGCGTTGCTTCTCCTTACGCTGCAAAATCAACGCGCCACCATGGGCTGCATCGACATGTAACCAAAGCTCGTGTTGTTGACAAAAGTCTGCAATTGCTGGGATAGGGTCGATGGCACCACAGCTAGTCGTTCCAGCAGTTGCAACCACTGCAATCGGACGTTTGCCATCCGCCTGCGCTGCTCCCCACGCGCGATGTAAATCTGCAACATCCRTACGTCGTTCTGGTCCATCGACTCCCACCGCGTAAACCTGATCACTACCCATGCCTAAAACCGCGCAAGCTTTGGCAATCGAGTAATGCGAATCTTGACTAGCCAATACGCAAAGCGCCTCTTCCGACGCTATTCCTCCCCGCGATGCATTCCGCTGTGCCGCATCGCGCGCCATCAAAAGGCCAGTGAGGTTTGCTGTGGTGCCGCCGGTGGTGAAGATTCCACCTGCCGATTCGGGCAATCCTGCTTCATCGGCAAAGAAGCGCAGCATGCGTTTTTCAAGCAAGGTTGCGCCGGGTGCTAATTCAAAGGCCAACAAGTTTTGGTTCAACGCCGAGGCCAAGAAGTCGCCGAGGATTCCAGCAACCGCGACTCCTGAATCCATATGTCCGACATAGCCGGGGCTGCCGACATGCACCGAGTTTTTGATAGCCCATTGAGCGGAATCGGTAAACAGTTCGCTCAAGTTCTCACCCTGCTCCGGCATTAAATCACCTTGCGGTGCAGCGGGGGAGGCCGGGAAAATGGGTCGACTGCCAAGACTCTCTAAGTAGTCGGCAACTTGGTCTGCAGCCTGATGCAGGACTGCGCGAAGTGGCTCCGAATGAGAGGACTCCTCCCCGTTTAGCGAGGAGGAGTCCGGGAGCACAGGGGGGAGGTTATTCATCCCGTGCGGGTTTGCTTCGTTCCTAAGTGCTAGTCCTGTTCAAAGGTTCCGGCGAAGGAGACCTTCTTGTATTTCTCGCGAATGACCACATCTAGGATCACAATCACGTCGCCGTAAACAATGCCTTTACGAGCATCGAGAGAGACGGGAGTTTCGTCACGGTCCCATTCCGGGTTCTTCAAGAACTCGGTGAGATCCGGGATTGGATTCTCAGCGTCCGCGATGTCGAATGGGTTGTAGTACCACTTCTGTGCACCAATCTCGATGCGAATCCGACGGCCAGAGAACATTTTCAGATGGTCGCTTTTCCCATCCGGAATCAACTCACCAGGATCGGCAACAAACATCAAGATATCGAGCTTGTCAATCTCTTCCGCTTCTGAGGTATTGGTACCTCGGTCTTTTGGCAGAGCTGCGTCCAAGCGCCCTTCCAAAACTTTGAACTTCAGAGTCACAATGAAGAAAATCAACAGCAAGAAGGTGACGTCAATCATTGGCGTCATGTCCGGCTTAATCTCTTCAAACTTCTTTTTCTTTTTGCCCATGTGAATTCCTTTACTTCTTTTTCTCAGCTTCGCGTGCAGCAACGACGCTTGGATCCTCAGAAGCAGCGAACTGCACCTTCCAGATCATGATATTTTCACGCGTACACACTTCCATAATCTTCTGCAGATACTTGAAAGGGGTGTTGCGGTCGGCGCGCAGGAGAACCGGGTCATCCGGCAGCATGATTTTGAGCTGGTCATCCATCTTCTTTTCGAAGTAGGGAATCCACTGCACTTCCATGGTTTGCGCAAGCTTCCAGTAGTAGTCCGGACGGCTTTTACGAATCGGATCGGTACGACCCTGGGTGTCCATGTTTGGGTAGTAAAGAATTTGCCCTTTCCAAATGATATCGGACCACTCCATGTCGTCTGGAATGCCAATCTTAAGCTCTTTGGCGTATCGGTCCTTTACGTAGTCAGGCACGCCACCAGCAGGAAACCAGCGTATGTTCAGTACCTGGCGACGGTCCGGTGGATCATCATGACCAGCTTCCATAGCAATAGGGAGCTTGAGATCCTCAAGATCCTTCTGCGACATATCGTTCACGATAATGAAGAAGATGATCAACAGGAAGGTCATATCGATCATGGGAGTCATGTCGATTTCGATTTCAGTATCGGCTTCGCGGCGTCTTGACATTGTTTTCTTTGATGTACGTTCAGACTAGTGGGGCAGGATTGGGGYAGTAACCCCCCAATCCTGCAAAAGCNAAGGCGATTAKTCCGCTGCGCGGAAWCGCTCGAACATATCCTCAACCACAGCACCGATTTCCATGGTCACCAAAGAGACCTTGTTACGGAAGAAGGCGTAGAACGCGGTRGTCGGGATWGCMACMGTCAGACCWAGMACGGTGGTCATCAGTGCCAAAGAAATGTCAGCTGCGAAGTCAGCTGGGTTYACACCGCCAGCACCGGAAGAACCGATGGTCGCGAATGCACCAACCATTCCCGTCACCGTGCCGAACAATCCCATCATGGGACCRATACCAGCGATGAGGGAGAGCCAGCCAATYTTCTGCTGAAGCTTSACACCTTCCTCGTCTTCCATCTCTTCGATGGACTTCTCGATGGTGCCGAAKGGGTGRCCAAGYTTRCGGATRCCMGCAGCRGTCACGTTGCTGAAGAAGCAAGGGTTGGCTTCACAAGCCTCGAGTGCTTCCTGGTAGTTRCCRTCCTGGAAGAGCTCCTCGATCTCGTCGATGACCTCGGGTGGGGCGAGCTTCTCGCGCTTGAGGGTCATGAAGTGCTCRATGATGAGCGCCATGGCAACGACGGACATCAGGATGATGAGGTAACCAATGGCACCTGCATTCTGAATGGCRTCGATGAAGCTTGCGCCTTCATCTTTGGCTTCTTCGTCTTGTGCGAAGATGTTGCCAGCAAAAACGAGAGTACCGGTCAAGGCCGGTGCGAGGTAACGGAATCGGGACATTGCTATGGACGCGTTGGGTTTCGGTGTWRWTTCCACCGGGAAGGGAAAGATTCTAGCAGCAAAYGGTCGCCAGGGAAGGCCTTAGGACRGWTGCTATCTRGAAGGGYCCCGRAARTCGGGGACKMMAGAAGGRTTAGCGGACCTTGGCGGCCCAGCTGGTATTAGGGTACTTCTCAAGCAGACGTTGATGATAGGTCTCGCCAGGAGTCGGGTTATTGCCCAATTCCTTAGAAACCTCACCGAGGTCRTAGAGAGCRTGKGCCATRACATCGTCCGACGCAGGAAGCGTGGCAATGACTTTGGCGAGTTGGATTTGCGCTTCACGCAGGTTGCCAGACTCACGTGCTGCCGATGCAATGCCAATCCAMGCCGCRGCRCGGACATCGGAGGTGGCGTTRCGGTCGTTRGCTAGGCCTTGCCAGTAAGAACTAGCRGTGCGYGGACCATCCTTTTGAGTGATGGCATCGCCGAGACGAATCTTGGCGCGCGAACTCATGGAAAGGAACAGGCCCTTGGTACCGACGTCGCCCTTGGGGTCAGAAACGGCTTTGTCTAACTTGACCACGAGGTCACGCAGACGCGCTTCTGCCACTTCGGCTTGGCCGCCAATTAAGAAGGCTTCACAGCGCACCAAGTTCACCTGTAGTTCGACGTGGCGCCCGAGGTTTTTCTCGAAAGCGATGTCGGAAAGTTTCTGCATGAGCGAAGTCGCGCCGTCGACGTCGCCCGACATAGCCATAGCGTTGGCGGCACCCATTTGCGCACGCGGCAACCAAAAGCTGTCGGCGTTAGCGTCGGTCCAGATGCGGAAGGCCTTAGCGGCTTCACTCGCGCGGCCTGGATCTCGTTGCGCCCAAGCAAGCATGGCTTCTGCATGGCGCAAGCCTGCGTAAGGCGCAACCCAGAACGCTGCATCTTCACCGGCGGCGGCGGCGAAGGAGTTGGTTGCGTTTTGGTAATCCTGGATATCCAGGAAAGCTTCGCCCTTCATGATCATTTCAGAAAGAGGGCCTGGCTTTAGTGACAGGATTTCACCAGCAGCGAAATCACGCGTGTCGCCAGAGGCATCTTCCAAGGTCACCACTTCCATGGTGGCTGAAGTTAACTTGCCGGAGGAGGAACCACCGTCTAAGCGTGCGACTCGGCTCTGCGGGAGAGCCGCAGGCATCAGCATGGGAAACAAAAGTGCGCAGGTAAGGATCATCGGTCTAGTGATTCAGGAGCCAGAGGAGACTTTGCGACATACGTTTGCCGGCAATGGGTTCGCCAAGGTTTGGATCCTGACGTTGGAGACTGCTGACCATCTTGACGTGCTTGCCAGCTTGCGCTGGGTCGGCCTTGCCTTGTTGGTAAAGCACATAGCCTTGGTTGAGTTTGGCTTCCCACCATGGCGCGTATGCGTATGGGTTAATCTGGTCGCGATCGGCCTCAAACTTGGCAACCTTGATTAATTCAGAGGCCATGGTTGCAGCTAGCGCGAGTGCTTGCGGAGTCCCTTCGCCAGGAACCTCCAGCACCTGAGCGCCGTTGTAAACCAGGAATCCAGCTTTCACTTTGACCACAGCGGAGCGCACGCGCAAGTTCTTTGGGCTTTGCTCGTAAAGCTTGTCGACTAAAGGAATGGCCTCTCCAGTGCGGCGCAGTTGCAAGAGAGATTCGACTAAGCCGATCTGCGTCTTGAAACGGAAAGCATCGGTGAAAGATTTGCCCGTGGAATACTTATCCATGACCAACTGGAATAAGGCAGCGGACTTTTCGTAGTCGCCCAGTTTCATCCAAAGGTCTGCTTCTCCAAGTAAATTGGTCCAACGCTTGTTGGGGGAGAAGGTGTTGTAAGCAGAAAGGTACTCGGCTTCTGATTGCCGGWWMRYCTGRWYKWSRTCSASGTCMWYKKTKTCMACAGTTTTGAARTGCATGAACAARGAGAAGCAGGCRATSGCWAGGCGACCRGGGTTGGCKGAGATKTCRAGCATSGCTTGATACTCRGYTTCYGCYTCCTCAATYTYGCCTWGRCGCACGAAGGCTTCSGCRCGGTAAGCCATGGCAATGTCACCCAAGTCYTTTTGCCCTTCAAAGCGTTCGTGCATGCCGGCGAAAGTATCGATGACTTTYTGCCATGCACYTTGGTCGCCTGCCTTAGCCATRGCACGRTAGGTGCGGCCGAGGTAMGARACSGCTTCWGGTTGYACATCGCGGCGCGCACGACGTTGCGCTCCATCCTTCGGGTCATGCGCCGAGTCGCCGATGTAATCGGTGAGGTAGAAGTTYAAGGCGTCCAAGGACCKGCCTGCTGCCGATGGGTCAAAGCGAATGCTTTCGTATTCGCAGATGGCCATTTTYAGTAAGGACTTTTCGTAGTRCTTGCTTTCAGGCTTCACCTTGGAGTAGGCGMTKACAGCTTTGCCRTAAGCRGTCACCGCTTTCACGGCTTCAGGAGAACCAGGCTTMGCCTTTGCATTCTTAGACGCAGCTTTTTGCGCCAAAGAGTTCATGGTATTGGCYTGTCCCCATTCCAGGTCGTTGCCTCCTTCACCGGAATCAACKACGGCTTGAATCGCAGCATCGTTCCACTCTAGAATTTCCGGGTCTTCGCTGGCGCGTTTGAAGAAGTTCGAGGTTTGTGCCTGCCACTTCTTTGCATTCTTGCCGGCGTATTCCTCGTCATCTGGATAATCTTCGTATCCGATTTGGTGRGTCACYGCAGCRAGYARAGGCTGACCGGWGCGRGTCCAGCAAATGCCGAGMAGRTAGTAMGCCTTGCCACCGTATTCATCGGCTTGACGGGARCCGGCAAGACGCGGRATCAGCATGCGGAAGCCATCGATRGCTGCCGGGTATTCCTTCTGGAAGTAAGCTCCTTCCGCAGAGCCAAAYAAAACATCGAGTGGGATGTCGGCACCTGGTGGAGCGAGTGCAATCGCAGCACCCATGACCGAGTTCGCGCGCAAACGAAGCGTGCTCCGATCATTGGCTTTGGCGACCTCATCGGCAAGCGAAATAGCTTCTCCAATGCGGCCTTCCTCAATCAWCTGTTGAGCAATGACAAGGTTGAGCTCATAACCGCTGCGGGTGAGTTCTACGCGTTCCTCATCGACCCAACTGYTAAAGCTGTCGACGGTGGACCAGAACATGTCGGTTTGCCCGGTCACGCGCAACATTTGCAGCATGCCAAAGTCGGAAGACTGGATGACGTCGTGCAGTTGCTCTATGAAGGCAGGACTTAAATCTGCTCCTTCGACTGCGATGAGTTCTTTGGTGTTGTCGGTAACGTACTCGTAGTAGTCAAAAGCATCTTCGTTTTGGCCGAGCACGCGATAACAATCCGCAAGAGATTTGTATGCGCGTTGGGAGGGGAGGAAAGGTGCGCCAATCGCAAACTCCTCGAAGTAACCAATCGCCTGCTTGGCGCGTTGATCGCGTTCCARAGAACCAGCGGGATAAAGCTGCGCCCAGTACAAGTAAACCAACGCGCGGTTGAACACCGACGGGTAGTAAACGTTGAACTGRCTCAGATTCTTCTGCGGATTATTTGCAGGGAGAGCCTGCCACCAATCAATGATGGAGTTCATGCCCTTTAAGGAGGTCTTGAAAATACTYTCCGCAGTSGCAACGGCAGTCTCGCGTTCGGCACCAYKAATCGCGCCATTCTCAATCATGCGCACCAAGGTGATGCCATATTGACYTGCAACRGCRCCTAGGTTGCTTTGCGCAGTAGTTTCGAGATCTCCGCCAGGGCTCGTGCCGAGRTARGCCACRTAGGCTTCACCGGCTTCACCTAGGGCAGGGAGCTTTTCGCTGTCRTTGACTTTGACGCTCGCGGTGTGAAGTAACACATCGCAGCGAGCGAGCAACAATTCTGCCYTATCGTCGGCAGTCTTGGCTTCAGCCAGGGAGCGCGTAATGAGTTTCTCGGCCCAATGGTCGAGTCCAAACTCACGGTTGATAGCGCGGGCAGCCTCTGCGTTCTTGCGGGCCACGGTGCTGGCRCCGCCTTGCTGGAACGGGACGAGAAGGCTGAGAAGGAGTACGGAGCTGAGTGCAATCATGCGGTCTCTCTCAAGAACAGGTCCAATGGACCTCGGTGTAATGGAAACGGCCGAGGGTGTCTATCCACCCTCGGCCGTTTGGTTTCACGGTCTAGTAACCGGTTGGCGTTTGACCTGGCTCAAGCTCATCCATAAGGATGATGTTTGCGGTGAGCAGGATGACCAACTTTTGGTAGGTCTCGTAGGTGCCTTTGCGGGAGAAGAAGAAGGAAAGCACAGGGATTTGATTCAGGTAAGGRATACCGGACTCAAGCTCTTGCTCTTCAAGRATCTTCATACCACCCAGCATGAGGGTTCCACCATCTGGAAGGATGACGCGTGTGCGAACCTTCTGCAGCTCGAGTTGTGGCAGCATGAGGGTTACAGGCGATCCAACACCGAGGGAGGTCTGCAGGGTAGGGATTGGACGCAGAAGGTTGGCCACAGTTGGGCGCACGTCAATCCACACAAAGCGGCGGTCAGCGGTCACCACTGGACGCACATCGAGGAAGACGCCGTCATGGGCGACTTGCACGATAGGGTCAGCAATCGAAGCCGAAGATGCAATCTCGACATCGAAGTCAGCRACGTAGGAGACTTGGTTTGCAACCACTAGGTTTGCACGCGCGGTGTTGTAGACCATCAAGCTAGGCTCAATGACYAACTSCGAACGCTTCGACTTYTTCACCGCRCGGAGAATCATCTCCARCTGGGTGTCGTCGAGCCAGGTGTACTGCAGAGCMARTCCACCYGAGTTGGTGAGGATGGCRTCGTCACCAAGCGAGGTGGAGTAAAGGTTCTCCGACCGAGCGATGATGTTGAGGTTGTTRTCGGACTCGGTGAAGATGAAKCCGGTRTCGGTGCCRGTTCCCAAGGTGCCTGGAGCGCCCGGGGTGCCTGCATCGGAACCGAAGTCGTCGAACACCAACTCGTCACCCTTGCCAGCGGAGCCGGAGGTGGAGTCGTTGCCAAGGCCGCGGAAGTCCACGCCGATGTCCTCAAGAAAGCTATCTTCGACGCGCAAGAAGCGCACCTTGATATCAATCATGATGTTGGCAGGAACGCGCAGGTCTTCCAGCATGCTGGCGAYTTCSGCCTGCACTTCTGGGTTGTGGTGCACGATCAGGGTGCCGTTCTCAACGTTGACCGAGTGGGTCTCGCCATCCCAGGAATCGATATCAATCGACTCGGTGATGGTGRKGATGAGRTCATCCTCAGTRAGGATGGTGGCTTCCGATTCTGGAAGTTCCTCTTCGTCAGCCTCGATGCCGCCAGACGGAATCAAGTTGTACTCGGCGAGAGGGAAGTCCTTAATCGGACGGATGATGTCACGCACGTCGTATTGACGGGTGATGGAATCCGCGTCTGCCTCTTCAGCTGTGACTACGAAGACGGCACCATTCTTGACTACGAATTTGACTTCGCCGCCCATCAGGTCTTCCATGATTTTAAGGATGCGATCCATAGGCATGTCGTTCTTGAACGTCATGCGAATGGTCTTGATGTCCTCGTCAATGTCATCCCGCACCGCGCGCGAGATTACAAAGTTGACCTTGGCGAACGCCTGAAGGTTTGGAACGATGTCTTCCAGTGCATCATCAAAGTTTGGAATGATGCGGGTGTTAGCAAGCGCACTGCGAATGCCAGCTTCTACGGCGTCCATTTCCGCGAAGTTCTCGACCATGTCGAGTGGCGCGCGGTTTGCAATCTTTTCCCAGTGATCGAGGTCGAACTCAATGTTGCCGTTTGGTGGTACAGCAAGGTTGCGCATTTCTTCGAAAGTGCGCTGCCATCCCTCGCGGAAGTCGTTGGCAGTTTGGTCTTGACGGTTGCGCAATGCTGCTTCCACAGCGATGGAGCGCAAGTCGGTAGCTTCTGGGTTGCGCGGGTCAATCCGCAACAACTGATCCAGAGTGGTGACTGCGCGGTCTGGGAAGCCAGCCATGAACTCTTCGTTCGCCTGGCCCAGGAAGGTTGCAATCAGGTTTGCACCGTAAGCTTCGCGTGCAACCATGGCTTCCATAGCTTCTGCATCGGCGGCGCGCATTTGCGCATCGCGAGCAGAGCTCTCGGAAGAGTTGCGTGCCGAGGTGGCTTCGTTCAACTTGCCTTGCACCATGTTGGAGTCAAGGAAGCCGTAAGCCATGTTCGGGCTGTAGCTCAAAGCTTGCATAGCGATGGTGTACTTGTCGACCGCGGTCGAGAAGTCAGCCATGCCCATGGCACGATCGGCATCGCGCACCAAGCCTTCGACCCGCATCCGGTTCGCGCTTTGACGTACCGCTTCGTTTTGCACCACGTTCTCTGCCGAATCAATGTCGTAGGCATTGCCCGACATGGCCGACTGCGAACGACGCAAACCATCGCGTGCTGCGATGTTGGTTGCATCTAGGCGGGTAGCTTCTGCGTATTGAATAGCAGCACCTTCGTAGTCGCCACGTTCGAACGCATCGTTGCCGAGGTCGACGTAGTTACCAGCTAGGAGAGCATTCTTTTGTGCACGCACCGAGATGGCTTGTGCAGCAGAAGATGTGGAGACTTCGGGCTCCTGCATCGAATCAGAATCAGCGAGTTGAGGCGCTGCGTCGGATCGTACATATTCACCATCGTGAATCTCAGCTTCAGGGCTGTAGCAGCCGGCGAGAAGCAGAAGAGGGAGCAACAGATTCTTCCTGTCGTTACGCATCGAGTTGATTGGGAAGTGCGGTAGCGGGGACAATCCCGAGTCTCGGGAGATGTTCGCAAGTATGCGGGAAAGTAGGAGCTTAGGCCAAAACCTAAGCCGACCGGCGAGGCAAGAGCCATAGCCGACCAGAGATTATGGCGACGCGCGGCTACGCGTCAAAGGCGACCTTGTTAGTTCTGTGGATTCTTCTGGTTTCTATCCCTTGACAAAATCCTTGAGACCTTTACGCGCTCATCCCTAAATGCCGCAGGCCAAGCTGGATATCTTCCCAGCAGGCGCGTTTTTTCTCAGGATACAGCAGTAAATAGGCCGGATGGTAGGTCACCAGCACCGGAGGGCCGCCCTGAGGCCGCTTGTGCAGTTCTCCACGCAGGCGGGAGAGGCTGAGATCGGTGCGGAGCAGGTGCTGGGCAGCTTGATGGCCGAGTGCGATGATTAATTCGGGCTGTACGCTGGCGATTTGCTCTTCAAGATAGGGGGCACATGCATCCAGCTCGGCGGTGAGCGGGGCGCGGTCGTCAGGAGGAAGACACTTAAGAGTGTTGGTCATAAACACGTCCTCCCTTTTAAGACCCATCCCGCCGGAGATGATTTTGTCGAGCAGTTGACCTGCTGGGCCTACGAATGGTCGACCTTGCACATCTTCCTGTGCACCAGGCGCCTCCCCAATCAAAAGAATCCGTGCCTTGGCAGCTCCTTCTCCAGGGACCGAACAGTGCCTGGTGCTGCCCAAGGCACACTTGCGGCAAGCCTCAATGCGCTCATTCAGGCTCAATCCAGAGGCTTCNGAGGTTTCTACGGCTACACGACCTGCGGCCACCACTCGCGGCGGGATTGCACCCAAACCAGCTTCTTGCATTCCTTCCAGAATGGCGGCTGCAGCTAGGCGGCGCAGCGTTTCGGTGTCATCGGCAAGGGCCATGCTTAGATTTTGCCACATTTGGAGGTCCACGTCAGGGTTTGCCTGACAAGCRGGGGATGGTTAATCTTTAGGGGTTCTGAGGTYCCCCAAATGGCAAGAAAGAAGCATCTCCTTGAAGTCCTGCGCGAGCGTGAAAACCGCGTTGAAGAGGGTGATACGCCATCAAGYCAGCCWTTTGTGCAGCACCGGCAGCCGCTGGTCATKCCGCCCAACCTGCTGAAGATGGTGGGCGGCATCGTGGKCGGCTTGCTCCTSACYTGGGCYGGYTTYACCTWTCTAGGCRCGGACGATGGCAGCGACGATGGCACYCATCCTGCTGAAACCGTYGTMRRTCNSYKKSGCYGNNRKKKMHGTSTTNNYRSTYWCCATTGATGGCTCTCGYCTGGGTTTCGCAAAGGAAACCGGTCAAAAACTGGTSGCCTTAGGTTATGATGCCAAGCYCGCGCCGWCGCAGTCCCCRTCTGGGGAAGGGCAATACCAAATTTTTGTCCGTGCCGCCGATGCGTCTGAACTGGAGTCTCTKCTCCAAGAAATCCGCGGATTGTCCCTTGAGGGACTCCCCGTACCCTTTGCAGGGGCAAGCCTTCAGACCCTGCCAAGTCGTTAAGAATCACTCTTCGTCATGTCGATCCACAAGTCCCTAAACCTCGGAAGCGGAATCGTTTCTATCCGTTCCGTTTTCACTCGTCGCGAGCGCGTCGACAAGATGATGGATGCMGGTACCTTTGACGAGGGCAGCATGCCTCTTGGTATGCCAAARATTAAGACTCGGGTCCGCACCRTCACCAAGCGYCAATTGAAGGCCATCGCTTCGGAACAGCGCGAAGCCTCCATCGCTGAGTTGGAAGCCTCCCAAGCTGCTGCCCGTGCTGCAGARGCTGCCGGTGAAGTGCTGGAAGATNACTCCTAGCGAGTAGTCTTCTTCGCGTTTTCAACCCCGACGTCCTGGCTTGGCATTGGAGTCAACATGGACCGCTCACCGCTTTTCCTCGACGAGATTTTCCTAAGCCTTCARGGCGAAGGATTAGARGTCGGACGYCCACATYTGTTTYTGCGTTGYGGYGGTTGTCCGTTGCGCTGCAATTACTGCGACACTCCGCGCTCRTGGAAACAACGCGAYYGCTTCGATGTATTTTGCCAACACACATCTGAGCAGCGYGCCAATCCACTCAGTGARTYGGACTTGCATCAAGTCTTGCAAGARGTGCTCGCCAGTTACGGCCTGCAATCMTCCGATGTCATGTTGGCCATTACCGGTGGGGAACCTTTGTTACAGGCCGAGTTTTTRAGCRCTTGGTTGCCRCARTGGRASGGGYCAGTTCTKTTKGAAACTGCTGGAATYWTGGCCTCGARYTTGCRCACCGTGATTTCTGARATYGAGCTCCTTTCCCTGGATTGGAAGCTTCCTGAGACCCTTCGATCTGGYGCAGAGTTRCTCCAAACYGAAGCCTGYCTYGACCTCGCGCGCGAGGCAAACTGCACCACYCAAGTTAAGTTGGTGCTCACCGAAACAACCTCTAMCGAGCAAGTTTCTMRTGCYTTAGAAAGCATYGCAGCCAAACTGCCGAACACAGTGGTTTTCCTGCAACCGGTCACTCCTTTTGGGGARGGGCCAARACCACCGCAAGCAGAGCAACTGCTGCAATGGAGTTTGCGCCACCGYGCGCTKCCGCTTGAYTTRCGGGTGCTYCCACAAGTYCACCCWTTGCTTGGAGTTCGATGATGTCGAAAAACAATAAACGCCCCTTAGTCGCSATTGTCGGAAGACCGAACGTCGGCAAGTCCTCCCTGTTCAACCGCATGTTYGGTGACCGTCGCGCCATTGTGGAACCGACCGCGGGAGTCACCCGTGACCGCTTGGTGTTGCCGGTGGAGTTGCCGGAGTTCGAACTTTCTTTCGACCTCATGGATACYGGCGGTATYGGCATTGTTGACCGCGCRGACTTAGCCGAGTCGGTGGAGTAYCAAGTGTTRACTGGAATCACCGCTTCCGACCTAGTGATTTTCCTAGTCGATGCACGCGAAGGTCTGACCTTGTTGGACGAACAGGTCGCGCARTATTTACGCCGCAGCAAYACSGAAGTCATCATGGTTGCKAACAAGTGCGAAACCCGTGCYGCCTCCATTGCGGCCATGGAGTTCACCGCATTGGGTTTCGGCGAACCACAGCGCATCTCGGCGCAAGAGGCCCAAGGTTTGGGCGACCTTTATGAGCGCCTGACCACCCTCTTGCCSAAGGCYAGTGATACGGCCAGCGTCGACCGCATGTCGATTGCCGTTCTTGGCCGCCGCAACACTGGCAAATCCTCCTTCGTYAATGCACTGCTGAGGGAAGAGCGTGTCATCGTCAGTGACCTTGCTGGCACCACCCGCGACGCGGTTGACATTGACCTCGAATGGGAAGGCCACAAYCTCWCTTTGGTRGATACCGCGGGTGTGCACCGMAAGGGCAARATCAACAGCGCAGTCGAATACTTCTCGCTGACGCGGTCGGATCAGGCGATTCGGCGCGCCGACCTAGCACTCCTGTTTCTAGATTTGACTCAGCCGGTCGCACGCATGGACCARGAGCTTGCGCGTACCATTATCGACCGGCACAAGCCGACCGTGGTGGTTGGAACCAAATCTGACTTGGTGCCGGACATGACGATTCAGGATTTCCGCGARATGGTGGAGCATAAGTTGCCWCACCTGAAGGGCGCGCCGGTCATCATGATTTCCAACCTCACCCGCAAAGGYCTCGATCGCGTGTTGCGYGAGAGTTTGGAGGTYTAYGCGGAAGGCAGTATTCAGGTTGGAACGGGCGAATTGAATCGCGTGGTGAAGGCATGTTTCGAAGGATTGCGYTTTCGCGGACGTGGTGAAAAGCCAAARGTYATGTAYGCCACTCAGCTCGGMTCCAACCCGCCATCGTTCTTGTTGTTTGTGAATCGCAAACGTCTGTTCGAGAAGGAAGTGATTCGCGCCGTCACCAGAGACTTGCGCAAGCGTCTGAAGTTGATCAAATCGCCTCTGCGTCTGGTGTTGCGCGAACGCGAGCGGAGTGCCTCGAAGAAGAGTTAACTCGGGCGCGTGGCCCGACTCCWTCAGAGCCATCCTGATAGAATCACCAAGATGCGATTTTCMGTATTGACGCTGCTCCTGGTGCTTTTTGGCRCCGTCCTTCCCGCATGCTCTAGCCCACCGCTCGAGGATGAAAGCGGTCGYTGGTCGGAACGTATTCTTGATCCCGCACCACCCATGCGCGACATCATGGATGCTTGCGARTGGGCCATGCAAAATGCCGGTTTCCCGCCCGGTGAGCGTGACGATGGCCGCCACAGTGTCACTTCTGGCTGGGATTTGCAGTTGCAGCCGTTTCGCAACAAAGGYCGCCGCTGGCAGGGCATCCTYCGYGTGYTGRAAAATGAAGAYGGCGAGGTCGTGGTGAAATCTCGYGTGTTGCAGGAGAAGAATACGACGGCAGACGATACGCTGGATTCCGGCGAGGCYGAGTGGGAGCGCATGGAGGACGATATGGTTCGTTCGCGCATCCTGTTGCAGCATTTGTTGTCGCAACTCCACCTCATMGGCTAAMYCTCAAATGGCTTCATCCTGGTCCTTTCGTAAGCGCGACGCCACCTGCAGCGACTGCTCCCGCAGTTTYCAGGAAGGCGAAGAGGTTTATTCSYTGCTTCGTTTAGTCGAGGARGAYTTRCAGCGCGTGGATGCCTGCCGCTCCTGTTTTGACCAGCGCGATGCCTCGCAAGACGTRGTCTATTGGCGYACTTCTCACAGTGAGAAACGTGGCGCCATCAAAATGGACTTCGATTTGCTGCTCGCTGCCATGGAGGGTATGGCGAAGGATGAACGCGAGGACCGCCGCGATTTGTGCTACTTGCTGGCGCTCTTATTGGTGCGGCACCGCAAGCTGCGTTTGGAGCGCGTCGAGATGCGCGGCAAGGTCGAGTACCTGGTTTTACGTAAAATCCGCTCGCAGAACCGCTTTTCGGTGGAAAGCCGTGAGCTGGAGTCAGAGCGCCGCAAGAAGCTCACCGGCATCCTGGCYGAGCTGATGGATCCCACTCAAGACGGGGATTTGAATAGTGCGATGAGCGAGGAAGAAAGTGCTTAAATTGCGCTGCAATTAGCCTCGAACGCATTTTTATGAAACCCGAGGATTTCCTTGGGTTTTTTCTTGCGGATTCCTGGCGGAGGGGCAAGATAGGACAGCGGAGGAATGAAAAGGCAAAGTGGAGCCCCCTAATAGTCCTTGAATARTTCCCCGTCACCAACCCTTAGCCATGATTGATTTCGACGGAGAGTTCACGCATAAGATCGACAAGAAAGGTCGCGTCTTTATGCCGAGCGCCCTCTTGGATGAAGTCACCACTGCGGTGGAAAAGRGGCAAGTMTGCGCTTCCGAGAAGGGCTACTTCCGGGTTTTTGCRAATCGCGCCGTCGGTTGYTTCGATCTCTACACCGAGTCGGAGTTTCAGAAGTTTCGTCGCAGCGCATTGGGRAAAGAGAAGACCGCCCACGGAGCGCGTTTATTGCGTCGCTTTATTGGAGCTAGTACACGCAAGATYAAGGTCGATAGTCAAAACCGTATCTTGCTACCAGATGAATTGCGTTCCAGGATTGCGCTGGAAGGCGAAGTCGAAATCGTCGGCTGCGGAAGCTACATAGAAATTTGGGATGCAARGGTTTACGCCRAAACTGCATTCCCAGAAGCCGACTCYTACTACGGAARCGAAGCCTCWGCGCTGCGTAATCCGGACTATGTACCTGAGGAGGGGGARCWGTGATCCTTGTCTGCCGCCATCTYGATTCACCACCCGGTCTGTTAATGCCGTCTCGCCACCAACCCGTTCTTATGGAGCAAGTGCTCGAGGCGTTGCAGCCTCAGCGTGGTGGCTTTTTTGTCGATGCCACCGTTGGAGGTGGAGGACATTCTCATGCAATCTTGTCGGCGAACCCCGACCTGCGCCTGCTCGCGATTGACCGCGATGTGCAGGCACTTGAGCGCGCTAAACAACGCCTTGCCGAATTCGGCGAGCGTGTAATGTTCGCGCATGCGCCGTTCTCTGCGGTTGTCAGTTTGGTCGAGGCCGTTCACTCGGGAAAGGTGGATGGCATTCTCGCCGACTTCGGCGTTTCGTCCGATCAGATTGACGACCGCGAGCGCGGTTTTAGCTTCATGCAAGACGGTCCCTTGGATATGCGCATGGATAGAACTAAGCAGAAGACCTCTGCAGCGCGTCTATTGGCTGATKCANWGCNGRASANGCGWTKKMGCKMWGRTTRCNMGAGYACNSTGAWGAANGYTKMKCCSSAYGNTNATSGCGCNNRTGCSATNNNWGYKWWKCAGYGTCNGMYWCRKCYCMWTRKYGCNSTWSYTMKCAANTNGYAGAYCNTAGTTGGGCGCACCATTCCATCGGGACGTTCCGGCCATCATGTTGCAACGCGCACCTTTCAAGGTATCCGCATTGCGGTGAACCGCGAACTCGATGAAATCGATGCCTTCCTTCAAGCCACACCACAAATGTTGGCCGATGGAGGGCGTTTAGCAGTCATCAGTTTTCACTCCTTGGAAGATCGTGCTTGCAAGATTGCACTGCGCAATGAAGCCCGTGGTGGAGACTTCAAGAATCTCATCCCACGTGGTGAGACCGCGAACAAGAGTGAGATTCGCAAAAACCCACGGTCGCGGAGTGCGCGTCTACGTGCCATCGAACGCTTGCCGGAAGGTGGGCAAGCGTGAACGAAAGGATTGCAGTCCTGCTGGTGGCTCTCGTTTTAGAGATGCTCGGCGGACTCGGTCTACGTAATGAAACCCTTGCTTCGCGTGGGCGGATCGAGGTGCACCGTCGTTGTTCGGAACAATGCGAAGCGCGCATCGATTTATTGCAAACGATTTACCACCAGGTGACATCGCCAGCAAATTTGCAACGCGAAATCCAAAGAAGGAAACTGCAGCGCGAAGCCGCTAACCTGCATCAACTGTGAGCCGTTCCCCCCAGGCATTTCGACCCTACATGGCATTAGCGCCAATTGGGCTGTTGTACTTGGCGTCGATGGGTCGCATGATTTACTTGCAGGTGGACAAGGAGCCCATCGACTCCATGCACAGTGTGGTCTCGAATATCATTTTGCCGGCAGCCCGCGGCTCGATTTTGGATCGCAACGGGCAAGTATTGGCGGAAGATGTTGCCAGTTGGGATTTAGTGATTGATCATTTTCTCAGCGACCGTTCTCTGACCACGAAGTCAGAATTAGGCAAGTACTCACCGCGCGAGGTGGAGGAGCGCATTAAGATTTTGGCCGATGGCATTGGCCTGCCGTTCACGGAAATGTGGAGCGCCCTCATGGTCAATCCAAGTTCCTGGCAAACTCTACGCACCGGTTTGGGGCCAGTCGAACGCGAAAGTATCGCGCGGACTTTGCGTATGGTGCCTTGGTCTGGAATGACTCTGAAGCAGAACTATCGTCGGATGTATCCGAATGATCGAGTACTGGGGCATGTGATTGGTCTTCAAGGTGCAGAGCCAGAGAAGAATGAAGATGGGTCAATCACCACCTTCCCTAATTCAGGATTGGAACGCGGATTAGACTCCGTGCTTGCTGGAACCGATGGCATGCGTCATTCCATTTCAGTGAGTGGCGAGAATGGAGTGAATCCGGCGCTTGGAATGGAGGAGCCGGTGCATGGCATGTCGGTGAGAACCACCTTGGATTTGGAGTTGTCTACCTTCGCGCATAGTCAGTTGGTTGAAATGGCTGAGAAGCATGAAATGGAGTATTGCTTTGCCATCGTCGTCGACCCGAAAACCGGTGAAGTGCTCTCGATGCAGGGCATTCCCGATTACGATGCGAACGATCCCGTGAACTCAATGGAGTTAGTGGTCAGTCCTTTTGACGGCAAGGAGGGGTTCGACGGCTGGAATTATCCTGGCCGGTGGCGCATTGAGCCAGGAAGCACCATGAAACCGCTCAATGCGGCTTATGCTCTGGACCAAGGTTTCATTCAGCCGGACCAGTGGTTCGAGAACTTTAATGGTTCCTTTTTGCCACCACGCCGGGCTGAAAGGGATCGTATTAAAAACTCGGTGGGTGTGCCAAAGGTGCCCATGCGTGCCTTTGAAGCCATCGTCCATTCTTCCAACGTTGTGTTTGCGCAGATCGCTCGTGAAATAGGAAGAGAAGGCATGGCTGACCTTTTAGATTTTTACGGCTACCATTCCGAGACTTACGACCTCCCCGGTTTGTCTATGGGAATGAAGCCGCGCTATGTGCAGCCGCGAAGTGCCTTTATGAAAAAGCGAAGCCCAGATGGTATGGCTTATATCATTCCAACCATGGGCTATGGGCAAGCTTTCGATGTCCCACCGCTGGATCATGTCATGGCTCTCTCTGCGATTGCAAACGGCGGCATGCTCATGGAGCCAACCATGGATCCAGAATCAGAACCGAAAGGCCGACGCATCTTGACTGAGGCTAGCACGCAATACGTGCGCGATGCCATGCATGGAATGGTGTCTTTAGAAAAGCGGACCTGGATCCCGCGTCGCGATGATTTGAAGTTCTGCGGAAAATCGGGTACCGCCATGTTGAGATACGGGCCGTTCAAGGAGGACTACACTTCCTTGTTTTGTGCTTTTGGTCCTTATGAGGATCCAGAGGTTCTCGTTTTGGTGGTCGCTTTTGGTACCAAGTATTCCGGCCGTTTGGGCCCGCATCACTTCGGTTCCCAGGTTTGCAGTGAGGCTGCATCCAAAATCCTGTTCCACGCCCTCGAATCACGTGGAAGTCTCGCTACAAAATCGTCGGAAACCTTGGATTTCAGGGCTTCTGGCGCTAGTCTTCAGCGAGACCAATGAAGGTTTCCGAGCTCCTCCATCAGCTGGCCGAGAATGGCGCTTCTGTCACCCTGCGGGGAGTGGAAGGCGGTCACGATCCGCAACTGCTACGCGCCTGTTTCGACTCGCGCTTAGTGCAGCCTGGAGATTTGTTTTGCGCACTCGGCGGCTACCGCACCAACGGACGACGTTTTCTCTCCGAGGCCTTCGAGCGCGGCGCTGCAGCTTTCTTGCTGCAGGGGGATGAGAGTTATGGCGCGGTGCCACATTTGTGTTTACCTGCTTCCTGGACACCACGCGAAATGACGGCTTTGGCCGGCATAATTGCACATGAGTTACTCGGTCGGCCTAGCGAATCCCTCTGGGTTGGAGCGGTCACCGGCACCAATGGCAAAAGCACCGTGGTCCACTTGCTGGAACACGCCATGTCCGCATGCCAAGTCCCAACCGCCTGCGGTGGCACCTTGGGACTGCGTTTTCAAAACAAAGAGCGGACTATTTTGAACACCACACCACCGGCCGATGTCCTCCACGCTTGGATGTCCGAGGTGCTGAAAGGCGGTGCCGATGCGGTGGTTTTGGAAGCCAGCTCGATTGGCTTAGAGCAAGAGCGTTTAAGTGGAGTCGCTATTGATTGTGCAGCGTGGACCAACTTGAGCCATGATCATTTGGACATCCATCACACGATGGAAGCCTATGCACTTGCCAAGGCGGAAATGTTTTTGAGTTTGCAATCTTCGGCAGTGGCTTTGTTGCCAGCAGAGGAATCTTTGCAAAAGTTGTGTACGGAATCATCAGCGCAGAAAATCATTTGGAGTTTCCAAGATGACCGCGCGGATCTCCGCGGTGTTTGTAGCGCCGATGCATCCGGGTTGCAACTTCAAATATCCGGTGTGTTTGGCGAAGGACAAATTGAGAGCTCGTTAATCGGTCAACACAATGCGGAAAACTTGCTGGTCGCCTTCGGCATGATGCGCGCTGCAGGAATCTCTGCCGAAGCCTCGTGTGCGGCTTTGCAGACTTGCTCGGCAGCGCCGGGTCGCTTGCAGCGGATTGCCCCCGAGTTTCAGGCACAACTCTTCGTCGATTATGCGCATAGTCCAGAAGCTTTGGATCATGTGTTGCGCGCCTTGCGCAACGCCTACCCACAATCGCGTATCGGCGTGGTCTTTGGCGCTGGTGGCGACCGGGATTCTGAGAAACGCCACCCGATGGGGGTTGCTGCCGGATCCAACGCCGATTGGTGCGTGGTGACTTCTGACAATCCGCGCTGTGAAGACCCGTTGCAAATCGCAACTGCTGTCGAAGAAGGCGTGCGCTCCACCCGGTGTCCAAGTGTTTTAGAACTCGATCGACGCAGTGCGATTCGCCTTGCCGTCGAACGTTTGCTTCCGGGCGATGTCCTCCTGCTCGCCGGCAAAGGTCATGAGACTTATCAGGAGGTCGACAATGTGCGTCACTCCTTCGATGATTGCGTAGAACTGCGGGAGGCGGTTGCATGCTTGGCTTAAATACGCAGGAAGTTGCCCAAGTTTTAGGCGCAAGCCTATTCACCGATGCCCCGCAACCCGTACGTCGGGTGGTCATGGACAGTCGTGCTGTAGTGCCCGGCGATTTGTTTGTTGCGCTGGTAGGCGCACGCACCGATGGCCACGAACATTTACGCCAAGCTTTTGAAAAAGGTGCTGTAGCCGCCTTAGTACAAGCGGACCGCGGCGAACGCCCAGCCGGATTGGCGTGTCTGGTGGTGCCCGACACCTTGAAAGCACTCGGTGCTCTAGCGCGCTTTCACATCGGACGCTTGCAGGCTCAGGTGATTGGCATCACTGGGTCGGTAGGGAAAACCACCGCCAAAGATTTCCTGTTTCAGTTGTTAGGTGGGGCAGCAGAAAATGCATTCGCAGCACCCGCTTCCTACAACTCCGAGGTTGGCTTGCCGCTGGCGATTTTGGGCGCACCACTCGACACCAAGACCTTGGTTTTGGAGTTCGGGATTAACGCGCCTGGAGAAATGGAAATCCTGCTTGGCATCGCGCGACCGCGTTATGTCTGGATGACGGCTATCGGTGCATCGCACCTAGAAGGGCTGGGAACGGTGGAAACGGTGGCTTTTGAGAAGGCTAAACTTGCCGAAGCAGCACCTGAAAATGGACGCGTGTGGGTCGATGAAGTGGTTGCGGAAGCCATGCGCGAACATCGGCTGATTTGGCAAGCGCATTTAGAGGTGCGCGACCCGCTGATGGAAAGCGGTTTGGAGTTAGAGTCCCGTATTCCAGGCGATTGGATTTTTGCGCATCCACGGTTCGGCGCATTGCACATGAAGTTGCACGCYGAACATGAAATMGCCAGTGCATTRACTGCCGCACGYATTGCAAACTTYTTTGGWGTACCCGAAGACACYTTGCGCACACGGCTCATGCAGTTGGTGCCGCCGCTAGGCCGCATGAGCGTGATSCAYCGCGATGGAATCACCATYCTGGACGATGCCTACAACGCYAACCCACTTTCTATGCAYGCCGCMYTGGAAGTGCTCAAAGATTGGCCGCACGCGCAACGTCGGATTGCGGTTYTKGGTTCGATGAAAGAGYTGGGCGCWAGTTCTGAAGTCTTACATAWGGAAGTGGGGCACTGGGTGGTRGAGGCGCAGGTGGATTTGCTGATTGGTGTTGGTAGTGGAGGTGCATGGATTGCACAAGGCACTGGTGAGCAAGTGAACTGTCGCGTGGTCGACGATGCNNNYGCCGCAGNCNCNGCMATCYTGAATCAAACKCTRCAAASYGGMGAYGTRTTGYTGTTGAAGGCATCGCGYGCSGAAGCACTGGAACGSATYTTGCCYATGTGGAAGAGCAAGGCATCGTCCTCGMTGGAGGCTGGATCATGATKTAYTGGMTSTACCCRTATTTGGARRRKCTWTGGCARCCRYTKMGTGCSYTTCAYKAYATTGGCGTGCGTTCSGGMWTGGCYTTYGCCGTCTCYATGACCCTGGCTATCTTGCTTGGAAAGCCGCTCATTCGGCGATTGCGTGCGGCGGGCGTCGGTGAAGATGCCGGTTTCTCAGACGACGAGGAAGTCGGCAAGGCTTATGCCGAAAGTGGCAAGGCGGGCACACCTACGATGGGTGGCGTATTTTGGTTAAGCGCGATTTTGCTCACCATGCTTTTGTTCTGTCGTTTAGATGAGCCACTCATTTTGATTGGCGCCGTGCTTATGGTCGGCATGGGAACCATTGGATTTCTCGACGATTGGATGAAGCTCAAGCGTGAAGGYGGTCGTAATGGCATGTCGCGACGCGCAAAAATGTTGGCATCGTTATTTCTCGCGATGCTTGTGGTTTCGGCTTATTGGGCGCTGGGCGATCCATCCACCGGCTACCCAGCCATTCGYAATCTTTACTTTCCYATYCTGAAAGATTTYTTYGCRCAACCGGACACSCTCGGCTGGTGGGGCTTTGCRGTTTTTGTTTCCTTYCAAACCTTTGTCATTCTTGCMACCAGTCATGCGGTGAATGTAACCGATGGMTTGGACGGYCTKGCTGCAGGCTCTGCAATYCCGGCKTTAGTGGCWTTAGCGCTYACTTCCTATGCGGTAGGTCATTTTGATCTCTCCGCATACCTGAACTTGCCACACATTCCAGGCTCCGGCGAAGTCACCGTCATGGTGGCCGCGGTGCTTGGCGCAACTTTTGGTTTCCTGTGGTACAACAGTTCGCCTGCTGAGGTCTTTATGGGRGATAGCGGTTCCTTGCCACTTGGCGCCTCSATTGCCTATTTCGCAATYGTGAGYAAGCAGGAACTTGCACTWCCTTTGCTGGCGGGRGTTTTTGTGCTGGAAGTTTCCACTAGCCTGCTGCAGATTTATTACTACAAGTTCACCGGCGGAAAGCGGCTGTTCCGAAAAGCTCCGATTCACCACGTTTGGCAATTGCRSRRMATGCCCGAATCCAAAATTGTTGCTCGCTTCTGGATTCTTTCCGCGGTTTGCGCCGCACTCGGTCTACTCCTAGTCAAGYTGCGTTAGATGGAAGCTTTCAARCGYATYAACCCCGCAGGGCAAGGCATGTTGGCTTGCGTGATTGCTCTTGCAGTCGCTGGCCTCATTACCGCCGTTTCGGCAGCACCTCCTGGAGAGGTSTGGATGGTGCTTGCACGACAATGCGCCTTCCTYGGTTTAGGCGTGGCATGCTTTTTGGCCTCGTTTAGCTTGTCCACCGATGCCTCGCGTCGTTTCGTGTTGCCGGCGATTGGAGTTCTATTCGTTCTCCTGATCCTCATGTTGCTTACGGGATTGGGCCACACTGCAAACTCWGCTACACGTTGGGTGCAAATCGGCCCGCTTACTTTGCAGCCATCGATTCTCTTTCAATGTTTCTGGCCCATCGCATTGGCCTCTTGGGTCGCGCGCGATCCCTTGCGTTTGCACAGTCCGAAAGCCATTGCCAAGCTCGGTGTGTTTTTTATGATCATGATGTTCCCCGTGCTCATGCAACCGGACCTCGGCTCGGTGATGATTTTGATTGTGGTCAGCGGATTCACCTTCCTCTTTGCAGGAACTCCGCTGCGTTTTCTTTACGTACTCATGCCGGTGCTTATTCTTTTCTTGTGGTTGGCCGCCGCGTTCTTTCCGCACGTATCTTCACGTTTGAGTTACTGGGATGAACCATCGCAGCAAGTGTTGCGCGGCGAAGAAGCCTTCCTTGCAGGCGGATTGACTGGAGTCGGCCCGGGTAACGGCGTATTCGGATACGGCTTCATTCCCGAAAGCGGAACCGACTTCATTTACCCGATTGTGGCTGAAGAATGGGGTTTAATCGGTTCCGTAGTGATTTGGTCCTTGTTCCTAGCGTTCACTCTCTTCGGCTTCCGCGCTGCTCGTCAATCGGAGTCGCGTTACGGAATCATTCTGATGGCCACCGCTACCTTAATGATCTCCTTTCAAGCCGCTTACAACATGGCCATGGTGTTGCAACTTGTGCCAGTGAAAGGATTGCCGCTACCTTTTGTGAGTCGCGGCGGCTCCTCCATCATCGCTTTGTCTGCCCTATTAGGCGTGGCACTCAAAGCCGTTTACGAAGGTCGACGTCGACCGACTCCTGTTACTGAATTGTTCTGATGAATCGCGTCCAACGAACCGCATTACTCGCTTTTTTCCTTCTGCTCCTTATGGCTGCCGCTGGTTGGTGGTTGGGTGGAAAACAAGCACAACCTGCCGATGCAAAACCGACCGCAGTTTTACTCGACCCAGGTGCTCTAGAAACGGTGCGCCTTTTACCGCCCGAACAACGTAAGCGTTACGTCGGTAAGAATCGTTTCGCTGCACCGCCAGTGGATAATCCTTTAGACCCTCGTGGCGGACGGGTTGCCGGCGGAAGTTTGCCCAAGCAAAACTCTGGGTCAACTTCTTCAAGTGCTGGAAGAATGCCCTCTAACGCCTCATATCGTACGGTTCGAGTGCATCAGAATGAAACGCTTAGCCTCATTGCCGAACGTGAATTGGGAAGTGCGAGTGCATGGCGGGACTTGTTGAAGTGGAATGGAATTAAAGATGCGCGCTCTATCAAGGTGGGGCAGCAGCTGAAAATTTACGATGGCATGGTTGACCCAAACGCAAGTGCAAATCCAGCACCAGCTACGGCCGATGCTGGTGTTGGAGTCAGCGGCATGCGTTATCACACGGTGAAAAGCGGCGATATCCTTGGCCGGATTTCGCAACAGTACTACAACACTTCGCGTGAGGTGCCGCGCATTCTGGAAGCGAATGGATTCACCGATCCGCATGGCATCAAGGTCGGGCAAGTGTTGAAAATTCCACCGATTAAGTAGGGCGAAAGGGCACACATGCGTTTTCTTTTTGTCGGCGGAGGAACCGGTGGGCATCTCACTCCGGCGATTGGACTCGCGGAAGGACTGGAAGCCCGCGGGCATGAAACGCTGTTCCTGTTAAGCGGACGCGATGTCGAACAGTCTTACGTCGCCGACGGACGTGCATGCAAATCGCTCGCTTTTGAATCCTCGCGATGGCCACGACCGCTTGCCTTGATGGGAGCAGGAATGCGTGCGCGCAAACATGCACGTCGCTTTCGGCCCGATGCTGTGATTGCGCTAGGAGGTGCCGCCAGTGCCGCTTCCCTGCTGATTCCGCATGCACCACTAGTCTTGCTCGAAGGCAACTTTGTGGTCGGCCGTAGCGTGAAATGGATGGCGATTTTCAGCGCATTGATTCTCACCATGTTCGAGCCGACGGCCAAACAACTGAAACGAGCCGTCGTCATGGGACCAGTGACGCGCAAGGATTTAGCCAAGCAAGATGCAGCAACTGCCCGTGCCCAATTCGGTTTAGATCCTCAGCGTAAAACTATTTTGGTCATGGGTGGAAGTCAAGGCGCCAAAGATTTGAATCAACTGGCACAATCTCTGCTCCCGAAGCTGGAAAAATCCAACTGGCAAATGCTCGCCATCTGTGGTGCGGGTAAAGGCAAGGAACTGGAAGCAGTTGGTTCCCCGAATCTTGTGCTGCTCGACCATTGCAGCGAAATGGGTGCAGCCTACAGCGCTGCCGATTTCGCCTTGACCCGTGGCGGGGCGTCGACGGTGGGTGAGTTGTGGCTACACGGACTTCCTGCGGCGGTTTTGCCTTACCCGTGGCACAAGGATCGGCAGCAGGAACATAACACCCGTGCGCTGGAACCGGGTTTGCTATGTCTCCACGGAACCGACCCAAACGCCCATTTAGAGGCCATCCTCGACTGTATTAGGAATGACAGTCAACGCCAAAGCATGCGCGAAAGCTTGACGACCATGCGTCCACCCGACGGCCAAGGAAATGGTGTGGCGCAACTAGAAGAAATCGCCGCGCTGAAACACTAGAGTGGTGGAGTGAAGGTTCAAGAAGTCATGCCGCCGAGCACCACCAACGGTGGACTCGAAGCCCTTGCCGGAACTGCAGGAGCCACTATTCTGCTGGTCGGCGCTGGCGGATGTGGCATGCGTGGTTTGGCCAAGCTGTTTCTGCAAGCCGGGTGGACGGTGTTTGGGCAAGACACACGCGGTTTTGCAGAGAACGACGTCCTCCTTCAAGATGGTCTAAAACCGCTCGACCCCAAGCAACCGCTCAATGTTTCTTGGGTAGTCCGCTCTGCCGCCGTCCCCGCCGCAGACATCCACGTCTCGCGCGCGATTGCCGGAGGCGCTCAATCCGCCCTTTACAGCGACATGCTGGGGGAGATTAGCAAGATCCGCCCGGTACTCGCTATCGCAGGTTCGCACGGCAAGACCACTTGCACCGGATGGATTGCCTACGGTTTGCGTGAGGCTGGCATTCACGTCGGCTACTTAGTCGGCGCCGATGTCCCGCAACTGCCAAGCTCCGCCGATTGGGGAAACCCAGCGCTGCCACTCATTCTTGAGTCCTGCGAATACGCGCGCTCCTTCCATGCGCTGCACCCGGCCGACGTCGCGCTGATCAACGTAGACGCAGAACACCCCGACACCTACCCCGGTGGTCTAGAAGAAGTCATCGAAGCCTTTGGCGTTTTCCTCTCCAATATGCGCCCTTCCGGAACCGTCCTTGCCGGCCCTGAAACACCTGATTTAGCGCATTTCTGCTCTGGTAACTGGCAAGACACACCGTCACTTCCGGATGATCAAGTCATCGGCCTGCACGGCGCACACAACCGACGTAACGCGGTGCTCGTCGCCGCCGTCCTGCGCACCTTCAACCTTCCCGATGTCGCCGTCGACCACGCCCTCGCCACTTACACCGGTGCCGCCCGACGTTTAGAAGTTGTCGGCCAACTTGAAAACGGCGCCACTGTAGTTTCCGACTATGCACATCATCCGGTCGAAGTCAGCGCCACCCTGCAAGCCACCCGTGAACGCTGGCCTGACAAACGCATGCTTGTAGTCTTTCAACCGCACCAAGCGCAACGCTTTCACGCCTACCGTGATCAGTTTGCGCCGTCCCTCGATCTCGCCGATGCACTCCTGTTGCTCGAAATTTACCGCGCCCGCGACCCGGAAGAATTGCAGGCCAGCGTGGAGGAATTGGTTCCTGAACTGCGCGCACGGCCCGGCTTAAAAGATCGTCCACTTTCTACCGTGCAAGATCAGGCGGAAGGACGCAAAATACTCGCTTCCTGGCTGCAGCCCGACGACATCGTCCTCTGCCTAGGTGCTGGAGATGTCGATGCCTTCGCCCGAAACTTACGCTGAAATCGCCCCTATGCGCCGCGACGAACCATTGTCGCAGTGGACCACTTTGCGCATTGGCGGCAACGCCGAGATGTTCTTCGAGCCGCATCGGCCGGAAAAGCTCGCCGATTTATTGACCGCGCTAGAGAAGGACGACGTGCCCTGGCGCATGCTAGGTGCCGGTGCCAACACTCTGCCGCCCGATGGTGGCGTGGCCGGTGCCATCATCCACACCGGCAACATGCGACGCATCTTCCGCGACGGCGATGGACTGCGTGCCTGGGCGGGTGCAACTCTGCCGAGCTTAGTCCACACCGCACATGGAGTAGGGCTTGCCGGTTTTGAATCTTTAGTCGGTGTACCCGGACATGTCGGTGGCGCCATTGCCATGAATGCCGGAAGTGCCGATTGGGGCATCTGGGACGAAGTTTACAACGTAGTGCTGTGGATGCCCGGCGAACGTGAAGGCCTCAAGATGGAGGAGTTCACGCCCGAACAAATTGGCCCCAAATATCGCGATGGAAACTTAAATGGTGCCGTCGTCCTTGAAGTCCACTTCCATTTGGAGCCGCAGCCGCCGAAAGTGATCAAGGATCGTCAAGACGACATTCTGCAGCGCAAAAATAAGAGTCAGCCGGTGAGCATTAGTTCTGCCGGGTGTGCGTACAAGAATCCGCCCGGTGATTCCGCCGGACGCCTGGTCGAAGCCGCCGGAATGAAGGGCTTTCAGGTCGGTGGCGCGCAGATTTCCGAGCTGCACGCCAACTTTGTGCTTAACCGCGGTGGCGCGACGGCCGCAGATGTACGTTCTCTCATTGCCCAGGTCGAGGAGAGAGTGGAATCCGAGAGTGGCATTCGTTTAGAACGAGAACTGGTCATTTGGCCCGAGCCGTTGTAAAATCCTGACAACCCCCGTACGGCCCAGGTATGGCCGTCCCGGAAACATGAGCCTTCCCTTCGAACCACAGAACGGTCCCGTCCCGCTGGAAGCATTGCGTCATTCGGTCAGTCACATCATGGCCGACGCAGTCCTGCGGATTTTTCCTGAAGCCAAAGTCGCCATCGGTCCGCCGATCGAGCACGGTTTCTATTACGACTTCGAGCTGCCACGCCCGCTCACCGAAGAGGACCTTCCGGTCATCGAGGCAGAGATGGCGAAGATTTTGCAGGAGGCTGGTGCTTTTGAGCGCTCGACGATGAGTCGAGAAGATGCCAAAGCCAAGCTTGCTGCCGACGGCCAAGACTACAAAGTCGAGCTGCTCGACGACATTCCGGAGGGCGAAGAAATTAGTTTCTATAGCCATGGAACTTGGACGGATCTCTGCGCCGGCCCGCACGTAGAAAACGCGAAGCAGTTACGCAAGATTGGCATGAAGCTCACTTCGGTAGCCGGTGCTTATTGGCGCGGCGATTCGGACAAAGCCATGTTGCAGCGCATTTACGGCACCGCTTGGTGGTCCAACAAGGACCTCAAAAAGTACATGGCGTACTTGGAAGAAGTTGCTGCGCGCGACCATCGTAAACTTGGACGCGAACTGGACTTGTTCAGCCTTAATGCGGACTTTGGAGCCGGTTTGGTGTTCTGGCATCCGAAGCTCGGACACGTGCGGCGTAAGTTGGAAGAGTGGTGGTGGGAGTTGCACGAAGCGCGCGACTACTGGCCGGTTTACACCCCACACGTTGCGGGGGAGGCGGTGTTCCGTCAATCCGGACACTTGGAAAACTACGCCGACATGATTTGGGCGCCGATGGATGTCGATGGCCGCCCGCACCGCGTGAAACCCATGAACTGTCCGGGACACGTGACCATCTTTAACTCGGTGCGTCACTCTTACCGCGATCTGCCACGGCGTTTTGCGGAGCTTGGCACGGTTTACCGTTACGAGCCGTCGGGCACTCTCCATGGCATGTTGCGCGTGCGCGGTTTCACTCAGGACGATGCCCACATCTTCTGCACGCAAGAGCAGTTGGCCGATGAGATTGTCGATGTACTCAAATTAGTACACACCATTCTCACCACCTTCGGTTATGAGTACACCGCATACCTCGCCACGCGCCCAGAGAAGTCTCTAGGCACCGACGAGGTTTGGGAACACGCGATTGCAGCTTTGGTGGCTGCGGCAGAGCGTCAGGAACTTCCTTTGGAAGACGATCCTGGTGGTGGCGTGTTCTACGGTCCGAAGATCGACTTCAAGATCAAAGATGCTCTCGGCCGTGAATGGCAAGGCCCGACCGTGCAGGTCGACTTCAACCTGCCCGACCGCTTCGACATTCAGTTCAACGACAAAGACAACGCACTGAAGCGTCCAGTCATGGTGCACCGCGCCATCTTTGGCTCGCTCGAACGCTTCGTTGGAGGACTCATCGAGCACTTCGCAGCGTGGTTCCCAGTGTGGTTGTGCCCAACTCCGGTTGCCGTGCTGCCGATTACCGAGGAGCAGATTCCTGCTGCCGAAGCCCTACGCGACAAGATTGTTGCCGCAGGTTTCCGCGCGATCTTAATGTCGGATGGACCACTGCGTAAACGAGTGCGCGAATCCGAGATGGACAAGATTCCGTACATGGCAGTCATCGGCGGTCGCGAGGCCGAAAACGGTGAAGTCAGCGTGCGCGTGCACGGCGTGAAAGAACAAAAGACTTTATCGGTCGATGACTTTATGACGGCGCTGGAAGCTAAGCGCTCGTCGAAGTCTTTGACTTATGAGTTGGAGTAGATTGCTTTACGCGAAACCTATCCTCTTCGGCTTTGGTGCCGAAGGGGACAGGGTGTTTCTTATACGGAGGATGAAATGAACCAAAGCCATGAAAATTTAAGAAAGCGTGCTCCAAAATTATTGCACCTGGCTTTTCTTGTTTTCCTTGTTTGTCCGCCCATTCTTGCGGGCTATGTTCCATTGCGAAGGATGTTCAGCGATCCGGACACCGTCCTTTTGGTGTGGCCAATCGCTCTGACAGTGTGGATCCCGGTTTACCTCTGGATGCTTTTTGAAACGACCAGGAGAGATATTCTGCTCGGCGCCTTTTATCCACTCTTTTCGATTTTTCTATTGTGGTCTGCTGGCATGTTGGCGAGGGCGATTGGCGCCGCTTTGACTTTGCTTTATGGGTTAGTTGGGTTTGGCTAATCTCGGCGAACTTGTTAACTAGTCCTGTGGATAGTCCTTCGTTTCGCAAGGGAAACCTAGGACTGCGCTAGTCCGTCTGCGAGAATAGCCGCCATGGAACTCTGGGGTGTACTGTCCGACATTCTGATCCTGCTGTTCGCCGCATTGGTCCTAGGAGCCCTTTGCGAGCGATTTCGGCAGAGTTCTATCCTCGGTTATCTAGTCGCAGGTACGTTGCTCGGACCGAATGCACTGCAAATCGTTTCCAGTGCAGACGAGGTCACGACCTTAGCCGAACTCGGCGTAGCCTTATTGCTGTTCACCATTGGGCTCGAGTTCTCATGGAATCGATTAAAAGGTCTCGGCAGCGCGGCTCTTGGCGGGGGAGCGATTCAAGTTGCAGTCACGGTTGGAGTGAGTGCCTTGATATCAACGACCTTCGATTATTCGTGGAGGACATCGATAGCCATCGGTGCCATCGTTACCTTAAGTAGTACCGCCTGTGTGCTGCGCCTTTTAGTTTCGCGCGCAGAAATTGAAAGCTCGCATGGTCGGCATGCACTTGGAATCCTGCTCATGCAGGACATTGCCCTGGTCCCCTTAGTTTTAGTGGTGACTTCCCTCAGCGCAGAGGGATCTTTAGCGCAAGTCGGTGCAGACATTTTTAAGACTCTCGCATGGGCGGCAGCACTGGTTTTGGTGCTGTACATAATCATGGGCAAAATCATGCCAAGGGTGCTGAAGTTTGAATCACTCTTACGCAACCGAGATTTACCCATCTTGCTGGCCACAGTTACTGGTTTAGGCTCCGCTTATGCAGCGCATTTCCTCGGACTGTCGCCGGCCTTGGGTGCATTCGTCGCCGGTATGTTGCTTGCCGGATCACCTTTCGCTACGCAGATCCGCGGCGACATAGTTTCCTTGCGCACCCTGCTCGTCACACTGTTTTTCAGCTCCATTGGCATGCTCGGCGACCCAGCCTGGTTTATCAACAACCTTGCACCGGTACTCGCCCTAGTGCTGGCCATCGTGGTTGGCAAAGCGGTCATCGTTTGGGCGGTTCTCTACCGCTTTGGCCTGACTCACACCAACGCACTGGCCACCGGAATCTGCCTYGCRCAAGTGGGAGAATTCTCMTTCGTGYTMTTRGAGGTCGGSCGCGGCACGCTCATCGACGAATCGCTTTTCACCTTRCTGATTTCCGCAACCATCATGACCYTATTCCTMACGCCYTACTTGGTGGCGTTGGCGCCGCAACTTTCTCGCGGCACGGTTTCGTTGCTAAATCGGATCGGCCTGATTTCTATGAAGAGAAGCACGATGGCAACCATTCAAGCTGCCTCGCCACCCGAATTCGTCATCATTGGTTTTGGTCCGGCCGGAGAAGCTGTCGGGCAAACCCTGCAAGGCATTTCCAATCGCGTTGCGGTAGTGGATCTAAATCCTGGATTGATCGATGAAGTGCAGCAGCTTGGTTTGGTCGGGCACATCGGCGACGCCATGCAAACCGACGTCCTCGAACATGCCGGAATCCTGTCGGCATCGGCAGTGGTGGTCACTGTTCCTGACCCAGTTGCCGCTCAAGCGATCGTTGCGCTCATCCGCTCGATGGCACCAGAGATTCACATCATTGCCCGCGCACGTTATCACCGATACCTAGATAGCTTGCACGAAGGCGGCGCCTCGGAAGTGGTCGATGAGGAGCACCTGGTCGGCCGACGATTAGCGGCTCAACTGCGCAGGCATCATGGGGTGCCCAATAGCCCGTCTGTGGACTAGATTGCCACTTTCGGGCTAATCCTTGCCATCGTCCTCCAGCAAATCCAGGTGAGGATTTGACTCGCGTGCATGCGCTTGCATATCCACGAACTCATCGTGCTCGTCGACGATTTCGGAACCGAGTAATGACTCCATGACATCTTCCAAAGTCACAATGCCTTGGAAGCTTCCGTATTCATCGATCACGGCAACCATATGGCGGCGGCGATTGAGGAACAGTCGCAACAATTCGTGGGCTGGCATGCTTTCAGGCACCGATTGCAGAGGGTGGCACAGGGAGGCCAAAGTTTGCTCGCGGTTTCCTGAAACGCCGGCATCGAAAACTTCGCGACGGTAGACCACGCCGAGGATTTCATTGGCTTGATCTTGCGATTGAATTGGCACGCGACTGTGAATCCATTGATCAGTGCGTGCGATGGCATCGGCAACCGTTAGATCGGCGGGGAACATTTCCACCACACGCCTTGGAGTCATGATTTCACGCGCGCGCACGCGGTCGAGGGTTAGTGCATTCTCAATCCATGCGCTTTCCTCGCTGCGCACATGGCCGTGACGTTGGGCGAGTTGTGCAAAAACAAGCACTTCATCTTCGCTCGGACCGGCCTTGCCAGGGCCGCCAGTGAGCCAACGCATGGCGGTGCGCGCAGGACGAGCAATCGGCCATGAGATCCAGGTCATGACTTGTAGCGGCCAAGATAAACGTGGCGCTAGGGTTGCCGCGTGACGAACGCCCAAACTTTTCGGAATGATTTCGGTGAGAACCAAAACGGCCACGGTGAATACCACTGCAAACCACCCAACCGCCTCTGCGCCGAACTCTTTCGCCACCATGGCACCGCACCAAGCCGCACCAATCGTATGCGCCACCGTATTCAAAGTAAGAATGGCCGCAATAGGCTCCTCAATGTCATCGCGAAGCCGCTCCAGCCGACGCGCCCCGCGCACCCCACGTTTCTTGAGCAATTCTACCTGCGAAGGAGTGACCGCGTAGAGCGCCGCCTCGAACAACGAGCAGAGGAAAGAGGCAGCAAGGGTGAAACAAGCAACAGCAAAGATGAAGTTCATGATGTGCGGGGGAGCCCACTTCCATTATGCCCTATTCACGCACGACGGCCATGACCGACAAAGCCAAAACCGCACTCAATAAGGCAAGGTGGAGCCGTCAAAGGCATCCACTTCGCCGCCCATGACGGCTACTGCATAGGCGCACAGCAACGGCAGCACCGTTGTACACGCCAAAACGATTCCAGTCGGTATGGCCTTTCCATTACGCAGCCACTTCCATCGCGTACTTAAGGCCAGTAAGACTGGTGGCAGTCCAGCGAGGAGAAGCGGAAGTCCGGCAACGTCGTAACCAAAGAAGTAAGTGTTGGCGGCTATCTGCAATAAGATCAGCACGAAGGCGAAGGATGCGGTCGGCAGGATTTGTCGTTTTGGAAGCAGCCAGGCCAACACTAAGAATGCGCCACATCCGGCGGCGACGAAGCCGCTCATTTGACTGAGTCGTGCACTGCCAAGTTCGAAGACTAATCCTGCAAACAAGCTTGCATAAAGTAACCATGCAGGAAGAAGTTTCTTAGCGGTGAAAGTGCGCGCACTGACTTCCATGCAGCTCGCCAACATTGCACCAAGTACGCCAAGTCCAAGCGCCCAGGTCCAAGCAGCGCCGGACTCTATTTCATGCGGCACCAATTTACGCATCATCGGGTGTAGAAGTAGTGCGCAGACTACAGCCACGAGCAGGAAGGTGCCCTTGAAACCAAGTTTTCTCCCGATACGTCCCGTTGTCATCGTCCCGAGCGGCATTGCCACCACGCTAACCCAGAAAACCCATTGCCAACTGGTCGGCGATGACAATCCCTCAATGCCGAAATAGAGCGCGAAGGCGGCAGCGAATCCACCGCCCAGTGCCATCGACCCGAAATGGGAAACATGCTGCCCAAGCGCAACTGGCCGTGCACCAAGCAGTGCAATCAGGCCAGCCGCGGCGCCCGGAATCAGGGCGCCATAAAGCAGCACGTCCATCCACATGGTTCTATTCGCGCACGCCTTCGAACGCCAAAGTCATGGTGACTTGCTTGCCGAGGCCACCCTCTTTCAAGTAGTCCATGCCGAATTCAGTGCGGTCAATGATGAAGCTGCCTTCAAAACCCGCGCGGTAGTTGCCCCACGGATCTTCGCCTTCGCCAACCTTGCTCATGGTCACCACAATCTCTTTTTCCTTGCCGAGCATGGCAAGAGTTCCGGTGACTTTGAAAGTGTCGCCATCGCCAGAAACCTTGGTCGAGTTAAAAGTAACCGTTGGGAATTCTTTGGCATTGAAGAAGTCGGGACCCTTCATGTGGTCGTCGCGTTTCTTATCGTTAGTGTCCACGCTGGACGGATCGATGGTCAGCGATACCGAGTTGTTCGCGGCGTCCTCGCTATCGAGCATAAAGCTACCCTCGAACTTATTGAACGAACCCCAAGCGGTGCCGATCCCGAGGTGATTGACCTTGAACAGAATCCACGAGTGGGAGGTGTCGATTTGGAAGGTTGCTGGCTTGAGAGCGGACGATGGCGCGATTGCCGGAGCCGTAGCACCAGTGGAAGCGTTGTTCATTAGGAGCGGCGCAGCAATCAGTGCCGGGAGAGCGAGAAGTAGGGTGTATTTCATGGGTCTAAGCTCGTTATTTAGGATAGCGGAGAGCCGAGTGTAGGATTTCCTTTTGTGGTGCCCAAAATTTCCTGAAGTGCGCCCAAATCCGGCGGGACCCCCCAGGCATGACAGGTCTCGCCGCAATCCTGTTCCTCCTTCTAGTCATGCCCAGCGACCTGTTTGGGCAGATTTAAAAGTGGGAGGGTGCCTCCATTTACGACCGCATGGGCGAGTCGGTTTCTGCAGTAGGCGATGTCAACGGCGACGGCTTTGGATACGTCATGCTTGATGCAAACTTTGCTCGCAATCATGGCACCGACAGCGGTTCCCTTACGTCTATTTGGTGTCTGCCAACTATTCCATCACGCCATTAACCGCCGATGCAAACGGTGACGCATCCTGGACTACGGATCTTCAAGCCAAGCGACTTCCCCATCGTCCTTGACCACTCCCTCTGTGCCAAGATCAGTGAGACGACGGTCCGCCCGAAAGAATAATCGAGTCAGGGCATGAAGGTCACCGCAACCGATGCCGTGGTGTACTCCGGCGGGAATCCCGGCTGATTCGCGATGGTGGCCAACCAGAAGGTTCGGCCGACCAAAAAACTGAAAGCACCTGCGGGGAAGGTGATGGTCGCACTGGCATCGCCGTTGGCATCYAGGYCGCCCTGGAGGTYCGMGTGTGCSSWGAAGGARTAGTTGCCTTGATAGCTGCGGAGCAGAAARCCRTCGTAGCTCAAGGGGATCTCGATACCGAAGAACTCCGGTCCGCGTCCGCTGACCGACATCAGTGTGCGGTACTCGTAAAACGCAGCYGCGCTTGGTAACTCGATGTCGATTTCCAAGAYCATGCCTGCCGCCGCCGRAATGCGGTCGGTRTTCAGGTGTAGGTGGGGATCCARGCCCACCACGAACACGCTGCCTGCGTTGAKYGCGCCACCGACGTCGACCCGTGCGGAACCGAMTAGGACTTCCGCCGCGCCATCTTGGTTGATGTCGCCGATGCCGCAGACCGCGGAGCCCAGGTAATCGTCGGCGTTGGCGCCATCCATCTGATGGAGTAGGGAGGCATCGGCRCCGCTGTAGATCCACGCGCGGCCAGCCCAAGTYCCGCCAGCACCTTGACCGATSGAACCGAGCAGAATGTCGGGGATGCCATCGCCATTCACGTCGCCACCGGCACCGCATTCACGGCCCATGTTGTCGAAGAAGCTRCCRAGGATGGTGAAGAGGATGGATCCGTCGAAGCCGGAGTAGACGAAGCCGGCGCCGGCGTCGGAGGCGGCGAGGTCATTGCCKGGACTGCCRATGAGRAAATCATCGAAGCCGTCGYTGTTGWGGTCGCCGAGGGCGGAGATGCCGAAACCAAAYGATTCAAAATCRGAGSTGCCGTCRAAGCGATACAACTGTGTGCCGTCGAAGCCGGAGTAAACGAAWACCGAACCGACGAAACTGAATGGACCGGCGTGCGTGCCGGAGGCGTGGAYCATCACATCYGCATAACCATCYGCGTTGACATCGCCGGCATCGGMGACCTTAMCGCCGAAACCGGAAGTGCCGACGGGGCCATCGAARCGGTGAATTAAGCTGCCGTTGGCGCCGGAGTAGACATAGGCCGACCCGACTGCACCGATGCCTGGATTCGCAAGATTTTCGCCGATGAGCAARTCGGGGGTTCCATCGTTATCGACGTCGCCRGCGGCGGARAYATCGGACCCCATGTTGGTGAAGTTTGCGCTGGCGTCGAAGAAGAAYAGTTGGCTGCCGTCMGCRCCRGAGATGGCTTCGACCGTGCCGCCACTGAAACTAGGGGAGTTGCTCGGGGAACTGATGAGGAGGTCGCCGAAACCATCGCCATTRATGTCGCCGACTCCGGCCATTTTGGTGCCGAATTTTTGGAAYAGAGTGGTGCCCTCAAARCGCGTGATTTCCACTCCGGTSGCACCGCTGTAGACCAAAACCATGCCGGCGAAATCCARGGYACCGACCTGCGCAGAAGCATGTCCAATGGCATAGTCGCCGATGCCGTCGCCATCCAGGYCACCGACCGCATCGATGGTGCTGCTGTTGCCGACAAGGCCCCAGGCAAGCTCCCCATCGTATTGGCGCAAGGTTGAGAATCCGGGTCCAGACTGYGCWCCTGCRGAGGAARCGAGCAAGAAAGYGCAGGTGGGTACTAAGAGGACAAGGGATGTGTGAAGCACGCGCATAGCAAGACTGAGCYGCAGACCGCCCTTTCTCACACGSAATCCCGATAAATTTGTTCAGCCCTCCTTCACCGCGGACAAACCCGGACACSAGGTAAACTCGATAGACCYCTCAGCCCCGGCCATGGAAACCACCCGTCCCAGCTTGTTGCTTCGCATCCGAGATTCTTCGGATGCCGCCTCCTGGGAGACCTTTCACATSATYTATCGGCCACTGATCATYCGMTTYGTCCGTGGCCGAGGCGTRGGCCCRGAAGATGCCGARGACATCTGCCAACAGGTCCTCACRGCSGTCCACGCCGAGATCCAGGATTTCGACTATGACCAACGGCTTGGCGGCTTCAAGGCMTGGTTGCGTCGGTTGGCCATGAACCGAGTCGGCAGTCTGTTTCGCCACCGGGAAGTGCGMCGTCGGGGTGCGGATCGACTSGAGCAACGCGAGGCGGARCGTCCTCACCWGGWGCCTTCCCCAGAGGAAAGTTTCGAACGCATYTGGATGGAAGAACACCTGTGGCACATCATGGGRGARCTCGCTGCCGAGGTGGAGCAGCGGACCTTAGACATCTTCCGTGGCTTGGTCTTCGAACAGCAGCCCGTCGCCTTGTTAGCGGAACGCTTCGAGGTGACGGAGCAAAACATCCACACCATCAAGTGGCGGCTTACCCGACGCATCGCCGAGCGCATGAAAGACCTGACTGGGGAAGAGGGCCCGTTACTGAGACATGATTGAACCCGACGATGCGCAGGAACGTGCACAGCTCGAGTCTCTTTTAGGCGCGATGCGGSAAGCCGGTCCACCCCCGCGTTATCGCGGMYCCRATCTTGGCTCGCAGGAAATCCCCGAGGACATGGTCGCRGGCTTCCGYCTGATGGAGGAGTTGGGGCAAGGCGGACAAGGGGTGGTGTTCCGCGCGTTGCAAGAATCCACMGGACGCGAGGTCGCGCTCAAACTGCTGCGGGAAGGCCCATTGGCRGATWTGCGYAGCCGTCATCGTTTYGARCGMGAGATCGARATYGTCGCTTCCTTGGAGCATCCCAACATTATCTCGTTGTATGGCGCCGGKCGYACGGAGGATGGACATGGTTGGGTGGCGATGGAATTGGTCGAGGGWCATCATCTGCGCGGCCATCTCGCACACCGCGAGTTGGGTTGGCGRGCACGYTTRGGWTTACTGGAACAAGTGGCGGAGGCTTTGGTYGAGGCGCAYCAACATGGGGTCATCCACCTCGACTTGAAGCCGGGTAATGTTYTSGTGCGGGAAGATGGMCAAGTGCGCGTSGTGGACTTCGGTTTAGCSCGTTCGCTACTGATGGAGAGCGSCACYTTGAGTCTYGAGACSATGGGCGGAACGCCAGGATTCATGGCACCGGAACAGGTGCGGTCCGGGTTGGCKGGCTGCGATATCCGCACCGACATCCACGCGCTCGGTGCCCTGCTRTTCTTCCTCATGACCGGCACCACTCCCTACGTCGAAGGGGAGAGYSTMTTCKCCAGCTTGGAAGCCGTGGCTGCAGGAAAACTACGCGAGTTRGATGCWGCGATCCACGARTCCAYCCTCGCACCGCGTTCGMCRCGYCTKCAACRCGATCTGGTCGCGGTCTGCCGCATGGCGATGTCRCTGGATCCGGCCYACCGTTATCGCCGCGTCGATGATTTCCTCGCCGACCTTCGCGCTTTGCAAACGGGTGGCGTGGTCATCGCACGTCAAGGGGATCGCCGTTACCGCTGGAGCGTCACCATGCGACGTCTGCGTCCGGTGTTTTTCCTTCTGCTTATCGCGACGGCCATCACTTGGGGTTCGGTCAAGATTGCATTACGTCAACGTCAACTCACCGACCTTGCCGAAGGACGTTTCCAGCAAGCGCAAGAAATCGCGGAATCCTTTCTGCTCGAGATTGATCCACTCATCGCTTCCCTCCCTGGCAGTGGTCCCGCGCGCGAACGCATCATCAGCCGCGGCACCGACTACCTGGAACAACTGCTCGCCTCCGCGCCGGATGATGCCGGTCTACGTCTCAAGGCTGCGCGCGGGTTTCGTGCCATCGCACGGGTGCAGGCGGACATCTACACCATGAGCAGCGGTCGCTTGGAGGAATCCTTACACACCCTGGATCGTCTGCTCGAAGCGGTTCCGCGCGACGACCTACGTATGCAACTGGATCCGGTCGATCAGGAGTTCGCCTTCGTCCTCGAAGTGCAGGCCTATCTTCTCGGCGCGCGGATTGCGCGCGACCTTTCCATGGCTGGGCGCAGGGACCAAGACCTGCAAACTGCTTTGCTCGCGTTCAGCGATGGCAGCCCCTTTCAGACCATCGATGCCCTGCGCGCCTATTCGATGGTCCTCGAAGAATGGGGGCGTCGGCTTGCTGAAAAAGGTGAGCTCGCGGATTCACGGGATTACCTGCAGCGCAGTCGGGTGGTTCTGGAGAGCATGCTGAAACAGTTCGCCGGGAATGAGGAAGCCATGCGCAATCTGGAGCGCGATCTTGCGGTCTTGGTTTTTCATGAGGCCGCGTTGGCGCGTGTTTCCGGTGACCTTGAAGCTGCGGAGGACCTGCTGCGCACTTTTCATGCCGATGCTGAAGCGCGCTTACGATTGCGCCCAAGCTTGGTTGCAAAGCGAGATGTCGCCACCGCGTTGGAGCGCCTGTCGGGTTATGCAAAACAGCGCGGGGATTTCGCGGCGGCCTTAACCCGGATTGAACAAGCCCGTGATTTGCATTTGGAAATGGTGACCGCCCAGCCAGATCATCCGACCTCTTGGGCGGGTCAAATCTCACTCACCAATCGCATTGCTGAGTTGCACCTTGCCGCCGTGAACTTGGAAGCAGCAGGGGAATGGATCAACCGCTTCGAAGCAGAGAGCGTGGATTTTGTCGCGCGTTTCCCCAACTTCGCACGCGCGCAACGCATGTTGGGGGTTGCGCATTACAAGCAACACGAACTTGCCGTCGCACAATCGCGCCCCGCCGACGCCTTGCGTTCTTTGCAGCGCAGCATCGCCGTTTTCCTTGCGCTGGAGAAGTCTGGAAAACTCAGTGAAGCCGATGTCGGCATCCCCGCCGCACTCATGGAAGAAGCAAAAGCCCTYGAGATCTYRCTCCGATCAAGATAGCCRCGCTGTTTAGGGCTCGACGGTCATTACGTTRACCACAGAGCTGTATTCCGGAAAGACTCCAATCTGGTGTGCAACAGCTGCAAAGTGCATTTGCCTGCCGATGAGDGCTGGATTGAGAGGTAAAATCGTGAAGCTWCCAACGCCATTGCCGGATGCATCGAGGGTYCCATGTAAGTTGGTAWASRAMGMCCAGGGATAGTTCCCGGAAAACGAAAGMAGGGTCCAGAAATCCAAAGTCAGCGGGATGTAYACWCCGTATTGAATGGGTCCGGTTCCATTTGCKGACATTAAAACTTTGTATTCGTATCCAGCTGCCGCATCTGGGAATYGGAGAGYGGTGAARATGGTGCCRCCGCTTGCTGCCGAGACTTCGTAGTTACTGAGACTCATGTASGCATCGAATCCATAAACMCGRGCGGAGCCAGCCCAGACKRYGTTGCCGTCCCAGTACTGAGGGTCGCCGATGACRACATCGGCAAATCCGTCTCCGTTCACATCGCCTGCATCGGAGACCGACCAGCCGAGATCATAGGTCGGTGTTTGACYTTCGCTGTACCACCGATAAAGAAGAGTGCCATCTCCGCCGGAATGGAGGTAAGCGGCACCGTCAAAACTGAAGCTTCCATAGGCGCCGATGATGACGTCTGCGAAACCGTCTCCGTTCACGTCGCCGGCACCGGAAACGGAATGACCATACTGTGCCCAACTCCATTCACCGGTTCCTTTTCGCAAACGGGTGCCATCCGCACCGGAATAAATGTAAGCAGCACCGGCGGTGATGGCTTGGTTATTTTCGTTAGGTGCCCCAACGATGACATCATCGAAGCCGTCGCCGTTGACGTCTCCTGCCCCAGAGACGGAATACCCGAAGTAGTCACCGTTTGCCACACCATTCCATTGATAGAGGACTACGCCATTTGCTCCTGAATATAGGTATGCGGAACCGGTGTTGCCAGGGTCTGCGAAATGATCCCCAATGATGATGTCTGGCCTTCCATCGCCGTCGAAGTCGCCTGCGCCTGAGACGGTGTGGCCGAACAAGGTTCCTGAGACGGGGCCGTCGAGTCGGCGAATCACCGTGCCATCGATTCCGGAGAAGATGAAGACCACGCCGTTATTAATGCCAAGGGGATCGAATCCGGTAGCGCCGACGAGCACGTCATCGAATCCGTCGCCGTTAATGTCGCCTACGCCTGAGACGGAGGATCCATAATGATCATTGATAGCGCCGCCGTCCCATTGATGGAGGAGCGTGCCATCGATGCCGGAATAGAGGAATGCGGAACCGGCTTCCGAAATTCCAGCAGGCGATGCATTCTTGGACCCGATGAGGATGTCGTCGAAGCCATCGCCGTTGACATCTCCGGCACCAGAAACCGCTGAGCCCATAAGTTCGTTGGTTGAAGTTCCCTCCCAAACGTAAAGGAGTGAGCCATCAGCGCCGGAATAGGCAAAAACGGCACCGCAATCGAAAAGCAAGGGAGTATCCGCTCCAATCATGCCTACCAGGATGTCGTCGAGACCATCGCCGTTCATATCACCAGCACCGGAGACGGATTGTCCAAGCTTGCTGTAGTTGTGGGTACCAATCCACTCCTTATGTTGTTCCGCGTTTCCTCCATAAGTTTGCGCGGAGGCATGGGCGGAAAGGAAAAGGAATGTCACGATGAAAAGAAACCGGTGAGGCCAATCGCAAAGGAAACATGACATGGACAAGGCAGGGTTGGGGTAAGCGGGGGGAGGTCCCTCGGTTGGAATTGTCCAATCGAAAGGGAAAATCAATATAGATGGCGGGACCATCCTGGGCAATGGAAATGCCTCCTAGCGCGATGAGTGGCTCAAGCAAGCTTCGTTAGAAGGTTTCAACACGTCCTTAGACTTGCTTTGGATAGAACAGCCCTGAAATCGCAAACCAATCCTAATACGGAAAGTTGAGCTGGAATAGAGATCCACTTCACCACCCATAACCGCGACTGCATAAGCGCAAGCCAAGGACAACCCCGCCATAGAAGCCACCACGATTCCAGTCGGTATGGTTTTTCCGTTTTGCAACCACGGCACGGGTGCCGATGGTAAGCAACACCGGTTGCAATCCAGCAAGCAGCAATGGAAGGCCTGCAAAGTCGTAACCGAAGAAGTAAGTGTTGGCGGCTACTTGCAATAAAATCAGCACGAAAGCGAACGATGCCGTCGGCAGGATTTGTCGTTTTGGAAGCCGCCATGCCAACACTAAGAATGCGCTACATCCGGCGGCGACGAATCCGCTCATTTGACTAAGTCGTGCACTACTAAGTTCGAATACGAGTCTTGCAAACAGGCTGGCATAAAGTAACCAGGCAGGAAGAGGTTTCTTAGCAGAGAAAGTGCGCGCGCTGCATTCCATACAACGCACCAACACTGCACCAAGTCCAAGCGCCCAGATCCAAACGGCGCCGGACTCGATTTCATGCGGCACCAATCTGCGCATCACCGGGTGCAGGAGCAGCGCCGAAACTACCGCTACTAAAAGCATGGCTCCAATCGAACCAAGTTTGGTGCCGACGCGTCCGGAAGCCATCAGCCCGAGCGGCATGGCGGCCACACTGCCCCAGAAAATCCACTGTCAACTAGTCGGCGTGAACAATCCATCAATGCCGAAATAGAGTGCGAATGCGGCAGCGAATCCATCACCTAGTACCATCGACCGACGGCTCGCGCCTCATTGCAAATGCATTGGTTGGAATACGCAACCCGGCGAACCTGCCCTGGAAGTGCAACAGCCGTTCGACGACTACCTGACTTTCTCTCTGTAAAATCTAATCCCAGGAAGTTCTTTGGTGACTGTGTTCTCCAGTCGCGGAGCGGGCCCCACATCGACACCTCATGGCAGCGACGTCTCGGTGACTTATCCATGGTTTCAGACTCCCGCATTTCCGGTGCCTCCAAGGGGAAGGTTTTCACTCACCATCACCTTGCCCAGTGGAGCGGCCGGCAGCACGCTTTATTGTCAGTCCTTGCAGTTGGATCCAAACGGTGATGTCACCTTGAGCAATCCGGTGGCGTTTGTGGTTCCCAGTTCTGGTTGAGTTATCTGCAATTTTTATTCTCATTCACCTGCGGTTCAAAGTCCTGTGAGAAAACCTTTTCAGAAAAAAGAAGTGGGTGAAATAGGATTAAGGATGCAATCTATTCGTTACATGATTTCCGGATTTCCGGGCATCGCCGTAACCGTGCGGGGGGCGGCTGCCACCTTGGTCGGAGTGACCGCTAGAAATACCGGGCTGATCTCCAAGGTCGGAGGGTTTTTCATCCCCGCCAGCTTCTGGACGATCACCATGCCGGGCAGTGCCGCCGTCTGATTGGGCAAAAGTTATGGGAGCCAATAGAACAAAGGCTGCAAGAAACGCCAAGGTGGATTTGGGTTGCATGTAATTCCGTGGATTCAGTTTTCAGTGGAGCAAGCGATGGAATCGCGGGTGCTCATTGGAGAAGACGGGCTCGGTTTCCCACGACACGCTTTCTTTTATGAATAGATTTAGAGATGGCGCATTAAGTTTGAGTTTTTACCGCAGCACAAGGACTTGCTTGTCCTTTCGCACCGAAAAACTCTGGACTGCCAAAACCTCGCCATTCGCGCTAAGTGCGGTGATTTCCATTTCTCCGGCCGCGAGAGGAGGGAGGTTGAATGCCCCAGTGGAGTCGGCTCTGCGCTCCAGATAATCCGGCCCAATCGGATCCAGTTCGGGAGTGGATTTCCATTCCAAACGCACTGTGGTGGGTGGTGCTTGGACAGAAACTCCAGTGAGCGCCTCGGGCAGGGTAATGTGGGAAGGCAGGTCCTCTGAGATCCATTGGCCTACAAAGCCATCTGCCGATGCGAAATGCCAACCACGACCAACCGGGACCGCAACTTCACCTTCTCGGTTGGCGCGATAGACGCTGCGCAAATTTTCCGGTTGAACCACGGCAAACGGAATGGGCTGGCCGCCAGAGTCTTGGATGACAATCACCTGACTCTCCGTTTGTTGCGGAATAACGATTTCCTGCCCATCCATAAGCTCGTTCAAGAGGTAGAGCCATTCATGGCCCATGTCATTGCGAATACTCACGGCCCAAGGTAAATCCGCATCTGCCTGAAACTCTAACCAGCCATCGGCATTGGTTGCTAAGCGACTTGTCATGGGGTACCCATTTAGCTCTAAGCGAAGCAGTAGTCCCGTTTGTGGGAGCTTATTCTCATCCACAAAGCGCACCGTTTTCATGGAAGCAGGCGAGGCGGGTAAATCAAAAGTCCCCGGGCCTTGTGGAATGCTTTTGCCGGTTGAGGTTGCCTGATTCTCAAAAATAGAAACAGCAGCCAGCCATCCGGAATCGCTTTGGGCAGGAAGACTGGTCGGCCCGAGCGTGGAGGCGCTTTTACTAACGATGCCCTGCGAAGTCGCTAGTACATAAACTATGCCGGGCTGATCAAGCGAAGAAGTGCACTGCACCGCATTCTCCGAAGGGCTCAGCAGCAGGTCGCGCTCTACATGGGGCTCCACTTGGCTAATCGCCAAAGTCTCCATGCGCATGGCGCTGAATCCGGGATAGTAAAAGGTTGGGTTGGCAAGCAGGTAATAAAAACCAGGGGGGACATCGGTGAAGTGAAAACTCCCGTCAGAATCCGTTTCATAAGACCAACTGGTGTGGCTGTCTCCGGAGGTGAGATGAACCTTCACCCAGGAATAGGGAGTACCGGCGGCATCGAGCACCTTGCCTTGCACCAAACCACCTTCCGTGGGTTGGAGGGGGCCAAGATCGACACCACCTGCGGGGATTTGTAGGCCAGGAAAAGTGCGGAAGCCTTGCGGCCAATAAATGTCGAGGGTGAAGTTACCGGCCCAACATGGAATCTCTACATCGCCCGAAATGTCCTTTAGGGTTGCAATGGTCAGACCTTCTTTGTTCTTGAGGGATATTTTAGTGGCTGCTTCCTGTAGCAATTGAAAGCGAAGCGTTGCGGGCTGCAAGTCGAAGCTAAAGTTTCGAATCTCTCCAGCTTGCAAAGTGGCCTTTTGCACATAACGTCGTCCGTCGGAAAGCTTCGCGCCAAGAAAACCAAATCCCGAGTTCAGCAAGGGTGAAGTGCCTTCTGTTGGGTCCCAAACTACATGCCCACTGCCCTCAGCTGAAAGTGATTTCCAATAGACGCTGCTGATGGCTGCCTCTCCGAGCACTTCTTCGGGGACCATGACCTTCTCTATGCGCGCGAGGGTTTCAATAACGATGACCTCATCATGACCGGCACGAAATGGTTCCGCGAGTGCCGTCGATTGCGTGCCCATTTTTAGACTCATCCAAAACTTTGCGTTTGGGCTAAAGCTTGCAGGCAGTTCCGCCTGTCCTTGTGGGTCTAGGTCAAAGGAGTTGAGGAAGCTATTGACGTCGTTGGTTTGGAGGAAGACGGTGGCCTCCGTGATCGGTTCGCCCCAAGGGTCATGGAAGGTAAGGTGCCCGCCGACGCCGCTGCTGAGGTGGAAGTCTAATTCGAAAACGTCACCTGCTTTAGGGTGGCGAATCGATTTAGTTTGGCTGGTTATGTTGGTGCCAAAAACTTGCACCAAGATGGGGTCGACATCGGCAGGGACGCCTTTAAGGACATAGCGGCCTTCCTCTTTCGCCCGTGCCGTTTCAAGCAGTTGCGAACTATTGCCGCCGGGTATGACTGCGGAAAAGCGGACTTCGTGTTCTGGAGGCTTTCCATCGACTAAAACGACCCCTTGAATGGTGAATGCTGCTGTGCATTCGATTTCAATCGGTGTGCCAGCGGTTGCGCGGGCTGTGGTGGTTGAAAAATCGCCAGGTGGTCGTACGAATAGCCCATTGGCCTCTCCGGGGAAGCACACTTTAAGGTTGGCCTTGCCCGCTTGGTCAGTCAAAGTGGATTCTTGGTAGCACCGACGCTGGAACTTTGTGAATAGGGGAGTCGATTCACTCCAATCGCCTTCTCCGTTCCATCGCAGCCAGACTTCGGCTCCTTCAATCGGTTGGCCTTGTTCGCTGACGACGGTGACCAGAATAGGTTCCACCGGATTGAGAATGATTTCCTTGGTTGCGTCGGGAGCGAGGGGAGTCCAGGCTTCGACAAAAGGTTCGAATCCATCGGCAATCACCAAATGAAAATCGGCCTTGTTGCCCTGCGGGAGAATAGCCATAAGGCGATCGTTTGCGTTTGACTCGCCTTCTTGAAGAATCGAGTCGTAATAAATAGCAATGCCATGCCGGGAAGCGCCGGCCATATGTTCTAGAAAGGTTTCGTTAGCCTCAATCAGAATGGACTTTGCGGCTACGGCTTCGCCTTCTGGGCCAACAATCTTGATTTGCGCAATCTTTTCGGTGCGTTCAAGCGTGGGCTGTTCTGTACCTGCATCGGGCTCCTCAACAATCGGCCCCAGAACTTCCATGTTTGGTGCAGTCTCTGTTTGAGCTATGGTTGGCTCCTCTTGGAGTTCGCTGGAGTTGGGATCGTTTTCTCCAGGCAGAGGGTTTTCCGTTTCATTCTGAAACGCAAACCAAGCGATACCGCCTAGAAGAATGACAGCAATAAATGCCAGTAGGGAACGCATTTAGTCTTACGGTAGTAGTTCTTCGTCGCTTTCGCTGTTCGAACCGTTCTTCGAAGTCACTTGGATTTTGTCCGCTCCAATCTCTTTGGCATTTGATTTGACCTTGCGGTATTTACCGTCGATGCCTCCACCAGATGGGTTATCACCATGTTCTACGAAGACTTGGCCACTTGGAATCAATCCACCGCGGGCAAAACTAGGCGTGACAAACAGAAGAGACACTGCAGCAGTCAACGACAGTAACGCGAATAAAAACGTAGATCGTCTATTGAGCATGGGATTCTCCTGACACTGGCTTGGATTCTGCCTTACGAAGCCAAACGAGTAAGTTTGTTGCGACTTGGCTCCAAGGATTAAGTCGTACAGCTTCCCGCAACATGCGATCGGCTTCATCAAGGTCACCATACTTAATGCGCAGTCCTGCAAGGTTGGCTAAGGCGGTAGCAACTTCACTTGAGGTAAGTGCTTGATTCAATTGGCGTGCATAAGCCAATTCGGCACCGGCTTTGTCTTGGAGGCGCGCTAGGTGCATGCCAAACAATGCAGACGTATTACAGCGCATTTCTCCAAGGTCATGAAGCGAACTAATGATTTTGCTGGCACTGAACGAATCCGGGATCCATAGGCCACGCTCAAGAGAATCGTGGGATTGAAGAAGGAGGCTCCTAAGCACCGGCTCCTCAGGCACTCCGCCGTTTGCACTGAAAATACTAGACAGTTCGCCCAAGAATGGAGCTCGGGCCTTTGGGATAACCCAATCTGGGAGGATGAGCTCCATCTTGGATGCATCCCCTAATCTATGCTCTTGGGTGGCAGCAGCGCGGAATAACCAACGGCCAAGCTTCTTCACAGTTTTCGCGTTTGATTCGCGGCCAAGGACTATGTTGGGCAAAGCAAAGTTTGGCACGGTCGACGGCTTAAGGAGAGTTTCTATGCGSTGCAGTTCTTCCGCAGAGTTTTCTGCAGCGAAGCGTTGCCATTCCACGGGAAGCTCTTGTTGCGRCACGCCGCTAGAAACTTCGTGCCAAAGCTTTATGGATTTKCCRTCGGGGAGYTCCTTCCTTTCGACGTCSAMTAAAGCCAATGATGTTTGTGGCAGGCGGGCGAGTAGATACCCGCGGTCAGTGAGATTCAGATTATTGAAGCGCTTGCGAAAACCAGTCCAGGAAGGCTGCGCGCAAGTCAACGAGGAGGTGAGTGCCGTACGCTCCGCAACCACTTGCTTAAGTGCAATCGATTGAAGCCTTAGGATGAATAGCTCCATGCTCGTTGGTACGCGTTCTAAGCCAATCACGTGGCTGAACAACAAGCGATGGGAATCCGGCTCGTCAATTAGTAAGGCATGGCGTTGGGCGAAGTCTGAAACAGCCCAGTGAATAAACGGTGAGACAACCTCTGTAATCTTGGGAATAGCCGCTAACTTTTCTTCAGCATTGAGGTTTACAAACCTTTGCAGGTGCACTGCAAAGTCCGGCCAAAGAAAGGCTGGGGGCTTCTTGGCCGAAGGGGTACTAGGCTTGTTGTCGGTGGACATGAGGGGGGCAAAGCGTGAGGGGGAAGATGGAGCAATATCCACCTTACGCTGGGGTGTCGAAGGGGTCAAATCCGGCATGATTGGCACTTATCCTCCGCACGGCGCTTTAGGGAGCGAATCCCGCGCGATGGTGTCATCGACAAACTCCTCTTTGGTGGAATCGTGGATAAATCAGAGCTTCCCTAAAACTCCAGGCCGCATATGCTTATTTGGTACCTGGCATTTATTTCATCACCCCCTTACGGCCGGCAGCCCTGCAACTTTCACCACAGCGTTCGGTATCCTTGACAAGACAGCACCCATAAACACTCTGGCTGTTCTTGCCGCCGATACCTCAAACCATTCCCATCGATCTCCCAATCTTCGAGAATGGGGAAGGACAAGTCAAATCTCTGCCTTCCACATGATTTTCCCTGCGCATGTCGGCATCGTCCGCGTGCGTGCGAGTGGGTGCCACTGGAAACCTAGGACTCTCTATCTGCAAAGGCATTCCAGTCTTTTTCTCCGCGCTCGATGAATAAGACTTCCACGTGGTATGCATTCCTTTGGTAGGCAATAAGGGTGGGGCCAACGTGCCAGAAATAGACATGACGAAGTTGGGTGATGTCTTCGCGGCGATGCCCAAGACCTGGAGAAACGGCAATCAACTCAAGCGCCCGGCTAATGCGATCTAATACTTCGATGGCCATGGTCATTCCAAATCGAGCTTCGACATCTGCCAAAATCCCTGCCAGCCCGGCATGCGCTTGAGGTGTTAAACGATAGGTACTCAACCGCCCTTTCTTGCACGCTTTTTCAAGCCTTTACGCAATTTCGCCACCGCGCCGGGGCCATCTACCAACTCGCCGCGGTCGGCCTGCACCAAACCTTGCACCAGAGCTGCCTGCATGCGATCGATATGGGAACTTCGAATCTTGTCCTGCTCAGCCAGCAGGCGCAGCGCCTCGCGCACCACCTCACTTTGGTTGTTATAGAGCCCCGAGCGCACTTTGTTTTGGATCATGATTTCAAGTTCCGGTGTGAGGCTGACGTTCATGAAGTCACGGTAATCGTTATATCAAAGATTGTCAATCTTCGACATGGCTAGGGCGACAGGCTCACTCCTCGGTTTAGAAGACGGGAGGCCTCCCATACGACACCCCAAAACTCGAACTACGAGCCCGCCTTTTTCACCAAGTGCAACCGAAGTCGCGCGCCCCATCGACGTTGTTCCTTGGCATCGGCGAAGGCTCGGTAAGGGATAAAGCTGACGCCTGATTTATGGAAGACCAGGTGGAATCCATCTTTCAGCTCCTGGAAGCTTTCGAGAGCAGCCCAAGAGAGTTTGGTTTCTGTATCTCCCATGCGATGCGTCAGGTTCTCGGCATTCAACTCCCAATCTTCAGTGATGGGAAAGGATAGGCCAAGTTTCTCGGTAGAGGCCTTCGTCATCTGGCGTCCAATGCGTCGTTCATAACGCGGCCAACTAAACAAGATGCAAACGGTCGCCCCCGCAGCGAACAGTAGTGTGCGTTGAGGAAGATCATCGGGTAGCAGGAAGTAAAGCAGAAGGAAGACAAGGACGATGCCGACGCTTTTGAATAGATTGATGATGGTCAAAGTGCCAGGCAGAAAATGTAGCGCTATGGTGTCGTCGACAAATTCCTTTTGCGTAGATGCGTGGCTAAGAGACAGGATTGCGTTTTGCTTTTCCCCGCAGGAGGGGCTCGCAGGTATAGAAGTCGGCACATGCTTGCGGATCAACGGGTCCTCTAGCACCGGCGGTTCCTCCATGCCAAACAGAAGGTTGACGGCAAGGCTGCACAAGAAAGCTGGAAGGGTGAGCTCCAAGACTGGAAGTCCATTGACCCATGTAATCCCCACTCCGTACAGAATGATTATGCTGAGCCCAGAGCTCCAGGCATAGGTCGCAACCTCCTTGCGTCTTTCCAGAAAGCTAAGTGTTGGTAGAAGCACGCCGAAGGTGCCGGACGTGGACGATGCCAGGACAAACTGCCACCTTTCTGCGAATTCGTACCACCAAACTGCGAATGCTTCTGCTTCGGTGGCTACATTCGCCGGTCGGTAGGGCGGTGGATTCATCTCCTGAATCCAGTAGTAAACCAAGGCCCCCAGGAAGACTCCGAAGGCTCCGCTTAGCCCTGCGATGATCCATCGGAAGGTCAGGCGATTGCGTTCGCGCCTTGCCTTTTGGATGGATTTGGATTTAGGGGGTCTTTTCATTTAGTGGTGTTCTGCCGCCAACACCCCACTACGTTAATCTGGCCGCATGCACCCACGCTCTCCCAAGCCGCTCCTTTTTGTAGTGTTATCGCTGTCGGTTTTTCTGACATCGGCCTCGTTGAGCGCCATGCAGACCGCCACCGATGCTCCGGACAGGGCCATCCCAGAAGGATTCACCCGGCAGGATCAATTGCGCGGCTCCATCACGCCGGAGCGAGCGTGGTGGGATGTGCAGCATTACGACCTTAGCTTGCAAGTCTTCCCTAAGACCAAGAGCATTGCTGGGTCCAACATCATCACCTTCCGCACTTTGGCGTCTGGTGATCGCATGCAAGTGGATTTGCAGCCACCTTTGGGCATCACGCGCGTGGTTCACGGCGATACAGATTTAGAGTTTGAACGCGAGGGCAACGTTTATTGGATTCAGTTTGGAGAAGTTCTGGCGCCATCGATCGAGGATTCGATACACATCTACTATGAAGGCACTCCGGTCGAGAGCAAAAATCCGCCGTGGAGTGGTGGTTTCACTTGGAATAAGGATGAGTCTGGAAACCCGTTCATTGCTACCACTTGCCAAGGGATTGGTGCCAGCATTTGGTGGCCAAACAAGGATCATGGTGCGGATGAACCCGATCGTGGCATGGACATACGCGTGACTGTGCCGATGGGTTTAACTGCAGTCTCGAATGGCCGCTTGAAAGCAAGCTCGAACGATGCCGCAGCGAAGACCAGTACTTTTCATTGGCAGGTTTTGAACCCGATTAATAACTATGGGGTGAACGTCAACATTGGCAACTATGTCAGCATGCCGGGAGTCTATGAAGGAGAGTTCGGCAAGTTAGATATCGAGTACTGGGTGTTGGAGGGGCAAGAAGAAAAAGCGCGTGAGCAATTTAAGCAGGCGCCGCTCACCATCGAGGCCTTTGAGCACTGGTTTGGCAAATACCCTTTTTACGAGGACAGCTACAAGTTAGTGGTGGTGCCGTACTTGGGTATGGAGCATCAGAGTTCGGTGACTTATGGCAACGATTTCAAGAATGGCTATCGCGGGCGYGACATGAGTGGCACCGGCGTTGGACTCAAGTTTGACTACATTATTATTCACGAAACGGCGCACGAGTGGTGGGGCAATAACATYTCYATGAAAGACACTGCCGATATGTGGATCCACGAAGGCTTTGGMACCTACGCGGAGAGTCTCTATGTCGAATATCATTTCTCKAARGCCGAGGCSSARGACTACAACGTTGGCATTCGCAGAGGGATTGCGAACAAGAAACCKATTATTGGTCAGTATGGTCTGAACAATTCSGGCGCCGGAGACATGTAYCCCAAAGGCGCYAACMTYTTGCACACCATGCGCCACGTGTTGGATGACGATGACAAGTGGCATGCGGTTTTGCTTGGCCTACACGAGGARTTTTGGCACAAGACGGTGACCACGGCAGAGTTYGAGGCCTACATCAGTCGCGTTTCMGGTTTCGACTTCAGCCTSTTKTTTGACCAGTACCTGCGCACGCCGCAGCTTCCGCTGCTCAAGTACTCGGTTAAAGGGAAGTCGGTGTCGGTCTGGTTCGAGGACGTAGTGCCGGGATTCCGCGTGCCGGTTGTTTTGCGTATTAATGGGAAGGAGCAACGGGTTCTTGTCTCCGAGACTCCCACGGAGATTGCGCTTAAGTCTCGGCTGAAGTCCTTCGAGTTGGATCGGAACTTTTATATGACTGTTGAGGCTGAAGAGTAGTGTTGGTGGGTAAATGCGTAGCTAGGAAGAGGCTTTGCGCAGCTGAGGCGTTGGTTGCGCACCAGCCCCCAGCCTTCTTCATGGCTCAACTCATTCGGAAACGGCTGCTTGTGACGAAACTTAGTCCAGTGGAGATAACCTTCTTTGGAATCGGCGAGACGCTCCACCTCTTCCCGGAGGCTAGGGTCGAGGGTGAGTAGGTCAATCCAGCGCTTTGGATCCTCAGTAAGGAGGCGCTGCCAATCAGGTGGTTGGGTGATTCTGGCCATGAGTCAGGCGGAGTGCGCGAGGACTATGTTTAAGACTAGTCAAACCCTTAAACTAAGCCTTGTCAAGCGCGCGGTAAAAACGTCGTAAGTCATTTGAAAGTAATCGCTTCTGATTAGTTTAAGCCAGCGTTCGGGCGCTTTAAGTAGCGACCGGTTAGGTTGAAATGTTCGCTTGAAGTCTGGGCGCGTCCATGAGAAGACGCGCCAACGTATGGGCCGGCACATGGAATCCCGCAGGCACAGGAAATCACTCGAAAACACCCATATGGCTGCGACCTATTCCATCATCTGTAACCACTAGTCCGCCGCGCACGGCCTGTGCTGCAACAGGATCCCGACGCCCCGCAGGTGATGAATTGATGGAGGGCGGCTTAAGGCGAACGGCCATCGCATCGAATGTATACTCCCTTCATCCCCAAACACCCCCAGCTATGCTTGCGTCTCGTGCGCAATACCTCTGCAGGCTTGGGATTTCCTTCACACATCAAGCGTTCAGCGTTTGACGTGCCAAGATTACTGCAGAGAACATGACTTCAACCCCTTCACTTTCCCGAGCGGGAAACGACGTGCGCGTGCAAGATGTCGTGTCGGTTCCAGCACGATCCTTTTTGCTGTGCGCCAAAGTACTCCATGGCGCTTTGGCAGCCCTTCATGCGAATGAAAGATCCGCACGCAAGATAAAGGTGCTTGAATAGATGTCAAAGAAGAAGCAAACAGCAAAAAAGCCCAGCAAATCCTTCGAGGAAACCCTCTGGGACACCGCCAACAAGCTGCGGGGCAGTGTTGAGTCTGCGGAGTACAAGCATGTTGTGCTCTCGCTGATCTTCCTCAAGTTTGTTTCGGACAAGTTCGAGGAGCGGCGTGCGGAGCTGGTGGCGGAGGGTCAGGAGAAGTACCTCGACATGGTGGAGTTCTACACCATGCAGAATGTCTTCTATCTGCCGGAGACTTCCCGCTGGTCCTACATCCAGCAGCATGCCAAGCAGGGCGATATCGCGATCAAGATCGACTCTGCCCTGACTGCGGTGGAGAAGAACAATGCTTCACTCAAGGGTGCCTTGCCGGACAATTACTTCTCGCGCCTCGGGCTGGATGGCAGCAAGCTCGCCGCCCTGATCGATGCCATCAACAATATCGACACCGTCGCGGACAAAGAGGAAGATACCGTCGGCCGGGTCTATGAATATTTCCTTGGCAAGTTCGCCGCATCCGAGGGCAAGCTAGGGGGCGAGTTCTATACCCCGAAGTGTGTGGTCAAACTTATTGCTGAAATGATCGAGCCCTACAAGGGCAAGATCTACGACCCCTGCTGCGGTTCGGGCGGCATGTTCGTGCAGTCGATCAAGTTTGTGGAGAGTCACCACGGCAGCAAGAAAGATATCTCGGTTTATGGGCAGGAGTACACCGCCACCACCTACAAGCTGGCCAAGATGAACCTCGCCGTGCGCGGGCTTTCGGCCAACCTCGGCGAAGTGCCTGCCGATACCTTCTTCAAGGATCAACACCCCGACTTGAAGGCCGATTACATCATGGCCAATCCGCCCTTTAACCTGAAGGATTGGCGAGCTGCCGACGAGCTCGTTCATGACGGGCGCTGGAATGGCTATGACACTCCGCCCACCGGCAATGCCAACTACGCCTGGATTCTGCACATGGTTTCCAAGCTGTCGGAAAACGGCGTGGCTGGCTTCGTTCTAGCCAACGGCTCGATGTCGACCAACACCAAGGGCGAAGGCGCGATCCGCCAAAAGATGGTTGAGAACGATCTTGTCGACTGCATGATTGCCATGCCCGGCCAACTGTTCTACACCACGCAGATTCCCGTTTGTCTCTGGTTCCTGACCAAGAACAAAAAGGCCGATAAGGAACGCGGCTACCGCAACCGCCAAGGCGAGACCCTCTTCATCGATGCCCGCAAGATCGGTTCGATGATCAGTCGCACGCAGAAGGAACTCGACGCCGACGACATCGCGGCCATTGCCAAAACCTACCACGCCTGGCGCGGTGAAAAAAAGGATGGTGTTTACGATGATGAGGCTGGCTACTGCAAATCCGCCACGCTCGAAGACATGCGCAAGCATGACTATGTGCTCACGCCGGGGCGTTATGTTGGTGCGGCGCCTATAGAGGACGATGGCATCCCTTTTGAAACGAAGATGACCGAGCTGACCCAGACGCTTTACGCTCAGATGGAGGAGTCAACGAAGTTAGATGAGGTGATTCGGAAGAACTTGGAGGGCTTGGGTTTTGGTTGCTGAGAAATCGACGCTTGGCGACCTGATTGATTCGACCAATGGAAGTATCCAAACTGGTCCCTTCGGAACAAAGCTAAAGGCTTCCGAATACACGAGAACTGGCGTCCCAGTCATTTCAGTGGGTGAAGTCGGCTTTGGCAGGATTCGTCTCCACGAGAAAACGCCCAAAGTGGATAATTCGATTTGGGAACGGATGCCCGAGTACCTGCTGAGAACGGATGACATTGTTTTCGGACGTAAAGGAGCTGTAGAGCGAAGTGCTCATATACAACCTAACGAAGATGGATACTTTCTAGGATCAGATGGCATTCGAGTTCGACTCAATCCAGATGAGTGCGAACCGAAATTTATCGCATACCAGTTTCAATCGGAGGCACATAAAGCTTGGATGATTCAGCATGCAGCTGGCACTACCATGCCGTCGTTGAATGAAGGCATTATTCGACGAATTCCAATCGTCGTCCCGCCCCTCCCCGAGCAAAAAGCCATCGCCCACATCTTGGGCACCCTAGATGACAAAATCGATTTGAATCGGCGAATGAATGCGACCCTGGAGGGGATGGCGCAGGCGCACTTCAAAAGCTGGTTTGTGGACTTTGACCCGGTGATCGACARTGCCCTCGCCGCCGGCAATCCCATCCCCGACGAACTCGCCGCCCGCGCCGAAGTCCGCCGCCAAGCCCTCGCCAACGGCACCGCCAACCGCGAAGCCGCCGAACCCTTTCCTGCTGCTTTCCAGGAAACCGAAGAGCTGGGTTGGATTCCGGAGGGGTGGGAGGTGAGCTCAATTGGTGAGGAATGCGAAACAGTCGGCGGTGGCACGCCGAGCACCAAGAATCCAGATTTCTGGGAAGGCGGTGAATATCCTTGGGTGACTCCCAAGGACTTCTCTGCACTTCAAGACAAAGTGTTGTTATCTAGTAGCCGCTTTTTAACCAGAGAAGGCCTCAATAAAGTGAGTTCAGGACTGCTACCAATTGGGACCGTCTTAATGTCATCACGAGCACCCGTTGGTTATTTGGCAATTACCCAGATCGAAACCGCGATTAATCAAGGGTTCATCGCTATGCTTTGCAATGGAAAGCTTCCATCTGAATACATTCTGCAATGGGCGAACTCTCGCATGGACGACATCAAGCAAGCATCCAGCGGCAGTACTTTTGCTGAGATCAGTAAAAAGGGTTTTCGTCCGTTTCGAGTAATTGTCCCCTCTGGAGATCTAATCGAATCTTACACAAAGACGATTGCGCCTATTTACGCTCGAATCACCGCCAACGTAGCAGAGAGCGAAACCCTCTCGGTTCAGAGAGACACATTGTTGCCTAAACTTATCTCTGGAGAACTCAGGCTCGATGCCTAGCGACATCACATTGCTACATTCCAGCACAGAGGCCCTCGCGGCTTCTGAGGATGCCGTGCACATGTTGGAGCAAAAGGAGCGTATCCAAAGAGCGGTAATCAATGAAGACCCTGCACAGGTTTTAGACACGTCAAAGGCATTTCTAGAAACTGTCTTTAAAACGATCCTTCAAGACAGAGAGGAAGGTGCAGAAATGCCATCGACTTTCACTCAGCTGTTTCGGGCTGTCAGCAACAGCATGCCGATGAGTCAAGATGCAGGCGTTGCGGACTCTCTCGGAAAAATGGCAAGCTCGATAGTCCACCATGTAGGCGAACTTCGCAATGCGTACGGCGCGACCTCACATGGGGATGACGGTTATCATGCTTGCCCAGTCGAAATGAACGACGCTCACATGGTTGTTCAATTCGTAGATGGCCTGGCAGGTTTCGTATTAAAGAAACACAGGAATTCTGCTAACCCTGAGATTGCAGCTCGCATTCACTACAACGACCATTCTGATTTTAACGAATATTGGGATGAGCAATACGAAGGATATGAGCTACCATTTAGTAGCACTGACAAGTCCGTCATCCCTGCGAGCGAGCTGTTGTTCAAGACAGACCTGAATGGATACAGAGAAGCATTATTACAATTTAGAGCCTCGGAAGAAGAGGATGGAGAAGACGAAGAATGATGCCAATCCTCACAATACTTCGCGGAAATGTTCTGCCGAAAATCATCTCCGGCGAACTCTGCGTTTCCGAAACGGAAGAAATCACCAAGCCGAACCTGGCATGCCCCGTCATCAGAAAACAAGCCGGTAACTTCTATCCCAAACATCCCAGATAAGATGAACATGACCCCCGATGACAGCTCGAAGCGAGGTAGAATCATTTTGTTGGCGCCAGCCTCGGTGGAGTTCTGGGACAAATTGTGCCTTTGCGAAGTGTTTGGTCCCTCTAGCGCTCCTCGTCCCTCATGAAGCCTCTGCAAGACACAGACATCGAAGAGCAGCTCAGCTACGCGTTCCTTCACGCGGTGGCCTCTAAGGCTGGCATGTCTTGTGARGCTGCAGGTCGGCATCAGGACAATCACGGGGTTGACGCGACTTTGACTGCTTGGGGAAACTTTCCCGACTCTTACCTGAAGGAAATCTCTCTCTCCGTGCAACTCAAGGCGACCATTGCCGTGCCTACGGAAGTGAGCGATTGCTACTCCTTTAAATTCACTGGGATTTCCAAATACCGTGGCATGATTGAAGCTCGTCAGGCCACTCCACGAATTTTGGCGGTTCTCTTTCTTCCAACTGACGCTGAGGACTGGCTCACTCTTAGCGCCGATGAGCTAATCCTGAAAGGGAAGGCCCACTGGACATCCCTTGTGGGTGCGCCAGATACCAATAACCAAACTTCTCAAACAGTTTATCTTCCAACAAGCCAGCAGCTCACGCCAGAGTCGCTGCTTAAACTGGCAGCACAAATAGCTAAGAATGACCTGCCGACTTACCAGGGAGGAAAGCATCATGCATGAGGTCTCACCCACACATCTTAGAGATTATGTCAAGGCTCTCGGTTGGACTTTTGTCGAGGAAGCCACTGGCGATGGACTGTTTCTGTTCAATCATCCAAGCGAGGAATTTGTTCAGCTGAAATTCCCAACGGCTGCTGACGCACCAGATTATCGGGAGTCTCTCGATATTGTTTTCAATAAGCTGGCTGAATTTTCAGCCCGCCCGATCAGTGCCATCTCGGAAGCTATCGAGCAGATCAACTCCGATAAAATCCGCTTCCGGCTTTTCAAGCCCTCTGGAATTCTAGAGACGGTCTCAATTTCTGATAGCTCCCAGATGCTCGATGGCATCAGAAGAATGCTACTTTCGAGTGCTTGTTCTCTTAAGAACAAGCGGAGCCATCACCCTCGGCTACGAGGGACATTGGCTCAAGATTTCCTGAATGCTTGCCAGCTGGGGCACACCGAAAAGGGAAGCTTCATCTGGAAAGTCTCGTGCCCATTGGATGCCGTCACTGATGACGGCGATACCTCGCAGAACACTCTATTTTCCCTGCGCCCGAATCCTTACACGCGCAAGGTAACTTCACTTCTTCACTCTGGGCTTAGTGGCCTTCAAAGGGCTCTTCTCAACGACTCACTGGAAACATTTGTGGAGAACGCACCCCAGCAAGGCGTAACCTCGAATCTTTGTGAGGGTCTACTTTCCCTTTTAGATGAAAAGACCAAGAACTCCCTCGAAATAATCTCTGATTGGTCTCCCCGTGTGAAATATGAAGGGAGTCTACAAAAGCTGAGATTTGAGTATGACTATGCTTCTCGAATCGAAGACATACAAAAAGCCCTCACCCCGAATGCGACTGAGGAAACAAACGATTTCGTCGGTACAGTTGAGAAGTTGGAAGGAGAGACCAATGATGAGGGAAACCGCGAAGGTTTCGTGGTGCTCAATCTCCTGATCCAAGAATCGGGAGAAACAGTAAAGGCTCGTGGTTATCTCGATGCCAAATCTCATGCGATTGCGATTCGCGCTTATGAGAAAGAGGGCAGCTACATCTCAGTGAAAGGGAGACTCAAGCCCGGAAGGCAGCCTCGGCAACTCGTCTCTCCCTCAGGTTTCTGCATCGTTGATCGGGCTCGGACTGAAAAGTGAGCAATCTCGTGGATTGGGCTGAATGAAATTCACCGAAGCCCAACTTGAATTCGCCATCATCGAACTCCTTGGAGTCGAGGGCTACCCGCACGTGTTGGGCGAAGCGATTGCCCTGTCTGCGCCCTGCCTGTCAGCCAGCCTTAAGTATTCACGGCAAACCAAAGCTTATTGAGCTTTCTAAAATCAAGTAGACTAGGTCAAGGTTACTTGAAAATGGAAAACAAACGGACCCAACTTCTACGGCTGGCGAGGGAGTCATGCCTCCTGCGCGAGGAGAGGCTGCGCGAAGCCGGGATCAGCAGTACCGTCATCTCGCAAGCCGTGCGCGCTGGCGAACTCATCCGGCTGTCACGAGGTGTCTACCATCACCCGGAGGCGGAACTGGATGAGAACCTCAGTCTTTCCGAAGTGGCCGCTCGTGTCCCCCAAGCGGTCATCACGCTTCTCTCCGCGCTGCAGTTTCACCAGATTGGAACCCAGCAACCGCACGCCGTTTGGATTCTCCTGAAACAAAACGCAGTCACCCCAAGGATCGACTATCCGCCCATCGAAGTCGTCCGCAGCAAGGTGGTCACTTCCTTTTCGGAAGGCGTGGTCACGCATACGCTCAATGACATTCCCACACGGATCACCGATCCTGCCCGCACGGTGGTGGACTGCTTTAAATACCGCAACCGAGTCGGTCTCGATGTCGGCCTCGAAGGGCTCAAGGAGATTCTCAACGATGGCGTGAAACCCGCGCAGATTATGGAGTACGCGAAAAAACAGCGCGTTGCAAGCGTGATCCGTCCCTACCTCGATGCCCTCGTCTAAGAGATGAACCTCGTCGCCTCACTCCAAGCCCGCCTGAAGAATCAGGCACGCAAGCAGGGCATCGCTTACGCGTCGCTGCTGGAACAATTTGCGCTGAGTCGATTCCTGACTCGGCTGGAGAAAAGTGATTATGCCGAGGGCTTCATCCTCAAAGGGGCACAACTCTTTCGTTTCCTCGATGGCGAGGAGCATCGGCCGACCAGAGATGCTGATTTTCTGTGCTTTGGTGAGCATGCCCCCGACGCCTTGCAGGAGATCTTCAGCAGCATCTGCCAATTGACTCCCCCGGATGCAGACGCCCTGACCTGGGAGAACATCCGAGCCGCAGCCATTCGGGAGGAGAACAGCTACGGCGGCGTGAGAGTGCTAGTCACTTCCGGATTGGGGAAAATGCGCATCCCTCTTCAGTTTGATGTTGGCTTCGGCGATGTGATTACCCCTGCAATTCGCTATCAAAATTGGGCAAGCCCTCTCGACTATCCGCAGGTGCGACTAGCCACCTATCCTTTGGAAACCGTCATCGCCGAAAAGTTGGAAGCAGCCGTCTCCCTCGGTATCAACAACAGCCGCATGAAGGATTTTTTTGACTTGCACTGGCTGGCGCAGCACCGAACATTTGACCATAACGTATTGGCACAGGCCATCAGGGCTACTTTTGAGCGACGCAGTACCGCCTTGCCAAGCCTATGCCCGCTGGCGCTGACGAATACCTTTGCAAACGACAAGGACAAGCTGGCGCAGTGGCAAGCCTTTGTGCGCAAGAACGACTTGAACGCGCCACCTTTACCCGAAGTGATCCGCAAACTGCATGGCTATTTGTGGCCCCATCTTCAAGCAGCACAGACAGAAGGAAACGATGACTGAAGTATCAAAATTCACCGAAGCTCAACTAGAAGCAGCCATCATCGAACTCCTCGGAGTCGAAGGCTACCCGCATGTGTTGGGCGAAGCGATTGAGCGGCAATCGCAAGAGGTTCTTATCAAGGCAGACTTACGTGCCTTCCTTGCTAAGCGCTATGCCATGGACCACATCACGCCGCAGGAGATCGAGGCGGTGATCAAGCGACTTGAAGCCTACTCGGCGGCAGATCTCTACGAGAGCAACAAGGCCATCATGAAGCTGATTTCGGATGGCTTTCTGCTGAAGCGGGAAGATCACACGCAGAAGGATTTGTATATCCAGTTGATCGACTACTCGGATCTGGTGGCATTCCGAGATCCAAACCCTGGCGATCTGGCGTCGATTGTTGCAGACGGTGCACCTGGTCCAGGGCATTGCGGCAACATTTTCAAGATGGTCAATCAGCTGGAGGTCGTCGGCTTTGAAAAGCGCATCCCCGACGGCATCCTCTACATCAACGGTCTTCCCTTGGTGGTGTTTGAATTCAAGAGCGCGATCCGCGAAGAAGCGACGATTCACGATGCCTTCGTGCAGCTAACCGTGCGTTACAAACGCGACATTCCCGAGCTGTTCAAATACAACGCCTTCTGTGTCATCAGCGACGGCGTAAACAACAAGGCGGGTTCGTTTTTTGCACCCTATGAGTTCTTCTACGCTTGGCGCAAGACGGACGGCAGCGACTTGATCGAGAAGGACGGGATCAATTCGCTCTATTCGATGATCCAGGGGCTATTTCAGCAAACGCGGCTTCTCGACGTCATCCGTAACTTTGTCTACTTCCCCGACACCTCGCGCAAGGAGGAGAAGATTCTTTGCCGCTATCCGCAATACTACGCGGCGACCAAGCTGTATCGGAACATCTTGCAGCATAGGAAGCCGGAGGGCGATGGCAAGGGCGGCACCTACTTCGGCGCGACCGGCTGCGGCAAGAGCTACACCATGTTGTTCTTGGTGCGGCTGTTGATGAAGAGCGTGGATTTTTCCAGCCCGACGATTGTCCTGATTACCGATCGCACGGATTTGGATGACCAGCTTTCGGGTTTGTTCACCAATGGCAAGGGTTACATTGGAGATGAGTCGGTGATCAGTGTGGAGAGCCGCGATCACTTGCGCGACTTGGTGAAAGGGCGCACTAGTGGCGGGGTTTTTCTCACCACGATTCACAAGTTCACCGAGGATACCGAGCTGCTGACGGAGCGCACCAATGTGATCTGTATTTCAGATGAGGCGCACCGCAGTCAGGTGAATCTGGACCAGAAACTCAAGATTACCGCAGACGGAGTGAAGCGAACGTTTGGCTTTGCCAAGTACCTGCACGACTCGTTGCCCAACGCGACTTATGTGGGCTTCACCGGCACGCCAATCGATGCGACGCTGGATGTTTTCGGCGAAGTGGTAGATGCCTACACCATGTCCGAATCGGTTGCCGATGAAATTACGGTGCCCATCGTTTACGAAGGCCGCGCCGCCAAGGTGATTCTGGACAACAGCAAACTGCAGGAGATCGAAAATTACTACGACGCGTGCGCCAAGGCCGGGGCGAGCGACTACGCGATTGAAGACAGCAAAAAGACGATGGCCAGCATGAGTGCCATTTTGGGTGATCCACAACGCATTGCAGTACTCGCGGCGGATTTCGTGACACACTATGAGAAGCGCGTCGACGAAGGCTCCACCGTGGCGGGCAAGGCGATCTTCGTGAGTAGCAGTCGCCACATTGCCTACGCTTTCTACAAGGAAGTCATCGCTCTGCGCCCGGAGTGGGCCGAGGTGCGGGTTTGTGCGCCGGATGTGGAGCTGAGCGAGCAGCAGCAAAAGGAAATCCTGCCGATGGAGCGCATCAAGATGGTGATGACGAGGGGCAAGGACGATGAGGGGGCGCTCTACGATTTGCTCGGTAACAAGGACGAGCGCAAGAAGTTCGATACCCAGTTCAAGAAGGCGGAATCCAATTTCAAGATTGCCATCGTGGTGGACATGTGGCTGACCGGCTTTGATGTGCCATTCCTCGATACCATCTACATTGACAAGCCGGTGCAGCGGCACAACCTGATCCAGACCATCTCGCGTGTGAACCGGAAGTTTGGGAACAAGCAGAAGGGGCTGGTGGTGGATTACATCGGCATCAAGAAGCAGATGAACCTGGCGCTGGCGCATTACTCGAAGGCGGACAGCGGCAATATCGAAGAGATCGAGGCTTCCATCATTGTGGTGAGGGATCACCTCGATTTGCTGGGGCGGATTTTTCACCAGTTCGACACTACGCCGTACTTCAGCGGAGAGCCGGTCGAGCGGTTGCAGTGCTTGAACAAGGCGTCGGAGTATGTGCAGCTCACCGACAAGATTGAGAAGCGGGTCATGTTTTTGGTGAAGCGTATGAAAGCCGCCTATGACATCTGTAGTGGTAGCGATGAATTCTCCGAAGCCGAGCGGGATCACATTCACTTCTACCTGGCGGTGCGGTCGATCGTCGCCAAGCTGACCAAGGGCGAAGCGCCCGATAGTGCGCAGATGAACGCCAAAGTGCGCGAGATGATTTCAGAAGCTTTGCGGAGCGATGGGATTGAGGAGATCTTCAAACTTGGTGAAGATGGTGCGACGGAGATCGATATTTTCGGCGACGACTATCTGGCCAAGATCGAGAAGATCAAATTGACCAACACCAAGATCAAGTTGTTGCAGCAACTGCTTAAACGTGCCATCGAGGACTTCAAGAAGATCAACAGGATGAAGGGCGTGGATTTCACCAAGCAGTTCCAAGCGTTGGTGCAAAAATACAACGAGCGCGACGAGAAGGATGTGTTGCGCAGTGAAGTGTTGGAGGGATTCTCCGAGGAGATGATTGAGCTGATCCATGCACTGCAAAAAGAGAAGGATTCCTTCGGCGAAATGGGGATCGATCTGGAAGAGAAGTCTTTCTACGACATCCTCAAGGCCCTCGCCCACAAATACGATTTCGAATACCCCGAGGACAAGCTGATCAAGCTGGCCAAGGAGGTGAAGACGGTGGTCGATGACAAGGCCAAATACACCGACTGGAGCCAACGCGACGATATTAAGGCTGAGCTTAAAGTGGCTCTGATTCTTCTACTTGCCGACAACGGCTACCCGCCGGTTGATAGGGATGAGGTGTATAAGGAGATTTTTGAGCAGGCGGAGAACTTTAAGAGGTATCGGGGGAGCTGAGTTACGGGTCCCAAGGCATGGCCAGGTCTAGATGACCAGTTCGATTGACAGAAAATCTGACAATAATAGGATGTCATGACATTGTATTCGATGAATGAAATCCGTTACGATATATGCGTAAAGGCATTAAAGTAAGTCGATTACGTAAATCATTGACCGCCACCAATTGTAGTGTATAATTCAACATAATCGACCGATAAGGATTTAGGTCAAACCATGCACAAAACCAACGCCGTCGCCAGTTTTCGAAAACGCGCGGGGCTTTCCCAGGAAGTCCTTGCCCAGAGGCTTAACCTGTCTCGGCCAGCTTTGGCAGCACTGGAAGCTGGGAAGCGAAACCTCAAAGCAGAGGAGCTTTACCGCTTGTCCGAAATCTTCGGTGTGCCCATGGCTTCGCTTATGAAGGCAGAGCGTCCTCAGTTAGATTTTGCACCGCTTTACCGCCTGTTCACGGAAGAAGCGGGTGGTCGAGTGGCCGAGGCTGAATGCGAATACGGCGGTGCTGCATTGGCTGCTCGCCCAATCCTTGGGAAGTTCCAGAGATGGGTTGAGCGTTGGGTGGAAGTGCTTGAGTTGGCGGAGGAGGAGCCACCGAAGTTACCTGCTGTACCCGAAGTCACGCTTGGTCAGGCAGTGCCCGCGCGCGCACTCGCAGATTGGGTGCGCTACGAATGTGGGCTTAGTTCTACGGCACCGATTCACAACTTGCGCGCCGTCGCCGAGAGTGGCCTAAACGTTTTCGTTTTCCTCTCGCATGAACATGGCAGTCCACTTTCTGGAGCCTCGTGGAATTCCAGTGCGGCCGGAGCTTGTGTGCTGATTCGCCACGGCATGCGGGAACACATGCGCTTCACCCTCGCGCATGAGATCGCGCACCTCTTTGCTCACCCTGGGCAGGCCCATGGCAGTGGCAAAGCGCTGCCGCACGATGCCATCCGCAGTCAAGAAACTTACGCCAACCAATTCGCCGCGGAGTTGCTGATGCCGGCCGATGGAGTGCGCAAGATGGTGGGTGGCGAAAGTGAGCTCGAGAGTCATCGCACGATTCAACGGCTGGCATGGTATTTCCAGGTATCTTTTCAAGCGATTGCGATTCGGCTCGAGTCCATGCGTTTTCTCAAGCGAGGTTGGTATGACCACGAGTTGGAGCGGATGAAGGCCGATGGGCGTTTGCCGCAGGTTCCAGTCAATGAAGAAGATCTTCAGTTGCGGCCGGCCGCGAGTGATTGCGGGCGCAGTGAGCCGCAGCCCGCATTGTTCAAGTATTACGCCACGATGTTGCTCGATGAGGGGGACATCAGTCTGGGCAAGTTTTGTCAGTTGATGGGTAAAGATTGGGATTTGGATAGAGCGGATCGGTACTTACATCGTTTTCGGATAGCCCAGGTTTCTGGCGAGCAAGAGTAAGAGCAGTGAATTCGCCCATCGTTTTGGATGCGATGATCCTAATCTACCTTGCACGAGTGGAGAAGTTGGATTGGCTCGGTTTGATCAAGCCACAACCCGTTTTCATCGGACGTAAGTGTGCCGGAGAGGCTCGATATTTCTTGTGTGGTAAAGAGCGAGTCTTAATCGACCTTGCACCATTGGAACAACAGGGCATCTTGCAACTTACTTCCATTTGCGATGATGAGTTGCCAGCCTATTTGGAGGTCATCGGCATGGCGAAAGGGCTAGGCGAAGAGACAGAAGGCCTGACTCTTGCGCGTTGTCGCGGTTGGCGTTTTGTGACGACGGATAAGCGCGCCCTTCAGTTCGCGGCAAAATCCATGCCTGGGCATAGAAGCTAATTACTGGGCAAGGCTAATGCAGGATTGTGCGGGCCGTCTAGGGGGTGGCAATATTCATCCCCGGAAATCATCCGCCAGCTCCGCGCAGCCCATCAGCCGGCCTCCGGTTTCCGTATTAGGTGCAGCAAGACAAAGGGCCCAATAAATGCGTGTCGCGGAAGGCCCCGAGCCGTCTTGATGGAGACGCTCGTTGTGAATCACCCTTCAGGGGGCCGGCCCCTCGTTTCCTCTCAAGATAAACCAATATCACAACGATAAACTCATAGACTTTAGTGACTAAAAATGCTTTAATAACCATCCGTGGACTCCATCCGCCCCCTCAACGAGTACCTGAGCAAGGCTACCGGAACCAGCGTTTTGCTCCAGCGAGTCAAACCCCAGGAGAGCCTATTGCCGGCATATCTGGCGCAGAGCTATGTCCTCGGTCAGGGGGAAATGCTCGACCAGCCGATGATGATCGCTCTGGCTTTGCCGGAAGAAGGGGGGCGCCCAAGTTTCAAGCGTCTGCTGGCCGACTTCAAGGCACTGCAAGGAGTCCACGAGGGCGGGCTACTGTTGATGGCCTTTGAGTATCTTCCTTCGTACCTGCGCAGCCACCTGGTGCAGGCGCGGATTCCTTTCGCGGTGATCGGGCATCAGATCTTCTTGCCTCATTATTGGGTGGATCTTCGGGAGCGCGAACAAGCTGCACCGGAAGCGTCACCGAGGAAGCTGACTTGGAGTGCCCAAGCCGTGCTCTTGCGTCATCTGCTGTGGAAGGATGTGGAGCAGCGGAGCCTTTCCGACTTGGCTCATCAGCTCGATTATTCCGCCATGGCTATGACGCTCGCACGGCGTCAACTGGAAGCCGCAGAGCTTGCCACCACTCGGCGGGATGGCCGCAGCAAACACCTTTCCTTTGTGCAACAGGGGCGGGACTTGTGGGAACAGGCTTTACCTCTACTGCGGAGACCGTGGCTTCGGAGTGTTGCTGTGAACATGACTCAGCTTCCCAGCGCCTACAAGACGTGGCACTCCGGCATCAGCGCCCTTTCCCATTGCAGTGCGATCAGCTCGGAGGGCATTCCAGTGCGTGCCATCGATGGAGATTTCCTGCGCAAAGCCGAGGAGTCTCAGGGCTTGTCAGTGGCTGAAGATATGGAGTTCGCCCAGATCAAACTGGAAGTTTGGGAGTACGATCCCGGCCTTTTGGCGAAAGGGGAAAGTGTCGATCCATTGTCCCTGTTTCTGTGCCTCCGCGAGGACCCCAATGAGCGGATGCAAGGCGCATTGGAGGAGCTGTTGGGGGATTTGACGTGGTAACCGGTCTACAAGTCTTTGCGCAGGCCTTCTCCACGGATACGGACCACTATGTGCTAATCGGTGGAGGAGCTGTATTCCTTCAGTTAGAGAACGCAGGCTTCCGCACACGTGTTACGAAGGACTTGGATTAGTGTTGACGGCCCACGTACTTGACCCGGGTTTTGCCCAGCGATTCTGGGAGTTCCTGGATGCTGGCGGCTACGCGAGGTGGGAAAGAGCGGACGGTGAGCCAGTCCGCTATCGTTTTCAAGATCCTACGCATGCGGAGTATCCGGCCATGCTGGAGTTGCTCGGTCGACCACTGGGCGAACCACCCGATGGAAGAATCATTGGCCTCATGCCGGTCGGCGAAGACCTGTCCGATTTGTCCGTCATCCTTCTTGATGAAGACATGCTGCATGTCGTGGTCGAGCAGCGGCAGGTCCTTGCTGGCGTGAGCTGCCTAAAACCCTTTGGACTGATTTTGTTGAAGGCAAGGGCTTATCAGGATCTGCTCGGAAGAAGGCAGGCGGGAGAAAGGGTCCACTCTTCGGATATTAGGAAGCATCGCAACGATGTATTTCGTATGGCGGCATTGCTTGCTCCGGGGCATGACTTCACGGCACCGAAATCCACCCGCAGTGATCTTTTGCGATTCCTGGACGAGGTCGAGGACGATGTCGAAACACATCCACCTATTCTCGCCAGCCTGGACGGCATTCCTGGTGGAAGCATGTTGGAGCGCATTCACGGACTGAGGGAATTGGCCTTGGGGTCGCGACGCGTAGCTCCGCGCAATTGGCGGAATGGACCATGATGTAGGAAGGCATCCTTGAGGAAGTCGATGGCCCGATGCTGCGCTTTTCTCAGCTGCTCATTCTTGTAGATTTTGTAACCTACACATGCCGGCCAACACAGGCCTAATAAAGTGTCAAGCGAAACGGTGTACTCGGACCAAATATCGTAGACAGAGAAAGAAGAAATAGACATGCATGAAATCACCTGCCCACACTGCAACAAAGCATTCAAAGTTGACGAAGCCGGATATGCAGACATCCTGAAACAGGTTCGCGACAGCGAGTTTGATCAGCAGTTGCATGACCGACTTGAATTGGCCGAGAAGGAAAAGCAAACTGCAGTTGAGCTTGCCAAGAACAAGGCGGGTAGCGATATGCAGAAGGTCGCTGCAGCCAAGGATACTGAAATCCAAGCCTTGCAGGCAAAGCTAGATGCCGGTGAAGTCGCGCGGAAACTTGCTGTGACCGAAGCTTTGAGTGCTGTAGAAAAAGAACGCGACGCACTCGCTCATGAATTGGAGCAGGTGGAACAAGATAAGCAAGCTGCATGGAAGTTAGCGGAAGCAGAGCTTGCTGCCAATGAGGTTGCGCAGAAGCTCGCAATTAACGAAGCCGTCGGCAAGGTCGAGAAGGAGCGCGACGCATGGAAGAGTGGTCTTGAAAAAGCAGAGATTGAAAAAGAACTCGCCGAGAAGTTACTCACCAACAAGTACGAGACACAGATTCAGGATCGCGACGACGCGATTGAGCGCCTTCGCGATATGAAAGCTCGCCTGTCGACCAAGATGGTGGGGGAAACCCTCGAAATTCACTGCGAGACGGAGTTCAACCGCATTCGAGCCACAGCGTTTCCGCGGGCGTATTTTGAGAAGGACAACGACGCACGGACCGGCAGTAAGGGCGACTACATTTTCCGCGATTCGGACGAGGCTGGAACTGAGATCGTTTCAGTCATGTTTGAAATGAAGAACGAAAGCGATACCACCGCAACGAAGAAGAAGAACGAAGATTTTCTGAAGGAGCTCGACAAGGATCGAAACGAGAAGGGGTGCGAGTACGCGGTGTTGGTTTCTTTGCTCGAACCCGACAGTGAGCTCTATAACTCTGGGATTGTGGACGTGTCCCATCGCTTCCCCAAGATGTATATCATTCGGCCGCAGTTTTTTATTCCAATCCTTACGCTGCTGCGCAATGCGGCGATGAAATCACTGGAMTWCAAGACAGAGCTTGCGCTGGTGAARGCGCAGAATGTCGACATCACAACCTTCGAAAGCGATTTGGATAAGTTCAAGACCGCATTCGGCAAGAACTATGAGCTGGCCTCTAAGAAATTCCAAAARGCAATCGATGAGATTGATAAGTCCATCGACCATCTRCAGAAGACYAAGGATGCCTTGCTAGGAACCGACCGCCAGCTTCGTCTTGCCAACGATAAAGCGCAGGACGTAACGATTAAAAAGCTCACGCGGCGCAAYCCWACGATGGCGGCTAARTTTGAGGAGTTGGATGATCAAGAGTCGTTGGATGCTGAATGAGGCATGATCACCAAGACACCCCCATGCAAACCCCCAAGCCCCGTTATCTAACCAAATCACGCTTCAAGCTGGCCAATGAATGTCCAGCCAAGCTGTTCTACACCGCGAAGAAGGATGTCTATCTAGACAAGAGCTTCGACGATGAATTCCTAGCCGCACTTGCCGAAGGTGGATTCCAGGTAGGGGAGCTTGCTAAGGCCATGTACCCGCAAGGGCACGATATYGAGGAGCTCGATTACGAAATATCCTTGCKCAAGACYGCCGCATTGCTGGAGCAGGAAAACGTCGTYATTTTCGAACCTGCGTTTTTGTTCGAGGGCTTATTCGTGCGCGTCGATGTGTTGATTAAGAAGGGAAACTCGGTTCAACTGCTGGAAGTGAAGGCGAAATCGTGTAGTGGAGCCAGCGAGGATCAGTTCTTCAATGCGAAGGGGACGGCTCTGACCGGAAAGTGGCGGCCTTATGTGGAGGATGCAATCTTTCAGCATCATGTACTTTCCGGCGCGCATCCGGAATGGAAGGTGCAACCTTTCCTCATGCTCATCGACAAGCAGGCCACTTGCCCGACCGATGGCTTGCACCAAAAATTTCTGCTTAAGCGTGATGCATCTGGGCGGTCCGAATGCGTCATCACTGCGCCCTTGAACCAAGCGGAATCAGAAAGTGGTTTGCTGGTCGCCGTGCCTTTGGAGCGGAGCCTTGAAATCGTGCACGAGCAATGTCGTTACGGGTCTGGAGAAGCTTGGGGGTTTCACGATTGGATTGCGCATCTCACGCAGAAGTATCAGAACGATGAACGCATTTGGGCGGCTCCAACTTCGGCTTGCGCTAGTTGTCAGTTTCAGGCTGCGCCCGAGGAACTGGCCGATGGCAAGAAGTCGGGGTTTCGTGAATGTTGGCAGAAGGCATTTGATTTAACCGGTGCAGATTTTGATAAGCCAACCATTCTGGAAGTTTGGAACTGCCGCAGCAAAAATAAGTGGCTGAAGGAGCGGCGTCCTTTCCTTGCGGATTTAGATGCCGAGGACTTTGATAACCCATCCATGCTCGGCGGCCCCATGGAAACTAAGGAACGTCAGTGGCTGCAGGTGCGGAAAAGGCAAGACAAGGAGGCCACGCATGAACTGCGAAGCGAACTCCGGGCTGAAATGGAGAGTTGGAAGTACCCGCTCCACTTCATCGATTTCGAAACTATGTCGCCGGCCATCCCCATGCACCAGGGCTGCCATCCTTATGAAGTGCTTGCCTTTCAGTTTTCGCATCATGTGGTGCAGGAGGATGGCACGGTGGAGCACGTAGGGCAGTACATAGAGCACCAACGCGGCGCCTTTCCAAACTTTGATTTTGTGCGCGCGCTAAAGCAAGACTTGGACCATGACGATGGCACCATTTTCCGCTACGCTCCGCACGAGAACACCGTGCTGTGCGGAATCCGTCGTCAACTTCTCCGGCAGCGCAATGACCATGCAGATGCCGAGGAACTCATGGCCTTCATCGAGTCCATCACCCATCCAACCCAATCCGATGGCGAGGCGTGGAGTGCCGGTCCGCGCGATATGGTGGACCTGTTAGTGATGGTTAAGAAGTACTACTTCGATCCGCGCATGAAGGGATCGAACTCCATCAAGCAAGYGTTGCCGGCCGTGTTGAACAGCTCGGTATTTCTTCAGGAGAAGTATCAGAATCCCGTGCACAGCTTAAACTTCAGTGATCAGGTGTGGCTGAAGCAAGAGCATGGTGAGTATTTGGATCCCTACAAGTTGCTGCCCACCATGTTTGAAGGCTTTAGCGCCAAGGATCGCGCTCTACTCTTGAGTCAAGATGGCAATGCGGAAGGCGGCAGTGCTCTCAACAACGGTGGCGCCGCCATGACAGCCTTCATGCGCATGCAGTTAACGGAGATGAGTGAAAAGGAACGCGACCACCTATGCGAAATGCTCTTGATGTACTGCGAACTCGACACACTCGCCATGGTGATGATTTTTGAAGCTTGGCGGGAGTGGCTAGCCCCTGTTCCCACTCCCACAAAGAAACTCCATACATAATCGTGGCATCGTCCTACTCCATCATCTGTAGCCATTGTTCCTTCCGCGCCGACGGTTGGGATGAAGGCAAACCCTATAACCTCGATGCAAAGGGTAAGAAGGTTTATGGCTATCACCCCAGCTCGGATCCCTTTTCTTGCCTTTACTGCATTCACCGCTATACATGCTTGAGTTGCGCCCGCCGCATGCGCTATGACACCCGCAAAGCCACTCTGAACTGCCCACGTTGCGATAGTGAGGACCTCTGTCCGGACATCCAGCTTTTTGGCAAACCATGTCCTAAATGCAAGAAGGGTACCTTGGGACGCGACCCTGATGCAATGCAATGTATTAGTTAGAGGACAAATGTCCTTATCAGCCACGTTTGGGGTGGTGGATATGTATGCGATGGCCCGAATGAGCGCAAGTCGAGGGGTTACATACCCGAAAAGAGGGGGTAACATGCCCACAATGACTGCCCAGCCAGCCCATCAGCTTCTCCTCGCACTCCAAGCCCTTGGTGGCCTCCTGGAGCATCGTGGGGAACGGTTCGAGGTCATGGTTTGCGGGGGTGCCGGCCTCCTTCTCCTGGGAGTGCTGGATCGACCGACTCAGGATGTCGATTTACTGGCCTTGCTGGAAGAAGGGGAGGTGGTTTCTGCGGCTCCGCTGCCGATTGCATTGGCGTCGTGTGCAGAGGAAATCGCATTGGACCGAGGGTTGCCCGAAGGGTGGCTCAATCCTGGCCCGACCTCCTTGCTTGACCTGGGGCTTCCCGAGGGATTCTTCCATCGTTGCCAGCGATGGGATTACGGTGGCTTGGTTGTTCACGCCGTCGGCCGCCTCGAGCAAATCCATTTCAAGTTGTACGCGGCGGTTGATCAGGGGCCTGAAAGCAAGCATGCCTCGGATCTCAAGCTGCTGTGTCCCAGTGTGGAGGAATTGCAGAAAGCGGCGACTTGGTGCAGGTTGCAGGATGCTTCCGATACCTTCGCGAAACATTTGGACCAAGCGGTGACTTGGTTCACCCAGGAGCAGGGCCATGCCTAAGCTTTCCGAGCGCGTCGAGGCGCAAGTCGTCAGCCTGGCCTGGGATTGCTGGTCGATGCTAGGGGTTTCGAGTTGGAACCGGGGGAGCATCAAGCGCGTGATCGACCCGGAGGGACTGGTCCTACTCACCGGCGGTCTGGGCAAGGCTGATCCTCGGCTGCGCCAGGAATCTCAGGATTGGTGCCTCCAATACCCTTGGCTGCTCTCGCGCGCGCGACTACGGACCTTGCGCAAAAGTTGGCCGACATCGGAGAGTTGGGGGCGTTATGCCGGAGCGCTGCAGGCTTCCCTGGGGCAGCCCTGGCCCGGCGCCGTGGTCAGTGAAGGAGTGAAGGAGACGGGGAAAAGCACCCTGCGTTTGGGGAAGCAAGCCGCGCTCTTGAGTCTGCAGCTACGGGCGGTCTTTGGCGTGGGTGCGCGCACGGAAATCTTGCGGGTCCTGCTGGAAAACAAGCGCCCGCTCACCGCAGCGGAAATGGCTCGGCAGGCGGCCTATGCAAAGCGCAGTGTCGCCGAGTCCCTGCAGGGCCTGACCGCTTCCGGGGTCGTCAGCACTTACCCGGAGGGCCGCAGGATGCGCTACGCCTTGAAGAACCCACAAGCCCTGACCGAGCTGCTTGGTGGAATGGAGGTCGGCCGCGCATCCATGCTGCCTTACTTCAAGGCGCTGGCGCGGCTGATGCAGGAGCTCGGCCGGGTGGAGGATGCTCCCGCCGAGCTGCGTTCCCTCGAAGCACGTCCGCTCCTCACGGCCCTGGTGCATGATCTCGGCGACGCTGCCGTCGGCCGGCTCGAGATTCCTGCGGCAGGGGAAGATGCTTGGGTGCTGCTCCATGCGTCGGTGGAGCGGTGGCTGCTTGGCCAGGCAGGATGATGTCATCGCCCGTCCTTATTTTCATAGGAGTACGCGCTCCGAACCGCGTGGCGAGGCATTGGGGCGGCAAGTTATTCCGTAGAGCCGCAGCTCCCGGAAGATTATCGTGACATGACCGCTTTCGTGCGCATGCAGTTCATGGAGATGAGAGGCTTAACCCGGTTCCCACTCCCACAAAAAAACTTCATATGTAATCATGGCATCGTCCTATTCACGATATGGCACGTGTGAAGCCATTACGGAATGCCCACGTTGCGATAGCGAGGAGCTTTGCCCCGATATCCGGCTTTTCGTAAGCCCGGACTTCTTCTAGGGAAGAGTTCGACGGCTAGCGCTGCCACCTGAACCAGGCCGAATACGGTGCCGCACTGGGTCTTCCACTCCATCAACCCGATTCCCTGCTCGAGGTGAAGAGTCTTGGCCACCGACTGGCCGATCACCATGAACTGTGACTCGACCTCCCACGATAGGAGGAATCGCGCCGCCTTGGAAGGCTAGGGCGTGAGAATTCAGTGCCGCAATGCTTATGAGGATTATTAGAGGACGGTGAATAGATTTAGACATCGGGGGATTCGTGATTAGGTATTGGCTAACGGAAGGATGGGTTTGTGATCTCCTCTCACGGAAGACGAGTTAGGTGCACATCGACACGCGTTATTTTTTTGTTTTTGTAGGTGGAAGAGAAAGTCGATGGCCTAATTCTGCGGCATGGCAATCAGGAATTTTGATTTGTTATGTCCGCTGAGGGGGGAGTCCGTCATCTTTCATGCGAGGGACAAGGCTAGGCCAGGGAATAAGTAGATGGATGAAGTAAAGTGTTATTTCCTGACAAACCAATGGTGTAATTCAAAAAAACAGGATGAAATGACAGAAAAAGTAAGAAAAACTAACCAAATAGGGAAAATAGCCGATAAGCTACTAGGTACGCCAAATGACTATCACTCACCAAATAATAGGAAATCGCCTTCGAGAGGCACGGGACGCCATGGACATGTCCCAGGCTGAAGCCGCTGTGGCGCTGGGCAAGTCGCGCCCCACCATCAGCATGATTGAGACTGGTGATCGCAAAGTAACCAGTGTGGAGCTAGCGAAGCTCGCACGCCTTTACGGGCGTTCCATGGGGGACTTTCTTGCCGAGGAGTTCAATGCGGCAAATGTGTTGAACTCGTTGTTTCGTGCCAATCTTGGAGAAGAGCTGAAGCCTCAGATGTTGGATGCGGCTCGAGATTGTTTAGAAATCGGCAGGCAAGCCCGCAACTTAGAGCGCTTGCTCGGAATCACTCGTCCGGGCGGTGGTGGCCCACCACTGCGTACTTTGGATCCGGCAGGGACTAGACCTGAGGCGCTTGAGCAAGCAGAGGTTGCGGCAATTGAAGAGCGATMACGTTTGGGCTTGGGAGTTTCGCCTTTGCCAGATTTAGTGGACTTGTTTGAAGCACAAGGGGTGTCCGTTGCGCAGATTGAATTACCGGTAGGCGTGGATGGACTCACTCTTTTTCCTCCGGAGCTGGGGCCGTTTATTGTGGTGAATGCAATAGAGGAGTATCACACTCGTAGGCGTTTTTCCTTTGCACATGAATATGCGCACGTTCTTTTTGATCAACAAGAACAAGGGTTAATTAGCCATAGGGGAATCCGGAGTGATCCCCGTGAGGTGCGTGCGAATGCATTTGCCGGTGCATTTTTGTTGCCAGCAGAAGGCGTGAAACGATTGCTTGCCGTGATGGGGAAGAACAAGGTGGCGTCGGAGTCGAATGAAATTCAAGCGGCAGATATCGTTCTACTCAGTCATCATTTTGGTGCGAGTTATTCGGCAGTGCTTTGCCGATTAGAGGATCTTGAATATTTGGATCCTCAAGAGCGAATTCGCTTGGAAGAGGCGCGGGAGGATGGCTCCATGTACAAGCTAGAGAAGCTTCTGTTCCATGCTCCAAGTAACGCAGGTAAGAATGCGCCTGAAGCGTTTCGTCATCGTTTTCTGGGGCTCACTTTGGAAGCCTTGCGGCGCGAAGAAATTTCCTGGGGCAAGGGTAAGGAGCTCGCACAGTTGGTGGGATTGGATGAAGATGCTTTTTGGAATCTTTGCGATGAAGCTGGTTTAGAGCAAGAGCCACAGGATTGCATCCTTCCGGCTCATCTTGGTGGATGAGCCTAACAGGGGCTATTGTCGTGGCGTTAGATTCCAACGTCGTAATTAACTTCAACCATGTGAAGGCACTTGATGTTTTGGCCAAGTTGCCCGGATTCTCTTTCGTTGCACCAGAGGAGGTGAAAAATGAGATGATGAAAGAGAAAAGTCGCGAAGGATTTGCTTTGGCCGAATCGTGCGGATGGATTTCAGTGGTTCGGCTAGATGAAATCAATGAACACCGGTGGAACCTAGAAGCAAAGATGTTGATCCAGAAAGGTGAAGCTGCTTGCCTGGCATTGGCTCGAAACCGTGGGTATTACGTAGCCTGTGATGAAAAGAGAAAGTACGACAGGCTGGCTGTCGATTGGATTGGCCGGGAGCGCATGCTGAACACCGTTGGACTCGTGGTCTTAATGATCCGTGCAGGATTGTTGAGTGTGATAGAAGCGGATGGGTACTTGGCTATATGGAAAGAGAGCCGCTTTGTTGTTCGCTTTAGTTCATTTCAAGAGTTGATTGGTGGGTAACTCCATGCATGGAATTGATTGTTGCAGGGTGATCCCATCAACACGCCGGCCTATGCTGGATCGCTGTGACCAATATCTCCCCCGGCGACCACGATGCACAACTCCGCGCGGCCATCTTCGCGCAGTTGGCGGAATGGACCATGATGCATGGGGATGTCTTGCCGAGAGATCTTTTCCTGCAAGGGATTCAATTCATGGGTCGCCAAGTGCGCTTGATCAGTCCAGGAGGCAAGGGCATTTGGAAGCCCAGTGGCATGGACAAGCCGATCAGCGTCTACTCCTCGCATCGTTCTCCATACGACGACCATTTCGAGGGCAGTCTGCTTCAATACAGCTACGAAGGAACCGACCCGAATCTCGCGACCAACCGGAGTTTGCGCGAAGCTATGTKCACCCAGACTCCCTTGCTTTACATCCATGCCGTGGTGCCGAAGAAGTACCTTCCGGTGTGGCCTGTGTTCGTGGTCGCAGACGATCCAAGCCAGTTGCGCTTTACCCTACAGGCGGAGGTTGGCTCCCTGGAAATTGGAGGAGCGAGCATTACCTCTTCACTCGGAGCGGAGAGTTTTGTTGGGGAAGACGCGCGTCGTGAATATGGCACCCGGCTGCTGAAGACACGACTGCATCAACGCGGATTCCGCGAACGTGTTTTGGCGGCCTACCAGACCCACTGTGCGATATGCCGCCTGCGTCACCGCGAACTCCTCGACGCTGCCCACATCCTTGCCGACGCCGATGGCGGACAACCGGTGGTTTCTAATGGTCTTAGTCTGTGCAAGATTCACCATGCTGCCTTCGACGCGCGCGTCATTGGAATTAGGCCGGATGACTACCGTGTTGTGGTGCGGGAAGACATCCTTGAGGAAGTCGATGGCCCGATGCTACGCCATGGGATTCAAGAAATGGAGGGGAGGCAGCTGTGGATTCCTCGCTCTAAGAAACTCCGGCCTGATCAAGAATTGCTGGCTGAGCGGTATGCTCTTTTTCTTGCGGCGGGGTAGGTCTCCATCCTTGCGGTGAGCTAGGCAGTGTCTGCTCGACCTTATGCATGCTGAATCTCAGGATGCGGAGGCGTCGGCCAAAATATTCTAATCCCACGCCAGAACTTGCCCGTCCTCACGCAAAACAAACTCCTGCTCAGCGATGACAACTTCTTGCGCATTGTAGGCGTAGAAGGTGAAGCGACCAGCAGCCATGGGGGGAAGCGCCATGGGATTGTGCCCAGGGCTGACTACCATTTGATTCTCCCAAAGCGATTCAAAGCCAGAGAGATTGGTCCAGAGGATCTTGGTGGCATCGTCCGGAAGATGCATTTGAATTCCATCAAGGCGGTGCGGCAGGGTGATGGTCTTGCCGCTTGAATCTCGCACTAGGCAGGGCAAGTAGCCGTTGGCGGAAACCACAAGAGGTTGGCTTAGATTCTCCGGGAGGGTGACTCTTCCGTATTTATCAGATGGAAAGGAAGAAGAATCATGCAAGAGCCGCACCGTCGGCCAAGGGAGAGCATCGCCGTCTTCATTCCGAACAGTAATCTCACGGCCCCGAATCTTGTTTGGAATGGTGAGCGTTTCGTCGCTCTGCAGAGCAGCAAGGTCGAAACGAAAGATCTGGCCAGAGGGAGAGGCGAATTGCAAACTCCACGGAGCGGTTGAATCGCTGCGAACCTTTAAGCTTCCCGAAGCATCGAGGGTTGGTCGACGGGTGAGTGGATGTCCATTGAGTTCGAGCCGGATCAGCAAGTGTTGCCATGGCTGTCCAAACTCATCTATAACATGAATGTTGGAGGTGCGCATAGACGTGGATGGCAAGGTGAAGTCTCCAGGGCCTGCAGCAATCGGCATGGCCTGAGCCATGATTTCTCCATCAAGAATTTGCGCTACACCTAGCCACGCAGAATCGGATTGAGAGGAAAGAGTTGCTTGGCCATGGCTGTCTATCGTTGCATGCGTAGAAGCTTGAACCGATGCAAGAATGGCAAAGGAGTTAAAGGCCCATGGACTTGCGCAACTTAGCTTGACTCGCTCCTTTTCGTCGGTGACCAGATCAAGCGTGACTTGCTGTTCCAGTTGCTTTGCCGTGACGTCAATATTTTCTATCAACGTAGAGCCATGTATTCCATGAGTCTGCGCAGTATCGCAAAGCAGATAATACTTCCCAAGCGGAATAYCGTAAAAGAAAAAGGCACCGTCCACATCGGTGGTCCAAGATTGAGAGTTGTACCCGTTGGTGGAGGTGAGTCGGACATCGGCCCATTGCACGGGGGTTCCATGGGAATCCTGTACGATGCCTTCAATATAGCCAGAGGGCAGTGGTTCAATCGGTCCGAGGTCGACCTCTTGCTGGTCCAACGAAATGAGTGGAATCTCACGCGACGTTTCTGGCCAAAGAACAACCAGAGCATAGTTGCCTTGCCAAAGTGGGATCGAAATCGGACCACTGATTTCATCCTTCTCAAATACCACGACTCCATCTTGGTTGGAGAGGGTCACGCTTGCAGGAATGTTTGCGGGAAGCGCAAAGTGTAGGGTACATGGGGCGCGGTCCACGATGACTGGGCCTTCCGATCCGGGAGCAAGCACAATCGGTTGATGGATTTTCCGACCATCGGATAGTTGAATCTCTAAATTGGCGCTGCCCGATGCAAGCAAGGTAGTTTTGGCTAACTCTTCACTCCACGATGAAGCACCCCAGGACTGGCTCGATTTTCCGCTCCAGCGAACAGAATCTATGGTTGCATCGGCAAGAATCTCTGGTGGGATTTCAATAGCGGAAATCTTCGCCAAATTGGGAACCGTGATTTCTGTGCTTTCGCCAACCACAAAGGGTTTGTTTAGCCGTAGATAAAGTTCTTTTCCCAGGCGTAAGTTCAGCAGCCAAGTTTCGTTTTTACGAAAATCTGGAGGTAGGCTTACTTGGCCAGCATCATCCGAGTCATATCCATACATGGAACTCCGCTTCCCTTCGGCGACCAACTTCAGACGCGCCTTGGGCAACGGCATTCCCCACGGATCGATTAGTTGGATGGATCCACCAAAGCCTTGCTCCATGGCAAAGTCGAGGGCAATCGTTTCACCAGGTTTTGGTGCAAAAATAGYTTTGGTTTGATTTGCAAAACCATTCCCTTGTGCCTCGATTTGATAAACAGGGTAGCCCGATGGAATCCCCGTTATTTGATACTTACCTTCTTCTTTCGCGCGGCCCGATTCGAGTAACCAATATTGATCACCCTGACTGATGGTGACTTTCATCTGCACTTCTGTATCCGGTGGCTTTCCAGCGGCGGAAACGCTTCCTTTCACCATGAATGCATTCGGGCAGCGAATCTCTACCGATGACCCCGCTTCAACCGTTTGCACCACCGTTGCCCATAAATCTCCCGGACGGACAAAGATTTCGGTGGACCATTCCGGGAAAGTGGAAGTTACGACGGCGAGGCCATTGGCATCTGTGCTTACGCTTTCCTGAAAAAAACGGGTGCGGAAGCGGTCAACAAGAGGGGCGTTTTCGTTTTGGTTGAAGATGCCTGTCCAGCGATACCACACCTCTGCATCTTTGATAGGTTGTCCGTCTTGAGTCAAAACGGTGACTGAGATGGCTTTTGCTTTGCTTAGAGTTAACTCAAAGTTGTTGCCTGGTGGAAGCGGTTCCCATTCCTCTAAATGGGGGGTGAAGCCAGGCGCAAGCACCACCAAGAAATCGGCTTGATTGCCGGCTGCGGTGAGATTTAAAATCCCATCGGGCAGGTCTGTCATTCCTTCTTGCACAATGGAATCGAAATAAATGGCTGACCCAAGTCGGGCGAGGGTGGAGAAGTGAGTGAGAAAACTCTCGTCAACTTTTATGAATTCTACACGCCCAGCCACAGGATTTCCTTGCGCGTCGGTGACGTGTAACTGATTGGTAAAATCTCCGCGTTGAATGACCGCCTGGGCTGAGTTTTGCTCCTCCGAAGATTGGGAGTCGGAGCTTTCAGCTTGTTTTTTCTCTCGACCAAGTGCAGTCTGTTCCTGCTTCTCTGCATCGGTCGCTAAGTGGTGTAGCATGCCATCTTGGTCTCGGCCAGCAAGGTCTGGCTCGCTGACTTGATTCATGGCAAACCATGCAATCCCGGCGACAATCAGCACCAACAGCGCTGGGATTGCTTTACCCTGCATGGTAAATCCTGGAATCAAGGAGTGGGACGCTGCGAGGAGGAAGCGCTAGCCTTTGCTCCTCTGCGTCCGCGCACATTAGGCTTCGGCTGATCGCTGTCATCGCCGCTTGATCTTAGAACTCCGTCGACTCCACCGCCGCCAACGGGTGGGTCGCCATGGTCGACAACTACGTTCCCACCTGGGATTGATTGTTGATCATTCAAAGCTATCGCTTTATGCGTCAATAAAGTGACAGCAAGGATGGTTGTCGCCAGGCAAAGGAAAGTCTTGATTAGACTAAACTTCATTCAACTTCTCCGCTCTTTAGAGCCGCACTATTTCTYTGAAGAATCTTGAGCAAGCCGTTCGCAACACCACTCCAAGGATTAAGCTTCAACGCTTCCAGTAGCATTGGTTTTGCATTTCGCAATCCTTCTGCCGTTACCAAGTCCAGCCCAGCCAGGTTGGCGAGTGCAAGGGCAACATCTTTACGATCGGTCGCCTTATTGAACAGGCGCATATATGCCATCCGGGCTTCTTCAGAATTTCCGCTTCGAAGGCTGGAAATGCCGGCTAGACCTTCCACATACGCATCTTTCCCATGCCACTCACGGGCAAGAGACAAAATCTCTCGTGGGGTTGGTGCCACGATTTCGGACCCCTCAAAGGGATTGTAAAGATGACGCAACGTGCCAAGAACCTTTTGCAGTTGTTCGTCTCCAGGCATGCCGCCAAGCCGATGAACAATCTCGTCCAGTTCTTTTAGAAGTAAATCAGGGCGCTTAGGGAGAACCCACGATGGCAAAATCAATTCGTAGTTGCCAGCATCGGTTCGCTGCTGTTCCTGGATCGCGGCAGCGCGGAATAGCCAGCGACCAAGTGGTTCCTGTGAGGCTTGCTTAGAATCGCGCGATAAAACGATGTTCGGGCAAGCGAAGCCATCATGATCTTCGGCAGGCAAAAAGCGGTGCCATTCCACTGGCATGGAATCGGTCGGGACTCCAGAGGAAACCGACTCCCAAAGCACAACCCATTCGGCATCTGGCGCCAAGGATTCTGTAAACGCCCGCGGCGCTAGGTTAGAAAGTGGGAGAGATTGAAGCACGCGAATTCGTGCTGACCGGTGCAAAAGATTAAAGCGTCGGCGGAATCCACCCCAAGGAGCGTTTGGCACCTGAAGCGGAACAATGGCTTCTTCAGCTTCGGTCTTAAAATGTCGCAAGGTAAGCGACTCTACCCAAATCGAAAAACCAATCGATGACTCTGGCAACTTTGGAAGTTCGGAGAGTGCTTGCTGAAATGTCGGGAGGGCTGCGCTGAGGTCGGTTAGAAGTGAGTGGCGTCGACCTAAAGATTCAAGTGCCCCTTCTAACCAAGGTTGTCCTGCCGCGAAAAGCTGCACTAGACCTAGAGGGCCATCTGCCATCCCATGCGATTTCCAGGACCCAAAACATTGCTTTAAGTTAAGCCATGCATGGAGAGTGGTCAGGTTGGGTGGCTGAGTTGGGGGGGAGGGGCTCATAGAGGGCTTGAACAGGAGAAATCAAGACTACTCTGGGCATCTTGGGCAGTCAAGCAGAGGTCCTTGCGAAAAGGAACGGAACTTGATGAGAAAACCCCCAAATCATGTGCTTTTTCAGGTGGACAGCGTTTTCTTGATAACCAAGTGCCCCAATGTGGCCAAAACCATTATGAAAAAACGACATGGATCCTCGCTCTGCCCTCTATTTTTATAGGAAGCATATTTTTAGCCGCATCACAAGCTTCGTTTATGCAGGGGCTGATCCTTTGGCAAGCCTTGTCCTAAATGCAAGAAGGGGACTTTAGGACGCGACCCTGACGCCATGCAATGCAAAAGTTGAATTTGCACTTCTACCCAACTTGAACTCATCGAATTAGTCCATGCAATAGAAAGGCCTTTCGCAAGCCCGGACTTCTTCTAGGGAAGAGTTCGACGACTAGCACTGCCACCTGAGCCAGGACGAATACGGCGCCTCACTGGGTCTTCCACTCCATCGACCCGATTTCCTGCTCGAGGTGAAGAGTCTTCGCCAGCGACTGGCCGATCACCATGAATAGTGACGCGACCTCCCACGATGGGAGGAATCCCGCCGCCTTGGAAAGCTAGGGCGTGAGAATTCAGTGCAGCAATGCAAAGGAGAATTATTGATGACGTTGATTCGGTTTAGACATCGGTGGATTCGTGAGTGGGTAGTGGACAAAAGAAGGTTAGGTTGGTGATCTCCTCTCACGGAAGACGAGTTAGGTGTACATCGACACGCGCTATTTTTTTATTTTTGTAGGCGGAAGAGGAAGTCGATGGCCCGCTGCTGCGCCAGGGATTAATAAAAGGCGAATCATTCGAGTTTGGTTTCGTCTCCTGAATGACTCCCAGATTGGGAGGCCATGAAACCATGAAAAAAACCATCCAGACCACGCACTGGGCATTCCTAGCCTTGTTCTTCTTCGCGACCAGCATTTTTGCCCTTTCGGTGCAGAACTCCGATTCAAATCCGTACTGGTATGCGGAAGCTACCGCAGATCATCCGTCCGACACTATTTCCATTCTGCCTCCAGGAGGAACCGGCACCTTTAAGCTCGGCAAGATCAAGGTGAATGGCAAGGAGGTAGCCGCAAAGGAATACACGGTTCAAGTAAACAAAGGAGGCATTTGGGTCAAGTTTACGCGCCCACTGAAAGTGGGTGATGAGGTCACCGCGGATGGCTCCGGACCCATGTCGGGCGAAGGTACCATCAACATCGTATAGGCCATGAAGCGAAATCCCCTTTCCATCCTTCTCCTCCTGACTTGTCTGGGTGCCTTGTCTTGGGCGTTTTGGGACTCAGGAAACCGTCCTGTCGAGGCGGAGGATGCTTCTTCCGCCTCGGTATCGCATCCGGCAGAGAGTGTGCCCGATTCCGCTGGGAGTCCTGATTCAGTTGTGTCTTCCGAGACTTCTCGGTTGGTCCGTGAACAGAAATCAGAAAATCCAACGGAAGGTGGGCTCGTTCAAGTGTCGTCGACCTCGGGCTTGGCAGTGCAGGAGATCGTCCTGCGTCGTGCAGAGGAGGCTCTCGTCATAGAGCTGGATCAGAACGGATGCTTCCCTTCCGTGGCATGGAGGGCAGGGTGGAGACTGGAAATGATTGGCCACTCGCCCTTGACTCTTGGAGAGACACCTACCGATATGGAGCTCAGTCCGTTTCGAGAGTTCCGTGTGACTGGTGTTCCTGAGTGGAAGAGCGATAACCTGCCAACGGTCCATTTCCGGAGCGAGTCTCTCCAGGCGCGGCGAAGGGAAGTCCTTCTCATGGGAATCGTGGATTCCGATTGGGTAGTGGCCATGGGTGATTCCGGCAGTCCTTTCGGCGAATCGGCGACTCTCCGGTTTCCCAACTTGAGGCCACTCGCGTTGGCTTTCCCAGGAAAGGGTGGAGGGTATGGTGGCGTTCCGTGGTCTCTTCTTGTCGGAGCGGAACCGGCAACTCTGCCACTGGATTGCGAGATCATCGGTTTGCCGCCAACCGCGGACCTGTCCGCGCTGACTTGGGATTTGGCCGAACTGACTCCTTTGGAGGAACTAGATGCAACCTATCTCGTGGCAAAAGGTTCCTGGGGTGTACTGTCGTTCAGTCTGGCTTCCAGGTCTCCTTCGGAAATCGCTGCAGGTTCAAGAGCAAGGTTTGAGGGCGTTCCTCTTGGGATTGAAGTCGCGGTCTTTGCCGGAATACCGAATGTTGGATTTGGATGGACGGGACCTCGGATCCATGAGGGCTTGCCAAGTACCCTCATGTTTCATACTCATCCTCGGGCCCGAGTTCGGCTATTGGACTCGGGATCGGGCCATCCCATCCCCGAGGGCACTCTGGTTCGCGTGAACTGGATGTGGGGTAAGACCAAGACAAATATTCTCTTCAATCCCCAGGAATTGAAGGTGGGGGCCGATGGCAACCTAGAATGGGCTCTTCCGGTAGACGCGTGGTCTCTGCCGATTGATTCACCTGGCCCCTATCCGAGCAAAGGCGTGCAGATTCGAGTGGCCGTCCCTGAATATGAACCCATGCAGATTCACATGATGGTGAATGACCAGGGTTTGGCAGATTTTCAGAATCTGGAGTTGACCTCCGGCTCCTGGAACTTGGTCTTCGCAACCCCACCCAAGGTTTTGGATGATTACTCGTACCTCTTTTTCGGCAGTGCCTTAATCCCAGCCGAAGGTGGCTCTCTCGAATCCAAGGCGCGCATGCCCCTGCCTTTTTCAAAAGCGGTTCCCTTTGGAGGCGAATGGAGCTCCATTTGGATGGAAGGGTCGCGAGTGAATGAGGAACTCCGGAGCGTCACGAGAGGAATTCCATCTCAGGGCGGCAGAAGCCACTTCTACCGCTTGTCCTCTGACGGCGCCTACCATCGGGTCCAAGTCAAGACTCCCTATGAAATAGAATTGTCCGAGGCTTTCCTAAATAGATTTCCGGGTTGGTACATGGACGTGGCCTACTTCGCTCCAGCTTTCAGTTTAGGTACGGCATTTGGCTGGAAGCAACCCGGCCCCGATCCTTCACGGCAGCAGTTTTTCGGGCCGAAGGACGATGTCTTCCTGAAAGTTTCCCCACCAAGAAAGGTAAAGGCAGCCCCGGTCTTCTTCCGGGTAACTCCTGGGCATAATTCCTTCTAGTCTGGAAGGAATTCCAGGAGTGCCGACTCGAGGTCCGGCCTCGTAACTCGAGTCAGAAAAATGCTGGCAATGCTAATCAACCCGCCTCTCATATTACTGGGCATGTCGACGATCCCGTTTCTGGTGCATCAGTCGCGTTACCAGGTATTCCAATGGGTCCTAGAGTGTTCAACTTCTCGATGCAGATTCTAATATTCTCGCTGAGAACATGATGAACCTGGTTAAGGACGGTCAGATTTTGTTGATTTCATAGCTAGTCAGGCACGCGTTCCAATTCAGTGCCCACACCAGCCAATAAATCTAAGGCAAAATCGGAACCACAACAACATCACTCAAGAAATCCCGCGGTCCACGAGTGCCCCAAGCAATCTCAACATTACGACCAACCGCAGCAGCAGGCAAAGGACCAAGAGTATCCAAAGTGAAACTTGCGAGCACGGAAGCATCGAGAGTGCCGAGATTCAGAACAACACTCTGCAGAGAAGGCGGACCCGGAACCACTCGCATCAACAGGAAGTAATCGCGCGAATCAAACGTAATTCCGCCGACAAGATCTAAATCAACCTGAACACCAACAGCTGCAGACAAGGTGGCGTCGCCCGGGAATAGGAACTTTTGGTAACGACGGGCTTTGAACAAAGGTGTGCTGCTTTGATTGAGGTATGTCCATACCACGGCATCGGTGTCGTCGACTTCGAAGATACGACCCGAGCCACCTTGAATATTCAAAGCGTTGCCATTAGGCTGAGCTTAAGCCAAGATATTCCTCGGCGCTGAAACGACTCATTGGAATTCGTTGAATATGGAGTTGGTTCCACATAGTTTGGTCCGTGATATTGCAACAGTATTAGAGACGCGGATGACTCCACCGGGATAAATWGGTCGCCACCGGGGTTATCTAACTCACACATGGATGCAGCAGCTTTTGCGTGTTGGACATGCTTGCCGGATAATTGAGGGCATAGGCCAGGTTCAAATAAACAAACGGGGCCCATCAGGCCCCGTTTGTTACATCAACACTCAGTCCTGCATCGCTTCAACTTCGAATCGAATTCAACGTTGAGCGGGATGACCTAATGCAAACCTTTTGCCAAAGATTTAAGGCGTCTTCAGAGAAACTGGAGCGAGATCGCCCGAAAGGAACTCCGCAAAATCTGGGTCTCCATCGACCTCCTTTTCTAACTCGTCATCCAGTGGATAACCATAACCCAGTGCAGTGTGGTCAAGCATGGATGCAGGCGTAGCGCCACCAACCATCGGGCTATCTAAGTCCACACTTGCAACGGAAGCTAGATCACATGTGGGCCTACGGGCCACCGAGTATTGTTCTACACCTGGATTGTTAAGCTGCCAGATCGCCCATAGGCGGTCAAGATTGCAGTGGTGTAGGAAAAACANNGRRWCMGCNCKGGSAKYGKCCACCGCCCATGGTGTGACCAAGGCCAGTCCATGTGTGCGCCGGGAAATGGCTACCGCATTCGATGGCGCGATATTCTGTGAAGTTAGCTTTATTGCGCAACTCGTTGGCGATATCTGCGTGGGTCGGTAATGTGTTTATGGTTGGTTCCGGTTGCAGTCGGGTATAGGACCAGTGGTCGAAACGGCCGCCCGCATTCGCGCGCCCTCCAAAGAAGGAGAGCCAAGGTCCCAACTCTAAAGAGCGAGAATCAGCACGCGTCCAATCCCAATAGGGTAATACGATGCGCGAGTCAATACTTTGCAGCCGTTGCTCTATCTTTAGTAAAAAATGACGATGCCAAGGCAAGAATTGTGGGCTCCAATGAATTCCATCCAAAAAGAAGGTCGCATGTTGATCGGCAAATTCATCAATGACCCCTTGATCGTAAAGTTGGTTGAAACCATCAGCCAACCGGTCTAGTTTTTCTGGGTCTGTTGCAAGTTCCGTAAAGTTTTCTCGAAAATACATTATTTTTTCTCCTGCTTGGCTTGAAGATATTCTTCTACAGCATCTAGAAGTTTCTTTTTGGGGGGAGCGTAGGGGGAATCCAGAAGTACGTAGCCACCGTCCCTATCGAAAAATTTATGGGGCTTTTCGTTAATGTCTAAAACGTTTCCAGATTTTCGAATTTGGACGTGATGGCCAAGAATCGTATGGTTGTGGTCTTGATTTTTCATGTTCACCAATTTCTTTGTGAGCTTTGTGGAGTCTTTGGGAAGTTTAATCTCCTGATCTATAGTTGCCGCCGAATCGATTTTTCCCGTGAAAATAGCCGGCAAATATTTAAATGGTCACTGGTTGGCCACTCCATGGCTCTTAGTGCAGCTTTTTGAAGGAACTAAGCTGCAGAGGGGGACACGAGGTAGGAATATTTATTATATGTTCCCTTTCCGCTTTACTGGGAAATAGCAAATCATTAGGTCTACAGCTAAACGCATATTTGCATTCCCAAGATGCAACCTAAATGAGCTCAGGAGGTTGATGTCTTGGGTTGCGAATCACTGCTGGCATGCGTTTAGAGCTCATTAGCCATCAGGCGGGGTCTCTCTGAATTAAGGCAGAATCTCCACCACCACCACATCACTCAAGAAATCCCGCGGGCCTTGAGTGCCCCAAGCAATCTCAACACTACGCCCAACCGCAGCAGCAGGCAAAGGACCGAGAGTATCCAGGGTGAAACTTGCTAGTCCAGAAGCATCCAAGGTGCCGAAGTCCAAGATCACTCGTTGCAAGGAAGGTGGACCTGGAACCACACGCATCGCAAGGAAGTAATCACGAGCGGCAAACGTATTTCCACCGACAAGGTCTAGGGCGACTTGACCACCAACAGCTGCAGACAAGGTGGCATCGCCCGGGAACAGGAACTTCTGGTAACGACGAGCCTTGAACACAGGTGTGCCGCTTGGGTTTAGATAGGTCCACACCACAGCATCGGTGTCGTCGACTTCGAAGATACGCCCCGAGCCACCTTCAATGATCAAAGTGTTGCCATTGGGCTGACGCTCGGCACCACCAATAAATCCGGTAAAGAAGTTTGCCGGTACCGGATCTTGCCAACTCCAAGTTGCAGCACTTGGTCCATAAATCCCGCCAACCGGCAAGGTGTAAGTGCCGTCGAGCAAAACAGGAGTTACGAATTCATCCACCGTGGAAAAAGGACCACCGGGACGATCATTGCCATTGTTCAACACCAACATATTTCCCGCACCAGGACGGCCCTCCGCAATCCACTGAATGTCATGCTGATTCCACAAAGTCTGATCGGCAATCGTGCCGCGGTCGTACGAGCGCGGATTTCCCCAACGGTAAAGCAAGTCGCCGCCGCGTCCGCGTAATCCGCCGGTGGATCCAGCAGCTTCGGCGGTGGTGGTGCCGTGATCAATCACCCAAATCTCATCGAGGAAAGGAGCGCTGATGGCCACTTGATCGAGTTCCGAGCTGTAGGCGACGGCGTTGCAATGCGTCCAATCGCCGTTTGGAGGCGACTCGAAAGGAAAGTTAATGTTTAGGCGTTCGGGGCGGTCGGCGATGACATCGAAATCGGGAGCGAGCGGATCGAAGTCTTGCACCACGTGGTCGGCAGCATGCCATTCCCAAACAATGCTCTGCGTTTCGCGGTCGAACTCGATGATGACCTCCGACCAGAAAGTGGAAGTGGTAACGATGGCAGGATCACGGCCGAGTGCAAGAGCGGCGACATCGCCCAGGTCCTCGAACTTCATCAGCAGCAAGTTACCGTTGGGCAAAATGGCGAGGTCGTGGTGCAGTATTTCGGTTTGTGTGGCGACCTGATAATCCCAAACCAAGTTGCCAGCCCAATCGATTTCTTGCACTCCGCCACCGCTTCCGCCGATGACGCTACCAGGACTGCCGCTGACTTTGTACATGCGCACCAAGTTGCCGTTCTCGAGCAAGTAAGTGGCGTTGCCGGGCAGTGCAGTGCCAGGCCAAGTGTGGATCGTGTTGCCGCCCTCATCTACGAGGTGGGTGTCCTGCGAACCGAATGGCGCGACCAGAGTGTGGCCCTGCTGCGGAGTTTGGAAGCCTGGAGCTGCAGGTGCTGGTGCGGCAGCTGCAAGGAAGGAGGAGAGGAGGATGGATAGGACCATGGCATATCCTTTGTAGCAGAGGGGGCGGTTCTTGCCTGGGAGAATCGCATGTCGATTCACCAGGATCTCGTCTTCAGTGTGGGCACGAATAATGCCCCTAGAAGATTGTGAGCGAACCTGAGGAACATGACTACGGGCGATTTTTGCGCGTGATTAAGAAGAGCATTCGTTCGCATCAGCTGGAGGCGATGCGGGCAGTGAATCGGGAGTTGGTCGCGTTGTATTGGGAGATTGGGAAGTCGATTCACCGGAAGCAGGAACAGCTGGGGTGGGGGAAGGCTGTGGTGGAGAACTTGGCGAAGGATTTGCAAGCGGAGTTCCCTGGGAGGAATGGGTTCTCTGCGCGTAACTTGTGGGATATGAAGAACTTATACGCGATCTATGCTCTGTCTTCAAAACTGCGACCGTTGGTCGCAGAAATTGGATGGAGTAAGAACCTCATCATCATGCGGCGTTGTAAACAAGATCTAGAGCGAGAGTTCTACCTAAGGTCAACAGCACGAAACGGGTGGACGAAGATTGTTTTGAAGCATCAGCTCGACAATAAAACCTATGAGAAATACCTACTTAGTCAGAGCAATTTTGACAAGGTGCTGCCGRAGGAGCAGCGGTATCAGGCAATAATGGCAGTAAAAGACCACTACAGCTTCGAGTTCTTAGAGTTGGCTGAAGAGCATTCAGAACGTGACCTGGAGAGGGCTTTGGTCGGGAACTTGCGCCATTTTCTCACCGAACTCGGTGGCGACTTCACCTTTGTGGGAAGTCAATACCGGCTGGAAGTTGGAGGTCAGGAATACTTTATCGACCTGCTCCTCTTTCATAGAAGACTTCGCAGCCTAGTGGCCGTGGAGTTGAAGATTGGTGATTTCAAGCCGGAGCACAAAGGCAAGATTGAATTCTATTTAGAGGCGCTCGATGTGCAGGAACGCCTCGAGGGAGAAAACCCGCCGATTGGAATTATTGTTTGTCGCAGCAAAAACAAAACCGTGGTGGAGTATGCACTGCGCACGGCAGGCCGAGCCATTGGCGTTGCGAGTTACTCCGTGGTGCCGCAACTTCCGGAAGATTATCGGGATCAGTTACCTAGTCCGGAAGCGATTGCAGCGCGATTGGAGGATTGGGTTAACGCTTCCGCTAAACACACTGAACACTAATCTCACGCGCCAACCCCAACAGCACCTCGGACAGAGTCGGGTGATACCAAGGCATGTTCAGCATGTCCTTCGCAGTGCCTCGGTAGTACATAATCGCGCTCACCGCATGGATGATGTCATCCGCACGCGGTCCAAGGATTTGTGCGCCGAGAATCTCGCCATTCGCCTTGGATGCAACTAAACGCATGGCCCCGTGCGCAACATCCATGGTGATCGCGCGGCCGGTGCTTGCCATACGCGCTTCGGCGACGATGACATCCATCCCATCCGCCAACGCCTCTTCTTCGGTCATGCCAACTGTCGCGAGCGGTGGGTCGGTGAACACCACGCCCATGTTGAGTCGACGTTCGACGGCTTTCACATCGGCAACACCGGCAGCGCCTTGACCTGCAGCCACACCTTCCCAGTTCGCAACATGCAGCAGCAGTCGCTCGCCGGATGCATCGCCGGCCACAAAAACTTTCGGGTTGGTGGTGCGCATGTCCGGTCCAGCTTTCACCCGACGACGATCCATTTCTACACCGGCAAGCTCAAGGGCGAGACCATCGACCGCCGCGTGACGTCCAGCGGCCATGAGTAGATGTTGCGCGTGAACAGTTTTTACACCGSTYKCGGTTTCGGTTTCGATTTCGATGGCAACCCCATCCTCACTTTTGTGAATAGAAACCGGCGTGCCAGGAGCGTGATTGGTGAAGTTCGGCTCGGCGGCGAGAGCTTTCTCCATTTCTTCCACCATGGAGGCGCCCCAATCCGCGAACACCGGGCGCCGGCTGATGAGTTCCACGCGCGTTCCCATGCGTGAAAGGAACTGCGCCAACTCAAGTCCAATCGCGCCGCTACCAATCACTGCGACAGACTCGGGACATGCGGTCAGCGCCATGACATCGTCGCTGGTCCAAAACGGCACATCTTCCAGCCCAGGAATGGGGGGCGTGGTGATGGTGGACCCGACCGCAATCACCGCACCTTTAGTGAAGCGATAACTCTTGCCATTCGCCTCCACCGTGTCTGGTCCGGTGAACCGCGCGCGCGCATCGATGACCTCATAACCGCCGCTCTCAATGCCGGAAATCTTGGCATTCTTAAACCGAGCGACCTTCGCATCTTTGTTCCGCATGACCGCAGCGAAATCTGCCGCAAGCGTGCCATGCGCGATGCCCGGCGTTCGGTGATGCTCGGCTTCATGCCGCAAATGCGCCGCATGCAACATGGTCTTAGTCGGCATGCAGCCTCGAAGGATGCACAGGCCACCGAGCTCTCCATCATTGAACATGGCCGTGCGCGCGCCGGCTTGGACCGCGGCTTTTGCTGCGGAGGTACCTGCGGTGCCTCCGCCTAGGATTAATACGTCGTAGTCTTGCATGAAGATGTGATTCTATCGATTCTGTGGTGCTTTCGAGAACTGTTAACCCAAAATGGATTGCATCCTTGAGGATTGGCGGAAAGTTGGAATAAACTAATTCCTGCACAGTCATGAGTGGAGAAAGCCATCGTCAGTCCATGCCACGTCCACAATCTAACCCACAACGACATGAAAGCTCTCTTCTGCACAATCCTCTTGCTGCCCTGCCACGCCGCAAGCGCGCAAACACCAAGGGAAGAACAACCCCCAACCCAAATCAGCGCCTATCCATCGAGCCCATTCGAAGATACGCAAGGCAACTTATGGTTTGGTTCAGCAACCGAAGGCGTCATCCGTTATGACGGTACTGAGTTTGTGAGCTTTGGCGAGGACAGTGGAATTAAAAGCATGAGAGTGCGCGGGATTATGCAAGATGAAGCGGGCATTCTTTGGTTTGCCTCTGGCGCTGGCATGGTTCAATACGATGGCGAGAATTTCACCACCCTCGCAAACTATGAGGAGTACGCTGGAAAAACATATCCACCGGGGCTCGCCGGAAATGGAGATCATTTGGATATCTGGGATGCCATATGGGACCAACACGGCACACTGTGGATTGCCACTCTTGATGGTGTCTTTTATCTTGAGGACAAAACGTTTAAGCGTTTTCATTTGCCCTCCATGCAAACCAAGCACAGTTATGAGTTCACGCCAAAGATGGTCTATTGCATTCTCGAAGACAACGATGGCACCCTTTGGTTTGGAACCGATGGCGCTGGAGTGGTGCACTTCAACGGTAAAGAGCAAGTGGTCTACACCACCGAAGCTGGTTTAACCGACAACCATGTCAGTAGCATGGTGCACGATCAAAGAGGGGACTACTGGTTCGGCACTTCCGGCGGTGGAGTTAGCCGTTTGCACGAAGGAGAGTGGACTACGCATTTGCGCTTTTCAACATTCCAGGATCATGGTGTCGGCTGGGGACGGTTTCTCGGCATACTCGAAGATCGCCATGGAAACGTCTGGTTTGGCTCCTCAGGTCCCGGCGGCGGCGTTTATCGATGGAATGGTGAAGAGTTCCGCTACTTCTCCGTGGACGATGGCCTCGGCACCGGCGGAGTGTTCAGCATAAAAGAAGACCGCAGCGGGAAATTGTGGATCGGTTCCACATCGGGCGTGTTTCGCTTAGAGGGGGAGCGGTTTGTGAATTACACCAAGACCAAGTAACTCAACCCGTCTCACAAACCCCACGCAAAGCATCTAAATCCTGCTGCATGCACTTGCGCATGATCCCGTTGAAGAACAACCTCATGATTGGGGCCATAATCTTCGCGCCAAAGGTTAAAGCCGTACCGGTAAAAGTCCAAGTGACGCGGGTGCCATCGCCATCCGCCACAAACTCAAATAAGGTTTCATAACGCATACCGTTGGAGTTGGCTTCTACGGTGTAGCTATGCGGCGCATCGAAGGAAGTCATCTCCATTTCCTCCACCGCTTCCCTTTTAAACATCAAGCGTGTTTCGCGCCAACGTGTGCCCTTACCAACCGGACCTTCGGTGAGTAATTCGAGAGCGGTAATCTCAGGAATGCGTTCCGGCGCTTTGGCGAGATCGGTGTAGACCGCGAACACGGCATCGAGTGGAGCCGCAACTAAGGTGTTGACGATGAGTTTAGACATCGTCCTCTCCCGGGGCATTAACGTGTTGGTCAATGAAAATCGTATTGCCATCGGGATCCATCAAGATAAGGCTCGCCGGTCCGGTCGATGCTGGATCTGCCTCGGACACGAATTCAATGCCGCGTTCCTTCAACTCGCTTTGTAAAACACGCACATCTTGGAAATCCTTCAGCGTGTTTTTGTCACTATCCCACCCAGGATTGAAAGTCATAATATTGCCTTCGAACATGCCGTGGAACAGACCAACCGTAGTGGTGCCGTTTTGCATGATGATCCAGTTCTGTTTCAAAACGCCGCCGACTTGCGAAAAGCCAAGCTTCTCGTAGAAAGCGATAGAAGCTTTAAGATCTTCCACCGACAAACTCACCGAGAAGTTTCCAAGTTCCAGGCCTGCTTGGTGCGCTGCAGATTCAATTTGCTCTGGCGCTGAATCTGGGGATTGGAAAGACATGGTGGCGGCCAAGCAAAGGCCAAGAGCTACGCAGGAAAAAGTTTGCATGGGAGAGTGTTTCAGGTGATGGGCGGCATGGGTGGCGGCTCCACAACTGCTAACATGACATCGAGGCGGAGTTGCCGCTTGCCAAATCTTGCGAAGTCAGCCAAATAGGAAAGAAATCGTGTCAGAAGACTACTTGGAACGCACTAATCGGGCGTTGGATTACATCGTTCAGAACCTATCGAGTTCTTTGAAGCTGGACGATGTCGCCCGCGCCGCATGCTTCTCGCCGTTCCATTTCCATCGAGTTTTCCAATCTCTCATGGGGGAGACTTTAAGTCAGTTCGTGAAGCGTCAACGGCTGGAACGTGCGCTTTACTTCATGTCTCATGCACCCAATCGTTCTCTCACTGAGATTGCCTTGGAGTGCGGCTTCTCGTCCTCGTCGGATTTCTCGCGCAGCTTCAAACAACGCTTTGAGGTAGCTCCAAGCAACTTTAATCTGCAGGAATTCCGCGACCACAAGCGCGCTGAGTTTGAAGCAACCTTGGCCAGCCATGAAAAAGGTCCAAAGCTTCCGCGTTTACCTGTAGGCGAAAACCCCGATGGCTTCGAAGTTCAAATCCGCGACCTTCCCGCGCGCACCGTGGCTTACATTCGCGTGCTCGATCCATACCAGGGCACCGGGGTCATGACGGCTTATGAACGTCTGCTCGCTTGGGCGGAGGAGCGCGGTCTCGCCGACAACCAGTGGCWKGGMKRKMWRYRKGWGGNYYCTNMMAYKSTMGRMSYCGGCGCGTGCCGTTACGACGTGGCGCTTGTGGTCGACGACACCTTCAAAGCAGGAGGCGAAGTGGGTCGTTTCGATTTCCCTGCCATGCGCGTGGCAGAAATCGAGTTATCCGGCAACTTGGAACTCGAGCAACGCGCATTAGATTGGATCTACGGCACTTGGCTTCCTCAAAGCGGTTGCGAGCCCGATGACAACCCAACCTTCGAAGCCTGGAACGGCCGTCCTTTCGCGCACGGTTTGCAACACTTTGAGTTACGTTGTCAGTTGCCGGTAAGAGTGGCTCATTAAACCCAAGTTTTCCAGAGTGTCTGTGAGCCTTCATCCGAGGGCAAATGACAAGCACATTCACTCATTTGGAATTGGTGTATTTCCTTGGAATAGGGAGCTGGCGTTAGGTTTACCTCGCAGCTAAATTGAAATGCATCTAAGGCATGTTACAGAAAGACTAAAGAATTTGATTCAGGAAGTGGGCCGACTATGCGGCGTGAATGGCACAAGAGCTCTTCGGCTTGCAGGAATGCCAATCTTCGCTAGGGTGGAGCACCATGAAAAAAATCCTTGCCCTACTTTTTTTACTTGGATCCTCTGCTTCGGTATCTGCCCAATCCTACGTTGTTGATTTTGAAAACTTCAACACCTTCGGTGCGCTTTTTGAAGATGTCGATGACTTGCTGGTCATAACCAATGTTCAAGGCAGCGGGGTAGACGTCACCATTGATGGCGGCACCGATAACCGTGTTTATGATTTGGTTCAGTTTGGCGGCTACCAGTTTTCTGGTCCCCAAGCATTGATTGATTGGGATTGGGCAGGACTACAGAACTCAGCAGGCACCGATATTCTATTTTCGACTCCAGTAAACTCGGTGAGTCTGATTGCCGGCGACTTTGGCGGCGACGATGACAGCCCCCTAACTCTTACCGCATACGATGCTGGCGGCGGCGTGGTGGGTTCGGTGACGATTCCCTGGAATGGAAGCCCTCCCTTCGCACTGCTTTCGGTTTCGGGAAATGGCATTGTGAGGGTTCACTATGCATCGGGCGGATCTTTCACCAATAGCACTTTCATTGACGACATTACCTTTGAAGTCACTGGCCCCACCCTAACTTCGACGGGTACACCCGGCGGACCTATGACTTTTGACGTCGCGGGCGCAACTCCAGGCGGTCCGGTGGTCTATTTCTACGCTTTTGGCCTCGGATCCTTCGCTGGTACCAACCCATACACCGGGAATTTAGTGACTACGGGATTGTCCTCGAGCAATTTCACGGTCATCAGCGTTGTCACTGCCGATGGAGCAGGAGCTGCCACTCTGTCGCACCCAAATGTTCCAGTTGCAGCCATTGGCTTAGCGCACGTACAAGCGATTGATGGCCTGACGGATTCGTTYMYCMATMMGYKGMGMKYMWRGCSMYKWMRSKYCNSMAKYCANTCNGSTWRTSYKTGTGYRWGWRYSKGTTKGCCAGAATGTTGCTGCCGAAATCCATCTGACTCGCGTTCCAGTGCAACGTTTGTCCAGGAAACTCCAACGCAACATTGCCGAGTAAGGCCACTTCGGTGAGCAGTCCGGCGTAGTCAAATCCAGCAGTGGCTTCTACGCGTTGGAAGCAGGCATCGACCCACTGATGCCAATGGTTGCGGCCGGCGATATTCGGCAACTGCAGCGTGCGTTCTTTTTCTCCACGCGGAAAGAAGCGACACGGTTCATAAGGACTCACCATGAGCGCACCCTTCGCGCCAACAAACAAACTGCCGTTGCCATAGGGATCGCTGATTCCATACGCATCAAACAATGACTGTGGTTTACGCCCGCCATCGTGCCAGGTTAAGTCCACGCCTTGTGCATGACTCAACTCCGTCGGTCCAAAGCGATACTGCACTTCCGACCACAAAGGAAAACTATCCGCCTTTGGCTTTGGACCAACCGATCGAATGGTGCTTGGCTGACCTAAACCCAGGAACCACAACGCCGGGTCCATCAGGTGGCACGCCATGTCTCCCTGCGCGCCGGTGCCAAAATCTTTACGCCCGCGCCAAACAAATGCATGGTAAGTACCGTTTTTGTATTCGCGTTGCGGAGCGACTCCCAACCACAGATCCCATTCCAAACTATCTGGCACTGGGTCTGCGCCAGCCGGCTTCACCACATCTTGCGGCCACCAACCAGCCGGGCGATCGGTCCACACATGCACTTGTTCCACCGGACCACAAATACCGGAACGGAAAACTTCAATCGCACGCAGATAATTTTGCCCGGAGTGATTTTGAATTCCCATTTGGGTCACCACACCACTTTTGCGCGCAAACTCGGCAATGCGTCGCGCCTCAACTACGGTATGGGTTAATGGTTTCTGACAATACACATGCTTGCCCAAGGCCATAGCCGACATGGTGATCGGTGCATGCATGTGATCTGGTGTCGAAACACAAACCGAATCAATCGACCGCTTCTCCTTCCGCAGCATGACCCGCCAATCGCGATAGGTGCGCGCGGCCGGATGCAGTGCGGCAGCTTTCGCGAGGTTGTTGGCATCGACATCGCAAAGCGCGACCACCTGCACATCGGGGTGAGAACTAATCTGTCCTAAATCCCCGGAACCCATGCCGCCCACGCCGACCGCAGCATGGCGCAACTTTTGCCCCGGACGCAAATATCCGGGCATCTGACAAGAAACTGCAAGGCCAGCAGCTCCGGCAACAGAAACAGCAAGGAAGTCGCGGCGGGTGAGGTGGGAGGCCATGAAGGACGACGTTATCCTTGCCGCGCGCATCGCGCATACATCCCATGCCTTTCTCACAGCAAACCGTCCTCGTTACCGGCGCCAGTTCTGGCATCGGACAGGCTTGTGCGGAGGCATTTGCCAATGCAGGCGCACGGTTGTTGCTTTGCGCTCGACGAGAAGACCGCCTAAGCGACATTGCTCGGCGCCTCCGTGAAGAGTTCGGTGCTGAAATCTTGGCATTCCCGCTAGATGTGCGCGAACGCAGCGCCGTGGAAGCAGCATTCGAAGCCTTCCCGACGGAATGGCAAGACATCGATGTCTTGGTGAACAATGCCGGACTTTCGCGTGGACTTGAACCTATTCAAGAAGGCAGCTATCAAGATTGGGATGAAATGCTCGACACCAATGTCAAGGGACTGCTCAACATCAGCCGCACTTTGCTGCCGAAGATGGTCGCACGTGGCGAGGGGCAGGTCATCAACATTGGTTCGATTGCTGGCCACGAGGTCTACCCAGGTGGCGCGGTGTACTGCGCAAGTAAACACGCGGTCGATGCCATCACCAAGGGCATGCGCCTCGATTTGAACGGCACCGGTATTCGAGTGAGCACGGTCGATCCCGGCCTAGTCAATACTGAATTCAGCAGCGTGCGTTTTCACGGCGATACCGAGCGCGCCGATTCGACTTACCTTGGCATGACGCCTCTTTTTGGCAAAGATGTTGCCGAAACGGTTCTTTGGGTGGCATCACGACCGAAACACGTGAATGCCGCCGAGATCCTTTTATTACCTTCCGATCAAGCGAGCTGTGGCAAAGTCCACCGCCGCGAATCCTGATTCATGAGTAAACCTCTACCTACCCTCGACTGGTTGCATGTTTGCGACCACGCCTTTCGTGACGAAGCTGGCAAGCTGTGCATGATTGGCCTGTTTGATTCCCTTGCCTCGGTCAAGCTTCCTGGCAGCCTTCCCATGCTTTGCGTGGCACTCGGTCTAAGCGATGGCCTTGGCGATTATGAAGTGGGTCTGCAGATCGAAGCACCTAGCGGCAAAGCGCAGAACATGAAGCTGCCCATCGTCCATCTTGCGGACCGCAATGCCAAGGCACGCGCGGTAATTCGTTTGGCTGGCATGCCTTTCGAGGAGTATGGCACCTACACTTTCCGGTTGGTGCTCGATGGCGCCCCGGTGGAGTGGCCGGTGCACAAGTTGGACCATGTCGAGGCCCAGCAGCAGCAAGGTGGTGCGCCGCCACAGGGGAATCCAAGCGGTATGCCACCCTTGCCCGACTTCCCGATGAACTAAAGGAAGCTGTGATTTAGAGTGGCGAGGGAGTCCGTGGATTGAAATCGTTTGCCCCAAGGCGCGAACCGAAGGCCGTAGTGTCGTTACTGCCGAGGTGAAGTTACGTAGGGGCAATCGATTTCGGACGCGGAATCGCCGGCAGACTGAATCGGAGTTTCCTAAACTGGCCGCATGGTCAGTTTGCTGTTCGCGTCGGTTCTGCTTTTCGCTCAAGAGACGCCCCAAATCATCATTTCGCCGCCCACCTTGGCGCCCTTGGAAAACCGAGTGGCGCAACCGGTGGAATTGGGGCAAGTGAAGTGGGGCCGTGATTTCGAAAAAGGATTGGCCAGCGCGGCTAAATCTAAAAAGCCTGCTCTGCTTCTCTTTCAAGAAGTCCCCGGCTGAAGTGGTTGCAAAGGATACGGTGCTCAGGTTCTGACGCACCCTTTACTGGTAGAAGCCGCCGAGGAGTTGTTCATTCCTATCGCGATTTACAACAACACCAAGGGCGATGCCGACGCCGCCGTACTCGCACGCTATGACGAACCGGCGTGGAACTATCAAGTACTGCGGGTGGTGAATGCCAACGGCGCAAACCTCATCCCTCGCGTAGCCAAAGATTGGACTACCGCTGCCTTTGCTGGCGCCATGATGGATGGTCTGACTGCTGCAAAGCTAAAAGTGCCAACTTGGCTTGCACTGATCGGTGCAGAAGAGCTCGCGAAAAAACGCGGAGTGGAAACCGCGATCTTCGGCATGGCCTGATTTTGGATTGGCGAGGCCGAGTTYGGTCTCTTAGAGGGTGTAGTTAAAACCCGGCAAGGATGGATTGGTAAGGAGGAAGTGGTCAAAGTTTGGTTTGACGCCAAAGTGYTGAGCCACCAATCCCTGCTTGAAAAAGCGAATGCCACCCAAGGCAACCGTCACGTTTGGGATTCACGCCAAGCGAARGAAGCTGGCTTTCGGCTAGATGGAGAGCAGAAATACTACCTCCTGCAATCACCCTTGCGCAATCTCGCTTTATCCGAAACCCAAGCCAGTCGAGTCAATGCCTCGCTGAAAGGGGATTGGAGGCAATACCTGTCTCCATCGCAATTGAAGAGAGCGGAACAACTCCTGCATCCAAAGAAGAAATAGCCCTAGCTATGCCTACTGAAGAAATCATCGAGAGCGCTTTGCTCTCTGACCCCATGCAGATCCTTGCAGTTTTGCTTGGATTCCTCGCGCTTTTGTTTTGGATGAATGGGCACAAAAAGTTTGGAGCGATTTTTAGAGTGCTCCCGCTGTTGGTGTTTGCTTATTTTGTACCAACCCTACTTTCCAACACCGGGCTTATCCCACTTGAAAGTCCACTGTATGACTTTGTGAAGTCCTACTTACTGCCCGCGAGTTTGTTACTGCTGACCCTGTCCGTGGATATCAAGGGGATTATCAAACTAGGACGCAATGCGGTGGTCATGTTCCTTGGAGCCACAGTCACCATTGTGATTGCAGGCCCGATTGCGCTATTCCTTTGCCAAGGGCTTATCCCGGCAGAGAACTTGGAYCAAGCATGGCGKGGTTTGTCCGCACTCGCAGGATCGTGGATTGGTGGCGGMGCCAACATGATYGCTCTGCAAACTCACGCTGGTGCCGGTGCCGACATTATGGGTGCCATCATCGTGGTCGATGTTGCYATMGCCAATATCTGGATGGCGGTTCTMCTGTGGTTTGCTGGTCGCGAGAAGCAGGCCGATGCCGACATTGGTGCCGACCGCGCRAGYTTGGATGAATTGCGCGMACAGGTGGAGCAGTATGARGCYTCCGTTTCAAAGCCMACCGACCTTGGTTCCTTRCTCATGATCTGYGCACTGGGGCTCGGCGGCACMGTCCTMGCCCGYGCGATGGGCGCCGATCTCGATGTCTGGGTTACCGAATACCTSCCAGGGTTAGGCAAGTACATCAAGGGCTTCACCTGGATTGTGCTTATCGTCTCGACCTTYGGTCTTGTGCTTTCCTTTACCCCAATGCGCAAACTCGAAGGAGTGGGTGCAAGTAAAGTCGGCTCGGTATTYCTTTACCTTTTGGTGGCCACGATTGGCGCAAAGGCCGAGTTCTCGGAAGTYGCCAARCCAGARAACGCAGGCCTAGTRGTGGTCGGCGCAGTTTGGATGTTGATTCACGCYCTGCTCATGCTYGGTTTACGCCGGTGGCTCAAGGCACCYATCTTCTTCCTTGCAGTGGGCTCSAAAGCAAACATTGGCGGCGCAGCATCGGCACCCGTAGTTGCGAGTGCATTCCATCCAGCWTTRGCWCCRGTKGGCGCATTACTMGCGATTGCCGGCTATCTGCTYGGCACCATCGCCGCGATTGCYTGTTCTTGGATGTTAGAGCTGGTYGCCGGWTAAACCAATYCAAGCGTGCGTTTCYTCCCGCTTTACCTGWTTCTMTTTGCACTAGGCTTTGGYTTAGTGAAYCAGTGGTTGCGSCAYGCSGTYCCRGAGCGYCTCAAGGTCGAGTGGTATGAAGCCATCCACAACGAGGTCGATGTCATCTTCCTCGGATCCAGCCATGTCTTTCGCCAATTTGACCCGCAACTATTCGATGCGCAGCGCAGGGGTGAAGAAACGCCGTATCGTTCCGTGAATCTGGCTGCGCTTGGCATGGGCTTCTTTGAACAGACCTACATGCTTGGCCGTATTTTGGAGGAAAACTCCGAAGCTTTACGGTGGGTCGTTCTTGAGGCATTGCCATTGGATTTGGATATGCAAAATGAAAACGATTTCGGATTGCGTCGCATTGAATGGCATGACACGCCGACAACTTGGCGATTGGTTCGCGAAGTGTGGAAGAGCAACTTGCCCGCCGCTGAAAAACAAGCTCTCATGCAGCGGCATATTGAGCATTGGTGGCGTAGATCATTGTTTTTAGCGCGCGGCATGGATGGGATTGCTGCATTGGGATTGGGGCCTTTGGAATACTATGAGGATCAATCCGCTTTAGGTTCGCAAGGAAATGGTTACGTGCCTCTGGACGTCAAGACCGCAGATCAAAAATCGCGCGGTATGCGGCAAAGATTTCGTCGCTCCCCTCAGGAACTTTTACGGGCAAAACTTGAATTGACCGTGATGGATGATGGAGGGCCTCCAGATTTGGGTCAACTCGCTATGGTGCGTGAAATGGAGGCGCTTGCTGAGCAGCATGGCGTCGGGCTGGTGTGGTGGATTCATCCAAACTTAGAGCGATACCGTGGATGGCGCCAAATGAAGGAAAACGGCGACATCAAACACCTCATTGCTTATGATGACCCTGAAGCCTTTCCGGAATTTTATCAGGTGGAGGCGCATTTTGACCTGTACCACTTGAATCGCCACGCATCGGAACGGATGACTATGAATTTTGCATTCGATTTTGTGGAATCAATTTTGGGTGAGGAAAAAAACTCTGATTAAGCCATTCGAATCGAGCACATTTTGTGATTCAACACGCATCACTCTCCATCAAGGTTGCAAGCCGCGTAGTGGCACTGCCTTTGCATTTTCACCTTCATGGGAGGCGTCTTCTTCGCAATGCCTTGAAAGTGGGGCGCCTGGAAAAGTTTCGGGTGACACGCACAAGTCTCGGAGGGGCCAAGGAATTCTCCTGCTAAACGTACTCCAGCAGTCGGGATTGGCCGTCCAAGGTGATTCCCGAACTCTTCTGCCCATAAACTACCGTCAAAACCGGCCTAACCTGCACGTAATCGCAAAGGATGATGCTTCCCACTACTTGATTATTCACCCATTTTGATTACGGTATTTGGCCATGAAATCGTTAGCCGACGCCCTCATTCGTGAATTGCCGAAAACAGAGATTCCTCTTCGCCTCGAAGCCTCTCTGCGCGTGATTTGTTGGCTTGGCCTTCCGCTTTCGTTTACGCTCATGCCTGGCTTGCGGTTACCGAATACCTTCTCGGGACCACTGCCGCCATCGCCTTTTCGTGGGTGCATGAATTAGTGCAAGAAGAATCGTGCCCATGACTACCATGCGTTACTTGCTTTCCATCTTCTTGTTCTCTTGCGGCTTTGTTTTGGCAAATACTGTTATCGGATTAGGTTTGCCGGAAAGCATTAAGATGGAGTTGTTGAAAACTCAACAGTCCGATGTCGATGTCCTCTYTCTTGGGTCCAGTCATGTGCTTCATCAGGTCGATCCCGCATTATTCGATTCGATTCGGGGAGATGGAAATTCGCTCAACCTAGGGAATTCTGGAATGACTGGCCAGGAACTGTTGTATTCAGCAGAACGCATTCTTTCCATGAATTTGCCCAAGCTAAAGGTCTTAGTTGTGGAAGGCTTGCCATGGAAGATTGCGCAAAACCCGGTGAACGATTTCAGTTCCCGCACTTTGGCTTGGCACAATGCTTCCATGACGCGATTGATGCTGGATTCCATCCGCAATAGCGATCTGCCAAAGACGGAGAAAGAGGAGAAAATCTGGAATCATGTGGAGCATTGGTGGCGTCGGAGTTTGCACCTTGCCCAAGGTCTCGACGCGTGGAATGGATTTCGTATTACGGCGCTCACGGATTTGGAAAACGCAAGAAACCTGGGTCCGTCGGGAGACGGTTTTTTGCCATTGGAAATGGAAACGGTTCTAGAGATGGGTCGAAAAAACCGGCAATCCTTTCTTGCCAATCCCAGGAAACTTTTTGCAGCGAAACGTCGCTTATCCATTCCTGGTGAAGGAAGCCCAGCGGCTCCAGTGTTGTTAAGCGTTGTCGATCGGATTCAAAGAATGGCATCAGGCCAGGGAGTCGAAATCGTTTGGTGGCTGCATCCCAACTTAGGTCGCACCCCAGGCTGGCATGCCATGWATCAACAGGGATTATTAGATCACTTCATTGCTTTCGACGATCCTCTGCGCTTCCCTGAGTTTTATGAAGTCAAGTGGCGCTTCGATTTGTATCACCTCAATAAGGAGGGATCTGCGATGCTCACACGCGCTTTAGCACAAGATTTTCTCGCTTTAGATCTAAATTTCATGTCGGTGGARCGCTGAGCGATGCTGTTTACCGAGTTTCGATTCCTCGCTTTCTTTGCRCTCGTYTTTGCGGTGCATTGGTGTCTRCGAGGACCTAGATCGCGCAAGGTATGGCTGCTGTTAACYAGCTACGCGTTTTATGCRGCATGGGATTGGCGCTTCTTRAGCTTGATTGTGGGCTCTACTTTGGTGGACTAYCTRGCGGGTATACGTATTCAGGATGCGCTGAATGAACGAAACCGAAAATGGTGGTTGCGCCTATCCMTTTTTGCCAACCTAGGCATTCTTGGATTCTTTAAGTACTACAACTTTTTCCTGACCTCTGCTGCCGRTCTGCTGAATAGTCTTGGATTTGAACCGCACATAGGAACGCTTCAAATCATTTTGCCGGTTGGTGTTTCCTTCTTCACYTTCCAAACGATGTCGTATTCCCTCGACATCTACTACCGACGATTAAGGCCAACGCGGTCCCTTTTAGACTTGTCCYTATTCGTCGGCTTCTTTCCGCAGTTAGTCGCCGGCCCTATTGTGCGCGCCGCGRATTTCCTGCCGCAGCTGGAGACTCCAAGACGCATCGCTGGTATTGCCTTCAAACCAGCACTGTTCCTCTTCCTTTCGGGTTTCATCAAAAAGGCCGTCGTCTCAGATAACTTGGCACCGATTGTCGACGCCTATTTCTCCGACCCCGGCAGTTGGACAGTAGGGGCCGCATGGATTGCAGTGCCTGCCTATGCGGTGCAAATCTATTGCGATTTCTCCGGCTACTCCGACATGGCCATCGCCTGCGCCGCCATGCTCGGCTACCAACTTTGCCTGAACTTCAACGCGCCTTATTTGGCGGTCAACATCCAAGATTTTTGGCAACGCTGGCACATCAGCCTTTCCTCTTGGCTGCGCGATTATCTTTACATTCCACTTGGGGGGAGCCGTGGTTCGAGTTTTGCCACTTACCGCAACCTTATGCTAACCATGCTGCTGGGCGGCTTATGGCACGGCGCATCGTGGAACTTTATTTTGTGGGGCGGACTTCATGGACTTGCTTTAGCTTTACACCGCTTATGGCACCGTGGACCTGGCGGACGCCTGCCTAACTCCTTGCTGCGACGAATGGTGTCAACCGTGTTCACCTTTTGGTTTGTTTGCATGTGCTGGATTCTATTCCGCGCGCCGGATTTCGGTTCTGCGTGGACCAGCTTGCAAGCCTTCGCATTTTTTCAAAGCAGCGGCGAGCAAAGCATCCGCACCGATTGGGTGTGGTTATTCGCAATCTTGCTGCTGGGGCATGGAATCGCCCAGCGCCTGCGTAAGAAGAATGTCTTGGAACACACCCCAACTTGGTTGTTCAGCTTCGTTTACGGTGTTCTGTTCGCACTGACCTTTGCCTTTATGCGCGTCGACCATCCGCCGTTCATCTACTTCCAGTTTTAAACCAGAGCCTTTCGCGTAACACCTGCTAGGGTATTTACGATGTATTCCCTAGCACTCCTCAGCCTCTTTGCTCCACAGGTGGAGCTTTCCAGTCAGCAACCGGTTCAGGAACTATCGGCGGAAGTCATCACCGCAGCTGCCGACTTGGGCATTCGTTTGCCAAGTACTGTGCCCGCCAATTGGCAAAGCCTGTTACAGCCAAGTGCACTGGCGCCAACCGCACCTCTCATGGCGCCTTGGCCCACCGTGGATTGGAGTACTTCTACCCCACAAGCCGAAGGTATGGATCCCAACGGAATCCGCACCGCTTTCCAGTACGGCGCCGCGCATGGCAGTAATGCCATGTTGGTGATTCGTAATGGTTACATCGTGGCCGAATGGTATGCACCTGGTTGGGCGCAAGATCAACAAGAAGATGGATTCTCTATGGCGAAGTCGGTCAGTAGCTCTTTATACGGAGCGGCCATTGCAGAAGGCATCTTCCCCGACATCGACACCAAGGCTTCGACTTACATTCAGGAGTGGAATGATCCGGCGCACCAAGATGTGAGATTGCGTAACTTGCTCAGCATGAACTCCGGTTTGCATTGGGACTTCTTCACCGATTACATCTTTTTGGGATTAGCGAATGACCAGAATCAATTCGCCATCAATCTGGACATGGACGATGTCCCCGGAGGCACCTGGATTTACAACAACTCGGCCAGTCAAATGTTGTCTGCGGTGTTCAAGCGACACACTGGAGTGAACATCGATCGTTATGCGCAGCGCCGTTTGTTTAACGTGATTGGCATGCACGATGCTACTTGGATGCAAGACAACTCCGGCAACACCCTGACTTATCGTTCAGTATTTGCATCGGGGCGTGAGTTTGCCAAGTTTGGTTACTTGTTTTTGCGCGGCGGTGAATGGGATGGCCAACAAGTGGTTCCACGGAGTTGGGTGCGCAATTCTGCCCGTCCATCGCAAACCGAGAATCCTTTCTACGGTTACCTTTGGTGGCTCAACACTGGCGGCATGGCCATGCAAGATGTTCCCGCCGATGCCTTCTACGCAGCCGGCGCTTTCGTCAAACGCATTTATGTCGTGCCAAGCCAGGATCTGGTAGTGATTCGCCTTGGCCCCGACGACCAAAGCTGGGATGACAACGCCTATCTAGGTCCGATCAGCCAAGCCGTGCAATAATTGCAACTGCTGGTCTAGTTGGGCGGCATCTTTAAACACAATGCCGTGGTCGAGGGTGCCATCGTCCAAAGCAGGTTTTAGATTCGCCTCTAAATCATCGACGCCAATCACCAGAGGGGAGTAGTGCCCGCATTTCGCCTCTGCCCGACGCCGCGCTTCCGCCCACATGGTGCTGCACTGACCTTTCGGCACCATTCCATCTTCAAACGAAGCGGTGTATGCGGTAAATAAATCGCCCAGGCCCAAATGCGAAGAGGCGTAAGCCAGGCGCCACGGGTCGGTATTGGTCACTATGTGCACTTCCACTCCAGGCCGCGCTTTCCATTTGCGCATGATCGCCACGGTTTCTTCCAGTGGCCACAAAATCGAGCACCAAGCCAGGCGGAACTCATGCTCTTCAAAGGAATGTTTGAAGCCCAGCGGGTCGCGGAGTTCGCCTAGGAAAGCCTCGGGGGAAACCGCACCCGCTTCAAAGGGACCGAGTAGCTCTTCTAATAAACGCACACCGGCGGGCGGAATTGGCCGCCCAAGGCGCTTTTCAAACTCTTTCGCACACAAACTGCGGTCGAAAGCGGCCAAAACCTGACCGTAATCGCARAGGATGATGCTTCCCGCTACTTGATTCTTCACCCGCATAGATTACGGTATTCGGCCATGAAATCGCTAACCGACGCCCTCATTCGCGAACTGCCGAAAACAGATCTCCATCTTCACCTCGACGGTTCTCTCCGTCCTGAAACTCTTTTGGAGTTGGCCGAGGAGCACGGCGTGAAGTTGCCGGCGAAAAGTGTGAAGGGTTTGTACAAGAAGGTGTTCAAAGAGACCTACACCGACCTTATGGATTACCTTCAGGGTTTTGCCTACACCTGTGCGGTCATGCGCACTCCGGCGGCCATCGAACGCATTGCCTATGAACTTTGCGAAGACAACTTTGAAGAAGGCGTGCGTTACTTTGAAATGCGTTTCGCACCGCAGCTTCTCACCGGCGATGGCATGGACATCGCAACTGTCCTAAAAGCATGTTCCAAAGGCATTCAGCGTGCGGAGCGTAAATGGAATAAGGCGGCTGCCATCGCCAATGGCAACGATCCACCTTTCCGCGCCGCCATCATCGTTTGCGCCATGCGTTTCTTTGCGGCTCCTTTCAGCGCCACCTATGCGCGTATGTTTGAAGCCTTCGGTGAATTACCTGACCGCGAACTTTTCGGTTTAGCTTCGGAAGCTCTGGTCAATGCGGCCATCGATGCACGCGATAAGTTTGGCCTGCCCGTGGTTGGGGTTGACCTTGCCGGAGCGGAGCGAGGTTTTCCAGCYAAGGATCATCAAGCCGCTTACCAACTTGCGCACGATGCCTTCCTCGGYAAAACSGTGCACGCTGGCGAAGACTACGGTCCTGAATCCATCTTCCAGGCGATTACCGATTGTCATGCCGACCGTATTGGTCACGGAACTTGGATTTTCAGCACCAAACGCTTGCCCCAAATCCCTCCCGCCCAGCGCAAGCAATACGTSAACCGYYTGGTGCAATAYGTGGCTGACCGACGCCTKACYCTMGAAGTTTGCCTGACYTCCAACATGCAGACTCTTCCYGAGCTTGGTGCGCTGAAGAATCATCCATTTAAGCGTATGCTGAAGGAGCGCCTGTCSACCACCCTGTGYACYGACAACCGSTTGGTCTCGCGCACTACGGTCTCTAAGGAATACCGCCTGGCGATCGATACTTTCCACTTAAAGCCGAAGGATCTCAGCGATCAGCTGGTTTACGGCTTCAAGCGGAGCTTCTTTCCTGGGGAATACCGTGAAAAGCGTGTCTACGTCCGTCAAGTTCTCGATTATCGCGACCGCGTGTTTGAGAAGCATGGSGTCAGCATTAGCTAGTTTGCGCCTCCCGGCAAAAATAACCCCAATATTCTCCCAAGCACCTGACGAGGGTGGCGTCWTTCWGGCGTGAGTGAAAGGAAAACCGATTCTGGCCCTGCCGATGGCAGCTTGCTGGCKGATTATCGAAATGGCAAAGTTTCTGCGTTTGACTTAATTGTTGACCGCCACGAGGCTCCGCTGCTCCGGTTCGCGACCAGCATTTTGCACGAGGCGACCAAGGCCGAGGACATCGTCCAGGAATCCTTCCTTCGCTTGCTCCGAAAGGGGCCTGAACTCGGCAGCGAGGCCTCCCTTGGACCATGGTTGTTTCGTGTCTGCCGCAACTTGGCTTACGACATGAGAAAAATGGACACACGGGAAGCAGCGCGGCGGGAGAAAGTGGTTTATCAAGAACCCATCACTCCCGACACCCAATCGGAGCAACGGGAAGTGCTGTCTTTAGTGCAGCGCGAGTTGCAAAACCTTCCGGAGCGCGAGCGCGAAGCGATTTGGCTCAAAGTCCATGAAGGTTGGAATTATGCACAAATAGGCGAAGTGCTTGGCGTGAAGCCTGGCACGGTGGGCTGGATTGTGCATGAAGGCATGAACCGATTAACCGCGCGTTTGCGTATGGCCCAAGCCATTTAGGGGAGAAAAAAGATGACTGACAACTGGAAAGAAGAACCGCAACAAGATTTGCAATCCAAATTGACTTTGTACGTGATGGGCGAGGCCGATGAAGCCACCTGTCTTGAAGTCGAAGCCGCCTTGAAGGAAGACAATGCTCTCCGCGCCCAGCACGAGGAGTTAGTGCGTGCTTTGGATTTGCTGCGTCAACCGCAACTGCAACCAGTGCTCGGTAATGAGCGCCGTGATTCTTTGCGTGCTGTTGCAGCGGAAAGGTCGGTCGATGAGTCTTCGCAGACTTTATCCGGTGGCAAAATACTCACGATACCCAGATGGAGCGTTGCCGCAGCCCTGTTGATCTTTGGCGGCATGATCACTATTTGGCAACAGCCTTGGCAAATGCCATCACCAGAATCTTCGCAGGCGGCATCTGGTCCAGCGCTGCATGAGATTGGGTATCCAGATGATTTTGTTGCGATGGATTCGCTGGGGTATTCCGGTGGCACCTCGCTTGGTTATGCCTCCGACCAAGAGATTGTGAATCTAGAGCGCCAGCGCGATGGTCTGCGTGGAGAATTGTCCGCGATTTCTGCGGAAAAGGACTCAGAGTTGAGAGAGTCACTCGCGCCAACACTACTTCAAGAATTAGGATATCACTCTGAAGGTGACATCTGGAATTACGATGTAGGGGCAGGCGGAGACTCGAATGGCCAAAGTGTAGGTTTAGTCGTGGCCACTCCAATGCCTCCTGCCGCTCCTGCACCAGGTTCACCCGCAACTCCTGGATTGGGCCCAACGACCGGAAGGGGTGGTGCCGTCGTAGATTTCCGTGGGCTAGGAACCCCACCCCGGTTGAGTGGTGATGATTCCATTGTCTTTAATGATTTTGGCTCGGATGCAGGTGAGTCCAGCAACACTAAAGATTCACGGGGTTTACTTTTTGCCGATTCCGATGATCTCAACATTGTTGGGCGTTCCGAAAACCTTTACGCTTTCGGACGTGCGCGCACCGAAAACATACTGGATGCTTATGGCAATCGCCTGCAGTACGAGGCTGGACATTCCCTAATCGACGGCTACGGCCGTCGCTACCAAAACGGTCAGGTTCTGATTTACATACAACCACAGTACCCACAAGAAAAGCCGTCGGACATGTTTTTCCGCTTCTATGGGGACAATCCAGAAGTCTATACCCGCAACGAACACCTCAGCACTTTCTCGGCCGATGTCGACACTGCGAGTTACCCACTCACGCGTAACTTTCTGGTCAACAATCAACTGCCGCCGAAGGCATCGATTCGCACCGAGGAGTTTTTGAACTACTTTGACTACGCCATGGTTGCGCCTACTGAAGAGGACTTMGCGGTGCAGATTCAAGCCACGCGTTCGAAGTTTGGCAATGAAAACCAGATCCTACTTTCCATCGGCATTAAAGCACGGGAAGTGGCGGCGGCGGATCGTCCTGCAATGAACCTGGTTTTCGTCATCGACAAGTCAGGCTCGATGGCGGGCGAACGCATGCAGCTAGTCAAAGATGCATTGATGTTGCTAGTCGATCAAATCCGCGATACCGACACCATTGGACTGGTCACTTTTGACAGTCAGGGTCACGTCGTCCTTGCATCCACTCCGGGAACTGAGCGCTATCTCATACGGGAAGCGATTCGCAATCTTGGTACCGGCGGCTCGACCAATGCGGGCGAAGGTTTACGCTTGGGTTACCTCATGATGGAAAAGGTTTACAACGCCGAGTCCATCAACCGCGTGGTGCTCGCCTCCGATGGCGTGGCCAACACCGGTGTCACCGATCAAGAGACTATCCTGAAGCAAGTCACCGAACGGGCCGAGGCGCGCGTGGATCTGACTACTTTGGGCGTTGGCATGGGCAACCATAACGATGTCTTCCTCGAGCAGCTGGCTGACAAAGGCAATGGTTCCTGTCACTACCTAGACGACCTCAAAGAAGCCAAGCGAGTTTTGGTCGATGGCTTTCTCGGCACCATGATTACCGTGGCGCGCGATGTGAAAATCCAAGTCGAGTTCGATGCCAAGCAAGTTTTGCGCTGGCGTCAACTCGGTTATGAAAACCGTTCTTTAGCGCACCAAGATTTCCGCAACGATGCCATCGACGCGGGCGAGGTCGGTTCCGGACATGAAGTGGTGGCTTTGTACGAAGTGGAGCCGACCGCAAAGGCCGATGTGGAGGCCGGATTGGTCACGGTGCGATTGCGCTGGAAGCCAGAAGGGTCAGACAAAGCTGTCGAGCGTGAATACACCCTGAACATGGGTGCTGGTCTGGGACGTTGGGAGTCGGCTCCCGTGCGATTACGTGAAATGGCGGTCGTCGCTCAGTATGCGGAAGTGTTGCGCCGGAGTTGGCACGCACGGACGGATAGCTACACAACCTTGCAATTCGAAGCCAAGCGATTGGCCGTTGAGTTGGAAGGGGAATCGGAAGTGAAGGAGCTGGCCGCGATGATTGATCGCACCGCACAGCTTGCACGTTGGGCGCCTGCCGAAGACGATTTATCCATGTTATTAGAGGAAGCTCGTCGCCAGCGTCTGCTTGAGGCGGAGTTGGTTTTGGTTTCCCCAGCGAATGATGTGGAAGAACTCTTGAAACAAGTTCGTCAACAAAACCTCCTGCTGGAAGGCCAGTTGGAAAAAATGTTACAAAGAGATTGAAACCAGGGCCGATTGGAGTCAAATAGGACCCTGGAAACAGAATATTTCTGCAACCAAAGCACCGAATCAGCCGTAAGAATCTGAAAGCAAAGGTGTTAAAACCGCCAACCCCATACCAAACATGATTTCTGCAACTCTATTGCTCGCTATGACCAGCTGGCTCCCTCAACAGGGACCCGCACCGCTCGCCTTGGGCGGAGATACAACCAAAGGTGTTGAAACTGTGGACGAGCGAGTCGCCCGTGAATCCACGGCCATCGCGGCCGCCGTGCTTGAGTTCGCTCAGTCGAAAGACAGCGGACTCAAGCTTTATGTCTCCGAAGATGGCCGTTCCCAGATTTATTCGGACTTTTCAAAAAGTGAATCCAAGAAGGCCTTCAGAAGAATCGATGCCATGCTCGGAAAGGTCAATATGGCCTTGGGGATTCCTGCTGGATTGGAAGGACTAGAAGAGGGTGAAGAAGGTCGCCCGCTGCTCGGGTTCATGATTCACAACGGAGCCATTTATCACCAGCTGTGCGATATCATCGCTGAAGCTGGACCCAGCCAAGCTGCATTTATGCAGAAATCCAAGAGCACTACTGGTTTTACTATTTTTGCTCCAGAGATTACGACTTATTGGCACGACTTGTCGATTCAGCAGGAGGCACGTGCTGACCATTCCATCGGGCATAACTTAGTGCACCTAGATTTGCACAGCCGTTACGGAATCCTTCCACTATGGGTTCGAGAGTCCATTGCAACGGCCGTGGAAGACATGGCGGTTGGGGAAGTTTATGCGCCCTGGCACCTAGATGGTTTTGTCTTCACCGACTCCCATGCTAAGTGGCGAGCGAAGCCAACCATAAAGAGGGTGGAGCGCATGGTGAACTTGAACTCCATATTCTCCTATAAAGCGAACCCATATCGCGATGACCTCGCACACCTTGGCTTTGCTTTTGCCACCTATTGCCTGATTGAAGAGCCAGAGAGTCTGCATGGTTTTCTTACTGCAATGCAACAGGAATATGAGGAGAATTACGATCGCGGTGGCCGTCCTGATTTCAGCGTGGAAATGACCCAAGGTTTCTTTGACCAGCATTTTGAAACCGGATTCATGGATCGCTTCCATAAGTGGTGGAAGAAGCCGTTGAAGTGGAATAAGAAACCAAAGAAGAAGAAGAAGGGGAGTAAAGCGCGCCCGAAGTAAAACGCGGGAAGTCTCAGCCTGGGTGCTGCATTCAAAGCCTCCTAGCCGCTATCCTTGGAGCCGCCACGCATTTGCTTGGCGGCTCCCTTGCATTGATGGCTTCCCCTTCCTCCAAATCCCTGCTCGGCCTCATCCTTTTGGGGTCATGGTTCCTTCCGAGTTGCGGCGAACCAGAACCGAATCCTGTACCGGCAAGGGCGGAGGGAGATGTCGTCGGAGAATCTGCTTCGATGGTTCAGGAAGAGGTCTCTGGGAAGGAGATTTACGCAGTCCAGTGTGCTTTATGCCATGGTGAAAAAGGCGATGGCGATGGCTTGTTGAAACTGGATCGACCTGCGCGTAGTTTTCTGCAGGGCGGGTTTTCTTTTGGAAATACTCCAGAAGCGATTTTCCGGACCATTTCGAATGGCATCGGTGGAACACCTATGCCGGGTTTTAGCGCGGCTTTAAGCGAAGAAGAACGACGCGCGGTGACCGATTACGTAATTGCCTTTGGTCCGGAGCAGATTGTTGTGGAAGAGGGCGCAACCGTTTTGTCGGTCGGCGATCGGCCGCAAGCGATTCGTGGCAGTTTTCCTGCGGTTGCAGATGGCGTGGCCATGACACCGCGCGGATTATTAGTTGGCGGATTAGATGGCTTGAGTTTTCAATACGATGCCTCTGACTTGCGCTTGTTGGCGGTAAGGCAAGGCGCATTTGTAGAACGCGCGGATTGGGGCGATCGAGGTGGTGCGGCCCTGAAGCCTCTCGGGCAAACGATTTACCTTTTTGCCGATGGCGCCCCGGCTGCAACTTGGTGGACCGAAGATGCCGATGGAAATCCACTTCCGTATCGTGCGCAACTGCAGGCCACTGAAATTCGCGAAGAGGTGGTGTGGGTGGAATACAAATTATTCCTCGATGAGGAACATCAGGTCACCATCCGTGAAAGCGGCAAAGCAGTGCATTATGCCGGTTGGAGCGGCTTTCGACGCAGCTTTGAAGTGGTGAGCGCAACCGATGCATTGCCTTACATCGTATTAGCGCAACCCAGCGAAGCGCCTTCCCATAAGGTCTTTGAAGGCACGGTTGGCGACACCACGGTTTTTGAAGGTGCGGATGGCAAGGCTCTCATCGCGCATCGCGAAAGGTGGACTTCGGTGCATGAGCAAGATCGATTCACGCTCAGCGAAGATTTAATTTTTGGTCTAGAAGCGACGGAAGAAAATTTGGCCAATCTGTTGGAGGAACTTTTTTGATCTCACTCTTTACTGCTCTTGCACTCACCTTCGCACAAGCGGAAGAAGATTTTTACACCGTGGATTATCTACAGCCACCTGAGGGGGAAGTCCTCGAAGTTGGCGGCATGGATTTTATGGCCGAYGGCACCCTGCTAGTGAGCACRCGKCGCGGTCGAGTGTGGTGGATTGAAAAYCCYATGGCGGAGGACCCCGCCGATGCAAAGTTTCACATTTTTGCGGAAGGCTTGCATGAAGGCTTGGGCCTGAAGGTGGTGGAGGATCACATCTAYATCATGCAACGTGGCGAGCTGTCAGAGCTCATCGACCTCGACGGCGATCGGGTTTGTGATCGYATCGARACCATCTCKCAAGCTTGGGGCATGAGTGGRAACTAYCATGARTTTGCCTTYGGATTGCCCATGGATGAGGCGGGTAACTTTTACATCAGCACCAATGTTGGGTTTTGGTCGCCGGAATGGTGGCATGGCATCAGCAAGCAACCGTACCGCGGCTGGRTCATGAAGATTGCGCCCGATGGCTCGATGACGCCTTTAGCAAGTGGAGTGCGCAGTCCCGCCGGACTTGGCTTCGATGTCGAGGGAAACCTTTTCTACACGGATAACCAAGGCGATTGGATGCCGGTGTGTGGATTGTTCCATGTGCAAGAAGGCGCTTTCTTTGGACATCCAGCTTCTCTGCGGTGGACCGATGCCTACGGCCATGGCGAAACCGTGCCAAGCAGCACGGTGCCGCCCCAAGTTCAACGTACTGCGCCTGCGGTTTGGATTCCTTATGAGTATTCACGCTCGACCGGAAGTTTAGTCCCCGATGTTACCGATGGGGGCTTCGGCCCTTTTCAAGACCAGTTATTCGTTGCCGAACTTACCAATGGATTAGTCTTTCGCGCGTTGCTGGAGGAAGTGCAAGGTCAACAACAAGGCGCGGTGGTGTTGTTTCGTCAAGGCGTGGGTAGTGCCTTGCGGGTTCGCTTTGCGCCGGACCATAGCTTGTTCGTTGGCATGACCAACCGCGGGTGGGGTGGCTTGGCTCCGGGCGCTGGAATCGCACGTTTGCGCTGGACCGGAGAAACCCCGATGGAGTATCAAAACATTCATCTCAAGCAGGATGGATTCGAACTGAAGTTCACCAAGCCACTGACCGCCATCCCAGATTTTGATTCGATTCAAGTGCGAGATTATGACTACAACTGGTGGTGGGATTATGGCTCTCCGGAAATGCGTTCGCGTCAACTTTCGGTGCACTCTGCCGTGTTGTCGGAAGACGGCCACACTTTGCGCTTAGTGATCCCAGGATTAAAAGCAGCGCGTAACGTTCGTTTGAGTATCCCAGGCATTGGTTTACTGCACGATGAGTTCGATTACACCATCAACCAGATGCCGGAAGGTCCACGCACCTCCGAATTGGTGGCAAAGGAAGTGAGCCCTCCAGAAGCCCGTGAATCAGATGAACAAGGTTGGCTCACGCTTACCTGGGCCGACCCTTTTGACGCTTGGCAGGCCGATGGCTGGAAGCTAGTCGATGTCGTCGTCGATCCCGACCACCCGCGGCGTTTCTTGGAGTCACCGGGAAATGGTGCTTTAGTGAATACAGGCTCACCGCTTAGTGATTTCCGCTCCAAAGCCGAATTTGGAGACATTGAGTTTCGGTTTAACTTTATGTTGCCGGAAGGAGGTGATTCCGGGCTCTACTTTATGGATCGTTATGAGTTACAACTAGTCGATGACCCCAGTTCTTGCTGTGGCATCGTTGACGCCAAGGGCCCACGGGCGAAGGGTTATCGCGGGCCAGGACAGTGGCATAAAGTGGAGGGCAAGTTTTACGCTCCACGTTTTGATTCCACTGGCCGTAAAATATCCAACGCACGCTTCGAACAAATTATGGTCGATGGTGTCATGGTGGTTGGGTCGACGGAATGTAATCGACCTACCGGCGGCGCCATTTCCACTGACGAGGTTGCGATGGGTCCTTTGCGCTTTCAGGCGACCGCAGGGTTGGTTGCGATGGGTGACATTCGCGTGAAGCGATTAGTACAAGGTGAGACCGTAGATGATGGCTGGGATTGGCAGCCGGTGGAAAGGGGTCACGCCGTGAAGGGCGATTTTGAGTTGCGTGGTACCTTTACTTTGTCCGATGGTGGCGCGGCCTCTTTGTCATTCCAAAGGCCCATGCATGGAACCGATGGATTCGTTTTAGTCCTAGACCACACCAGTGCTGGCGGATCAAGAACCGGCACCATTCAGGGCTATACCCCGATTACCACCCAGTTCTTGCAGCCAGGGGTTCCTTTTGATTTGTTGCTACGCAATCAAGGTTCTCGCCTAGAAGTGTTCCTTAACGGAGTGCTAATCAACGAGGTCGGCGATCAAATCCCTAATACGGTTGGCGTCATCCGATTGAACAAAGAAGTCATTCCTGGCACCCAACTCGAAGTTGAAAACCTCGAGTACCACTCCTTTTAGTGAAATCATGAAGCACAAACTCGTTGCCCTACTCTCTCTCTTGCTTCTTGGCGCCTGCCATGTGCCCATGGCGCACCAAGCAACTTCAGATCTCTGGATTTCTGGAGACCCGATGGATTCCGGTTGGAAAATGTGCGGGCCTGGAGAATTCGTCGTCGAAGACGGAGTCCTAAAAACCACAGGAGGCATGGGCATGTTGTGGTATTCCGCCGAAGACTTTGAAGATTTCGAACTCAGCTTAGAATGGATGGTGAAGGACGCATCCTACAACTCCGGCGTTTTTGTCCGCTTCCCTGATCCAGGGCAAGAGCCCTATGTCGCCGTTAACCACGGCTACGAGATCCAAATCTGCGACCTAGCAAAACCCAAGCACAACACCGGCTCGGTCTACAGCTTCCAGGCGGCAACTTCCATTCCCACCTTCGAGCCAGGCATGTGGAATGAAATGCGCATTAAGGTGATCGGGCAACACTATGAAATTTTCGTCAACGATCAGTTGGTGAATACCTATGAAGGCGATCGCAGTGCGCATGGATTCATTGGCTTGCAAAACCACGATGATCATTCCCCAGTACGCTTCCGCAACATTCGTGTGACCCGCTGAACATCATGCAGGATTCATCCATCGAATTACCGTTTGAGTCAGGACTGCGCTTTCGCCTGTCCCTCATGATGTTCCTCCAATACGCCATTTGGGGTGCGTGGCTGCCATTCCTGTGGTCTTTCCTGAGCCACTATCGCGGCATGAACGGCGATGAAATTGGCTATATGTTTGCTGCCGGAGCGGTGGGTGCCATCGTTGGTCCCTTCCTTGCTGGGCAAATGGCCGACCGATGGTTTGCGACTGAAAAAATGCTGGGAGTGAGCCATTTGATTGGCGCAGTTTTGATTTGGCAACTGGCCAGCATTGAGTCCTTCAACGGTTTTCTAATATTCTCCCTGCTGTACGGCATGGTGTATTCGCCAACCATGCCCCTGACTAATTCTTTGGCCTTCCATCATCTGCCCATTGTCGAGCGCGATTTCGGCCGCGTGCGTTTATGGGGAACCTTTGGATGGATTGCGGTTGGAATCGGCATGGGACATTGGCTGGGTTATGCGCATTCYCCAGCCGACTWAATCGGMGAGGATCTTCGACTCGCACAGATTGCAGGCAAGGCCGATGCCTTCCACCTCAGCGCGATTCTSGGKGCCGTGATGGGCGTGTTTTGTTTCAGCCTCCCGCATACRCCGCCAAGCAAGGCATCTGAAAAGAATGCTGCGCTCGCGGCCTTGAGTGAAATCAAAAAGCAGCCCTTGCTGTTGCTRTTTTTGTTGGCGGTGCCAGTGAGTTGCATTCACCAGTTCTACTTCGTRCACACAGAATCTTTTCTGCATGAGAAACTGGAAGCACCAGCGTTCTTCCAATCCATCTTTGGAGTGGGTGGTGGYGGCTTCATGACCATYGGCCARATGGCGGAAGTCYTGGTYATCGGCATGATTCCATTTCTGGTGAAACGRATTTCMAARCGYTTCATCTTGAGYATCGGYCTGCTYGCGTAYGCCGCGCGYATGGCRCTKTTYGCCTACTGCGCAGATTCCAGCGCCGCTCTCCTGTTTGGCGTYGCGCTCCACGGCATTGCTTTCGGCTGCTTCATCTTCATCTGCTTCATGATTGTGGATGAACACACCACYGCCGATGTACGCGCTAGCGCACAAAAYCTWTACAACCTAGTGATTGTTGGAATCGGCGTRATWGTCGGCTCCAAGATTGCCGGCTGGGTCGCCGATTGGGCCGATGGCGACTATCGCAAATTGTTTTCCGTCCCGATGTGGGCCTCGTTAGTTTGTCTGCTCATCCTGCTCRTGGCCTACCCACGAAAATCCCTCGCAATTAAGAATTCATGAAACGCCTCTCCATTGGTTTTGTTGGTGCTGGTTTTAACACCAACTTTCACATTCAGTCSTTGGTCGAAGTCCGCGATTGCGTGGTTGGAGGGGTGGCAAGTCGCACGCGCGCATCAGCAGATAAATCTGCTGCACTTGCGCGGGAGCTTGGATTAGGTGAAGCCCGCGGTTTCGACACCGTCGAAGAAATGGCTGCCGACCCTGAAATCGATGCCATCTGGATCAATAGTCCTAACGATAGCCGCATTGCGGTTATGAAGGCCATCGCGGCCGGCAATGCCCGACGTGAAGTACCACTGAGTGGTGTGGCCTGTGAAAAACCGTTGGCGCGTAACTTAAAGGAAGCGCGGGAAGTGGTTGCGATTATGCAGGAGGCCGGCATCTCCACTGGATATCTGGAAAATCAAGTCTTCACTCCAAGCGTGGTGCGTGGCAAAGAGGTAATTTGGAATCGCGCGGCACCACTCACCGGACGTCCGTATTTGGCGCGTGCTGCTGAAGAGCATTGCGGCCCGCATAGTCCGTGGTTTTGGCAGGGTTCCGTGCAAGGCGGCGGCGTCATGAACGACATGATGTGCCACAGCGTGGAGACCGCTCGTTTTCTCCTGACCGAACCTGGCGCACCCCGCGAATCGCTTACTGTAGTTTCTGTGAATGCTCAAATCGCATCCCTGAAATGGACACGTCCGGAATACGTTCAGCAACTCAAAGATACCCACGGTCCAGAAATTGATTATGCCAAAGCTCCCTCCGAAGACTTTGCGCGTTGCACGGTGACCTACCGCGATGAAGCCGGTCACACTCTCATCGCCGAAGCCACCACCTCATGGGCCTTTGTCGGTGCCGGATTGCGTTTGAGTTTCGAGTTGCTCGGTCCAGAATACTCCATGCGTTCCAACTCCCTGGAGACAGGCTTGGAAGCTTTTTTCTCGCGCAAGGTGGTCGGCGATTCCGGCGAGGACATGATTGAAAAACAAAACGCTGAGCAAGGCGTCATGCCCATCGTTCCTGCCGAAGCCTCTGCGTATGGTTATGCGGCGGAAAACCGGCACATGGTGCAATGTTTCCTAACCGGCAAGACACCGGACCTGACCTTCAACGACGGCCTGGAAGTGGTGCGCATTCTCATGGCGGCCTACCACTCGGCAGAGCTTGAGTGTTCGGTGGACCCAGCGAAAATAGATCTGGAAGATTTCCGGCCTGCAGTTGCGCTGGGGACCTGGAAACCTTAATCCGGGTTTCCTTAATCGCCCTGTAATGAAATGCCGTGTAAAGTGGGTGCATGCGATGCATCCCCTTTAGCTTCCTTTTACTCGGCGCATTCACAGTGCCCATCGCGGCACAAACTCCAACCTTTACCAAGATAGCCGACACCAATACGGTGGCTCCGGATTCTGGTGGCAGCTCGTTCTCGAGTTTTGGAGACGCTCGAGAAATTTCCGGCAGTCGGGTTGCCTTTTACGCTTTCCACGGTTCGGGGAGTGGCATTTACACCTATGAAAACGGTGTGCTTGCACGCTTAGTTGACACGAACACTCTCGTACCTGGCGCCATGTCCAATTTCTCCACCTTCTTCGATGTGTCGATCGATGGCGGCTTGGTAGCTTTCTCCGGTGGTTGGCCGGGTCCAGGCGGTGGATGCGCGTTCAGTGGAAGTGAAGGGCTTTTTGTGCGCGGTTTCCAGAGTGCAGCAAGTCCAATTTTAGTGCGTGACAGTCTCTCCTTTCCAGATCAATGTTTTCATGGAGTGGAGTTAGATAATGGTTTTCTGTTTTACGCTGGGGGAGTGAACCCGGTCGATGTCGTGCATAACCACTCCGAAGAAATCAAAGTTGCTACCGGTGTTGGTGTCGGGATCCCGGTGGTGGATTTGACCACCACCAAACCATCTGGTGGGAACTTCATAGGTTTCGATGGCGACTTCCATTTGCAGAACAACAAGTTTTTGTTGTCCGAAATTATCGTCAACACTTTCGGTGCTGTGAACGGTCTATACCTGATGGAAAACAATGGGCTTGGCCCGCAAGTGGTTGCTGACACATCAACCGCGGTTCCAGGTGGAGCTGGAAACTTTATGAACTTTGCCAGCGCCGATTTTGATGGCACCGAAGTCGCTTTCATGGGACGCGATTCGAATAACGCTGGGGCACTCTATGCTGGCACTTCTCCTGCAAACATAAGGCGTGTTGCCGGTGCCGGAACTCCTGTTCCTGGAGAGGTCGTCAACTTTCTTGGGATTTCCAATCTAGTCGCCATCGACGGCGGCGCCATGGCTTTTTCCGGGTATTGGAGCGGGGGCGATGGCCTTTTCGTCAGCCAAAACGGTGTCATCTCTTCGGTGGTAAAAAGGGGTGATGTGTTGGATGGAAGACCCGTGCAACAAGCCTTCTGCCGCCCTGGAAGTATGGACGGCAACTTTTTGTTGGTCGATGTGCGCTTCTTGGTCGGTATGTCGCTTAAGCCAGCGCTGTATCTCGTAGAACTCTAAGCAGACCCTGCTTTATTCTCTTAACAAGCGAACCTTTGCGCCGACTGGAAGCTTCATCCACGAGAAACTATCCGGGTTAAAAAGGTAATCGCTATTGCCCTCTAGGGTAAGAGTGCCTCCGTTGACTTCCCGAACCTCGAAGAAGCCGGAGTCTTGTAGTCCGCTAATCGAAATTGGAGATGCAGCCGCGGAGGCCATCACGCCTCCATCCTTTCCACCTAGGTAAGTCACCTTAGTTTTCTGTCCAGCGACGTAAACCCAACTGGCATACTCCATGTTAATCAACACCTTAGTGTCTCCCAGTTCGGAAAATGGAAAGGTCGCCAATCCACCAGTCCGTTGGCCATCGGTCGGTCCTYGCAGCATGCTTCCGGAAGGCGCCATTTGCACCCAGCCTTCCCCCGGAGAGCCAAGGCCTTCGATGAGTACAAGGTTTCCCGATGCACCCAATGCGCCGTTTTGTTGTGGAAGCCCCGTCGACGAAGCCGCAGCAAGCGCAAKRCTTCCGAGTAAAAGTGCAAGGTAAACAGTTTTCATGGAWTTATCGWARWGGTTTKCGGAAAAGGTAAACAAAGCGKGAGGTGGTGTCGCGSCCTTCGTGTTCTGGATCRAAAATACTCCAATCCATGGCATCGGTGGGGTCGGTAAGAATCATCGATTGTGATTCCAAAACGAATCCTGCAGCCTCTACTTCTTTTTGCAGAAAATCAGCTTCCACCCGATGTAAACGGCGACCTTCGCTGATGCCTGCACCAGATTTAGCATGGTGATCAACCACACAGAAGGCACCGCCGGGTTTGAGGCTTGCGAACATGAGGGCGTTGAAGGCTACGCGGTCGACCTCTTGCCAACCGAAGTCGTGGTAGAAGCGCACTAATAAAGCGACATCGAGATCGCGAGGGAAACCCTCGTCGGTGAATTCCATATCGAGGCGAATGACGTTGGCAAGGCGTGCGTCATTCAGACGTGCACTCAGTGGAGCTTCTGCGAAGACGCGCAATGGTATGGAAGTGTTTTGGCAATAGACTTCACCGTTTGGCCCCACAATACGAGAAAGAATCTCGGTGTAGTATCCATCGCCAGCCATGACATCGGCAACCATCATGCCGGGTTTGATCTGGAAGAAATTTAAGACCTCTACCGGCAAGCGTTCTGCATCGCGGGATAAATCACTTGCTAATCGTTGCGGGTGAGAAACCGCCTGCGCGATATCGGAGGAAAGCGGTTTCGGCATTTGACAACTAAAAAAACCGAGGGCGAGCATGGGTAGAAGGCGAAGCATCATGGAGATTCGAATCCTATCAAGAATGTGGAATCAGGATGAGTTTTAAGAAAACGATGCGCATGCGCAGTTTGGATTTGCGTCCAGCCATAGTGAACGGATTGAAGTTTAGGCGCCGCGATGAGGTAGGCGAGGCCAGCATCGGTGATTTTGGTGTAGCGAATATCGAGTTTTTCTAGATTAGGCACCTTGGCGATTTCGAACATGGCTAAATCCGTGATCAGAGGAGTCATGTTCAACTTAAGGTGGGTCAGGTGTGGCATGTTGATGAGGGGTTTGAGGCCAGCATCGGTATAAAAAGTATTCCATCCAGCAATCGCAAGAGTTTCCAGTTGAGTGAGTTTCGCGATTTGGATGAGGGCGGCATCGTCCATGCGGCCAATGGCATAGTCTGGAGCACGGAAGCATCCTTCATCCCAGATTTCTAATCCACGCAAATGGGGAAGCTGCTGCAAGGATTGCAAATGCTCCGGCGTTGGAGTGGAGGAGAAACGCAAGGTCTCCACCTCGAGAAGATTAGCGTTGGCCTCGAGTTGGATGGCTTGCTCCGGAATCCATGCAAGAGTGGATAAAGGCGTTGCGCGCGGTGTGCTTTGACAGGAGCACAAACAAGTTAGGGCAAGTAGGAAGAACTTCATGGTTTTCTAACGACGCGGATGCCCTTTCTTTGGCTTCAATCAGGGTTTGGCAAAGAAAGGTCGCTGCGTGCTTCTAGCTCGATGGGTTTAGGATCGTCTATCGCTTTCGAATCATCGATGTCAGCTAAATCCTCCAACCGCTTGCCCTTTGGAAGAACACGACTGTTGTAGGAGCTTACCGCAGAGTTGAATGCTTTAACGGCAGTGGTCAATCCAGCTCCAGTCTTCGCGAAGTGCTCGCTGAAGACCCGCACGCGGCCATGGTATTCCTTTGCCAGCTTGGCAATCTCAGCAGCATTCTTAGCCAACTTCTCTTGCTGCCAATAAAGTGAAACGGTGCGCAGAAGTGCAAGCAAAGTCACTGGAGTGGCGAGCAAAACTTTCTTCTCCATGGCCTCCTCTTGCAAACGCGGATTCGCTTGGTACGCGGCTTCCAATAAGTGGTCGCCGGGCAAAAACATGACCGTGAAGTCGACATTGCCCTCGACGTTTGCGGAATAATCTTTGCGTTCCAATGTACGCACATGCCCGCGGAGATCTTGCGCGTGTTGAGCAAGCAATTCCTTTTTGCGTACCGGATCTTGTTCGGCTTGGGCATCTAGGTAGGCCGCCATAGGGACCTTAGAGTCCACTGGGATGGCATCGCCGCCCGGGAGTAGGACCAAGAAGTCTGGGCGTGACCGATCCTCAAGCGTGACTTGAGTACGAAAATGCATGCCCTCGGTCATGCCGGCTAGTTCAAACACACGCTGTAAAACATTCTCACCCCATTGCCCGCGCGCTTGCGAACTTCCGCGCAAAGCCACGGTTAAAGATTCACTCTTGACGCGCAACTCACGTGTGGATTCCTGCAAGTCATGCAATTGATGCTTTAAAGCACCCTGCGCCTTGCCGCGCGCTTCTTCCAGTTCACGGGTTTGCTTAGCCAACTCTTTGAGCTGATCCTGAAATGGTTTTAACTGCAGCTCGGTGCGCTCCAGCAGGGATTGACTGTTGTCCTTCAAGGCGTCGCCCGCAATCGCTTTAAAATTGACCTGCATTTCTTTGCGCAGTTCTTCAGCGGTGCGTTTTTCGGCTTCATAAGTTGCGCGCAGGACCTCTTCACGGGCAATGGCTGCTGCAAGTTGCTTATCGATGCTAATGAATTGCTGCTGCAGCTCGTCTTCTCGAGCTTGCGCTGCATGAGCTTCGGTTTGAGCACTCTCGCGAGCTTGCAGGCGGCCCTTCAATAGGCCAATCCAACCGCCCGCGGCGCAGGTCAGAAGTGCAAGTAAGGCCACCCATAGAGGTTCCATAGAGGAAGTGTAGCAAGAGGAGCGGGCAGGCTTTACAACCATGCTATGAAGCCGCGCTTCACCACCCTTCTCCTCCTGCTGTCTCCGTTTTTCCTCCCTGCATGTGCTGCGCCCGGCATGCGCACCGACGGCCTTCATTCCGGCCCAATGCTTGGCGATTTGCGTGCAGATTCCGTGCGCATTTGGGCTGCGGCCAAAGCGCCAGGAACTTACACCTTGGAGTTGGCTAAGGGAAACCAAATGCAAGCCTGGACCCCCGCGTTGGATGCGGTCGGGCAACCTGTGGTTCTGCAAATGGACGGTCGGCGTCTCTATGGACAATGCCAGCTCACCGGGCTAGAAGCCGATACGACTTATCATTATCGATTGGTGAAAGAGGGGCGAGCGCTGCGTGGTTTACATAAGCAAAGTTTTCACACCCTGCCGGAGGAAGGTTCGCAGTTTTCCTTTCGTGTCGCTTTTGGTAGCTGCGCCGGAGATTGGGGAGTCGATGACACCCAGCCCATTTTTCACGCCATCAACCGCATGAATCCAGACGCCTTCCTTTGGTTAGGCGATAACGTTTATTACGGCTTGCATGAAAAAGAGTGGGAGGATCCTGCCGCGATGGAGGAGCGGTGGAAGTTGCAGCGAGCGATGCCTAGTCTTCAGCCTCTGTTAGCGCGCACGCCGCAATACGCAATCTGGGATGACCATGATTACGGTCCGAATGATTCCGACAGCAGCTATGCCTTGCGCGATTTCTCTTTGGACCTGTTTACTTCCTACTGGCCGAATCCTAGTGCCGGTTTGGAAGGCCCAGACGGGGTGTTCTTCCGCTTTCAGATTGGACCGGTAGATTTCTTTATGTTGGACACGCGTTTTGATCGTGATCCCATTGTGAAACCAGCGCGATCTCCGAAGGCTTTGTTGTCGGAGGCCCAATGGGAATGGTTGCAGCAAGGATTACAAGAAAGCACCGCTGACTTCAAAGTGATTGCTTCTGGCATGCAAGTTTTATCGAAGTATCACCGCTTTGAAACTTGGAACCGTTATGAAGAAGAACGCGATCGCTTGCTGGATCTTTTGGCGTCGGAATCGATTTCCGGCGTGTTTCTCATTAGCGGAGATCGGCACATCGGTGAAGCCTTGCGTCTGGAACGCGAGGGGACTTATCCCTTAGTTGAGTTCACCAGTTCGCCACTGGCTGCAGGGATTGGAGAATCCGTCGCAGACAGTCTGGTTCCGCAGCGCATTCCAGGCACGCTGGCCGTGGCTGAGAACTTCGGAATCCTAGATTTCCACTTCCAAGGCACGCATCCAGAGCTAAGTTTCCGCCTGTACGACGTTTATGGGGACCCCATTGGCCGTGAGGTTGTGCTTCGTTTAGACGAACTGCAGCCGTAAACTGGAGCTAGTTATGTTGCTGTCCCTCCTTCTTAGCGCTCCCTTCCTCGCGGCCCCTGCCCAGCAGGAGGACCTCCCTTACGCGGAAATCGCAACCGACCACGCGGTGCTGTTTGCGTTCTACGACAAGAAATCGGCGCAGGTTTTGGAGTTGGAGAAGGGCATGCCGGTGCAGGTCGTTACCGAATACACGCCGTGGACCAAGGTTCGGGTGCCAGGCGGTTTGAACGTTTGGGTGCATAAGGATTACGTCACTTGGGAAGGCGGAGTTGGCAGTATCACTTCGTCGCGGGTGCGCATTCGTCCGCGCCCATCCACCGATGCTTCGTCCACTCCGCTTGGTCATTTCCAAAAGGATGATCAAGTCCTCTTAATGGGACAAGAGGGTGATTGGTTTAAAGTCCGCGCACCTGAAACGGTTTCCGCATGGTTGCTGACCAGCCAGTTGCAAATGCCGCAACGAGACGCTTCTGCATGGAAGCGGATTTGGGCGGAACATCGGAGTGAACGTGTGGTGGAGCCAGTAGTTCTGGAAGAAGCAACGGACGATGTCGTGGAAACCGTAGTGCTCAAAGAAGGCGGCGGCGAGGTTGTCGAAGCTAGCAGCGAGGTTGTGGAAAGTGTCACGACCCCAGGCACTGCAACTCCAATGAACGCCACCCCAAAAGACAAAGCGCGGACTTTATTCCGCAGTGTCGATGTGGCGAAAGCCCCGGAAGCCCAGCGCTTGTTGGCCGTGGAGCAATTGGAGGTTTTGGCTGCTGCGGTGACATCGGATAATCGGTCGTGGGATCGACGTCGCTTGGACAATCTAGAAATGGTATTCGGGCACGTGATTTGGCACAGTACAGATTTACGCACCATCAACGAAGCGCGACGTTCCTTGACCCGCATTGATGGTCTACGTCGTTTTTACTTCTCGGCTCTGGCGGCCAATGTACGACGAGCGCTTGCGGCAAAGCAGACGGAAAGAGCATCCACTTTGGATAAGGCCTTAGCTGCAGAAAAGAAACCGATGGTTTATGCCGGGGAAGGCACTAGCGTGGAGATCGGATGGGTGGAATACCGGCCGTCGGTCAATGCCAACATGCCTTATCGCTTGGTGCGCGGCGGACGCGAGTTACCCATGCATAGTTTTGATGGACACCAGGACCTGAAAGAGTTCGTCAACCGCGAAATCGTGGTGCGTGGTATTTGGCGCAACGACAAAAGCCTTGCCGCCGGACGCGTGTTAGCGATTACCGAGTTGCGCGTTCTGCCGCCTCGCGAATAACCGCAGCGTAACGCCTTGGGACCTGCTCTCGTCACAGCGCTTGCCCTGGTGGGCTACTTCCTCGGCTACCGCTATTACAGCGCGTGGCTGGCGAAGCGAGTTTTTCAGCTAGATGAAAGTGCGGTCACTCCGGCGCATGCGCAGGAGGATGGCGTCGACTTTGTGCCAACCCGCCCCATTGTGCTGTTTGGGCATCATTTTGCCTCGATTGCTGGTTTAGCCCCAATGCTAGGGCCTGCGGTCGCGGTGTTTTGGGGTTGGCTGCCGGCGTTTTTGTGGGTGGTGTTAGGCGCGGTGTTTATTGGATGCGTCCATGACTTCAGCGCTCTAGTGCTGTCGGCTAGGCATCGAGGTGAAAGTATTGGCACCTTGTGCGATGACATTCTTGGCGGCAAAGCCAAAGGTTTATTCCTAGCCTTGATCTTCTTTGGCGTGTCCTTGGCCATGGGGGTTTTCGTCTTCGTCATCTCCTTGTTATTCACCTGGGGCAACGATTTCAACCCCGCTGCACTCGACCAGTCGACTACCAGCTTCCCGGAAGTGGTCATGCCTTCTGCCGGCCTCATGCTGGTCGCTCTAGTCTGCGGATGGCTTTTATACGTCAAGAAAAAGCCACTGCTCCCGGTCACCACGGTCGGTTTTCTGGCTTTACTCGCGCTCATCGCTCTCGGTTATCTGTTCCCAACCCTAGGCTTTTCGCGCGATGCCTGGCCATCCCAATCCACCTGGATTTGGATTCTGATGATTTACGCATACTTAGCCAGCGTGCTTCCGGTATGGCTTCTGCTGCAGGCGCGCGACTTCCTGAACTCCTTGCTCTTAGTCCTCGGCCTGATCCTGATGTACACCGGGTTCTTCCTCCAAGGCCCGAGTTTCGATGCCCCGGCGTTTAAYCCCAACCCGRTCGGWGCGCCTCCCATCCTGCCTTTTGTGTTCATCACCATTGCTTGTGGTGCGGCCAGTGGTTTTCACTCTCTAGTGGCCAGCGGAACCACTGCGCGGCAGTTGGATAAAGAAACCCATGCACGGCCGATTGGGTATGGCGGCATGATTGCGGAATCTTTGTTGGGTTTGATTGCGGTCCTTGCATGCACTTGCGTGATCCCAGGGCGTACTTCTTGGGCACAGCATTATGGAGACTGGGAAACCGCGAGTGGGCTAGGGGAAAAGCTTGGATTCTTCATCAGTGGTTCTGCATCCTTCATGGGCGGACTCGGAGTGCCGGTGGAAATAGCAACGACCTTGGTTGCCATGGTGGTGGTGTCCTTTGCTTTGACCACCTTGGATTCCGCAACGCGTTTATTACGTTTCAACCTCGAAGAGATTGGCGCTGCATGGTCGAAAACTCCAGGCTTACGTTTCCTAGGTATTCCATTGCAAAACCGATTTTTTGCCACGCTGACCGCATGCGCCGCGATTTGCTTCTTCGCCTTCTATAAGATCGATGGTGTCCCGGCAGGACTCTCGCTATGGACCTTATTCGGCGGCACTAATCAGTTGATTGCCGGTTTGGCGCTGCTCACCGCAACGGTCTACCTAAAGCGCAAAGGGCGAAACTACTGGCCATTGGCGATTCCAGCGGTATTCATGGTGAGTATCACTATGTTCGCGCTCATCTCCAAGCTGTTCGATTTCTATCGTGATGGCCAAACTTTACTGCTATTCCTCGCCAGCATGTTGGTGGTCATCGGCGTAGGCGTTAGTGGAACCGCGGTTAAGTCTTTGGCTTCTGGTAAACAGCCTTAACCCGCGCACGCAAAGTTTCGAAGCTTCCGTCAGCGATAGCGCTGCGAATCTGCTGCATAAGATTGACCAAGTAATGCAGATTATGGTGCGCCAACATGGAGGCCGGAAGGATTTCTTTCTCCTTCAAACCTGCACGTAAAGCGCCGCGCGGAMCACCGGTGAGGCAAGCATCGCAGGTGCAGCCTGGGCAAATAGGACTTGGGTCGTTCTTGAAACGAGCATTATGAATATGCTGATTGCCTTCATCGGAAAGGAATGTGCCGAAGCGTCCGCTGCGGGTTGGGTAAACGCAATCGAACATATCAATGCCCCGCGCAACCGACTCCACTAAATCTAAAGGTGTGCCCACACCCATGAGGTAGCGTGCTTTATCCAGTGGCAGATCCGAAGTGCTATGACGCACGCCGTCCATCATCGCATCGTGCCCTTCGCCAACACTGACGCCACCAATCGCGTAGCCATCGAACTCCATCGCGGTGAGTTCCCGTGCGCACTCCTGACGTAAATCTTCAAACACGCCGCCCTGCACAATACCGAACTGTGCTTGTCCAGAGTCCACGCCGCCGCGGGCATCATGCATGTCGCGTTGCATCTTCGCCCAACGCAAAGTGCGCTTCACCGCAGCGGCCACCTTGGTACGGTCGCGCGGTTCAGCCGGGCATTCATCTAGAATCATCGCAACATCGGGGCGCAGCGCTTGCTGCACCTCAAAGGCCATCTTCGGAGTCCAATCGACCATAGCCCCATGCACCGGGTGGGCAATTTTCCAGCCATCGTCATTCAACTTTGAAATCTTGGCCAAGGAGAAGGCTTGGAAACCGCCGGAGTCGGTTAGCACCGGGCCATCCCAGGCCATCATTTTGTGCAGTCCGCCAATCGCTTCAATCGACTCCACCCCAGGCCGTGCGAATAAGTGAAAACTGTTGGCGAGCATCATTTCTACGCCCATCGGACGCAAACGATCGGGCCAAGGACCGCGCAACATGCCGCGGGTGGCGACAGGCATGAAGGTAGGTGTCGAAACCACCCCATGCGGAGTGGTCAAGGTGCCAAGGCGGGGGCCATCAACCGTGCCTTGATGAAGTTGGAAACCGAATGTCACTGGAGCGGCGGGAGCAAGTAGCGGAGTTCACTGGTGAGTGGCACCAATTCCGCCCCAGGATAATAGTGCTGCAGGATGTCTTGGAAAGTGCTTCCTCCCCGTGACATGCGCACCGCTCCGGTTTGGCACATGCCAATGCCGTGGCCGAATCCATGGCCGCGGAAAATCGCCGAGCCATCGGGCTGCACTTCGACTTCAATCAGTTGCATGGAAGGTAGGCTCAAAGCTGCCCGTAATCGTTCCCCAGCAAGATCCTCGTGCTCTTCATCCCCGAGCAACCGAACTTCGAGCAATCTCCCGGAAGCATCACGTTCGATGGTGCTGATGCCCTGCAGCCACTCACCAATGCGATAGCGTCGCGCCAGTCCATCTAGTTTTTCCGCGCTGACCTCTCGTTCCCAGATACCTCTGGGAGTGCGGCATGCGGGCTCCAAAGTGCCTGACAAGGGCGCCAAATCCTTTTTGGAGAACCCGGCTTCCATGGCATTAGCGGTTCCGCCGCCACAGCTTGCATGGAAAAACGCGGGTACCAAAGCTTGTTCCCATTGTAAAACTAAACCGCGGGTCGCTTCGATGGCAGCTTCGGCTTGGGTGGTGCGGTAGTCCAAGCCCAAAAATACTTGGTCAAAGGTGTCATCGCGCAGTCCGCGTTTACTGCCGCGTTTTTGCAGCGCATAAGTGCGTGCAGCAATGGCCTGCGCACAGAGTGCATCGTGGACGCCAGCTTGCATGCTTGACATCTCGCCACAAACGACGCCCATGACATAATCCTCCAAGGGCATTTCTAGGGATAAATCTAAACGACTGACGCGCCCGGTTTTTTCACGCACCGTGCGGATGTGCAGCTTTCCTGGATAGAGGAAAGTGTCCAACCACAAAGCCTCTTCCGCCTCGGTTTCTACAATGATATGTTCGCTATTCGTTCGATAAGGCCCCAACTGCGGGCCGGTGGAATCGATAAACAAGCTGCCTTCAAAACCGCCACTGCCAGGGTGCAACAGCGGATGCCCCGGTTTGCTGCCATCAAGGATTTTCCAGCGCCCAGCAATCTGTACCGGAATCGGTTTGGATCCACTCAAAGACATCAGGCGCACCTCAATCACTGGATTCAGCAGCGGTGCAACGGTAAGCGCATCCTCTGTGAGCACGGCAGGTTGCTTGAACCAATGCCCAACGCCAAACATCATGAGCAATAACACCAGCGTGATGCCAAGGCGTTTTGCCAGAGAGTTCATGCCTCCGAATCCACAGCGTTGGCAGGCGGAGTGAGCCCGAGCACTCTCMACCCTNCTGCRCTYAAGGTGCGYCCTTGAGGTGTGCGCAACATGAGSCCCTGACGCATGAGCCAGGGTTCGATGACATCGGCCAAAGTGTCTTCGGCTTCTTCKACSGCRACSGCCAAGTTCTTCAAACCRAGYGGTCCGCCATTYGCCTTTGCYAATGCRCGGAGCACATGYCGGTCAGGGCGTTCCAATCCCCGGTCATCGATTTCAAGTAAATCGAAAGTGCGCTGGATGACACCCGCATCGATCCGATTYTGGTTTTCGAGTTGSGCAATATCGCGTGCGCGACGTAGCAGACGATTCGCGAAACGCGGAGTTCCACGTGCGTGGCGTGCAAGTTGCTTGGAAACACTCGGGTCCARCTCGGTCYTTAACAACTTTGCCGAACGATGAATGATCAGGTCCAAGGCGTCGTCTGAGTAAGGCTCAAAACGCAAATGATGGCCAAAGCGCGAACGGAATGGGGGTGTGAGCAGAGCCTCCCGCGTGGTGGCGCCAATCAAGGTAAAGGGCTGCAAATCCAGCTTCAATAAACGCGCGTGCACACCACTATCAAAGGTCCATTCGATTTGGAATCGGTCCATGGCGCCATAGAGATACTCTTCGACCTCGGTCGGCAGGCGATGAATCTCGTCAATGAAGAGCAAGGTATGGGGCTCCAATTGACTCAAAATGCCGACTAAATCGCGCGCTTTGGTCAGCGCCGGACCGCTGGTCATCTTCAGCGGATGCCCGGACTCCTTGGCCATAGCGAGTGCAAGCGATGTTTTGCCAAGCCCCGGAAGTCCTGTGAACAAAAGGTGTTCCAGCGATTCCTCCCGCTGCGCTGCGGCTTTGAGCATGAGTCGCAACGGCTCCAAAAGATTTTCCTGTCCGAGGAACTCAGAGAAATCTTGGGGCTGCAAGCCACGTTCGAATTCGCGCTCGCTGCGGGCAGCAAGGTTCGAGTCGAAGGTGGAAGAGGAGTCCATGCACCTGATTTTGCCGCGGAACGACGCGGAATTCCACCACAAAGAAGGTTCTGCAGGTCCATGTTGTGAAATCGCACAAATCCAGCCCAGGAAGCCCTCCTGAGCATCGGCAGGTGACGAAGAGGCTTGGCACAGATTTTGCTTTTTGCCAGAGCATCTTTCCTAGCCATCTCTACCTGCCATGAATCGAAACAAACTTTTACCAACGTTGTTCCTAGCCTCCAGCGCGGCAACCCTTTCCTGCTTCAACACAGGTCAGGGAGATGGCCCGGTCGCAAGTGACCCTTTCTCCACTTCTGCAACCATGAACATCTTGGAGGTCACCAATGGCTTCGGCCGACTGCTGCCTTACGTGATTCCGGTAGCAGATGGTGTGACTGGTTTGCCGACCGCTCAATTGGTTGAGATTCGAAGCCTTCAGGATTTGCTCGACAACCCATCCACGGAATTAAATCCGATGAAGCCGCCGGCGCATTGGCCACTGGGGGAGTTGAATCCTGCCAACCAAACCGGCAATCATTTTGTGGCGATTAAGTTTTCGCGTTCCCTTTCGCGCAACTCGGTGCTGGATTCAAGCGCTGGGGGATTGGCTAACCAAGGCTTAACCGGCGCAATCACGGTGGTTGCGTACGACCAGGTGACCGGTCAAAGCACCGCGGTCAAGGGTCGCGGTTTCATCAACGGGCAAACCTATTTTGGCGCTAACGGAAAACTAGAAACTTGGGTGCGCAAAAGTGGTACGCAACAGGTTCAAGCGCGAACCGTTTCGCGCAATGGCACAGATTTACGGCCGGGTATTGGGTTTCCGGGCACAGACGATGCGACCAACGGCATCGTGGATGGCGCTTTTGCAGGAGCAGGCAATCTGATTAGCCCCAACACTTTCGTGTTCGTAGTGGACACCGATGACAACCTTGCCACCTATGAGTCCTTCCCAAGTGATCGCGTCATTCGTGTGGTGATTAAGGGAGCCGAGGACGGCGCAAGCCCGGCTTCGATTGTTGGTGGCGTGCGCAGTAGCGATGGACGTTATTTGGAACAGGGTGGCATAGCCACTTCTCATGTCGGCGGTGACGCTGGCCTACCGAATTTGCTATTGGATGGGCTTGGCGGCCTCCCAGTGACCTTGCCACGCGATTTGTCCTCGGATTTACCTTGTGATCAAACCATTCGATTCAGTTTTGACGAAGCTTGTCAACCACACTCCATCGGGCCGCTCCCAGGACTGGTTGCTCCTGCACTTTCGAATGAGTTCACGGTGGAGTTCTTGCCGCCGGTCGCACCAGGTTCGCCGCCTCCAGGTCAAACCGTACAACTTCCGTACACCATTCTTCCGGTGAGCCCATTTAACTTCACCGAATTCGTAGTGATGCCGGTGGTGGACTTCCCTGGCAGTGATCCATTTGGTGCGCAGGCGCAAGCTACAGTGACCTACTTTCATAATTCCGCGGTTGATATGTTGTTGAACTCCGATGAAAGCAATCAAGACAAAACGCCTATTCGTTTTTCAATCGGAAGTGACTGTGCTGGACTAGTTAATGTCCCAGTAGCACCAGGCGCGATTTATTGTGCTTCCGTCGGCGACGAGCTTTCGGGAGGCATTCGTGTGATTGACCTCGATGGTTTCGGCCAAGGCACCGGCAACCCCACCTTTGACGGCTTGAACGTGCTGTTCAACGTTACGTTTGATGCCAACGGCGACCCAATCACTGGCGACGTTTCTAAGTTCCCATTCAACTCGAACCTCGGTGTTCCAGGATTGTTTCCACCCCTTGGTGCGGACAGCACCTCTATCGCCGGTGGATCACGAGGTGTGTTTACCTTGTCTCAAGATTCCACCTTGCGCACGCAGTTAGTCAGCCCAAAACAGGTTGGCACAGTGGTGGATATGCAGATTGGTCATCCGCTGGATATTGCATTCAACAACTTTGATTGCTTATCCGGTGGCAAGAACATTTGTGCCAGTGCAGCGCTGCAGCGGCATCCTTTATCTGGACCGCATGAGGGAAACGGCATTACCACTGCGCCGCACCCAAACCCGCCGCGCTTGCGTTTGGCGCCCTCCTGCTTCTCACCTTTGATTCAAAGCGAGGAACCCACTGCAGTCAGTGCTTCGAATAACACCCTGGTGATTGGTGGCGACGCCTTCGGATCCATCGGCGGCCAGGGCCCATCAGGATTGCTCACCCAAAGCATCCTTTACACGGGCTTTAACTTCACCGGTCCTGCACCACCTCAGGCGAACTGCCCAACTTTCGTTATGCGTCAACAAGTAGGGCACTTCCTCTACGTGCTCGATTCGGTTGGCGAACAGGTCGTAGTCTTGAATAGCAATCGCATGACGGTGTTGGACCGGATTCCCGTTTCCAGTCCTCGCGATTTGGCGATGGCGCCGGACCTCAACATGCTGGCAGTCAGTAACTTTGGTCCAGGAACGGTTTCCTTCATCGATACCAATCCAAAYTCGCCAACTTTCCACACGGTGGTGAAGGCGGCAAGTTTAGTCGACGTCGTCAATCGTCGCAGCGGACGTGGGCCCACAGAAGTGGTGTGGCAGCCAGGCGGGGAAGATATTCTGGTTTTGTGTGAGTCTTCCAGCTCCTTGGCCATACTCAGTGGTGCTGGTTTGGAAGTGCGCAAGATTATCCCTGGTGTTGAGAATCCCCAACTCCTTGCAGTCAGTGACCGTGCCACTCAGTTCGGTTTCCGCTCCGGTCTTTACTACGCCTATGTGGTGTCGGAATCCGGCTCCATGCAAATTTTCGAGTCTGGCCCCGATGGAATTCAAGGCATTGGTTTTGATGACTTCATTGGCACGCCAAACTTGGAAGGACGCAGTGGCTTTTCGAATCCATCAGCAATCCTGATGGACCCAGGCAGCAATCAACATGCAGTTCTAGTGGCCTACTCCGAATCCGGAAGCAGCATTGTGGATTCCATTTGGCTTGAAAACGCTCCAACGGGGCCGGTGTCCTTGCGCATTCCTCCAGGGCAAGTGGTGGACCCGAACCGTCGCGACAAAGAGTGGAAATTACAAAAACAGTTCGCGTCGGTGTTCTCCTCGTCTTCGATCTTAGACCTCGCTGTAGATGACCTCACCAATATTGGTGATACCACTCAAGTGCTTGCTGGTCCGTTGGGTGGGGTGATCAGTCACTCTGGCAAGGGGCTGCACCGGGGAAGCAATCCGGTTTCGGCGCCACAATTCCTCTTTGCGGCGAGTGCAAATGGTCTTGTAGATGTTGTGGATCTCACCACTGGCCTCCCGGTGCTGCCACGTCCCATCCGAGTCCCAGGTGTATCGGTGCTGGCGCATTACTGGCGGCAATAGGGGAGGAAGGCCTTTTTTAGGCCAAATCTTCTGCTACTCAGGCTTCCCGGGCACCTACAATCGGTGCGCCCGGGGAGACCTGTGTGCGGTTTCGCGCAGAATGCTGCGAAACTCACCCAAACCGGGACTAGCCAGGCCGCGTTGGCTTTGGCATGATTGTTGCCCCACATAGGCTGCTAGACGCTGTCTGGCCCTAAGAAAAAACCCATGAGTCGAAGCCTCCTCACGAGAACTTTGTTGCTTGCCACATTGGCGGGCTCCATATCCTGTTTCAACCTCAACCAGGGCGATAGCCCGTTGGAGAGCGATCCATTCGCAACCTCGGATACGATGAATATCCTTGAGGTACAGAATGGTTTCGGTCGTCTGTTGCCCTATGTGGTAGCAGTTGCCGATCCGTTCACTGGCTTGCCGACGGCACAGCTGGTGGAGATTCGCACCTTCGACGACCTATTGGGTAACCCGCCTACGGTGTTGAATCCAGTGCGCCCGCCATCGTCATGGCCTGGTACTGCGATCAACCCGTCGAACCAAACTGGCAACCACTTTGTAGCGGTTAAGTTTTCGCGTTCCTTGGCGTTGAACTCAGTCTTGGACCGTACGGCTGCAGGACTTGCTAACAATGGTTTGACTGGTGCCATCACCGTGGTCGCCTAYGATCAAGMCACTGGCCAAAGCACTACGGTGCAGGGTCGCGGCTTYATTAATGGCAAGACTTACTTCGGCACGGGACCAACCCTCGARRCTTGGGTTCGCAAGAGCGGAAACAATGCGGCGAATGCRCGCACGGTCACCCGGAACGGTTCGGAGTCGCAGCCTGGTATCGGCTTCCCCGGCACCGACGACGAAGAGAACGGTATYGTCAATGGCAGCTYCCAAGGTGCTGGCGGAATCATTAGTCCAAACACCTTTGTCTTCGTGGTGGACTCGGACGAGARCCTAGCCACTTACGAGTCTTTCCCTGCTGATCGCGTAATTCGCATTGTCATCAAGGGATCGGAAGACGGCCTCGGCCAGGGCACCATYATTGGCGGTGTTCGCAGCGCCGATGGACGCTTTTTGGAAGAAGGTGGCATCGGAWCTTCTCAAGTTTCCACAGATAACACGCCACCCAAGCCATTACTTGATGGCTTAGGTGGCGTTGCAGTCACTTCGCCTCCAGATTTGGCTACGGACCTTCCATGTGACCAAGAGATTCGCTTCAGCTTCGACGAAGCCTGTCAGCCTTACTCGATTGGTCCACTGCCAAGCTTGGTGGCTCCAGCACTTTCGAACGAGTTTACGGTCGAGTTCTTGCCACCAGTAGCGCCAGGTTCGCCTCCTCCGGGAYCGACCATTCAGCTGCCTTACACGGTATTGCCGGTAAGCCCATTCAACTTCACCGAGTTTGTGATTAGCCCAGTGGTGAACTTCCCAGGAAGTGATCCATTTGGTGCACAAGCTTTGGCGACCGTGACCTACTTCGAGAACTCTGCTGTGGATTTGGTGCTGAACACCGATGGTTCCTCGCAAGGATCCACGAGTGTGAGCTTCTCGGTCGGCTCTGAGTGTCCTGGCTTGGTCAACGTTCCAGTCGCTCCGGGCGCCATCGTGACCGCGTCGAATGGCGGCGGAWCCACGGGTGGCATTCGCGTYATCGACCTGGACGGCTTTGGTCAAGGTACTGGAGATCCAACYCACGACTCCAGCAACCCGTTCTACAACGTGACTTTCAACWCCGACGGTGATCCAATCACTGGCGACGTTTCGAAGTTCCCATTCAACCCGAACCTTGCAGTGCCTGGCATCTTCCCGCCACTTTCTGCAGACACGACCTCTCTGGCTGGTGGATCGCGCGGTGTGTTTACGCTCGCTCAAGATTCCACCCTGCGTACGCAGTTGGTGACTTCGGATGAAGTCGGAACGGTCATCGACATGATGCTCGGTCATCCACTGGATATTGCTTTCAACAACTTTGAGTGTCTTTCCGGTGGTCAAAACTTGTGTGCTAATGCTGCCTTCCAAACTCATCCATCTCCTGGTGGATTTGGTGAAGGAAATAACATTTCTGCTGCCCCGCACCCGAACCCTCCGAGATTGCAGTTRGCGCCAGCKTGTTTCTCMCCYTTGATTCARACCGARGAGCCWACTCARGTTGGKCCWRYSAAYYTGTTGATYACYCARGGCGATGCTTTTGGCGCACCGAATGCAGGTGCCGGCCCTTCGGGCCTTTTGTCAGCATCGGACTTTTATAAAGGACCCGGATTTTACGGTCCGGCGCCAACCCAGCCGGGTTGTCCGTCCTTTACATTGCGTCAGCAAGTGGGGCACTTCCTCTACGTGTTGGACTCCTCTGGTGAGCAGATTGTGGTGCTGAATAGCAACCGTATGACGGTCATTGATCGTATTCCCGTTTCTAGCCCTCGAGACCTTGCAATGGCTCCAGACCTAGACATGCTCGCAGTGAGTAATAACGGTCCGAATACGGTAACCTTCATTGATACTAATCCCAACTCACCGACTTTTCACCAGGTGCTTAAGTCCACTTCTTTGGTGGATACGCTGAATAATCGCACGGGCCGTGGCCCGAGCAAGATTGTTTGGCAGCCAGACGGTGAGGATATTCTCGTCATCTGTGAGCGTTCCGATTCCATGGCCATCATCTCGGCTAGTGGATTGGAAGTGCGTAAGATTATCCCTGGAGTGGATAACCCTAGGTTCCTTGCCGTGGGTGACCGTGCAGTCGTTTTCGGTTTCAACTCCGGGTTGTATTACGCTTACGTGGTTTCAGCTGCAGGCGACATGAACATCTTCGAGTCCGGCCCCGATGGCATTCAAGGCATTGGCTTTGATGACTTTGTGGGCGCTCCGACCTTGGACGGCCGCACCGGATTCTCCAATCCAACCGCCATCATGATGGACCCAGGTAGTAACCAACACGGTGTGTTTGTGGCCTATTCAGAAGCGGGACAAGGCTTCGTCGATGAGATTTGGCTGGAAAACGCTCCGAACGGCGCAGTTTCCATCCGCATTCCGCCAGGGCAAGTGGTGGACCCWAACCGCCGCGATAAGTCTTGGAAGTTGCAAAAGCAGTTCTCCAACTTCTCCTCTTCGGCCATYATTGACCTYGCCGTAGATGACCTTACAAATKTTGGAGACGACKCTCARGTTTTGGCTGCCATTGTTGGYGGMGTTGCAAATCACTCAGGCAAGGGRATGCACCGCCAGSCTAACCAGCCGGTGTCAAAYCCGCAGTTCTTGTTCGCAGCAAACTCTACGGGCGTAGTTGATGTCCTAGACCTGACCACTGGRCTCTCTGTTTTGCCTCAACCAATCCGYGTTCCAGGYGTTTCGGTTCTGGCACACTACTGGCGTCAGTAAGTCAGGAWTCTTCCTGCCCCAGRCACGGCCSCTTTCWTMKGGAAGCGGCCGTGTCTTTTTTGTTGGACGGCTTTACCCRGGGRCCTGGAGAGGGGACAATGCCTCCGCATGTCTGCACCTCCTGGCCAGGAAATTCAGGCGATGTTCGGGGAAATCGCACCGCGATATGACTTCCTGAACCGTCTTTTGAGTTTTGGTATCGACCGTTCTTGGAGAAAACGGGCGATCCGWCGCCTCGCGTTACCCGAAGGGTCTGCSGTRTTGGACCTRTGTTGTGGAACCGGSGAYYTMGCYTTTGCTTTYGCCGACTATGGTGCTGAAGTTTGTGGTGCTGACTTCACTCTGCCTATGTTGTCGGTGGCGCAACGCCGCAAAGAAAATGTGGCACAGCCAATTCCTTGGGTTCAAGCCGATGCTCAAGCCTTGCCGTTCATCGAGCAACAGTTCGCCGCAGTCAGTATTGCGTTTGGGATTCGCAATGTGGAAAATCCGCAACAGGCCTTAAGCGAATGTTACCGCGTATTGGTGCCTGGCGGMAAAATTGCAATCTTAGAGTTCTTCCCGATTCCAAATCCTGTTTGGCGACGCATGTTTCGCTTTTACTTCCTCCACGTCTTACCGCTGATYGCCAAAGTMGTGCGCGCAGGTCGGACTGGGGCTTACCGTTATTTGCCGGAAAGCGTGGATCAGTTTGCCACCTCGGAACAGTTTTCGGTGTGGATGGAAGATGCTGGRTTCCRSGTGGTTTGCAATCAGCCCTTAACCGGTGGGGTCGCCCGCTTGCTTATTGGAGAGCGYATTGGCTAATTCTGAATTGCATCGACTTGGAGAAGCMCGCCGTGATCCTGCCGTCACCATGCTCGCTCTTTTRCCGTTAGTGCTCATCCACCTCAGTGGACGTATGGGCCACGGCGGCGACGCATTCTTCATGGTGGAAGTTTTCCTTGGTAAGGTCGGTGATTTTGGAGTCACCCTGCTGTGGACATTCTTAGTTCTTGGCTTGTTGTGGGCCTTAGGCCGCATTCGTCAATTGCGTCTCGCGTGGGCCGGTGCCGGCGCGATGATTTTGGTGGAGGGCTTTTGTTGGGCWTTGYTGCTCGGMCCCGGYCTTTCGCAAATCACCCAATGGTTACCACTGGAACCTAGTCCGCTGTGGATTCARGTGGCCGGCGAGGAAACTTCTCTTTCGGCATGGAAYCATCTTGCCATTGCCGCCGGCGCCGGAGTCTATGAGGAACTKCTGTTTCGCGGCGCCTTGTTGGGTGGCGGCGCATGGCTGTTGCAACTCCTGTTTCGCCATGTGGCCGGCGAARTGACTGCCAACCGACTTTCCTTCATCCTGGCYTTGCTCTTGTCYTCCGGCGCCTTCGCCATGGCGCACGGTTTGTACGGGCACAGCGAAGCCTTCGAGGTCGATGTCCTCGGTTTCCGTATGCTGGCTGGGRTTGCTTTTGGCTTGCTCTTCGCCACGCGCGGTCTTGCGGTGACGGTTTACACTCACTTCGCCTACGACGCCCTGTACTTCCTTGTCTGACATGTCCACCAGCCCTCCTCCTGTGCGCCGAGTCTTTCTCGGAGTAAGYGGYGCCAGCGGYGCYGTCTACGCGCGACGTTGCCTGCAAATGTTGCATGCGGCGGGGGTGCAAGTCGACCTGGTCTACTCCGATGCCGCGCGTCGTGTTTTACGTGAGGAACTCTCCATCGAACTCAAGGATTGCCCCTCCGTCCTGCTCGCCYCCGAYGTCGACCCCTCCGGCATCACCCTGTGGTCGCACCGCGATATCGGCGCTCCGCCGGCTTCAGGAACGGCCATCGGCGAGGTGGYTTTACTGGTGCCGTGTTCTTTAAGTACTTTAGGTGGCATCGCRCATGGCTCGGCCTCCAACCTYATCGAACGTGCTGCACAAGTGGCGTTGAAGGAGGGCAAAAAGCTGGTGTTGGTGCCGCGCGAAACCCCGCTKTCACGCYTGCATTTGGATCACCTGTCGCGGCTAGCCTGGGCTGGMGCRACCRTAYTRCCKGCATCGCCCGGCTTTTATTTTCGGCCGCAGTCGATCGATGATTTAGTGAATCACTTATGCGCCAAAATCCTTGGCTGTTGCGGTGTGCCTCAGGATTCAATTCCGGCATGGGATGGTGGCCNAGGGGCWGAANGAGTGAACTCGCTGCAAACCACTCTGCGCATGATTAAGTTTGAGCACACCATCTTTGCGCTGCCTTTTGCTTTTTCTGGCGCCTGGATTGCAGCTAGCGGCCTGCCGGCACTTACTGATTTGGCCGGAATCTTAGTCGCGGCTGTTGCAGCACGCAGCGCGGCGATGGCTTTCAATCGTGTGGTCGACCGCGACATCGACGCGACTAACCCGCGTACGGTGGATCGCGAGTTAGTCAGTGGCAAGCTGAGTTTGCGTTATGCGATAGGGTTTACGGTCCTCTGTAGTGCAGTTTTTGTGGCCGCCGCAAGCTGGCTGTCACCGCTTTGCGGATGGCTTTCGATTCCCGTGCTAGGCGTCTTGCTCGGCTATTCCCACCTCAAGCGTTACGGGTGGTTTTGCCATTTGGGTTTGGGCTTAGCGCTTGGCATTGCACCTGCCGGAGCTTGGCTGGCCGTGGCCAAGGACTTTGCTGGAGAGTGGACCATTCCACTTTGGATTGGGGCTGGTGTTTTAACCTGGGTGGCCGGCTTTGATTTATTATATGCCTTACAAGATGTCGAGCATGACAAAAAGGAAGGCCTGCATTCCTTTCCAGCACGTTTCGGCAGCCGGGCGACCCGCGTGGCGAGCATGTTGTGCTATGCACTAGCGTTTTTAGCGTGGACCAAGGTCGGCATGCTGTTGCAGGCCGGAGCCGCTTACATGGCAGGCATGGGGGTGGTTCTCGCTATCTTCTTCTTTCAACACTGGCTTCTGCGCGGCGATCGCCTGCACCGTGTCCCCATGGTTTTCTTCCGCATCAATGCCTGGGTCGGAGTAGTTTTCTTTAGTGCCTTGTGGCTTGACCTGGCAGGCCTTAATCTGGACGTATGAGCGCCGCCACGCGGAAGAAACGAGCTGCAGATCCGGGCACCACCTGCCGGGAGTTGTGTGCACGTTTTGAAAAGGGCGATTTGCCAAGGTGCTTATTGGTTTTGCCGCCGACCAGTGGTGAGGAAGAAATTTGGTTTGGCGAACAAGTGCTTAAGTCAGCGCGTACTTTTGGCCGCTCTCAAGAGGGCTTAGACCTTCTTGATATCGACGCCAGCTCTCCCGACTTTCAGCCGGACGTTTTAGAAGGATTCCTGGCATCGAAATCCCTGTTTTCGAGTCGCCAAGCTTTGATTCTTGGACGTGCSGCGAAGGCKCTCAAYAAATGGCCGCGCYTGGCCGATGCCYTGCTYGCCGCSGCCACYAGTGATGACGGYCCCGAGTGGATGGTGGTGCAGGCTGCTGGCAATACTGGCAARGGCATGAAGGTGCTTGCCGCCACGCGCAARAAAGGCATCGAGAAAGCTCGTTTTCGCGGACTGTATGGCGATCCWCCACCGTGGAAGCCCGACCCCGATGCTAGTGAAGCCGCACAGTTCGTCGCCATGGAGGCGCGTGAGCGCGGATTGACATTGCAACGTGGCGCTTCTGGTTTACTGGTGCAATTGGCAGGATCGCGTCCGAATGACCTGATTCARGCTTTRGAGCATTTCRGCATGATGGGYGCCGACAGCATTGGMGARGAGGAAGTGCGTSAGGTCGCTGCGCAAAGTGCCGAAGGRTCAGCCTTCGATTTTGCCGACGCCGTGCTCGCCGGAGATGCRGCACAAACTTTACGTTTGATWGATCAACTGTCGCGTCATGGYATGCGTTCCTGGGATGGTCGCCGGGTTAGTGCGCGCGATGCATTCAGCATGATTCTCGGYGCYATCAYYCGTGAACATAAAAAGACGGTGGCGGTTTTRGCMAGCGTGCAATCCGGAAGTAGTTTGGAAGATGCTCTYACTGCAGCTGGRTCGCGTCCGAGTATGCCGGTGGTGAACCGCATGCAGAAACGTTTGCAGGTTGCCAGYGTGCAGCACTTAGACGCAGTTCTTGCAKCSCTAGTTGAAGCTGAGGAAAACGTAAAGATGGCCGGATGGCGCGATAGTACWGCAGCWTTGGAGTTTCTTGCYATTCGCACCATGCGTCGGAGGCAGGCATGAGCCGGATTCACAAACTCGACTCMGTGGTGATTGATCAAATCGCGGCGGGGGAAGTGGTGGAGCGRCCGGCATCGGTGGTGAAGGAGTTGGTSGAGAATGCCATCGACGCTGGAGCTACGCGGATTGAAGTTTCGCTGCAAGAAGGTGGCGTGCGCAAGATTGAAGTACGTGATAACGGCAGTGGCATCGCGCCGGAAGATTTGTTGTTGGCGGTGACCTCGCATGCCACATCCAAGTTGAGTAAGCCTTCGGATTTAGAGGCCATTGCATCGCTTGGATTCCGTGGAGAAGCGCTCGCCTCAATCGCATCTGTGTCGCGATTGCGGGTGATTTCGAGAACTCCGGATTGCCGTGCTGGAACCGAGTTGGAAGTCAACTTTGGCCGCATTGGTGAACCGCATGAAGCTTCTTCGCCGAAAGGAACCAGGTTCTTGGTGGAGGATTTATTCGCGGAGTTGCCGGCACGCAGGAAATTCATGAAGCGAGCGTCTACCGAGGCATCGCACGCGCAAGCTTGGGTGGAACGGTTGGCTTTGGTGCATGAAGGTGTTGGTTTTCGCTTCGAGCACGATGGCAAGCTCTCGTTTGAAGTGCATCCCGAAGATGATTTAGAAGCACGTTGCGCTGCTGTCTTCGGCAAAGGCTTGTCCAAAAACATGGTCGAGATCAATGCTCCGGGAGACCCGCTCTCCTGCATGGCACGCATTGGACCGCCAGAAAGCGCACGTCGCGATGCCCGCCGCGTGCACCTATTCCTCAACGGACGCTGGGTGCGCGATGCGCGTCTACTCCGCGCGGTGCGGGAAGGAGTGAAGGAGTTTGTCCCCATCGGACATTACCCCACCTTATTTTTGTCGCTGCACATCAGTCCTGACCGGGTCGACGTCAACGTGCACCCGCAAAAGACCGAAGTCCGCTTTCGCGATGACCGCATCGTCTTTGGAACCGTAGTCAACACCCTGCGTCGCGGATTAGCCAATGCACCGTGGGCCACTCGCTCCGTTGGGTCCATCGGATCCAGTTCCATGGCGGAGGGGCGCAGTTTTCCAGCACCGAGTTGGCAACGCGCCGATGACTTGCAATCCCAGCCCTTGCCTGTTGGTGTCACTCCACACCTTCCTCTGGAAGTGGCCGAAGAAGATCGCGGTAAGGGGCAGTTTTTGTCGGTGGCGAATACCTTTCTCTTTCGTGCGGTGGCAGGAGGCGTGGAAATCATCGATCAGCACGCTCTGCATGAACGGGTGAACCTGGAGGAGTTACGCAAGGAACTGCAAACTGGTCAAGTGGTCATGCAACCCTTGCTGGTTCCTGCACTGGTCGACCTTTCGCGCATCGAATTAGATTTGCTCCTGCAAAAAGCCGAAACTTTCCGTGAGCTGGGCGTCGACATTGAAGCCTTTGGCGAAACCACGCTCGCGATTCGTGGCATCCCGGCACGGCTGCATCGCTTGCACCCAGAAAAGCTTGTGCGTGATTTACTCGATATCGCCTCCAGCTTTCGCGCGGCATCGCCAGATCAAATCCAAGAGGAAATGCTGTTCTCGATGTCGTGTCGCGCAGCTGTCATGGCCGGCGACCACTTAGACGCCACCGCCTTGGAAGACCTCATCAAACGCGGTGCGCATCTTCCACAAGACCGCACCTGCGCCCATGGACGTCCGGTCCGCGTCTTCCTGTCCATCGAAGACCTCGAGCGCGCTTTCTACCGCCGCTAAACCAGCGCCTTCCCTGAGTGCCGGGCGGTTAGTGGCTGGTCCAGCGAAAGCGATCCAGAATGATTTTCTGATCTGGATATTCACTGCCAAAGGTGTTCCAGACATCGATCATCTGGGCAACATTGCGGCCATCGAAACGGTTGTAATAACTCATTTCAAAACGCTGGTACAAGGACACTGCGGCTTTGGTTTCGACACCATCGGCATCGACTACGGCCGCGGTGTTGTGTCGGATTTCCAAAGCAGAGGGTTGCAAACTACCCGCGGGAATCGAGAGGCTGTAATCCCAGATCAAGCCATCGGGGCGCCGAAGCTCGCCTTGCAAAACTCGAACGCCATTTTCCAAAATGGTTAAGGACTTCGGCGGTTGGCGACGTTTCAGATTGTGAATATCAATCAACAACAACAAATCCGAGCACAAATCCATGGCCTCATCGATGGCTTCTCGGTCCTTGGTGAATTCGTGGCCAGATAAAATTTGTGCCTCGCCCTGGCCTTCACCAAGACCCTCGCGCAGCCAATAATCGCGCCCGTCAAAGCCCTTGGCCACGGTGCCGCCACGTTCCGGGTCCTCAATGATCAGTTCCAGCTGCTCCGCGCCAAACTTGGTGTACATCACCGAAAAACCAACCACGTGGGGGTGCTCACCATATTCGGTAGCCTCGACCTTCATGTTCATGCCGTCCACCAGCTCACCTTTCTTTGCTGGATATTGGGCTGCAGCAACTTCGGCCATGAGTGCTGCCGCTTCTTTGGAAGTATCGGCAGCATTCTCAGTCAGCACCTCGGCAATGGCTTCGATGGCGGCTTCGGTAACGGCACCTTCTGCGGGCTCCTGAGCATCAATCGGGGATTCAACAGGAGTGTCAACAACCTCAAGCACCTCGACGGGTGCAGGTTGTTGAAAAAGTAGCAGGCTAAGTGGGCAAAACAGCATGGGATTCCGGTGCGACACAATAGGATACGCATCACATGGCCTTTTTGCAGACCATTCCTGAACTCCGTTCGCCCGCTGAAGGGGTCGAACTTTTGTGCTTGCCGGAGCCGCGTTTTAAGCGTGCCCAGTTAAGCCTTTCTTTTGACATGCCTCTGGATAGTGGCAGGGCTGCCAGAACCCTGCTTGCCGAGGTCTTGACTCAAGGCACYGMGACCCTGCCWAGCCGSYTGCAGYTGACKCGTTCCTTGCARGATTTGTACGGYGCGAACTGCTCGCTTTACGCGGACCGYTCRCTGGAGTTTCATCGCACYACYATGAAYTTGGGGTGGGTGGGYGACCGCTTTTTGCCRCCCGAAGAGTTGGTGCAGCCGCGTTTGCTTGGCTTGGCACGGGGACTTTTGGACAAACCGCGGCGTGGGACCAATGGTTCTTCTTACGATGTCGAGACTTTAGAGCGCGARCGMAGTTCTGCCCTRAARCAAATYCGCGAGCGCAAAGATGACCGCTCCGCWTATGCCGAGGARCGTTTTCTCGAACAAATGTGCGATGGCGAGCCATACGGCCTGCTTCCGTGGGATTCCGAGCARGCCATCCACGACCTCACCGCCGATGATCTGGAAGCCGCGCGTTTGCATCTCCTGCAAGACGCGAAAATCACCTGCATTGCAGTCGGCCCCTGCGATATMGAYCTCATCGAAAYCTGGCTAAAGGATTGGTTCGGCCGACGCAAACCCATCCCTGAACTGCCCGATGTRGTGTTGCGCAAMCCCGGTGAACTTCGTGARTTCCGYGARGAACTGCCTATGGARCAAGCGCAGTTTCATTAYGGCTATCGTTTTGAWYTRCCSWSSACCCCGCGCGAGCACGAAGCTCTAGGTTTAGCTTGCAGTATTCTTGGTGGCGGCGCGCAYGGGCGTTTGTTTCGCAAGGTGCGCGARGAGAAATCCTTGGCCTATGGYATTTACGCCATGYTGCGTTCRCARAAAGGGCTCATGACCGTGGCGGCTGGCATCGATGCCGAGGCTTATGCCGAAGTGCGTTCTGAAGTGGAAACGCAGTTGAAAGACTTGCAGGACAACGGTCCTACTGCCGAGGAGATTCAATTCGCTTTGGTGAACCGCCTTGACCGTTTGCGCGCGCTCTCTGATTCGGGAGGAAGCCTTGCAAACTACCATTTACGGGAGCATTGGGCTGGTTTACGTCGGACTCCTGCAGAGCGTGCGAAGATGTTGCAGGAATTGACTGCAGATGAAATCGCAACCGCAGCGCAACGCTTTGTTGCCGACTCGGTTTATCTTTTAGCGCCTAGTGCAGAATTGGTAAAAGCATGAAAATCCTCGAAACCTTGAAGCATGAACAGGCGGGCGAGGAAGTGACCTTCGCGCGCAGCAGTAATGGCGTGGACATCGCTTTGTGCCGTACGCCAGGATTCACTACGGCTAGCGGTTACTTTGGATTGCGTTTTGGAAGTACGGATATGCGTTTTCGTATGCCATCGGGAGAAGTGGTCGAGGTGCCATCGGGCAGCGCGCATTACTTGGAGCACAAGTTGTTTGAAGGGCGCGAGGACAAAGTGTTTGATCGTTTTGGACGACTCGGCGCTGAGTTCAATGGTGGCACATCGTTCCGCACCACCAACTATCACTTCACCACCACCAATCACTACTTAGATTGTTTAGACGTGTTGGTGGACTTTGTACAGCATCCGTTGATTACCGACGAGCGGGTCGACAAGGAGCGCGGCATCATTGAACAAGAAGTGCGCATGTATGGGGATCACCCAGGGTTTTGCGGTACTTTCCTTTTACACGAAGCTCTGTACAAGGAGCACGGCATTCGCATTGAGCCGGGTGGTTCGGTGGAGGATGTGCGGCGCATTAACGCAGCCGAATTACAGGCCTGCTTTGACGGCTTTTATCGCCCGCGTGCCATGCGTTTGGCAYTGACCGGCGATTTCGATGWCGACAAGGTGCTTGCRCATCTCGAGCAACAGCTMGATGCGCCCGACGGCCCGATTGCAGAGAAGTTGTACCCGCAAGAGCCCGCCCTCCCTGCAGAAGAGTGGTTGGAGAAACCGTTCTCAGTCACSCGCCCACACGTGTGGATTGGATGGCGGGAACCTACCGGWCTTGCMGATGGCCGTGCCCGCCTGCGTCAACGCGTGCTCAGTAGTTTGGTGCTCGACCTYGCCTTTGACTCCTCCAGTGAAACGCATGAACGTCTTTATCGCAATGGCGATATCGACGACAGTTTCAATGCTTACTGGTCGAGTGATCAAGATTGGGGRCACGTCATCCTTTCRGGTGTCTGCGATGACCCTAAGSAATTCGTNAAGGTYATCCGCAAAGCTGCCRCCGATTTTGTGTCCGATGGCATCAACAAAACSGACTTTAACCGCCTAAAACGAGCTGCCTGGGGTGGTTTGGTGAGCGGCCTGCAAACTCCAAGCGCACTAGCCAGCAGCATTCTGAATGCCATGCTGGAAGGKGTRMAGCCCTTCGCCACGCTTGATTTRCTTGGGGAAATCGAGTTCGAGGAAGTCGTAACCCGTGCGCAAGAAATATTCCTGCCGAAACGCTCAGCTGTCGCAGTGCTGACGCCGGAAGCGGAGAATGACTAAACAACTGCAGCGGTATTTCTTGCTAGGCCCAACGGCTTCTGGGAAAACCAGTGTTTCGTTGGCACTCGCAGAAATGCTGAATGCTGAAATCTTGTCTTTAGACTCCATGCTGGTGTACCGCGGCATGGACATCGGCACCGCGAAACCAACTGTGGAAGAACGTGCGCCGGTTGCGCACCATTTGATTGATTTAGTCGACCCCAGTGAGGAGTTTTCGGTCAAGCAATACCTCGATGCTGCCGCCGCAGTGGAAGCCGACTTGCAATCGCGGGGTAAAGCGGCGCTCTACGTCGGCGGCACCACCATGTGGTTTAAAGCCATCATGTTTGGCTTGCTTGAAGTGCCGCAAGCATCGGCCGCGATTCGCAATGACATCCAGTCCGCTCTCGATTGCGGGGAAGTGGAGGCCCTTCGTGCGGAACTACTGAGCGTCGATCCCGTGGCGTGGGAGCGCATTCACCTCAACGACACCCGTCGTCTGCAGCGTGCTCTCGAAACTTATCGTCAAACCGGAAAACCGCTTTCCGATTGGCAGTCCCAATGGGAGCATGGCCGCGATCTCACCGCGCCAGTAGCTCTTTTAGATTGGCCCCGCGACATCCTCCGTGCCCGCGTGGTGCAACGTTTCAGCCTAATGATCGATGCTGGGTTCTTAGAGGAAGTCCGATCCATCCGTGACKGTTGCGGCTTCGGGCGCACTGCAGGTAAAGCCATCGGCTACCGCCAAATCCTCGACCATCTCGATGGACTAGGCAGCTTGGAAGAAGCTCTGCAAAAAGGCATCACCAAAACGCATGTCTTGATCCGACGTCAAATGACCTGGTTGCGGTCCTTCCCAGGCATTCTTCAAGTGCCGATGAAGGAAGGGCTAGATGCTTCAGTCGTCGCGGGTGAACTTGCGGCGCAGTTTACCGCCGATTAGGAATTTGCCACGAATAGGACGATGATCACTCTGAGTCCACTCCATGGCTTCTAACTCTTGGAGTTCGATGGACCCTCGGTACAGCATGTGATCAATCGGAAGCTGTGCCCAACGCGCAAAAGTGGGTGACCAAGTGTTTTGGATGCCGCGGCCTTCACGGCCATGGTGCAACTCGACATCACTCACAAAATCGCGGAATTGAGAGGACCAAACCGTAGTATTGAAATCTCCGATGAGGATGACATCGTTCCCTTTCTGCGCCGTTTCGCCGAGCACTTGGAACTCTTGAAAATGCGAGGGGTAAATGGGCTGGCGCATATGCACAACACTTAGCTCAAAACGTCTTCTTCCCACCGCGACGCGGGTTGAGAGTTGTTCACGTCCGGCTCCGGGCACTTGCACCAACTTGCTGAATTCCAGAGGCAAGCGAGAAACCAAAAGCAGGTGGTGCTTTGGCGAGCGCAACTGAAAGGTGTATCCGGGAAGTTCAATATCGACATGGGGGCCGATTTCTCCAAAGGCAAGAATGTCCGGTGGATCCTTCGCAATGAGCTCCTCTAATTCTCGTAGAGCATCGCTGTTGTACATCATGTTGAACCAAATAATGTCGACTTCATTGGGTGATTCCAGCTCGGGCGGAGTGACTGGAAAATACAAACTTGCAATCATGAGTCCGTGCCCCAGAAGCATGAGCACCCCAGCACGTGTGACGAGTTTCGGTTGCCAAAACGAGCGCGGAAAGGCGGGCATCAGGCGGAATAGAGCCAAAATAGCGACCCAGGCGGTTGCCAGATAGGCTTGGAAATGGCTGAATAGACTGAACCAAACCAGCTCTGTGCCCAGAAAACTAAACACAGAAGCGGTAAATAGCCCTAATAGGACGAGGCGCGGGAATACGGGTGCCTTGCGGCGTTCCTTGGAAGTCATGTAAGAAGCATAGGATTGCGGGAATCTTCCTTCAAAGTCGTTATCCTGCGCGTAATTAAAATCATGAGTTCCTCCTCTGACTTTCCCGACTTGGGTGGCGGCGGTAATCCCCCGCGCCCTCCTAGACCTCCGCGTACGCCAAATTCTGGCGGCGGTGGTTCCATGCCAAACATGCCTCGACTACCGGAGGTGAATAAGAAATTATTGGTCACTGGCGTGCTGGTTTTGACCTTAGTGGTGGTGCTGATCGGCGCCTTCATTTCTGGCAAAGGCGGCATCATTGAGATTAAGGACACTGAAGTTGCGGTGATTGTGAATTACCTAACCGGTAAGGATGAAATCGTAGACCGTCCTGGYTAYAAGATCTTCTTGCCCTTYGTAGCTCAAGCCTTTGTGTTTGATAAGTCTCCCAACAACTTTCTCATGGAGGGCGAACAAACCCGTTCCGCCAAYCATGTACGTAAGTTGACYGTGCGCGCGAAGGATGGCTCGAACTTCTGGTTCGGTAAACTTGAAATCCAGTATCGTTTGATTTCGGGCAWGGCCGATGTGGTGCTGCAYGATTCMGGTCCTGGCGAACGCTTTAAGGATAACTGGGTRAAGTCTTATGCCCGCTCAGTCYTGCGTGATGARTTTGGCCGTTTCTCAACCGTGGAAATCGCTGATTCYGGAAATCGYAAGGACGCTACKGTYGCTTCGCAGCTGCGMTTGAATGAAATGTTAGAGCCTCACGGGATTTACATCATGCAAATCTTGACCCCGAARCCAAACTTTGAACCGCAATATGAGCGYGCGATTGAGGAGCGCAAGRTTGCTGATCAGGAAGTCGAGAAGTTGAAAGARAAAGCGTTCCAGCTGGAGCTCGAACGGGAACGCCGTTTGGCGGACATCGAACGCGATAAAGCTACCGAGTTTGAGGTTTTGCTCGGAACCATGGAAAGGGATCGTATCAGCGCTGAAAAAGATGCTGTGAAGACGACCAAGTCAGCGGATGCCTATCGGATTCGATTGGTCGCTCAGGGGCAAGCCTCGGAGCGAGAATCCTTGCAGAAGGCTCGTGGATTGACTCAATTGGCGGAAAAAGAAGCCGAAGGTCTGCGTGCCAAAGTGGAAGCATTAGCAGCACGTGGAGACATCTTGGTGCAGGAAGCTCTAGCGATTAAGTTTTCTCAAATTGAATTTGAGATTGTGCCATATCGGCGTGACCCAACTCCAACGCGGATTGAGCATATGGGTGCCATCCCTGCGGTGCCTTCGAAGGGAGGGAACCTGTAATGAAAAAACTCGTCACCATTCTCGTCATCTTAATCTTGATCCCTTTAGTCAGCGCCATCATGTTTAAGCGGGTTCCGCCCGCCGTGATTGGCGTAAAKCAAAGTCAATGGGGTGGAGGAATCATCAATCAAGACTATGGAACCGGATTCCATCTTGGCATTAGTGGTTATCACAAGTGGCATTTYTTGCCCGCCACCACCCACTTCATTCACTTCACTGGGGTGCAAGGGAATATTGGAACGGCAACCGATTCCTACGAAGAYCCTCTTTCGTTGCGTACTGCCGATGGCAACTTGATTACCTACGAGGTTTCTATTGCCTATCGGATTAAGAAAGACGAGGCTTGGAAAATCGTTGATGAAGCTATGAARGTTCAGTATCGGGACCGCGTGAATTCTCGCGTGAATTCTTTYTTACGTGAYCAATTGCCTAAGTTGTCTTCAGAGGATTTGCAGCTCACGGATAGCCGTACTKCTTTGGTGCTAGAYGTTTTACCTCAACTCACCAAAGACTTGGCAGAGTTTCATTGTGTGGCTGAATCGATCTTAATCCGTCGYTTYTCCTTCCAGCCRGAGTATGAAAGCAARCTACAAGATAAGCAGTTCTTGCGTCAGAAGGCTCTGCTGGACGTTGCGCAGACTAAGGTTGCGGAAGAAGAGAAAATCGTGAACTTGATTGAACGCAAGATTACTGCAGAAGAAAAAGCTTTGGACCAARATTGGGAGAAGCGGATTCAAACCAAGCGTTCGGAATACGATGTCTTGCTGGCAACCATCGTTGCGGAAGCTCAGGTTTACGCYACCGAAACCATGGCTGAAGGCGATGCAGAGAATGTCATTTCTGCGGCTAACGGAAGCTTGGCGATTCAGAAAGCTGARGCCTTGCGTAACGAACTRCGKACGGCTGCGCTGAACTCGGAAGGCGGGCGYATTTTGCTGGCCTTRACTGCTGCAGAAAACCTGAACATACGCAAGGTCATTCTGAATAGCGAYGAYCCYKMGGTGCCGAAGATTYTGGACATCGCTCAGCTCACCCGYATGTTGGTGGGCGGRGATTTGACCCCGAAATARGTTMGGCACCACCTTTTACGCCCCCGGATGCACCTCGYGGTCATCCGKGGGCGTTTTYTATTCCTCYARRTGCAGKCGYTGCGCCAGATGGAGGACTTCGGTGCGCTCCAGCATGCCTACAAAGCGCGGTGTTGCCTCACTCTCCACCACGGCGGCAGTGTTGCCATCGAAGTGACGGAAGAACTCCAGGGCCTCTTCTAGGGTCGAGTCGGAAGGGAGCGCAGCCTCCTCTGGAGTCAACGTGGCGACGTCATCGGCCGTGACCAAAGCCGCAGTGGCCTTGTCGTAGGCGATTTGACTTAGGTCGTTGAGAGTGACGATGGCAACCAGGTGCTGCTCATGATTCACCACCGGAAAGTGGTTAAACGGCGACTTATTCGCAAAGCGCAGAATTTCGGTCATGTTGGCCGAACGCTGTAGGGCGTGGGTGGTCGGGCGCATGAAGCGATCGACATGCATCTCCTCAGATTCACCTGCCTGGAGTAAATCGCGTCCGGAAAAGGCGCGGCGGAAAACATTGCGCCAACCACGACGCCCTTCACGGTCAGCAGTGTGCGACATCAGGTTGGCCATACTGACTTCACCGGCGAGTACCACCACCCGTTTGACTAGCAGCGGCCCAATCAGTTCGAAAATGACCACCCCACCAAGGATGATATTGAGCAACTGATCGGAAAGCTCTTGGTCGTATCCACGCACATAAGTGGCCAGTGCAATCGCTGCTCCAGCCTGACATAAAAGTCCGATTCCAACCGGTGCATCGGTGTCCGCTCCAAGTTTGTCCAGATTTTTGAACCCGCGCAGGCTGACGTGTGTGCCGATGACCTTGCCTAAGGTGCGACCAAGGACATAAAGTCCAACCGCAATCCAGTTTTCCAAGAGGAGATGGAAGTTCAAGTGCGAGCCACTGAGCACGAAAAACAGCACGATGGCAGGTTGCGCATAACCATCCATCGCCGTGGTAATGCGTGGAAAGAGTTGCGAACGGTTTGCGACTACGGCACCGGTGGCGAGGAAAGCCAGCATGTGCGGAACATTGGTGATCGCGCAAACGCCAATGGTGAGGAAAATCACCGCTAACAGTGGCACCGCGTAGTTGTCGTGTCCAACCCGCTCTTGCAACAGAATCAATGCATGCCCTGCAACGAAACCGTACAGAAGTGCGCCGCCGATATCCCACAATGGGTCGAGGAAGCTGACGTCGCCGCCGCGGAAAAGGACCAGTCCGAGCAGCGCGACTTCAAACAGGAAGACAGCCCAAATATTGCTCATGGCGGTGAGCTGTTTGAGCATGCGGGTAGTCGGTCCCTTAGCGTTGTACTCGTGAAGGACTTCTAGAGTGGTGGCGGGGGCGACTGCGATGGCTAGTACGCCCAACAGGATCGCTCCCGGAATGTTTTGCACCACTGGCAGGCTCAAGCCAGCAACGATCAGGAAGGTGATACCGCTTTCCAAGAAGGAGCCACGCAGCAGGCGACGAAAGGCTGCATTACGACGTCGTCCAAAGCGAAATTGGCCGCCCAAAACGAAAAGCGCCAAGGCCATGGCTAGGTCGCTGATGGGTAGGCGTAGTTCTTCCAATGCAGCCGAGTCAACCCAGCCGTTGCTGCCACCAATGTGGAATAAAATTCCGGCGGCGAGGTAGCCGGTCAAAGTCGGTAGACGAAGTAGGCGCGCAACTAGGCCACCCAACACGCCGCCGGCGAGCAGTAGACCTAAGAGAAGAAGCGAACCGAATTCCAAATTGTTTTAGTGAGCGCTTGCCCAGTCGGGGCCGTGGTCGAGATCCACTTTGAGCGGGACATCGAGCTTCCATGCGCCTTCCATTTCTTCGCGCACCAGTTTTTCCATTTGTTCGAGTTCAGTTTTCAGGCAATCGAAAACCAATTCGTCGTGGACTTGTAGAATCATGCGCGATTGCAGGCCTTCTTTTTGAATGCGAGCATCGACTTTGAGCATGGCCACTTTGATGAGGTCGGCCGCGGATCCTTGTACCGGAGTATTTACCGCTACGTTTTCCGCTGCCGAACGAACGCGGCCATCGCTGGAATTCACATCTGGAGTGGGACGATGACGTCCAAGCAAGGTACGGACCTCTCCATTTTCTCGTGCATCCTCCAAAGTCTTGTCAATCCATTTACGCACTCCAGGCAGGGCTTCAAAGTAAGTGTCAATGAAGTCACGTGCTTCCTGGAAACTGAATCCGGTTTCGCGTGCAAGACGTTGCGGGCCCATGCCGTAAAGAATGCCGAAGTTAATCGCTTTGGCGCGGGAGCGCATGGTRGCATMGACTTCTTCCGCAGGTACATCAAACACTAGGGATGCAGTGCGTGCGTGGACATCGGCGCCTTCGTTGAATGCCGAGATCAGGGCTGGATCCTGCGATAGGTGTGCAACTACGCGTAATTCCACCTGTGAGTAATCAGCCGACATCAACACCCAGCCTTCTGCTCGAGGCACGAATGCGCGACGTATCTCGCGTCCGGCTTCCGAGCGAATCGGAATGTTCTGCAGGTTTGGGTCACTCGAGCTTAGGCGTCCGGTACTGGCAACCGCTTGATGGAAAGAACTGTGAATATGCCCAGTTTCAGGATGTATGTAGCCCGGAAGTGCATCGACATAGGTGCCAATCAGCTTGGTCACCTGACGATATTCCAACAACGCATCGACAATCGGAATACCGGCGTACTTCTCCATGGTCGCGGCGTCGGTCTTGTAACCAGTCTTGGTTTTTCCGACCCGTTTCACCCCTGCAATATCTTGGATCATCAACTTCTCAAACAGGATGGGTCCAAGTTGCTTGGGCGAATTGACATTGAAGGGATCGCCAGCCTCGGCATGCACTTTGCGCTCTAATTCCATCTGACGTTTGCCCAAAGTCTTGCGCATTTCCAACAGACGTTCTTTATCCACCCGAATGCCTTCCGCCTCCATACGCACTAGCACTCCAATCAGCGGTAACTCGACATCATGGAAGAGTTTTTCAGCTTCCACTTCCTTTAAACCCGCACGCATGGGGGCCACCAGTTGGAAAGTGGCATCGGCGTCTTCACAGGCGTATTCGGCAACCGCGTCAATCGGCACCAAATCCATGGTTAGGGCGTTTTTGCCTGTGCCAAGCAATTCTTTAGTAGGAATCTTGCGCATGCCCAAATGCTGCAGCGACATCGAGTCTAAATTGTGACGTGAAATCGGGTCGACCAAGAAGTGCGCGACCATGGTGTCGAAATCCCAGCCTTGGATGGAGACTCCATGGCGTCGCATGACGTGGGCGTCGTATTTGAGGTTCTGGCCGTACTTCGGAAGACTTGCATCTTCGAGTAGGGGGGTCAGATACTCCAGAGCCGACTGGCCATCCGGTCCAAGTGGTGGATCCGGCAAGTTCTCGGCGACGTAATAGGCCTTACCTGCCTCCCAAGCAAAGGACATACCCACCAAACGCGCGCGCATAGCAACGATGCTGGTGGTTTCGGTATCAAAAGCAAATCCGCCACTTGCTTGGAGGCCATCATGCAGAGCAACCAATTCTTCGGCAGTGCGGATGAGCTTGTAGTCGCCATCGGCGTAGCGTTTCGCGGAAGAAGGTCCGTCGTCGGCACTTTCTACTTCGTCTGCAACCGCATCTTCATTGCGGTTGACGTTGCCGGGCAATCCGCCCTTGATCTTGAAGTCTTGAAAACGATTTCCCAAGGTGTTGAAACCGTGGTCATTGCAGAAATCCAACACCCCTTCGAAATCTGGCATTTCTGGCACCATTTCTTCGAGGGGCGCCAACTTCATGTCGGTGACCATAGTGACTAAACGTAAAGCCAGGCGCGCCGAATCGGCGAAGTTGCCCAGGTTCTCGGCAAGCTTGCCTTTTTCTTCTTCGGGCCCGCGGGCAAGCACAGCATCTAAGTTTTCATACTTCTGCAGCAGAGTGGTCGCGCGTTTGGGACCAACCCCAGGCATGCCTTTCACGTTATCGCTGCTATCACCAACCAGCGCTTGCCATTCCGCCATCTTGCTCGGCGGCAAACCATACTTCTCCTCGATATCCGCAGGGCCCATGATGACGGCATCGGAACCTTGTTTCGGCGGCGGACACTGCAGTACCTTGCCGGAAACCACTTGCGCCAAATCCTTATCGTTGGTGAACAAACGTACTTCATGTCCAAGCGCAGAAACCTGCACCGCAAGACTGGCGAGGATGTCATCGGCCTCGAAACCGGCCTCATCTAAACTTTTCAAGCCCATCAACTCGGTAACTTCGCGCATCCATGGAAACTGCATGCGCAAATCTTCATCTAGCTTTTCACGGTTGGCTTTGTACTGATCATCGATGCCATGACGGAAGGTCTTCTCCGGACGATCCCACGCAACCACCACATGCTCGGCTGGATGATCCTCCAAGGCTCGCAGTAAGGAAGTGATGTATCCATAAAGCGCCCCCGACGGACGTCCTTGTCCATCGGTCAGATGTCGAATCGCGAAGAAGGCGCGGAAAGCCAGTGCGGTGCCATCGACCACTAAAAGGCGAGACGGAGCTGCGGTGGAAGTTGCCATGCGGTTTAGAGGTATTTGATGACCACGAATCCGCCAATGAGGAGAATCGTGAAGCCAATCGAAACGATGTCGAACCACTTTTCCATCCACTCGAGGATGGGTTTGCCGAAGTACTTCAATAGGAATCCTTCGAGGTAAAAGCGGAAGGCGCGGCCGACGATGCAGGCGCCAAGGAAGGGAAGGAATGCGACTCCCGTGGCGCCACTTGCAATCGTGAACACCTTGAATGGGATAGGCGTGATGGCGGCCATGAGCAATGCCAACGATCCATAAGATTCAAACCAACCTTCAATCTTGTTCCAGGTATGGCGATCGCTGTCGTACAGGTCCAGCAACCATTCACCGAGCGTGTCCATCAAGTACATGCCAATGATGAATCCAAAGATGGCGCCAAGCACTGAACCTAATGTAGTGAGTCCGGCAAAGCGCAACGCCTTATCCGGCTTTTCTGCACCCATAGCCAACAGCAATGGGTCGGGTGGAATTGGAAAGAAACTCGACTCGATAAAACTCAATCCGAACAGTGCGCGTCCGGCGTAGGGTTTATCGGCAAAGGCCAACATCCAGTCGTACATACGACGTGCGAAGCGAATGAAATGGCCGAGGATGGGAATGCGAGACACTTTAGGATTCAGAAGGGGAGGACTGGAAGTCGCGCAAAGTCCATTCGACTGCACGACGTCCGCGGAAATCATTGATGCCAACTTTGACTATGACATCTAACTTGTCACCGATTTGAAGGTCGCGTGCTTTGTCGGCCAAACGCCAACCCAAGGCACGCACCACTTCGCCATCGCGTTCAAGGCGTAACTCCACGTGGGAGCCATCGCCGATGAAGCGGGGAGCTGTGACGATGCGGCATCCGGTACACAGGAAGGCCGGTTCGGGAAAGGCTTCGCCGTAGGGTTGTAGGCGATCAAACTCAAACAGTGTGTTGAGGTCAATCTCACCAGGGGAAATTTCACTGTCGACTTTCAACTCAGGTTTCTCCACCTTGCTTTGACCACTTGCGCCTTCACGCAAAGCCGCTGCGATTTGCGGTGCGAGCTCTGGATCAAAGTGGAAGCCAGCAGCACGTGCATGTCCGCCGTAACCAATCAGGAACTCCTTGGCGCGGTCCATGATGTCGATCAAGTGATAACCTTCCGGCGCACGTGCACTGCCACGCGCAACTCCAGGACTGCATTCGGCCCATAGCAAAGTTGGCAGACCAGTCCGTTCCATGACCTGGTTGGCGACGATGCCAAGCACACCAAAATGCGCATCGGAGTGACCAGTGAACACCACCGGATCACCCTTTTGGAACTGTTCTTCGACGGTTCCGGCAAGTAGATCGTTTTGACGGTTCTGCACTTCGCGGCGTTCTAAGTTAAGCGCTTCGAGTTGTGCACAAAGCGCTTCCGCTTCCGGCGCAGAATCACACGACAATGTTTTGAATGCCACTTCGGCTTGGAACAAACGTCCGGCTGCATTCAGACGTGGGCCCATGCGGAAACCAATGTCTTCTGCGTTGGGCACCTTGCGGATGCCGGAAGACTTCACCAACGCACGTAGTCCAGGAAAACTGGATTCACGCAGGGTAGCCAGGCCATGTTGGACTAAGGCGCGGTTCGGTCCGCGCAGGGGCAYGACATCGCCGATGGTGGCGATGGCGGCATAACCGAGACTATCGAATAAGAAACGTCGGTCGGATTCCGGTAGCTGGCCATCGCCCAAAATGTGCCGCAGCACACCCCAAGTCAGAAACCATGCCACCGCAGTGCCGCAGAACTCCTGAAAGATGCCGCCTTCACTTGGTGGTGGGCCCACCCAAGGATTCATCATGGCGGCACACACAGGAAGTTCTTCTCCAGGCAAATGGTGGTCGACCACAATTACTTGGATTCCAGCCGCATGAAGTTTGGCCAGCGGTGCAATCGCCGAGGTTCCGTTGTCGACCGCAATCACTACCTTGGCGCCGAATTTTTCAATCGCAGTCAGGCTGTTTTCTGAAAAGGAATAACCATCTCTCACGCGGTCGGGAATGAACACTTCCACCTCTAAACCAAGCCGTTTCATTAAACGGTAAAGCAATACCGAGCCGCAGGTGCCGTCCACATCGTAATCGCCGTGAATCAAGACCTTGTGCTTGGCCTCGACCGCGTCGACCAAGGTCTTCAGCGCATCTTCAAAGCCGGGGATGCGTTTTGGGTCCGGCAGGCTCGAAAGCGAGGGCTTGAGTACCTGTTTGGCCTCTTCCAGCTCGGAAATTCCGCGCGAAAGCAGCAGTCCGGCCGTGAGTGGGCGGATTCCGAGGTCCTTCGCCAGAGCATTTTGCTCACCGGTATGGGGAGTTTGCAGTTTCCAGCGGAACTGCGCCGCGACAGCCGTGCGTCTCACGCCTAAGATTCTAGGATGCCCGCGTCTAAGAATCCTCCCCGTATCCCGGCGATGAATGAATTGTTGGAGGAATGCACCCAGCGTGGTCTCGAGTCCTTTGGGCACGAGGCTTGTCGCGAGGCGTGCTCTAWGGCTCTCGACCAGATCCGTGCCGCGAGAAAGGCTGGGGACCGCATGGCGGGGGTGGACGATGCCTTCTGGGCCGAAGTTTCCGACCGCCTTGAGGTGCTGCCTAGTTTACGCCTGCGCGGTGCGATTAATGCGACTGGCGTGGTGCTGCATACCAATCTCGGACGTGCGCCGTGGCCAAAGGAGGCGATTCAAGCTGCGGCTCAGGCTGCGGGGGCTTCCATCTGCGAGATTGACCGAGAAACTGGCGGCCGTGGACGACGTGACGCCCCTGTTTCGGATTTGCTCGCCAAAGTGACTGGCGCAGAGGCTGGTCTTCCGGTCAATAATAATGCGGCCACGGTGCTGCTTGCGGTTTCTGCCTTGGCGCGCGGCCGTAAGGTCGTGGTCGCGCGGTCGGAGCTGGTGGAAATCGGCGGCAGTTATCGCATGCCGGAAGTGATTGATGCTGGTGGCGCAACCATGGTGGAGGTTGGCACCACCAACCGGGTGCATGCCAAGGATTACATCAAGGCGTTGGAGGATCCCGATGTCGCTTGTGTACTGCGCATTCATCCGAGCAACTATCGGATTGAAGGGTTTACTAAGGAAGTCGGCATGAAGGAGTTGGCCGACATCTGTCATGAACGCGGTTTACCGCTGGTTTATGACCTAGGGTCCGGCGTTCTAGAAACGCGCGACTTGATTGGGATTGAGAAAGAACACCCGGTGCGCGAGGCTCTGCAACAGGGGTGTGATATCGTCACTTTCTCCGGCGATAAGTTGCTCGGCGGTCCGCAAGCCGGTTTGATTGTCGGCGCGAAACCTTTGGTCGAGCGTTTACGTAGAGACATGCTCACGCGTTGCATTCGCCTCGACAAAACCATCCTTGCCGCACTCGAAGCCACTCTTTCCATTCACGCATTAGGCCCCGATGCCGCGCTTTCACGCATTCCAGCCTTGCAGCGTTTGTCCTTAACCGAGGAGCAAATCATGCACCGCGCCACCGCTTTTGCGGCACAGGTGAACGCTCTCGGTGACACCTTTACCGCCGAAGCCACCACTTGTAACGGACGTGTCGGTTCCGGAGCTTCGCCAACCGAAGACCTGCCATCCGCCGGCGTGCTCATCCGCCATACCTCGCGCGATGCCACCGATCTTGCCCATGCTCTGCGCATGAGCGAGCCGCCAATCTTCTCCCGCATTCAAGACCAAAGCGTTCTGCTTGATCTACGCACGGTTGCGGAAGAGCAAGAGCCCATCGTCCTTCAAGCGCTCGCGAACCTGTAAAGCCAAACATGAATCTCCCCACTCCATTAATGCCCGCTCTTTTGGCTTTTGGCCCTTTGTTTATGGTGATTGGTTTGCAGCCAGAAGGAACGGTTTGGCTTGCTTTCCTCGGCGGACTGATGGTGTCCTTCAGCACCTTGTCCTTATTTAACCGCCAGCAACGTATTCTGCAGAAGATGGAGCAAGCCGAAAAATAGATTTCGGAAAAAGTTGAAAGCTTTTCCCTCCCAGCCGGATTGTCTAGGTGAAAACCATGACTGAACAATCTTCTCCACCGGACTGGGACGCCCTGCTGACTCAGACTTCATGGATCCGAGGCCTAGCTTCGAGTTTGGTAGCCGATCCATCGACTGCCGATGACATCGTCCAGCAAACTTGGCTGACGGCTGCTGAAAAACCGCCCAAGCACGGTCGCAATTTGCGTTCCTGGTTTGGCTCGGYGGTGCGTAGTCGCGCGAGCAAACATTGGCGCAGTGAGCAGGCAGTTTTGCGCAAGCACGATGCCCTGAAGGTGGAAGAAGTTGAGGCTGATGAAGCCATTGTCGAACGCATGGAAACGGTGCGGTTACTCGCAGAGGGTGTAGCAAGTTTGAAAGAACCTTATGCCACCGCGGTTTACTTGCGTTTCTATGAGGAGTTGACCATGCGCGAAATTGCTGAGCGCCAGAGGATTCCTCTGAACACTGCTCAAACCCACGTTTCGCGTGGTCTCATCCTATTGCGTCAAAAGTTAGCAAGCAAAGTTGGCCAGCAATGGCGCAACCGATGCCTGGTTTTCGCGACACCGCTCCCGGCGGCGTCTTCCCTTTTAACCGGAACCGCGATTGCGATTGCTATGACTTTGAAAACGAAACTACTTTTGGCTGCTGCCCTTCTTCTCCTTACCTCTTTGGTCGTTGTGCAACCTTGGGATGGGAGTGAACTGCACGAGAGTGTGAAAGATGATGCGATTCTTGCTGCGGATGCGGTAAGCGGTCGTGAACAAGTCGTGGAAGGCGCTTCTCGTGTGGCAGAGGTTCCWGCTCTGGAACGAGTCTTGCAATCGAAACATGGCTCGGTAGGTGAAGAGATTGCCGGAAAGGAGACCGTTGTTCGTGTTATTGATGGAGTGACTTTGCTCCCTGAGGCCGATGTCGAAGTGGTTTGGTTTGACCATGCGACCGATCCTAAAAGTGAACGTCGACGGGGAGGGAATCAATATTTGGACGCTGAAACCAAGTTAGAGAAATTTGGAGATTCCTATCGGACCGATGAAAATGGAGAATTACATATGCCCATGCAAGATGATTCGGTCGAAGTCTTTGCTCGCGTTGGAAATCGGTTCGGCCATGGCTTTAGCGTAAACCGAAAGGACAAAGAGATGCTGGAGATCGAGATTCTCCTAATGCCAGTCCAAGAATTGAAAGTGAAAGTGCGGCATTATGATGGAAAGCCCGCAGCAGGGGTGGAGATTGGGTTTGCAAACACTCCGCTCCATAAGGCTTACTACCCCCAGCAATCGGTGCTGACCGATACCGACGGACGAGCTATTTTTAAACATCTTGAGGTTGCTCTGCATTCCAGGCGTTCTGAGCCAGGCAATACTTTGGCAGTTAGCGTACCCTCCAAAGATTGCCTCTATTGGGAGTTTGGACTCAACGCCGTTCCAGTTGAAGTGGTTTTTCAGTTGCCTCCAGTCGGGGAAGTTGTCGTTCTAGTAGAGGATGCTGAGGGGAATCCCATCCGTGACGGCATGCCGGTGGCTTTACAAGCGTTGGGTGATGGAGTTTCTTTTGAGAAGGGATTCTTGACAGGGAAAGGCACGAGATTCACTCAAAATGGCCAGGTTCGGTTCCCAAATGTTGGAGTGGAGGTTCCACTGCTGATTTATATGTACTCCTATTCAGCACAAAAGTCTATTCTGCTAAAGCATCCTGGGTTGGATGCGYTGGATTCCTCCATCGAGTTGAAGCTAGTGGTTCCGACGGCGGTAGAACCGATTCAATTTTTAGTAGTTGGACGAGAAAATGTTCCGCTGTCGGAAGGATGGGTGCAATTTCATCAGCGTTATCGCACGGAGAAAGGAACGGTAAGCGGGACACGCGAATCGCGTGACTATGATGAAAACGGATTGCTAATTATGCAACTTGGAAGAGCGCTTGCCGACGGTGCTTCCCAGATTCAAATCCAACTCGTCAAAGGGATGAGTGTTGCAGAAGGCCAGGCAGAGTTCTCCGTGTTTCAATTGGAGCTCTCTGCGTTAGGGAAATCTGATGATTTCGGARGTAAAGAAAACCCCATTCGTGTCCCCATGGGATTGGATCTCGTGGTTGGAGGTCGATGCGTGGATGAACAAGGCAACCCGGTTGCCGATGTGGAACTATTCTTAACGGTACAAGAGCGCTCCTCGATTTTTTCACGCAAGAAGGGCTTGGAATCGCAAGTGAAAGTGCGCAGTGACTCCCAAGGGGAATTTCGCTTTCTGGGAACTTTCGACCGTGAGAAGTTCAAAGTGGAACTTAAGGCAACACGGCCTGAGTTATTACTGGAGAGCCAAGCAGCGATTCCATTTGATTTCGGTCAAAGCGATTTAGAGATTCAAACGACCGTGCAACTTTCCTTGGCAGGAAGAATCTTGGTGAAGGATCTCAGTCAGATTGGAGAAATCAGGATTCATACTAGCCGGAATCAGGTTGGGAACGAATTCCATCAAGAAATATCGACCTTTCCCAGTTCACCTACCGGGCGATTCTTGCTCAGTGGAGGAACGCCTAATGGCTTAATTTTATTGGCTAAAGATCGCAGGAGCGGAGAGGTCTTGGCGCGGTGGGAAAACGTGCCTTTAGCGGCTCCGAATGCAGAAGGAGTCATCCTACTTCCAGACTGGGATTTGCGTGACGTGCCTATGTTTGAGCATCAGATTGAGGTTGCGTCCTGGGATGGCGCCGCAATTCCTAAATCTCGGTTCTCGTTTCATTCTGGAGGCAGAGCTCAGAGTTTGTTCGGGAACGGGAATGTATCCTTTTTATCTCAGGAACGGGAATTAGAGGTCAAGGTCGGAGCGCCTGGATTCCGAAGTCAGATGGTGCATTCCACGGGGCAAGCTAGCGTGGTGCTCAGCGAAGGCWTCTCGGTTCGGTTTACGATTCCAGAGGGATTAGAATTGTCCGTTGGGAAAACATGGAGTGCGRTTTTACGGCCGACCGATCCGGAGTCTGGGATATCCATGAACATGCAGGGTMWGCTAAAWTTTTCGCAAGACCAACGGAGYCACCAKGTGGTCTTAGGAGAACCGGGTGYATGGAGCCTCAGCTTCTTGATGCGGCCATACATTGAAAATTTTGAAGAAGCCTTGGCGTGGGGMTCCAATTTCGAAGTCGCGGTTAGCTTTGAAGATGGCTCSCGCTTCTTCGAAGTTTCCTTARGCGAGGRACAGGGTGTAACCACCWTTGARATCCCCCTGACYCARGCAGGKATCGAYGCTGCCRTCGAWGGMRCCACCAAGCAATAACTAATCCTTCAACACCTTCATCCGCGCCAAAAACAAYAGYTCGGTATCYGGAGTACTCCCGGTCAACAACATSGTCCCAAGGTTTGGTTGAGGAATCCCACGATTGGTTTCCTCACCATTCACCAGAATGATGACTTCYTKMTCCATATCCAYCACRCGCGCATCCAACARCACATAWAGCGTAGATAAATCRGCYTTMGYCTCAATCGARATCGTATTCGMATCCGGYARACGYTCRGCCATCAGRATCTTCCCYAAYRCGGGYTCTTCCCACCACAGCCAACCCATCTGATGTTTCCAATCTAGCGTAGGTTGCCAYACGATTTTRTCCTGAATCGGCTGACGCTCAAACTCATCCATCATTTCCATGAGCACTTTCATGCCRCCCACTGGAAACTGATGCTGACGATCCGTCACYTCCCAGTAAGTGAAGTTTTCATAACCGCCATAGAGATCTTTGAATTTAGCAACGTCTTTGACAGCTGCTTGATTCGCATCGGGYGGMACGCGCGGATCATYGGTRCTYTGAAACACAATCATCGGCACGTTGCGYARGTTTGGMACCACSCCCTGATCSACTTCCACRATGGTGCCTTCCGGKCCATAAGCGGGRGTGGGAGCGCCTGCAGAGGGCGCCAGTGCAGCAACGCGGTCGGCATGATGCGCACCCAGGGTCCAACTGCCATAGCCACCCATGGAATGGCCTGACAGATACACGCGGTTTGGATCAATCTTCCAGGTGCGCAGCGCGCCATCGATGAGATCCACCACCCATTCTTCGGTGCCGGCATCGGTCCAACCACGCTCCGTCTTTTCTAACACCTCCGGGAAGATGGCCAGCCAATCCAGTTTGCGCGCCGGCCCGGACATGGAGTTGACCATGCCATTGGCATCGCCGGCCCCGACGCCGCCGCCATGCATGCAAATCACCAATCCCTTCGGCTTTTTGGTATCGCCGCCAAGAATGAACAAGCCGGTTTTGGGGTCATCAAAGTAATAATGACGCCCANTTTTTCTTGTCCAACTTACGCCCGTACTTCTTGTCAGCCTTAGCCAAATCCTTGCGCCACTTCTTGATGTCGGCGGGGCGGTCCAAGCTCACCTGCTCAAGGCGCTCTATGATCTCAACTTGGCGGCCGAATTCATCGGCATCGCGCGAGTCGAGTTCGCGGTATTCCTCCATTAACTTCTTTTGCTCACGTTTGTCTGGAGCACTGGAGTCAAGCTGCGCGGAAATAGGTGCGCAAAATAGAGCAGCGAGGAGCAGTGGTAGGGCCATATGTGGCATGGCCTAAAAGTAACAGATTCCTCGGCCTCTAGGCAGACTCGCGCGCCTTGGCCAACCAATCCTGGAGCACCTTCAGGAAAGTTTCGCGCTTCAACGGCTTAGTCACATAATCATCCATGCCAGCAGCCAGGCACTTATTGCGGTCGCCGACCATGGCGTTTGCGGTCAAAGCAATAATTGGAACCGTAGCATTGGCGCCACCCAGCCCACGAATTTGCTTGGTGGCCTCATAGCCATCCATTTCGGGCATTTGGCAATCCATAAGGATGATGTCGTAATCCTTTTTGGAAGCCATTTCGAGGGCAACCTTGCCATCGCACGCCCATTCCACTTCGTGGCCAGCTTGGGTCAGAATACGTTCCGCAAGTTTACGGTTCACGGCATTGTCTTCGGCAAGCAAGATCAATCCGCCAGGAGATTGAACAGCTGACGCAATATCTTCGGCACTGACCTCGGACGGATTTTTGCGCGGCTCCGGAGTCGACAGGGGTTCGGTTTCGCCAAGCAGGGCGAGCAGTTCCCGTTTCAGAACCGGGTATTTCACCGGCTTGGTCAAGTGCCCCGCATACCCCGAAGTCCGTGCAAGGGCGATGTCACCCTGACTACGGTTCGAGCTCATCAACAGCATGAGCAATCCATCGAAACGTGGATCCTTGCGCACTTCATTGGCCAACTGCATGCCACTCATCCCGGGCATTAGGTTATCGCACAACATAATGGAGAAAGGATCGTTATTAGCAACGCCATCTTGAAGACGCGCAAGCCCTTCATTGGCATTGCTCGCAGTTTCATAACGACATCCCATGCGTCGTACTTGGCCCGAAATCACTCGTAAGTTTGTGTCGATATCATCGACTAAAAGAACCCGTCGTCCCACTAAAACCTCGGCAGTGCCGGCGGGTGGCATGATGGATTGAGTGACCGGGAATTCCATTTCAAACCAGAACGTGGATCCCTCGCCCTCGGTGCTCAAGGCTCCGATGCGGCCGCCCATGAGAGCCACTAACTCCCGGGAAATAGCAAGGCCAAGTCCTGAACCGCCATGAGTGCGCGTCGTGGAGGAGTCCGCCTGAGTGAACTTCTCGAAGAGGGTTGGCAGAACTTCGGCCGGAATGCCACAGCCAGTATCTCGAATCTCAAAACGGATTTTCGCATGGTCGTCTTGGCGTTCGATCAGCCGGGTTTCAATCACAACCTCGCCTTTTTCGGTGAACTTCATGGCGTTGCCGGCCAGATTCAGAAGCACCTGCCTTAAGCGCAGGGAATCACCGGTCACTGTGTTGGGGACATCTTCGGTAGCGTATGCATTCCAATCCAGATTCCTCATGGTGGCGCGCGCGCCAAGGCTGTCTTGCACATCCTCCAGGACTTTGCGCAGATTGAAGTCGCGCACTTCTAGTTCCATGCGACCAGCTTCGATGCGTGAAAGATCCAAAATGTCGTWCAGCAAGGCCAGCATGGAGTCGGCACACGATTGAATCGTAGTGAGAAAATCATGCTGATCGGGAGTTAAGTCGGTTTCTAAAGCCAACTCCGCCATTCCCATAATGCCATTCATGGGAGTGCGGATTTCGTGGCTCATATTGGCCAGGAACTCGCTCTTGGAACGGCTAGCTTCAAAGGCTTGATTGGTCGCGTCTTTGAGCTTTTTCTCGACCTCTTTTTGACGCGAAACATCGTAGAAAGTCAAAACTAAACGCTGGTCCCAATGGGCCACTTTGACATCGAAACTTTGCCCACTGAAGGGGTGAAGCAAGTGGACTTGCGAAGATTTACCGCGCTCTAAAGCCAGAGCGTTTAACCGTTGGAAGGAAGGCAAACTTTCGAACCAACGGTTTAGATCCAGTTGCACTTTTTGATTCGGCATCGTAGCCAAAATCTTACGGCCAGCTTGGTTGGCCATCACCACCGCGAARTCTTCATGGTTTGCGGAGCCATTTTTCCGCTCCAATACAAACAAACCGTCTTGCATTTGCTGGATGGTGGTTTGCAATCCTTCCTCAGCACGTTTGCGTTTGATTTGTTCGGACTTTTGCGTGGCGACCCAGGCGCCTGCGAGCATGACCGTAGCGGAAAGAGATCCCAAAAGTTGSACCAACATGAARGGGTGAAGAACCTCGGGTCGAATTTGAGATGCAATTCCGCCGCCAAATGCATCGATGGCCCAAATGATCAAAACCGCGGAAACCGTGAAGCCCGTCATCRTGACTGCGGAAGAGAATCCGAGCAGMAGACAKGCCATGAGYGGCAARGTCAAAAACCAGGCGCTGCCGACTGTTGAGATTCCACCAAGAGCAAAGCARGATCCYAYYACGACKGTATACAGAATCACCATCAAGGAACGTGCCATRGTGTGCGGGGAATAGCCCCGCTTCAAACCGAGRTAGGTGGCYACRTTTGCAATTTCGCAGGCAACGATTAAATACGCAACCGGCATATAGCCGCCCCACATCCACAACAYGAAAAAGGGCGGYCCCAGAGCCAGAAATACCAGGGAAGCACGCATCGACATACGGCGAATCGAAGCGTCATCCAGGGAACTGGAAYCGACTAGGAATCTCCACGTGTCTTTTATGCGTTGTAGAGCCATTTCTCGGCTGGATACCCGAACAAAAYATTGTGGGAATCCTCACATTTTTCGGCCTATCCATAGGCTSACCTGAACAGCAAACCTAAACTTCCCAKCATGAGTCTTAAGAAGCGCCTGACCGACTACGCAGCCTCCAGCGGCTGAGCGGCCAAACTCCCTCAGGGGCAGCTATCGCAAGTTTTGCGTGTAGTTGCGCCCGCAGCAGTYCATCCTGACCTACTCGCYGGCCCACAGGGCTATGACGATGTCGGKGCCATCCGCCTGCACAACGGCCAAATCGGCCTGCATACGGTGGATTTTTTCCCKCCGGTGGTGGACGATGCWCGCGCTTATGGTGCSATYGCTGCCGCCAACTCCTTGTCGGACATTTAYGCTTCCGGCGGTGAGGCCAARGTGGTGCTSAATATGGCTGGATTCCCTAAAGATTGGGGCAATGACATCTTGATCCCCATTTTCGAAGCTGCGGTGGAGAAGGTGCARGAAGCCGGCGCCTTGTGGGTCGGTGGYCACTCSGTGGTTTCGGAAGAGCCGCTCTATGGGTTCGCCATCTACGGYGARGTCAGTGAAGAAGAATTGGCCACSAACGATGGCGCCCGSCCCGGCGACCTGCTGTTTYTGACCAAGCCGRTKGGGGTTGGAAGCGTGAACACAGCGGTGAAGCGCGATATCGCGGATGCCGCCGATGTCGAAGTTGCAGTCGCTGGCATGGCGCGTTTGAATAAACGCGGCGCAGCAGCCATGCGTGAGGTGAAAGCCAAAGCAGCGACCGATATCACCGGATTCGGCTTACTTGGTCATGCGGCCAATCTTGCCCGTGCCTCCGAAGTGGTGTTGCATTTGGAGTGGGCAAATCTTCCCCTGTATCCAGGTGCTGCAAAGCTGGCGCAGCAAGGTATTTTCTCAGGCGCTGCAGGTAGGGGCCGTGAAAACCTGGGCTCCTTCGTGAGTTTTGCCGACAGCACTCCCGAATGGCTAGCCAATCTCGCCTTTGATGCCGAGACTTCCGGCGGCCTTCTGGTCTGCGTACCACCCGAAAAAGCAAAGGATTTCCTCGATGCGATTCCAGATGACGAACCCATCGCCCAAATTGGAGAAGTGCGCGAAGGAAAAGCTGGAGTGGTGCTTGGTTAGCCAAAACGGTTCGCGTTTCGTTATCATGAAACTTGTCTGCACAATGGGAGCGGACCTGGGCTGGTGTCCAGTGCGGCCTTCAAAGCCGTTGKGGTGTCGCACGGCGGTGCCCGGTGGGTTCGATTCCCATGCGCTCCCGCCATTTTTAGAAATGTGATTTCCGTGGATTCTCATGACTAAGCTCCACTCAAACTCCCAATTGCATTCCTTTTTGGAAGGCGGTATTCGAACTCCTGGAAGCGGCAAGTTCGGATTGGAATTCGAGCAGTTCGTGCTCGATAGCGAGTGCGGCACGGTGCAATACTTTGGCCCCGGTGGGGTTGAGGAGATGCTGCAGAAGCTTGCTAAGGCGACTGGCTGGAAGCCCTACATGGAAAATGGGCACATGATTTCGCTCACCGCTGAAGATGGCCGCGCGATCACCTTAGAACCCGGCGGACAGATTGAGTTTGGCTCCACGCCGTGCGCTGACCTAGATGCGGTGGCCGCTGAATTGGCACACTACCGCGGGTTATTGGCCGATTTGCGCGATGAAACCGGCTATTGCTTTTTAGCCACTGGATCGCATCCGCGCGCGCGCCCGGAAGACATTCAGCGGTTGCCTAAAAATCGCTATGACTATCTCGAGCCGTGGTTAGCTCAGGCCGATGAACTCGGATTATGGATGATGAAAACCACCGCGGGCGTGCAAGTGAACTTCGATTACTTTTCGGAGCACGATGCCATGCAAAAACTGCGCACCGTGTTTCAACTCGCGCCGGTTTTGAATGCCATGTTTGCGAACTCGCCGATCCGCGCGGGGGAGTTGAGCGGTTACATGAGTTGGCGCGGCCATATTTGGACTAAGACCGACAACAGCCGCAGCGGCATTGTTGAAAGTTTGACCAAAGAAGGCACTACTTTCGACGACTATATTCAATATGTCCTCGACATTCCTATGCTGTTCATCCATCGGGACGGTGGCTATGTGGACAAACGTGGGGAGAGCTTCCGCGATTGGATGGCAACAGGTGAAGCGACTACTGAGGATTGGGAAGATCAAATGTCGACCCCATTCCCAGAGGTGCGTTTTCGGCCGCAGGTGGAATTGCGCACCGCCGATACCGTGCCACCAGAATATGCGTTGGCATTAGCAGCCTTGGTCGATGGCTTGTTCTACAACCAAGATGCGCTCGACGCAGCATCGGCCCTGACTTCGAAGTGGAGTCATGCCGAACGGCTGCAAACCTGGAATAACGCGCATCGCAGCGCACTTGCGGGCGAGACACCAGATGGCCATCAGCTAAAGGATTTGGCCCGTGAGCTTATGCAAATCGTCCAGCCGTCTGTCATTGCCAAACCGTATTTGGCACCGCTAGAAGAGTTGATTGCTGATGGCCGTTCCTTGGCGGAACGTACTGTGCTCGAAATGGAGAGTGCGGGGGGCGACCTGAGAGCCGCCCTTGGTGACTGCTGCTGCGCTTATCGTTGAGGCTCCTCGGGTGCAGGTTCCTCTGCAGCCGGCTCCTCAACCGGAGCATCTTCCGCAACCACTTCTTCGACCGGTTCATCGGTGACATCGACGMCNMAWCKYKTMANCRRTGMYTTCKKYKWCNGGAAYTKMCGKCNRCWTNYKRCACATTTGGAATTAACCGCACCGCGCGGGCTTCCTGATTTTCAAACTCCTTCATGCTGGAGATGAACGCCGGGAACTCGCTCGCAGGCATTTCCAAACCCCGCATGATGAGCACGCGATCTACGGTGAGATGTTGTGCATCTTTACCAACTCGGAAGTCGTAAAGGAATCCATCGCGCTCGCTGAGTACATTTCCTGGGCCGTAGTCAATGATCCACGATTCGGTGGCATCGAGTTGAACGTGAGTGCGCATACGAATGGTAGAGCGGAAAGCGAAGGGGAGTTCGCGGTCGGCTGGACCGAGGCCATCGCCCAGGCCTAGTTCTGGAATACGCAGACGAGCGCCAAACTTCTCACCGCTGCCTTGTACAAAGCCGGGGATGTTGCCGCGGAAGTTCAGCTTCAAAGGCGCGCCGGCCGTTTCTAGGTCAATGAACTCACTATCCGTCAAATCCATGCCCTTAACGATTTGCGCGGTGATGGAGCGTACCGCCTGATCGCGTTGTTGTGGGTCAATCTGGGCTAGTTGCTCACGCAACATGGCCCCACCAGCTCCGGTAATCGCAAAGCTGCCGACCACTTCTGCAGAATCATTCGATTGAATGGTGTAGGCCACCACAAGGTCCAAATCCCAGATGTCTTCTAGGCCTGCGCGAGAAACCGTTTCGAAACGGAAGCCACGTGGTTCCAAAATCAGGGCTTCAGCGCCGAGCATTTCCGATGGCAAACTCCCGAACGCAGTACCGCGTGCTTGCACAGCAATCCAGACTGGCTCACTGCCTTCTTCCATACCGCCCAAACGTAGCGCTGGGGTGTTGTAAGAGCCACCATCGCTGAAAGGTTGTTCCGGGTCAGGGTTGAGCTCCGGCGCGATAGATTGAATCAGCGCCCACTCATGCGGGATGTTCGCCAGGTCGAAGAGCGCGGACAGGAAGTAAACCGGGTTGCCGCGCTTCAAAGTCCAAATGTCAGTGACATCGCCAGAGCCGTCGTAGTCGATGACATGTTGGTCAATCGCAGCGTAGATGGCTTGCGCTTTGGCCATGTTGTCGCCAGAAAGGTTGAGCTCGCTGAGGAAATCCTGCAACTCAATCTTCACGTCTGGTGGAGTGGAAGATTGCCATAAGAACCAGCGTCGCCAATCTTCGGCTTCCCATTCTTGTGGAGCRTCGGCGCCRTAAGCGACCCAAGGCATGATYTCGTTTTGCGAWGGCATRAGCACYTCCGGCTCCAAGCGCTTACTGTCGTAGCGCTCGAAGATGTGTACCTTGCCACCTTCCCAATCAAGGATCTCRTGGGTGCCATCGAAATCGTGTTCGATAAGACGYCCAGGCAATCCTTCGGGMACGTAAATCACCCAACGACTGAGTGCAAACTCCTTCTCAAGCGAGTTAAACCGCCAATTGCCTGGGTTTGGTGCMCGTCCAGGCAATCCGCGCGAGGCACGCATGTARGAGGTTGCGATGACATCGCCCGGGTCGAGCGAMGGCATGACCCAACTGCGGTCGACTTGATGCGGYTCCAAAGTGGTGCCATCGGCACTGTGRATCTCTGCRATCAAAGACTTGCCRATGAYTGGAAGTTCGTGCAGCATTTCGGTGCCGCGGCGGTCGAGTGCCAGGTCGAGGTTGTCGACSCGGTARAGATAGGAGCCATCCGGCTGGAAGAACACCATGCCGCTATCCAGAAGCATGGCRGTGGAAGTTTCYTTAGCCATGTCGGCGCGCTTGGCGAGTTGCGCRGCKGCATYTGGAGCAAAMGCGGTGAAGAAAACTTCTGCGCGATCCGGRTTTCCAGTCAAGCGCAARTACAAGTCACGCAAYCCGTYAKCGCCTGGGTCGAGCGCCAAAGCTTGTTGCAGATAATCRGCTGCGGCATCTAGGTTRCCTTGACGTAAATGCAACTTGCCCAAGCGTTGTAGCGGATTYGGGCGATTGGGTTGCCGAGCAACGAGGTCTTCCAAATCAGCGAGTTGGGCTTGCTCATTGCCCTCAATGCTCCACATGCGGTTGCGGTAAAACAAACCTGAAGAATGCCGTGGYTCTTCYGCCATRAGGGTGTCAATCAGGCCACGCGCTTCTGCACGRTCACCGGAAGTGCCTTCGACCAAGAGCGGAAGAAGTGCATTTTGATTGGCGCCAGTGGTGGTTAAGCGCAGGCGTGCAATGGCGATTTCAGTGCCGCGGTCATCGTGRTCYKCSGCGATRTCTTGCAGGGCGTCGAGTGGGCCGTCTGCATTTGGGAACTGCKCATGGAGTGCGGTTAAGAGCGGTTTTGAGAGGGTTCCGCTGTCATCGAGAGTCCGYAAAACTCGTGCTTGAAGCATGCGCGCAGACAACACCTGATGACCGTAAAAATTGAATTCGAAGCCGCGTAAAATCTCGAGTGCTTCTTCAGCCTTGTCTTCGCTATGCAAACGTCGGATGCTGGCAAGTTGCAAGCCCATGTCGAAGAAACCGAGTGCATCCATTTCTTGCTCCAAAGTAATCAAACGATTACGTCGCACCGAAGCCGGTAAATGCTGGCAAGTGCTGACTGCATGGTGACGCGCATGCACCCATGCCGCTTCGGTTTGTGCATCCATGCTGGAAGGTTTAGCAAGTGCCATGGCATCGGCAGAACGACCGGCGATGACGGACATTTCACTACGCGCAATCAGAGAGAAGGCGTCGAGTTCCGTAGGTTCCCAGCGACTCAGTCCAAACACCTCAGCGGGCATTGSMMWMWCASSWMGCKWWKKYKYYKMGGCATAGTCTTCAAATTCATGGAAGGGGACAATGCGGCCATCGCGATCGGTAAGCCGTCCACCGAGTCGCATTTCTTCGCCGGTTGGGAACTCGACTAACAACAAGTTCCAGCCAGGTTGTACATTGACCAAAGCACGGTGGATGTTGTGCGATTCGGTCAGCCCAGTATGCAAATCTTCAAAGGTCGGGAAACCGTTCCACCAGGCGCGAAAAGCTTCACTGGCATGCAGCTCAAGCTTGGCGACATCGAGGTCGGCGCGGACCCACAAAGCGGCATAGCTGGTGCCCGCTTGCAAGTGCGCGAGGCTGTCTGGACTGACCAGAGTGCGGTTGGCCTGACGCTTCAAGCTGCGCCACTGACGTTCCATGCCATTGCTTGAATCGGTGACCATGGACTGACGTGGATCTGGCGGAGTAGCCAGGCTGCGCATCGGGCGTGGTGCAGCGAGTGGTCCCCAAGGCATGAGCACGCGCCAATGGGTGAACCAGTCATCGAACAGATCGCCTTCGAAGGTCGGGCGTACATCGGCGAAACGGCTACGGCGCAGTTCGCGCAGATAGAGGCGTTTTAGTTCAAAGGAAGCGTCGCCATCGTCGACGCCTTCAATCAAGTTTGCGAGCACTGCTGGATCGAGTGACTCGGCGCATTGGCTATCCAAACGACTCAAGCGCCGCGCCGCAAAGGCTGCGAAAGGCGAGCTGCGATCGTTGTCGAGCGCGGTCATCCAGTCGGCACGCACCTGATCGTAATCGCCGGTAAATAAGTCCGGGTGGGCAACGAGTAGCTTGGCGCTAAGTTTGCTGGTGTCGACTTCGAAATTGGGTAGAGCCAACCGCGGCTCTTGTGGAGTTTCGGCAACCACCGATTCCACCGGTGCGACTTCCACCGGTTCAGCCGGAGTTTGCACCAGAAGTGCACAAAGAGTTAGGGAAACGATCATTGCTGGTCCTCCTCGGAAACTTCCACCGGGGTTGGTGCGGTGGCATCGAAGAAGCGGTCTTGGGTGCTATCGACTAAGCGACAGAGTTCTCTAAAGGCTTGGTAGCGGTCGACGGGAATCCTATGGGTAAGCAGCTCAAAACGTTCGTGGATGCGGTAACTGCCGCCATCTAAGGCTTCAATCTCCCAGCGGTAAGTCGCGTCTTCGGTTGCGGAGTGGATTGCGGTCGATGGCACGTCAAGAATCCATCCGTCGGGTAACACAATCTCGTATTGCACATCGCGCACCACGGCGGAGTCCATGAGCAAGTCGGTGTCACGCGTGGCTTCCGCTGCGAGCGATTGCAAAAGGCCTTGGCGATCTAACATGAACGGAATTTCTAGTCCGCCTTCCACCTTGCGCGCAAGATTGGTGGCGCGTCCCTGAAAACTAAGGATTAAGGCTTCTTCCAGTTGTTCGACATCTGGAATCTCGAAGGTTGGATCACCTTCCAAAGGCCCGAATAAGCTGGTCAGAATGCGCTCAACGGTTTCCTTGCGTTCCTGGTCACCGCCCGCAAAGGCGTTGCGCAAGCGCGGATCAAAGCGCCCAGTCGGCTGCATGACCATGCCGATGTCCGCCGCGCCGCTAGCCTCATAAGCAACCGCGAAACTCTGCGCCATGGTGTTGTCGGTTGCATCGCTAAACGGAATGCGCACGCGCTCAATACCTTCTGGTTTGACAATCAGCACTTGCGCGCCGCGGTCGTCATAAGGCAGAACATCCATCGGGTGAAGGCGGGCGGTGCCGTCGACAAACATGGCTGGTAGATCTTGCTGTGCCGGGATGTAAGCAATGCAGTGGTTGAAGTGATTCACCATGGCCAGCTCCAAGTCCTCCTCAAAGCGACGTCCACCATGGCGGCCGTCAGCGGTGCGCAAAATCAGCACTGGATATGCTTCGACGCCAATCTCCGACAACATCGCGCGGATCAAAATGCCTTTGTCTTTGCAGTCACCAAACTGACGACTAAAAATTACCGGCGCGGTGTACGGCTGATAACCGTGTACGCCAAACTCCCAAGCGTTGTAGCGGATGTCATTGGCGACAAATCCGTAAATCGCCGAAACCTTTTCGCGCAGGGTCGTTTTACCTTCAATCAGTTCCGCGACCTTGTCCTTCATCTCCGGAGAAACCGTGATGCCAGCTTCAATCAAGTTCCACCACCAAGCACCGAAGGCATCCCATGTGGCATAAGAGCTGGCTTGAACGCGTGCCACAGTTTCTTCCGATGGTGGCATTAAACTTTCCAAACGCTCCGGCGACAAATCATGCGCGGTCCATGAGTGACTGGTGCCAAAGTTTTCGGTTTCTAAAACCTCGGCTTCGGAGTTTTTCATGCGCATGGTGTGGAACTTCAGCGGTAGCTCTTCCGGCACCAACAGCACCAACTGACTTTCGCGGGTGGGCACCAAGCGGTCTGGAGTCATCGAGTGATTCAAACCAAAGTACTTGCCGAAGAAAGTGGTGCGTAGATCATCGACGCGCCATTCCAGGTCGATGACATCGCCCACTTGAAGTTGTGGTAAATCTACCCGACGTCCGCGCCAACCACGAGCGGTCCGCGCTGATTCCGTGGTGCCGTCTGGATGACGCACAGTGACCGTTTCTACGCGCAAATCTTCATCGCCGTAGGAGTAGGGGAAGCTGACTACGTCTAGTTTGCGAATGCCGTTTGGGTTGAGCACGCGAATGACTTTGCGGAAGTAACGATCCGCAGTACTGTCCGGGTTGATACGAATCACCGAGCGGTAAAGCAAGTATTCATGACTGTGGTCGGTCGCATCTTGCTCTGCACTGGTTCCCGGATGCCGCGCCAGGATGGTTTCTAAATCTTCGCGGTAAGGCTGCTCAAAGGAAGCTCCATCCAAGGAGCGCAGGTGGTCGAGCAAACGGCTTTCATCTTCCGCCGCAAAGTCGATTTCGAGCTCTTGCTCCAGAGCTTCGACGGCACCTTCTAAGTTGTCATTCGCCAAGTGAAGGCGTGCGAGCAAAGCCAGTGCAGCAGGCGATTCTGGCTTGACTTGCAAGGCCTCATGCACCGACGCAAAAGCGATTTCAAGATCACCCTGCGATTGAAAGCGCTCGGCCGATGCTAACCACAACCAAGTATTCCAAGGGTCGAGTGCGAGTTGCGCATCGAGTTCTTGCAGCTCGGTGTAGGCATCGAAAGTGTTGCGCTGCAAGCGGCGCTCGTAAGTGAGAGAACGCAAAACGTTACTGGTTGGACTGGCTACGTAAAGCTTTTCCAAAAGTGAAATCAGTTCGGGCGAACCACTGCGGTAAAGCTCATCGGCGGCGTAAAGCGCAAGGTCTGGGTAGTGCAGCCATTGTGGATGCTCCAGCACCGCGCGCAAATCTTGGTCGGCCAACAAGTCATAACCGAAATGCTCCAGCGTTTGTGAGCGCAGGTACATGACCAAGGGACGTGCCGCGCAGGTTTCGACCACACGGTCCATGGCATCCAACGCAATACTTTCCAAGTTCTGATATTCGGTGGCGGCTTGGGCGCGATAAAAATTAGTCACCGGATGATTCGGGTTCTCCGCCAGAATTATTTGCGCTTGCTCGAGCCAAGGATTGAGGTCGACTTCGGCAGCGATGGTGCCATATTCCGGGAACAGCAAGGATGCGTAGAAGGAGCGGTAGCGGATCACGTCCGGAGCTAACTCCACGGCGCGTCGTGCATTTTTACGGCCTGGATGCTCGGCAATCGGAGTGACCTTATAGGCGCGCTGCAATTCGGCTARGCGATAGTGTGCTAGTGCGTTCTCCGGCGAAACCAGCGTAATCGCGGTGTAGTACCCCAAAGCGTTGCGATTTCCCGCCACACCGTTCTCGACCACCGCGCCATCGGCAAGCAACGCCGGAGCCAGTGTTTCTGGTGGCGTGTTGCTCTGTGTGAGGTGCAACGGCGTGGCTTCTTGATTGACAAAGCGTGCCACCAAACGTGGCGCATGATCGCGACTGCCAAGTTTTACGGTGATTTCGTTCCAGCCAGCGTGCAAAGCCATCGGGACCGCTTGCGAATCCGGTGCTAGATCGTGTTGCTCCTTGGCTTCAAACACCGGGGTGCCATCGTGCCAAACGCGGATTTCGCCTGCGATACCAAGCAGCAAGACCACTTCTTGGTCGGCATCGCTTTCTACCCAGGTGCGCAATAAGAGAGCACTCTGCTCAGCCGGACGCACTAGCTGTGAAAAGTTCAGAATGGCGTCTTGCGGCATGGTTGCGGGCAAGTTGCGCCATGCAACGGTGCGTACTTTTCCTGGGTGAACCAGATCGGTTTGCGGTGCACTTTCCGGCGCCAAGGCACTGTCGAAAGCKGYGCCRCGTTCRTTGTCRAAGGGRCCAATRAATTGCCATTCGGTTAAACGGCCAAGTAGTTGCACGCGATCGGGGTGCTGCCATTGCAGTAGGCTCCATGCCATGCCGTGCGARCGRTCCATCTTCGTGGAGGCMATCAAGCGTTGCGCGGCAGCGTGGTTCGGGTGTTCGCCAGCGGTGCGCACAAACTGCATAGCCAGCCACTCGAGYTCTGCAAGRTGGGTCGCAATACGCGTTCCGTTAGGGGTTGCGTTTGGATCTTGCGGATGACGCTCTCGTTGCAGCGCATCGACTTCTTCACGCATGAGCCGTGCATAAAGTTGCATGGCGGCGACATCGTCGCGATAAATCCTCAGTGCATAAGCATCTTCTTCGGTCGGCGGAGGGGGCGCGGTTGAGCCTGGCTGTTGCGTTTCTCGACCGGTGGATGCCGTCGTCGTCGCGGGCTCTTGCGGGGCCGAAGCCTCAGCTAGGGAAATCTCCCACTGCGCGGACGATGTGTCCTGCATMGAGGTCGATGGAGTGCCTGCGGTGCATGCACCAAGCAGGGTTAGAAAAACTAGCCGGAATGGCGTTCTCATGCGTTTTATCGTAGCGCTYGGGGAGGTGAATTGCGCGTTTTGCGCAGGGGCTTGCGATATCTGATATTTGTCATATAGTGGTCGGTATGGAAAGTTCGTCCGTTGCTGAAGGCCTGGAGCCGCTGAGTCCGCGTCAAAAAGCGGCTTTGGCCGTGCTGCAAGAGGCTCAAGCCGCTCAGGAGTGTCCGCCAACCCGBGCBGAGCTGGGGTTGAAACTGGGAGTCAGTGCACAAACCGCCGACTTTCATCTTCGGGCGCTGGAGCGAAAAGGTTAYGTCGAACTAGGTAGGAATTCGCGTTCTGTCCGTTTGTTGGTCGAGGCGCCCTCVGATTCTGAGATTCCCATCCTTGGCCGGGTCGCGGCAGGCGTGCCGATTTTGGCGCTGGAAAACCGGGAAGGCCGCATGCCACGCATCGAAGGTAGTCGCGCCGATTTCGCCCTGCGCGTGCAAGGCGACTCVATGATCGAAGCCGGCATCTTAGATGGGGACTTGGTCTTCGTCGAAGAAGTGGCTGWGGCGGCTCGCGGAGAAATCGTGGTGGCTTTGCTGGGCGATGGCGASGAAATGGAAGCCACGGTCAAGCGGTATTTRCCRGAGGCCGGGCGTATTGTGTTACATCCAGAGAACCGGGCGCTTTCCGACCGCGTGGTTCASCCTGGTGAAAGCTTTGCCTTGGCAGGGCGCGTAGTCGGAGTGTTSCGKTGTTGGGGRTAAAATCATGAGTGGAGCTGTCATGTTGGAAGARGTCGAGATGGACGGGAAAGCCRGCCAGTTCTCGGGRAACAAGAACACCTTCTTYCTCGCCTTACGCGGKGCDCCTGCGGAAGACGAAGAGCAACTGCGTGWRGGCGATGTVTTTGCCATCACCGAAGGGGTCGAYGTCGAAGCYGGCGACTTAGTGGTGTGGTGGACBGGKGTCGARCGCACTTTGGCSTTGGCGCGGGTGCAAGACGAYTTYAGYTYTAAGGGYGTTGGYGGHTTYCCGGGRCCRCCGGAACGYTTRTCKGCMRAAGTGCGYGGCGTRGTGGTTGGACGTTTGCGTCARTTCGARCCAGAYAAGTCYCARGAAGCATGAGTTCCGAGAAGGCCTCYCGTTCGGTTCTRCATGTGGACCTGGACGCCTTCTTCGTTTCGGTGGAGCGGGTGTTGGACCCGCGTTTATGTGGTCGGCCAGTGGTGGTCGGCGGTCCAGTGGAAGGCCGCGGTGTGGTAGCGGCAGCGTCTTATGAAGCGCGGCAGTTTGGTGTGCACTCGGCTATGCCTATGGGACAAGCCATGCGTTTATGCCCAGATCTCATCCGCGTGAGTGGAACACGTGGAGTTTATGCACGAGCCTCGAAAGCGGTGTTCGATTTATTGGGTTCGTATACGCCGATTGTGGAGAAGGTCTCCGTAGACGAGGCGTATTTGGATTTACGCGGCACCGAACACCTTTTTGGCCGCGCTCTAGATGCGGCCGACCACATGCGTAAAGAAGTGAAGGAGCGTTTGCGCCTGGATCTTACGGTGGGAGTTTCGCGCAATCGCTTGGTGAGTAAGGTGGCTTCTGGTTTCGCCAAACCACATGGCCTGTTCGATGTCCGCCCTGGCCAAGAACCGCGTTTCTTTGCACCGCTTCCGGTCAAGGTGTTACCAGGCATCGGCCCGGTCACGCAAAAGCGCCTACGTGATTTTCATATTGACCAACTAGGCACCTTGGCCGACACCGATGGCTGGTTTCTAGAAGAGGTGTTCGGCCGTTATGGGCGTTCCATGCGTCGTCGTGCCAAAGGGGAAGATGAAACTCCGGTGCGTCCACCGTGGGAAAAGTCGGCGCGTAAATCACTCAGTCAGGAACGCACCTTCGCCGAAGACACCGATGACCTGCAAATCTTGCGTGGGCGCTTGCAGCGTATGTTGGAGAAGTGCTGTTCAGAGCTGCGTGCCCAAGGTTTGTTAGCGCGCACCATGAGCATCAAGGTGCGTTATGCAGATTTCACCACCGAAACCCGCGATGCCACTCTGCCGCGTCCAAGTGACCATGACTTGGAATGGTGGGAGTTAGCGAGTTCTTTATTAGAGCGCGTGTTGAAGAAGCGGCGTACTTTAGTGCGTTTGGTTGGCGTGCGTTTCAGTGGTTTGGAACGTGGATTTTGGCAAGGAGGCTTGTTTGAAGAAGAACGTGTGGTGCAGCACGGGCGGCTTGCGGTGATGGACCGCATGCGCGAAAAATACGGCGAAAAGTCGGTACGCACGGGAGATCGCTTGTGGTTACGCAACTCTCAGTAGCCACGCCTTGGTTTTTCCATTGGGGCGCATCGCGAGTGGAAGAGCTGGCGACGGCAGCCATAGAGCGTGGGATTACGTCCTTAGGCATGGCGGACCTCAATGGTTTGTGGGGTGCGGTTCCGTTTCAGCGCGCTTGCAGTGCTGCGGGAGTGAAACCGGTGTTTGGTCTGCGTTTACGGGTGGAAGGTGTGGAAGCGCAGGTGGTCGCCTTCAACGCAGACGGATGGGCGGTGCTATGCCGATTGGCCACCAAAGTGCAGATGAACTTGTTTCCAGCACGTGGTGCGGCGACAGTTTTTGTCGAACATGTCGGTATGGGCATGCCGCGTTATTTAGGTCAGTGGTTGCAGGAAGAACGAGAGCGTGCGGGCGATGGCTGTTTTGCAATCCTTTCACGTCATGGAGATTTACTACGCAAACTGCAGACCGCGGGAGACGCAGATCTATACGTCGCACAACAAAGCGGGGCGCGCGCTCAGGCCGATGCCGACTTAGCCAGCACCTTGCAGCTTCCGGTGATTGCCTGTCCGGCGGTGGTGTTTTCGTCGCCGGAAGATTTCACCAGACATCGCTTGTTGGTAGCCATCGGGCGTAACACCAACCTTTCGCGTTTGCCGAGCAGTGCTTTGGCATCGGCCGACCCGATGGTGCGTGGCACACGAGCGCGCAGCGCTCCTGCATGGATGCGTAATGAGTTAGAGCTCGGTGTGGATTATCGCTATTACCCAGGTGCGGTAGAGCGTGCCACCGCTTTAGCGGAACGCACGGATTATCGGATCCCGCTTGGCATCAAACGTATGCCACGACTGCCTTTGAAGTCCGATGTCGGCGGTGATCCGCATGCCAATCCCATTGCACATCAGGCGGCGGCTTTAGCGGAGTTGAAGAAGGCATGTCAGGCGGGGGTGTCGCGTCGTGCTTTGGTGTGGACCGATGCGTACGCTCAGCAGTTACGGCGTGAGTTAGCACTCATCCGCGAGCAGGATTTATCCGACTACTTCCTCATCGTGGCCGACATCGTGACCTGGGCGGGAGAGCAGGGCATCCAAAATTGTGGGCGTGGTTCCGCGGCCAACAGTTTGGTGAGTTACTTGCTTGGCTTCACTCACGTCGATCCACTGCAACACGATTTGTGGTTCGACCGTTTCCTCAACCGCGGACGCCCCGATTTCCCCGATGTCGACCTCGACTTTGCCTGGGATGAACGCGACCGCGTGCTCGATCGCATGGTGCGACGTCACGGCAATGATCACGTAGCTATGCTGAGCACCCACGTGACTTTTGGCGCGCGCGGTGCGGTGCGTGAAATCGCCAAAGCCATGGGGATTCCGCCGGTAGAGATTACACCCATCACTCGCGCCTTTCCGTGGTCACGCGGTGGAGTGGATTTGGAGCGTATTCGTAAGCATCCCAAAGCCGCGCATCTGCCGCTGCAAGAAGAGCCGTGGTGCACCATTTTGGAGCAAGCCGCTGCACTCGATGGATTCCCGCGTCACCTCGGCGTGCATGCGGGCGGCATGGTGTTGGCGCCAACGCCGTTGACCGATCATCTGCCGCTGCAACATGCGCGGAAAGAAACCGAAGACGGCCACTTAGTCATCACCCAATGGGATATGGGCCCGGTGGAAGACGCCGGTTTGTTGAAGATTGATTTGCTCGGTAATCGCGGCTTAGCGGTGGTGCGCGATGCCAAAAAAATGGTGCGGGGCAACAGCGGCATCAAACTTAGTTTTGGACAACTCAATCCGAAAACCGATTTGCGCACGCAGGAGATGATGGCATCGGGCGACACCATGGGGTGTTTCTACATCGAGTCACCGAGTATGCGCAGTCTGTTACGGAAATTACGCTGTCGCGATTTCCCTACCTTAGTTGCAGCATCTTCCATCATTCGCCCCGGCATTTCCTCCTCCGGCATGATGCAGGCATACATTGAACGGCATCACATCGCGCGCACCACTGGGAAGCATGACGCGAGTTGGTATTTGCATCCGCTGTTGCGCGAACTCTTTGCCGAGACTTATGGAGTCATGGCGTATCAGGAAGATGTACTGCGCATCGCCCAACGCTTGGCCGGCATGTCCGCTGCCGATGCCGATGGATTGCGTAAAGCGATGACCAAGAAAGGTGCGCATAAGCGGTTACCGGAGTGGCGTTCGGCCTTTATGCAGGGCGTCGGACGCGCTGGGTTGGAGCCAGAGGTTGCCGAAGAGTTGTGGCGACAGATTGAATCCTTTGCCGGATATTCCTTTTGCAAAGCGCACTCGGCGAGTTACGCAGAAGTCAGTTATCGCTCGGCATATTTACGCGCGCATCATCCGGCGGAATTCATGGCCTCGGTGCTGCGCAATCATGGCGGCTTCTATGCGAGTTTTGCTTACGTCGCAGAAGCTTTGCGCATGGGCTTGACGGTGGAGCGGCCGTGCGTGAATCGCGGCATCGGACACTTCACCGGACGCGCGCGCAGTTTGCGCACTGGGCTATACGAGATTCAAGGATTACGCAGTAGTTTGGTGCCGCGGGTTTTGCAGGAGCGAGAACGCGGTGGGCCTTACATCGGGATGCAGGATTTTGCATCGCGCCTGACTCCGACCCGTGATCAGATGGAGTTGCTGACCCGCGCGGGCGCGTTGGATGGCTTGCCGGATGGATACACGCGCCCGGAACGTATGCGCTGGACCGCTTTGTACAAGACATCGCGCACCGCATCGGCAGTTTCCGAGCCGCGGTTGTTTGAGGATCCTGGAGTGCCGACTCCGCCCGCCGCTCCGGAGTTCAGCACGCGGCGTTTACTGGAAATGGAAGAAGAGACTTTGGGATATCTGGTTTCGGAGCACCCACTCAGTTTGCACCAGGAGGCCATCCGTAGCGCCAAGGTCATCCCAGCCCGCGATCTTGAAAAACATGCTGGCCGCCGCGTGCGCCTGGTCGGGTGGCAAGTCACGCAAAAACCGGTGCGCACCAAAAACGGCGAGCCCATGTCCTTCCTTTCCTTTGAGGACACCACCGCCTTATATGAGACGGTGCTTTTTCCACAAGCCTATAAACGCTTGGCCCCATGGACTTTAACCCGCGGACCTTATGTGATTGAAGGTATCGCGCGAGATGAATACGGCTCAATCACCGTGGAAGTGGACTCCCTGCAATTACTGCGAGATATCGCAGTCTCAGATAGCCAGTTTCACACCTCTCAAGTAACATCGAAATCGTCATGAAAAAGACTCTCCTAGCTACCCTCATCCTCACCGTCGCCGGATCTGCAGTGTTTGCAGCAACCAACGGGTGGAATCAAGAACCAGAAATGCCAAAGCCAACTGCGCAGCATAAAGAACTGCAAGAAGGAGTTGGAAATTGGAATGGCACCGTCACCATGTTTATGCCCGGCGTTCCAGAAATGCCAATGCCGGCAAGCGAAGTGGTCACCGCGCAAGGCCCGTTTTGGGTGCACTCCTACTTCACCACTTCCATGGGGCCTATGGGGGAATACAACGGCTTCGGCTACACCGGTTACGATCCGATTGCTAAAGAATATGTTGGAACCTGGATGGATAATGTCAGCACGACTTTCAGTGTCATGAAAGGCAATCTTGATAAAGAAGGCAAGGTTCTGACCATGAAATGGAAAGCTCCAGACCACATGGGAAAAATGACCGACATGTACAACGAAACCGTGCGCACCAAGAATGCCTACACCATCACTTTCTTTGCTAACGGCGAAAAAAACATGGTGATTGACATGAAGCGTGTCATGGAAGCAGGCATCAAGTAAAATCTGGGCATGCGCATTATCATCGCTGAGATGAAGGCTGCACCTGGAAAACGTGCACAACTGATTGACTTGCTGAATGGCATGCTGGAACCGTCTCGTATGGAGCCCGGCTGCATCAGCTATCGTTACTTCTTCTCTTCGGAGGACCCAGACTTAGTGCACTTCTATGAGCAGTGGCAAAATCAAGCCGCCATTGATGAGCACTTTGCAAGCGACCACTTCCGTGATCTTGGTGTACGTATTCCGGATTTGATCATCAGCGGACCAGACATTCGCATTTACGATGCCGCGCCGGTCGAGCCAGCCATCAGCTAAGTTCGATTGCGCCTTACATAACCGCTGTGGACTCAGGTCCGCAGCGGTTTTCTCTTTGAACCTAAAAACGGAGCCCGCGGAGAGGTTGAGTCACGATTATGCCCAACTTCCAATATCGGCTAAGTAAGCGAAAGCAATCAGTCCGAGAATCGCCATGAGGAAGATGGTGCCGATCGCGCATCCATTCGAAAAGTGCTCGGCTCCATTTTTTCCGGAGGATAAAATTTGAATGAATCCAATCACGAACAGCGTGGGGAAAATGAAAAAGATCATCTCCATTTCTTGACGCTCTGGATTCCAAACTTGGACACGGCCACCGATGGCATCACAAAGGAAGCCCAATCCAGTAAGCGCCAGAGCAAGAGCTAGCATTTTTATAGGCTTGTTGATTTTCATGAGTTGATTAGCGAGAAGTTCATCGGCTCCCAGCACCTCGGCCACCGTAAGTGCCAGGGCGATCTTTGATTTCGAGTGCTGCATAGGTGAAGCCAGTCAAAAACAAACCAGAAATAAGGCATATTGGGATGGCCATKACCACAAACCATAAATCCTCATCCTTGCCTCGAGCTTTTGCACGGAAACAGGCAATGGTGGTCGCGAGGCTGCCTAGAAAACAAGTGACGCAGGGAACGATGAGAGCCCAAATCGGATTTGGATCTGGCCATTCAAACTTAATAGAAATAAGTAGCCATGCAAATCCAAGCGCACCGGCAAGCATAGAGGCTGCCGTGAGAAACGCAAAAATGCGAGTTGCTGGAGGGATTTTCATAGGTGATTCAACTAGCAGGAGGATGCACTTCGGGGGCAAGGTCAGAAGGCTCCGAGTCTGTATCTCCTCCCAACTGCGAAACGATAATACCAATAAACATCAGTACGCCGCCGCCGATTTCACGCATCGACAAAGATTCTCCAAGCAGCGCCATGCCTGCCAGTGCAGCAAACACTGCTTCGAAACTAAGCAAAATGGCACAGTGAGCGGGGGAGGCTTTCGCCTGCCCCATGGCTTGAAGAGTGAAGGCCACGGCTACCGCAAAAACGCCGCTGTAAGCAACCCAGGGCCAAACACTGAGCCAAGTGGATGGCGTTTGGGTTTCGAAAAGCAGTGCGGCGACGCTGGCGATCACGCCTACGATTAAAAATTGCTGGGAAGCGAGACGCACCGGATCCTGTTTGGCGGCAAGATTGCCGAGCAACAGAACGTGCACCGCCCAAATCACTGCACCAATGAGAATCAAGCCATCGCCAGGCGCGAAGTGGAAACTCTCCGTGACGGAAAGAAAGTAAAGGCCAAGCGCAGCAAGCCCGGTGCCTATCCAGGTGTTGCGCTTAAGGCGGTGTTTCAAAAACAATCCGAGCAATGGTACGAATACAACGTAGAGTCCGGTGAGGAACCCGGCCTTAGATGCAGTGGTGAAAAGTAGGCCGTATTGCTGGAAAATGGATCCCGCGAATAAGACCAGGCCCAAAATCAAAACTGGTTTGAACGATACGCTTGCCGAGGATATTGATGGCTTGCGCCGCCGCACGATGGGCTGCAGAACCACCCAACCAAGTAAGAAACGAATCGCAGTAAACGCGAGGGGACCCATGCCCTCCATCGCAGCATGTTGAGCAGCGAAACCGGCACCCCAAATCATGGCGGCGAGAAGGAGGATGAGGTTGGATCGCATTACATGCCGGACATAGTGCCTTGGTCCATGACTTTGCCATTACGCAAAAACATCAAGGTGGCGGCGATGACACCATTATTGTTCATCATCAATCCGTGCAAGCCTTTAACTAGCAGATGCCCGGTTTCTCCTTGTAGGTGCGTTTCTTCCACGCGGACCACGAAGTCATCATCCCCTTGCAAGACAGGATTCCAACCGTCCTTGTTGCCACGAGATCCTGCAATGACTAGGAAAGGCATTTCCGGTGCAGGCAGGGACTTCATCGCGCTTGGGGTCAGACTTTTCCCAGCGTCGCCAAAAATCCATGTGTAGGGCGGGAACGCCTCCACCTTTTCCGCAAACACGGCGCCTTGATTTGGCGGCCCAATCATGACGATGCGCTTGATACTGATCCGCTGTTGCCAAACACCACCGTCCGCCAAGAACCGACGTACCACAATGCCTCCTAAGCTGTGAGTGACAAAATGCACACTGCGGTACCCACGTAAATGCTCCACAACTTCAGCCAAATGATCTGCATGTTGTTGCAAAGATTGATGAGTACTTGGATAAGACAAAGCAGCAACTTGCCATCCGTCTTGCTTCAACTTGTCCTCCAAACGCCAAAAGCTAAGTCGACTATCCGCGATGCCATGCAACAAAATGACCAAAGTTTGGTCCTCAATCGGTGGCGCAGGGGCGCGTTGCTTCATGCGTTGTTCGCAGGCCTCCAAGCTTCCCCACGCAATGCGCACTTGCTTCGGGTCCAATAAACGATGTTCACCGGAGAAAACATGCTGCTGGATACGCCACCCTTCCTGCCAGCGTCGGTCAGCCCAGAACTGAATGCCGCCAAAGGTTGGCATCTTAATGTTCGGGAGTAGGCCGATGGGGGCGAGTGAGGTGGTAGGAGGAATAGATTCTTGCGTTTGCGGGTTGCTACAGGCCGTCAGGCTGAGCAAGCTCCAGAGCAAAAAGCAGAACAGAAACTTAGCGCGCATGGGCGGGAATCGTGCCGTCGCGCAGGAAATCGCAGGTTGCGGCAATCGCCAGATCTTGGTTCATCAGAAAAGTATGCAGGCTGGGCACTATGAGGTGTGCGGTTTCTCCAGCAAGATGAGTTTCCGCAACGCGTACTACAAAATCATCGTCGCCATCTAGCATGGAGTTGTAACCGCTGGCTTTGCCGCTGGAGCCAGCAATAACCAAGAATGGAACTTCTGGGACCGGCATCGTGGCCATGACTTCTGGTGTCAAACTCAATCCGGTATCGCCAAATAACCAACGAAAGGGGGCGAAGGATTCCAGCTTTAAGGCGAAAGCAGAGCCCTGGTTTGGCGGTGCCAGCATGACGATGCGATCTACTTGTAGTTTCTCAATCCAGTCTTCACGGTCGGCCAGAAGTTGGCGCACCACGATGCCGCCCAAGCTGTGGGTGACGAAACTAACTTTGGAATAACCATTGAGGTTATGCAGAATTTCGGCAATCTGATGTGCATGAGCACTTACCGGACGCCGTGTGCTTGGGTAGGAGATGGAAGCAACGGTGAATCCTTGGACTTGCAGTTCCTCTTGCATTTTGGAAAAAGCTGCACGACTGCGGCCCATGCCGTGGATCAATAAAACCAAGGTGCCATCGTTGTCGGTAACTTTAGGCGCTTGCGATTCCATTTCCAAAACACAAGCGGCAAGATTCCCCCAGGCACGGCGCCGGTCGTTTTCATCAAGCAAACGATGGTGCCCGGTGAGAACGTTTTCTTGAATCCGCCAGCCTTCCTGCCAGCGGCGGTCGGCCCACAATTGCTTGCCACCCAAGGTCGGAATAGCGAGGTTGGGGCGGGTTGTGGGAGCGGAATCCGTCATCAGGCCGGAGCAGGAGGCAAGCAGCACCAAGGTGAACAGCGCGGTGCGGAGCATGGCACAGTCTAAACCAGAGTCCGCCTAAACGGGTGATCCTAGCTGGGGAGACGGATTAACGTCGGCGCAGCGATTGCACGATGCGGAGCTTTGAAGCGCGCCAAGCTRGGAGCAAGCTGAACAGCAATGCAGTCAGCATGGTGGCTATCAGTAGCACCACGATGGAGGCGAAGTCGATGGCCACGGGGATGTGATCAAATTTATACACCTCCTGGCGGAAAATTGGTTCGCCGCCACCGAGGATGCTCTCCACGAAAGGTAAGTGCGTAGCGAGAAACCATCCAAGCAGCAGTCCTAGAACGCAACCCAAAGTAGAGATGAGTAATCCAAGGCCCACAAAGAATCCGGTGATGCGAAGGGGCGATGCGCCAAGAGCTCCAAGGATTCCAATGTCGCGACGTTTTTCCGCGACCGTCAACAGTAAGGTTGCAATCAACTGATATGCCGCAACCAAAACGATAAAGCCAAACACCACACCAAGGATTCCCTTTTGGTTTTCGGCGGCACGTAAGAAGTTTCCACCTACGTCACGCCAAGTGGAAACTCTTGGTTGATCAATCAAATCGACTTCAGGAATCATGGCGAAGTGATCACGTAAGTCTTCTGCCAAGACATCGGCATCGACGCCATCTTGTGCATGAACTTTCCACGCGGTAAACGCTGGCTCACTGCGACATAAGGCAGCAAGATCTAAACGTCGAACGAAAACCCGGTCAATCTCTTGATCAAAGCGTCCGGTGGAAAAGTAATCGACCAGTTGAAAGGTTTGACGCACGGGAATCGCACGACCACCGCCGCCGCGGTGGGTGACAATCTCAACCGAACCACCGAGTTTCAGGCCAAGGCGTTCGGCTAAGAGTGGCGCCATAATCATCGGCAGCATGCCTTCTTCACTTGCTTCGGCAATCGCGAGCTCATTGGAATCAACTCCAAGCATGAGAATCCCACTTAAATCGGCGCTGCGTGGGTCGTCGAGCGCTTTGCTGCCGCGTCGTCCGATGAGACCAAACCAGTTAAGCCGTGGGAAGGCAGACTCGACGCCATCGACCTGTTCAATCCACTGTTGATATTGTTCCTTGGTGTGATCCACTAAGCGCGGAACATCGACCACAACATCGCCTGAGAAATTGCGAATGCTACCTTCAAACTCTTCCAGGAATCCCTGAAAAACTGCAAGCACCGTAAACAAAACCGCGACACCTAAAGCAATTCCAATCGCGGCCACTGGAAGGATGACGCGGTTGGTGAAATAGGCCCAGCCGAGGTGCAGAAGGCTCATACGAGCTTGCCATCCTCCAGGTAAAGGATGCGATCGCAGGCTTCGGCAATGCGTTCATCGTGGGTGGCTAACAACATGGCGGTGCCGCGTTCCCGTGCGAGCCGTAGAAGTAACTCCAAAACCTCCGCACCGGTTTGGCGGTCCAGGTTTCCGGTTGGCTCGTCGGCGAGTAAAACCGGAGGTGCGGAAATCAAGGCGCGTGCGATTGCTACTCTTTGCTGTTCCCCGCCCGACAGCTGATTCGGCCGATGCTTTGCCCGATCTGCCAAACCAACTTCGCGCAATACTTCTGCGCCGCGACGTCGTTCCTTCTGCCGGTTTGCAAACCAGGACATGCCGCGCGCAATGCGTCGGGGGAGCAGAACATTTTCCAAAGCGGACAGTTCGTGAATCAGTTGGAATTGTTGAAATACGAAACCCAATTTTTGGGCTCGCACTTTGGCGGCGGCGCCAGCACCAAGGGCGTGAATGGGACGACCGCGTAAAGCAATCGTGCCGCTATCTAAGTGGTCCATGAGGCCAAGCAGTTGCAGCAAAGTGGACTTGCCGGAACCGGAAGACCCCATTAAGGCGGTGACCTCACCGGTGTGCAGCTCGATGTCTACGTTACGCAGAACCTCCAAGGACCCACTGCCCATGCGATAACTTTTGCACACCGCTGCGGCGCTGAGCACCGGGGCGGAAAGAGATTGCGAATCATTCATAGCGCAGCGCTTTGACTGGGGACAAGAGTGCGGCGCGGATTGCGGGCGCGGCGGTGAACAACAAACCAATCAGGAAAGTGCACAGGGTGAGAAACAAGGCTTCCTGCATATCCCATCGTGCTGGTAGTCCATCGACTACGTAAAGATCGGGTTGGAAAACGCGCACTCCAAAATTTTGGAATACCCAATCTTCCACCACGAGGCGATGACGTACTAAATGGAAGGCGCCGAATATGCCGAGCGCACAACCCATTGCAGAAGCGACTGCCCCGGTGATGAACATAAGCATGCCGCGTCGCATGGGGCTAAATCCGACCGCGGCCAGAACACCAAGATCGCGGATTTTTTCGCGCACCAAAGTGGACAACGTTGCGAACAAACCAAAGGCTGCAACTACGACAATGAAAAACATCACCAAGGTGACCACGCGTCGTTCGTTTTCAATGGCGCTCAGCACCAATGAGGACCGTTCTTGCCAGGTTTCCAATGATCCGCCTGCATCTCCACCAGGTGCCGGCAAGTTAGCAGCGGCTAGTGCAAGGAGAATAGAATCCTTAGCTGCGCTCGGGGCAATGCCTGGTTTTATTCGAATTAAGACTTCGGTGAAATCGGCGGCACTGGATCCGAGTAAGTTGTAATGCAATCCATTGCGACCCGTGCGCTGCATATACACCCTATCCATCGCGCTACGAAAATCGCCGCCGCCATAGGTTCCGCTGACTTCGACTACGGTGTTGTGCGGAATCAGGTCCTCACCGAATGGCGGCAAGATGGCCGGTAATGCGCCGAGTTCCATGCGCGTGCCTTCACCGTCTCGTCCCGAGGGAAGGAAACCGGAAAAAGCGTCGCTCACTAAAACACCTGGGCGCGCACGCAAAGAGGCCTTGGTTTGGAAGGGGAAGTCATCGTCCAGAACTGGAATCGCTTGTGCTTGTTCCAACTCAAGTTGAAAATTATTCACCAACTTCTCAGCCTTTGGATCAATGCCAATCACCTGAATGCCGTTGTGGTCGGATTGTCTTGCATTGGAAAGATCCACCACATAGCCTGGAAAACTGAACATGGCATACGCCACCAAGTGCGGGGCGATGGCCTCAATCTCTGCTACCTGTTGCAAAGCTGATTCATAATTCTTCCATTGCGGTAGCTCAGCAGTGACTGCTGGAATTAGCATGAGGTCGCCGAGCGGGCCACGGATGGCATCGCGATTCATGCCGATGAGCCCGTTCATGACTGCTAAGACCGACAGAAGCGCCAATAATCCAATCGCTACTCCGAGCACGGCCAACAACTGGACCGGACGTCGGAATAGGTAGGTCAGGGCGAGTCGCAGCACGTCGGAAGTCTACTTCGGCGGGAGGGTGACGCGGAGCAGGTAGCGTGATTGGAAATGGGATCTCTAAAGGGTTAGATTGGATAGGTGCCCATAAAGATTTCCCCTATGACTTCTTTCACGATTCTTTGCGTGATTTGCCTCAACATGACGTCGCCTTTATTGGGTCAAACCGTGAAGCTTGAACCGACCTTGCAGCAAGAACAGTGGATGAATGCCCTTCGGGACGATGCCCTGGTCGGAAATTGCGGGCCCGCCTTTCATCAGTTGCAAAACTCGGGTTCCAGGCAAATCTTGGAACTTCATTTGACCAGCTCCGATTGGCAGCAAAGGTTGTTGGCCGCTGTCTTATTGGCTCAGGATGAGGTTCCCGTGGAGCATCTTGATTTGGTTTGCCGCATTTTGATTTGGCATTTAGAGGACAATGAGATTCGGGGCGATGCCCTGGTATCTGAACACGCTTTGATCGTGCTCGGTGATGCCGCGTTGCCCTGGTTGGATGCTGCTCTTTGGCATCGAAATGATCAGCTGGGCATGCGCGCGCAATCGGTGGTCAGTTGCATTAAGCAAAGTAATCGGCGCAAAGGTTTTCTTGCACGGTCGGAAGCGGCATTGCTTGAATGGACGCCATCGTTGCGTTGCTTGGGAGAGCAAGAACCAAAGCTTGGATTGTCTGCGGCTGTCCCGACCGAGGAAGAGCAATGGACCCGGTGGATCTTAGATTTACAGGACGATAGCCGGAAAGGGAATGCGGTGAAAGTTTTTAATAGCATTCGTCTCATGGTTTCTGCACAAGATGCTTCGACTGAATTTTTATGGTCTGGATTGGAGAGCAAGGATTACCAACAACGTGTGCTGATTGCTTCACTGTTGATGCGCATAGAAGTGGAACCGCGATCTGCTTTGTTCCGTGTGGCCATGGAATGTTTGGGCCAAGATTCTTTTGGATCTCCAAGGACCTTGAACGTGGCCAACGCAAATCTCGCCCAGCAATTTTTCATGCGCCACCCAGAACAATCGCCACGCTACCTATTGCCTGCTTTGGAAAGCGTAATGATGACCCCAAGATTGCGTGCCGCAGCTATCTTGGCGCAAATGCGCTATTCTGAAACGCATCGCTACGTTCCATTTTTAGTGGAACGTTTACAGGACAATCGCTTTCCGGAAGATGCGGTCCTTGCCGGAAAAAGCTTGGCAATATTAGGGCCAGGTGCTTTGCCCTGGTTGAAGGAAAAACCCGTCGATGCTCAACAAGCCCTCTATTTCGAGGTCATCCGTAAGGCGATYGCCTTGCGAGAAACGAACCCGTACGCTCGGTTACCATTCAGCAAGAGTGGTATGTACCGCCTTGAGAGATAAATGAGAGTTCCCATTCCGATAACTCGATGCACGTTGTTAAGCCTTTGCCTGCTTTCCCTTGGTAGTTGCTTTGGCCCCGATTTTGATGATGGCACTCTGCCGCCAACAGCGAAGGATTATCGCGGACGTTATCGCATCACCAGCCTTTCGGAGCCTCCCGCATTTCCAACATTCGTGGTCGAGTTGTTTCCCGATAAGGCCACGCCGTCGTTTTCGGGGAAAGCTCTAATTGCGCATTCCAGTTCTTGGAACGGCTACGACGAGCACGGGAAAGCGGTTCGTCGGTGGTTTTTCAGCCCAGACCATTTGCCCATCCTTGAGTGGGGCGGCATGTCTTTTCAGCGCTTCACTGGCGAAGGCGTCATCCAGGAAAACGGATGGACTGGCACGGTCAGTTACGTGTCCGATTTCGATGGCCTCGGGCTAGAGGAGTTGCCTACTCCAGCCCGTGCGCAACGGCTTTAAAGAAACTCTGATTAAGCTTCGGTTTCGACTTTCTCTTCCACTTGCATGCCAGCTTCAGCACGCAGTTGCGGGAATAGAAGCACATCGCGAATGGTGTCGCGGTTGAGCAGCACCATGACCAGGCGGTCTAGGCCGATGCCACAGCCGCCGGTCGGGGGCAGACCGTAGGACAAAGCGCGAACGTAATCCATGTCCACCTGATTGACGCTTTCTGGATCCTTGTCATCCACCTGTTCCTCAAACTTCTTGAGTTGCATCTGCGGATCGTTCAGTTCGGAGAATGCATTCGCCAACTCCATGCCGCCGAGGAAGAACTCAAAACGTCCAGCCCAAGTCGGGTCGCCGGCGAGTGGTTTTGCAAGGGGGCAAATCGCAGCGGGGTAGTCGTAGACGAAAACTGGACCGCGTAATTTTGGCTCGACCAAGTCCTCGAATAAAGTATTGACTGCCTTCCACCAAGCGTAYTCACTGTCGCCATCGGGAGTCACTCCATGCTCCTTCATCTTCACAGCGACGGCATCGCGATCAGTTGGATCACATCCGACGTACTCCTGAAAGCTGTCGGAGTACCGTAAACGCTGAAACGGAGCATCAAGGCAGAACTCTTCCTCACGGAAGGTCGCTTTGATGGTGCCATCGTCCTGTTCGCAGCCTGCAGCTTTCGCCGCAGCAACCACTAGCTGCTCGGTCATGTCCATCATTCCATAGACGTCCGAGTAGGCCTCGTAGAATTCAATCATGGTGAATTCTGGGTTGTGACGCATCGAAAGGCCTTCGTTGCGGAAAACCCGCGCAACTTCAAACACGCGTTCCATGCCGCCGACCACCAAACGCTTCAAGTAAAGCTCGGGTGCAATGCGTAAGAACAAATCCATGTCCAAGGCATTGTGATGGGTGGTAAACGGACGCGCATTCGCGCCGCCGTAAATCGGGTGCAACACCGGTGTGTCGACTTCCGAATAACGATGGTCCAAGAACACCTGACGCATAGCCTGAAGAATCGCCGAACGCTTCAAGAAGGTCTCGCGCACTTCTTGATTGGAGAACAAATCGACATAACGCATACGCGCACGCAATTCGGAATCCGCCAAGCCGTGATACTTCTCTGGAGGATTTTCCAGAGCCTTGGTCAAGATGCGAAAGCGCGCACCGAACACGGTCGGCTCACCAACCTTAGTCGGCCGCAATTCACCTTGTACCGCGACAAAATCACCGAGATTCATTTGCTTCAGCAAAGCAAAATCTTCAGCAACCACCAAATCCTTTTGCAGGCAAATCTGAATGCGCCCGGTTTGATCGTGCACATCTAGGAACGCTAACTTGCCGTAGCCACGTCGTCCGAGCACACGCCCAAACACGGTGACGGTTTCGCCGGTGCGTTTTTCAGCATCGGCCAAAATRTCGGCAGCGAATTCACGGGGAGGGCCAGCAGCRGYSCCATCTTCCTCWGGGAAGTTYGCTTGGGCCGGATAGGGGTCGGCTCCGGAGGCTTTCAAATCCTCCAGTTTCTGAAGCCGGTCGGGATGGAAGAGGTCAGCCATCGGCGTATTACACACAGAGTTAGCAGGCAGAGAATCCTGTCCCGCGCGGATGAATGGTGGAGCTTAGGGGGCTCGAACCCCTGACCTCCACACTGCCAGTGTGGCGCTCTCCCAACTGAGCTAAAGCCCCATTACATCCKGATTGRACGTTTGAGCCAAAGCTCACACACCCAGGGCGGGAAAGTGTAGCGGCGCTYTYCGCTTACATCCAGCCAAATTGAAGSCGGAAAAGCACGTAGAGRKKRGTTTCAGTAGAATCCCTGCCAGATTGTCGGCCAAGTGCCCCAGTCAMTCAGAATTCYATGTCTGACTACGATTTCACGACCATTGAAKCCCGCTGGCAGAACGCYTGGCGGGARCARGATACTTTYCGCACCGCCGGTCCAGGCGAGGAAGGTTTCGACGCCACCAAGCCCAARTATTACGTGCTGGATATGTTTCCGTATCCATCSGGCGCRGGYTTGCAYGTRGGKCATCCRAAGGGCTACACCGCGACCGATATCACCGCACGTTTTAAGCGGCATAAGGGTTTCAACGTGCTCCACCCKATGGGMTRKGATGCTTWYGGYYTRCCKGCTGARCARTATGCSATWSAAACKGGAMMGCAYCCKGCGRWGACTACSGAAAARAAYATYRAWCRSTWTMGKMRRCAGTTGSAKSARCTSGGCTTTWSTTAYGAYTGGRACMGKGARRTMARMACCWSKGMKCCGGRWTAYTACAAGTGGACGCAGTGGATTTTCTCCAAGCTATACGACAAAGGCTTGGCTTATCAGGCGGAGATTCCTGTTTGGTGGTGTGARGAACTCGGYACCGTTTTRGCSAATGAGGAAGTCATCMAWGGCTTTTCCGAGCGCGGCGGACAYCGTTGTGTAAAACGYCCRTTRCGTCAGTGGATGTTGAAGATTACTGAGTATGCGGACCGTCTRCTAGCGGACCTGAAGAAGGTCGATTGGCCTGAGTCCGTGAAGGCGATGCAACGCGAATGGATTGGACGTTCCGAAGGCGCCGAGTTGAAGTTTCAGCTTGCCGACGCCAAAGGGAATCTGCTGCATAAATCCTTCGAGGTTTTTACCACCCGCCCCGACACCTTGTTTGGCGCTACYTTTGCTGTTTTGTCGCCAGAGCATCCGTTGATTGCGGAAGTKGTGGTCGATTCTRCGCGCAAAGAAGTCGAGGCCTATGTGGCTCAGGCAGCCACCAAATCCGAATTAGAGCGTGCCGAGCTGCAGAAGGATAAGTCTGGAGTGTTCACTGGCGTGTATGCTCTAAACCCGGTTTATCCGGAGGGGGACCCACGTCGCTTGATGCCGGTTTGGACCGCCGATTAYGTRCTSATGAGTTACGGCACYGGCGCGATTATGTGYGTGCCCGATGGCGATGCCCGCGACCGTGAGTTTGCKGAAAAGTATGGCTTGGAAGTGCGCAAGATCTTGTGCGAGGAAGGCGAGTTGATGAACTCCGGATTCCTCGATGGTTTCGCCCGTGAAAACGCCATTCCACGCATGGTTGCGTGGTTAGAAAAACGTTTCATAGGCAAGGGCAAGATTAACTATCGTTTGCGCGATTGGTTGTTCAGCCGTCAACGTTACTGGGGTGAACCATTCCCCATCTTGCATGAAATGAATGCATCGGGATTGCCAACTGGAGTTTCCAAGTTGGTCGACGAAGGCGATTTGCCAGTCACTCTTCCGGAACTGGARGACTTCACTCCATCGGCGAGTGGYGACCCACCTTTGTCTCGTGCWACCGAYTGGGTGAACGTGGTCGATGGCGATGGMAAAGTTTGGAAACGCGARACCAACTCCATGCCGCAATGGGCGGGWAGTTGTTGGTATTACCTGCGTTTCCTTGACCCGCATAACTCCGAAGCCGCCTGGGATTCTGAGRAAGAAAAGTATTGGATGCCGGTCGACCTATACGTCGGAGGTGCCGAGCACGCGGTGCTACACCTGCTTTACGCGCGATTCTGGCATAAGGTGTTGTTCGATTGCGGTTTAGTTTCCGCAGATGAACCATTTCACAAGCTAGTCAATCAAGGCATGGTGCAAAGCTATGCCTTCCGCAACTCCGACGGCGTTTTGGTGCCGGTCGATGAAGTGGAAGAAAAGGAAGATGGCGTTTACGTTTCTTCCAAGACTGGAAAAACGGTGAATCGCCAAACCGCGAAGATGTCGAAGTCGTTGAAGAACGTGGTGAATCCGGACGATGTCATCAAGGAGTACGGCGCCGACACCATGCGCTTGTACGAAGCCTTCATGGGGCCTGTAACCGCAAGTGCACCGTGGAATCCACGCGATTTACCGGGTGTGCACCGGTTCTTGCAGCGCACTTGGCGTTTATTGGATCGCGGTGTTGCCGATACCGGAGCGGATGAAACTGAACGTGCCTTGCATCAGTGCATTCGCAAGTGTGGCGATGACCTCGAGCAGATGGGTTACAACACTGCGATTGCTGCGATGATGGAATTCGTCAACGTGGGCACTAAAGCGAAGGGTGCTTTGACGAAAAATCAAGCATCGACCTTGTGTATTCTGTTGGAACCATTTGCGCCGCATATCGCGGAACAGATTTGGTCCAATATTGGCATGACAGAAACCTTGGCTTTTGCCGAGTGGCCTAGTTACGACAAGTCCAAGTTAACTTCCGATACGGTGGAGTTTCCGGTGCAAATCAACGGTAAGTTGAAAGCTCGTGCCATCGTCCCAGCAGGCGCCAATAAGACCGTGATGGAAGCCGCTGCACGCGAAGCCGTCGCCGAACACCTAGATGGAGAAATCCGCAAAGTGATTGTGGTGCCCGGCCGCATGGTGAACTTCGTGGTGGCTTAGGAAACTCCGATTTAGAGAGCTAAACCACCACGAGTTCTAGTACTTACTGCACGGTCAACTGAATCCAGTTGGTAGCGTGCTCGTTTTCCACCGCCTGCAACCAAACCGTGGTGCCGCTAAAGCTACCCGGAATGAAACGGTTGATGCTGGCGTTTCCACTGCCGTCAGCAGTTGCACTTCCGGCTAAGGCCGGGTTTTCCAAGCTCAGAATGGCTGCGTTACCCGGTGCCTCGAATATCGCAGTGCCAACTAGGCTGTAAGCGAAACGAACTGGAACATTTGGCGTGGCTCCTGAAACGGACAGCGTGTTATTGCTTCCGCCGACTAAGCTAGGCACCGAAAGCAGGAAGGGTGCCGGACGCATGATGTATTGCGCAACCCAAGTGCGCCATTGACCGTTATCGGTGAACTCATGGTGTCCCCAAAAAGTCCCCGGGATGTTCGGCTCAGCCTGAGTTGCGCTGTAGTCACCCCAACGGCCGGAGTTATGCGCAGCACCGGAAGTACGCACCACCTGAGCTGGGCGCATGCTGTCCACTGGATCGCTGGCTCCGCGGGTTGCACGACTCATGGAGATGTATTCATTCGATGCCGAACGCGCGAAACTAACCGCAACATTGTCATTGGCGTCGACGTGAATGCTAGGGAAGAAGGTGTGGATTCCAGATCCCAAATCAATCTCGCCATCTTGCGCCAAACTAGGGTTTCCGCCATTGGGCCAGCCGTTGAGGTTGATTTCATACCAGCGGACACGAGCGCGTAGATTGTTTACGTGATGCACCGCCCACATGGAATCGTTACGTAAAGCAACACTCCAGAAACGCGGTTCAAACAAGAACGGACGCGAGCTACTGCCCTTTTGCGGAGGCTGGTTTGGGTAGGTGTACGTCGGCACGTTCAGAGTGAAGGTTGTGCGCGAGTAACTGGTGAATGGGTTCTCAATCGCGTGCAGAATCACCGTGTTGTTGGAGCCAAACTCAGTCGACTGCAAGATGTACAAGGTGTTGTTAGCGTCGTAAACCACCGGTACACCCATGGATTGTTGCCCGGTTCCAGTGAGCAGTTCCGAGGTCGTGGTGGCAGTTCCGCCCGACAGCACGGAAGCCTTGTCAATCAAGTAGAGCAAGTACTTGTCGGGTCCAAAGAAGTCTGCGGTAAGCAAAATACTGTCCGGCCCAACCGACATATTCGGAGAGTCAATATCATCGCCAGAAACGGAGGTGACGTTGAAGCGGTACTTCCACCAATCGTTTTCATCGTCCGGGGAATCATCCTTGGAAACAGCGAGCAAGAAGTAACTTTGCCCTCCGGTGCGCTCGTTGGCCATGGCGAGGAAGCGGTTGGAGTGTGGATCCCAACAACATTCAGGGTCGAATACGAAACTGCCGGTTCCCAAAGAGCCCCAAAGTCCAGCAGCACCTTCAATCAAATCGCTCCAGCGCACCGTTCCACTTTTTGAAAGGGAAGTGATTTCGCCGTTGGTCATGACCAAGATGTCGGAAGGTCCAACCGCCATTTCCGGATCCGGTGGGGTCCATCCAGTTCCAGGAACGCCTTCAAAACCGAAGTCGGCGCCGGAAGCTTGCACGCCAAGCAGGCGACCGCGCGGCACAAAGTTAGGATCCCAAATCGGCGGGTTTGCAGCGAGCATGTCGGCATCGGTGGTTGCAATGGCGGCCACGGCTGGACCTAAATCACGCGCTAGAGGGGTTTGGAATCCTTCGGGCAACCATAAGACCAGGTTTGCAGCAGAACCATCGCCGTTGGAGCCAGTTCCATCGAAGGAACTAATCAGACGAGAATCAGCACTCCAAGCCAGGCGCGTGGCAGCAGTAGCMAAGGCCATCGAGCCAGAGGTGGTAAGGGCGAGGGGAGTTGCATCGAGTGGCAAGCCTCGGCGGGTGAAGCGTTGACACAACACCGAGCGATTTACCTTCGGTTTCTCGTCGTCGCGCAAAGTCGGGGCGACGTCATGGTTATAGGCGACCGCAACATCGCCGTTCGGGGCGACGGCAAGACTCACGCCAGATTTCCATCCGTCTTGTGGAGTTGCGAGTACTAACGGTGCGGTGAGTGCTTGTGCATGCGCATCTAAAGATTGCGCCACGACTTCATATCCGCCATTTGTACTGCGCAACCATGCAACAGCGAGTTGGCCTTTTGCATTGGAAGCGACGACTGCTTCGATTTGGTCAACGCCGACTTGATCTGCGACAACAAAGGCGTCGGTGGATGGATTGCCAGAGGCATCGAGCAACCGCCCCATAACGATGGACCGTGATTCTTCCAGCAAGTTCCGCGTCCACACCACAAGGAAACCGTCAGCGGTTGCGGTTACCGAAGGGCGCAAATCCATCGCGCCTTCGGGGGAGCTGATTACGATTTCATCGTCTTGCGATTTAACACCCAAACGGCGTACTCGAATGCCTAGTCCTGCAGCTTCTGCTTCATCGCGTGAAGACCATGCGGCCAAAACACTCGATGCACCGGCCGATGCAAGCACCACCTCGGTTTGATCGCCATCCCGATATTGGTTGACCGGCACTTCCTGATTCAATGGGTTGCCATCGATATCAAAAGCGCGGGCAACAATCCCAGAACCGCTGCCATCTTGCGCAAAAGATTCCCACGCGACCCAAAGGGTGTCATCGTTGGAAAACTGTGCTGCCGGATGCCACTGCGCGCGTGGCAAATGGGTGTTCACATGCAACTCATGACTGAGTGGTTGGCCAGCGCTGTCGAATAGCCGGGCGTAAATGCCGAAGGTGCCGCGTTCTTGGCGCTTGCTTTCCCACACCAAAGCCGAGCGCCCGTCCGACGCTGTCGCCAAAGCCGCATTGCTCTGACTGCTCGATGTAAAAACGTTGCCTTGCACAGCAATCACGTCGCCCGACGGAAGCGGAGTCGGTGACGAAGCCGGCTGGCTAAAACAGGATATCGGGGCAAGCGTGAGCAGCCCGAGAAGGAATACTTTAGGGTTCATGGAGGCAGGGTTTTCTAGAAAGAGGCCAGGGGCTTTCAAGTATCGCTCATTTTTAGGTGGCGTAACTCAATTCCAAGCAAGAATTTCGCGTCGAGTCCCCCTAAAATGCCCGCATGGAGAACCTGCAGGACTGGATTCAGATGCTGGACGCGGCTGGCGAGCTGAAGCGCATCACCGCCGAGGTCGACCCTTATTTGGAGATTTCTGAAATCACCGACCGGGTGAGCAAAGAGCAGGGTGCCGAGAACAAGGCGCTGTTGTTCGAGAATGTGAAGGGCAGCGACATGCCGGTGCTGATTAACGCCTTCGGTTCTCGCAAACGTTGCGCGCTCTCACTCGGGGTGGAGAACATTGAGGAGCATGCCGCGCGTTTGCATGAGCTACTCGAACAAGCGCCGCCGGAAAGCCTCGGCGATAAGTTGCGTATGCTGCCGAAACTGCTGAGCATTGGTTCATGGATGCCGAAGAAAGTTTCGAAGGCGCCGTGTCAGGAAGTGGTTTTGCAAGGGGACGATGTCGACCTCTCCAAAATCCCAGTCCTCACCACCTGGCCAGATGATGCTGGCCCTTTCATCACCTTCCCTTTATGCGTAACCCAGGATCCAGAAAGCGGACGGCGCAACCTAGGCACCTATCGTTTGCAAGTGATGGGGCCCAAGGAAACCGGCTTCCATTCGCATCTGCATAAAGATGCGCGACGTCATCTAAAGAAGGCGGAAGAGCGTGGCGAGCGCATTCCGCTTGCGGTAGTCATCGGCGCTGACCCCGCTACCTGTTTTGCAAGTGTGATTCCCGCACCGCCCGATGTCGACGAACTGCTCATTGCAGGTTTCATTCGTCAAAAAGGAGTGCCATTAGTCCCATGTAAAACTATTCCATTGGAAGTGCCCGCCACCGCCGAAATCGTTTTGGAGGGTTATGTGGATCCCACCGATTTGCGCGTAGAGGGTCCATTCGGCGATCACACCGGTTTCTACAGCCTTGCCGACAAGTACCCGATTTTCCATGTGGAGTGCATCACGCACCGCAAGAACCCGGTCTACCACACCACTTTAGTCGGACGTCCGCCGCAAGAAGATAGTTGGATGACCGAAGGCATCGAGCGTTTGCTGTTGCCAGTTCTGCAAAAACAGTTTCCGGAAATCCTCGACTACCGCATGCCGTTTGAAGGCGTCGCGCATAACTTGATGTACATTCGCATCAAAAAACAATACCCAGGTCACGCGCGTAAAATCATGAACGCAATCTGGGGACTTGGTCAAGCGATGTTCACCAAAGTGATTGTGGTGGTCGACGAAGATATCGACATTCACAGCGATTCCGAAGTGGCATGGGCAACTTTAAATCACATCGATCCGCAACGTGACATGGAGTTCACTTTGGGGCCGATGGAAGTGCTCGATCACGCCAGTCGCGCCGCCTGTTACGGCTCCAAAGTCGGTATCGATGCCACGCGCAAATGGCCGGAAGAAGGATTTACGCGCGAGTGGCCCGATGCCATCGTCATGGACCCTACAGTTAAGAAAAAGGTCGCCGATCGATGGCAAGAACTCGGATTCTAAAACCGTGGCAACTGCGCTGGATGCTGAACTGGTATCCACCGTTAATGCTTCAGCGGATTCGTGTGGACCACGTCGCTGAAGACTTCTGCCATATCCGCATGCGCGCGAAACGCTCCCTGCTGAACCGCAACCTCAACGGCACCATGTTCGGCGGCACCATCTATGCCGCTGCCGACCCCATCTTCCCGCTAATGTACTGGCAAGCGCTCGCACGCCGTGGTCTCGATTTGCAAACTTGGCTGATGGCAACCGATACGCGTTTTAAACTCCCTGCGGCCAGTGACCTTCTTTTCGATTTCAAGATTACTGAAGCCGACCTGCAAGAAGCGGAAGCGCAACTCCGGCACCGCGGTAAATCGGTGCGCACTCATCAAGTCCTCGCCATCGACGAGCAAGGGCAGGTTTGCGCGGAGTTAGAGCTAGTTTCTTATCTGCGGTTACTGCGTAAAGGCGACCAAAAAGTGGCCGGTTTCTAGGGATGAAACAAGGGTAGAATGCCGCCATTGGCATCATGAAAGCTACCCGCAATCTGCTCCTCACCCTGCTTCCTTTGGCCGCCTGTGCAGGCCCAAGTTTGGAAGTTTCTGCCCCGGAATTGCAAGACCACGTCGAATGGTTGGCGGACGACGCACAAGAAGGGCGGCAAACCGGCTCTGACGGTGCTTACCGAAGCGCTGAATATCTGAAGGACCGCCTTCTGTTGGCAGGCTTGGAGCCTGGTGGGCCCAATGGCAGTTGGTTTCAGGAGTTCGAAGTGCAAATGCCACCGGCGCCTGGCAACTCCAAGTTGACGGTGAACGGCGACATCATAAGTGGCGTGGGAACGGTGGCCGCTTCTCCAAACCAAGAAGCAACCGGCACTCTGATTGCCGCGGCTTATGGGGTAGTCTTTCCCGCGCACGATTTAGATGACTTTGCAGCGGTCGATGTCTCCGGGAAAGTTGTCCTCGTGCGTCGCTACACCGAGTTCGGATTCGACGCTAGCGAAGAAGTGAAATCACTCGGTAATCTGCGCAAGAAAATTCGCAATGCATCGGCAGCGGGTGCCATCGGCATTATTCTNGGCACGCACCCAGATGACATGAAACTTGGTGGAGAAGAACTCACAAGCTTTAAATCTGTGCAAGGAGCTATGCCCATTCCAGTCATCACTGTGACTTCTGGAACTTTCGCACGTCTTGAAAAACAGAGCCGAAGAGGTGTGGAAGTACATCTTGCTCCTCAGGTTTTGTATGAAACCCGTATTGCGCGCAACGTGATTGCCTCTACTCCTGGGACCACCGATGAATGGGTGGTGATTGGCGCACATTATGATCACCTTGGCTTTGGCGGCGAAGGCTCGCTCGCACCGGGTTCGTATAAAGTGCATAACGGCGCCGATGACAATGCTTCGGGAACCGCCATGGTTTTGGAATTGGCCGAAACTTGGGGCGTGAAGTACGCCGACGGGGAAGTCGGCGAACGCGGCATGCTGTTCTGCTTTTGGAGTGGCGAAGAAATGGGTTTGCTTGGCTCCGCGCATTGGGTGGAGTACCCGACAGTTGAACTTGGCCATGTAGTAGGCAATTTGAATCTAGACATGGTTGGGCGCCTTGAATCAGGAAGCGTGACTGTGGGCAGTGCCGCAACCGCCGCTGCATTCGGCCCCGCTTTAGAGCATGCACRATCCATCATGGATGCTAGTCATGTGGAAATGAATCTTAATGTCATGGCCGGTGAAATGCTTGGCGGCGGCGGTTCCGACCACATGAGTTTCCACAAAATGGACATCCCGGCGATCTTTTTCTTCTCCGGCATTCACTCGGATTACCACAAGCCAAGCGATACCGCCGACAAAGTCACCTATGAGGCCATGGCGGATCTCGCGATTGGCTTAGTCGCGTTCCTGGAACACTTGCAAGCTTCGCCACGCCAAGACTTCACTTACATCAAGCCGGAAGCACCGAAGGATGCCGGCAAAGGGCGTCGCGGTATGGCCGATGGCATTTGGTTTGGCTCGATGCCTGACTACGGTGCGATGACCGAGCGCGGCATGTTGATCAACGGAACTAGTGCAGGTTCGCCAGCTGAAAAAGCAGGTTTACTGGCGGGGGACATCATCCTTAAAGTCGGTCCCGTCGACATTGGCGACATCTACGACTTCATGGMMMGMWYGRYSGANNKSAGNNGAACRRSCWRRMSRWYSCMGWCSTCGWGNTKCGCRMTNRGCMRGSMYANTGAWCKGMCNNWCYGACGWYTNNTTCMCSCKKCYSWMSSKSGRGTANTCRSCAYRSCRTCGGCTTGCAGGCCTGAGTCCAAGATTTCTTGCAGTAGCTCGCGACGGATGATTTCTGGATCTCCTTCGAACAAGATCAACAGAGTCTTGCCTTCTTTTTCGATGACGGTCAGCAGCACGCGGTGCACCTGTTGATCTTCATCCAGCCCCTCGCGTAGAAGGCCCTGGTAATCCTCGCCAAGGTAGGTGACCGGGAAGTGCTCGTCTTCGCCGATGCTTTCCACGCCGACATTAATCCGCATACCGGAGCCTTCCTGACTAAGCTCCGCGAACATTTCTTCTTCCGTGTAGGTGCCGGCGCGCTCATAAATGGTGAGCCTGGTTTCCTGCGTGCGGCTTTCATGGGCATTGAAAATCGACAAAGGATCCAAGAGGCCCTCACGGGTATACATGCCGAATATAGGCTCAAATCCGTCGGGTATTTGAACATCTGCGGCCTCTTCCGCCATGGCCAAAATCTTGACCGGATCCATGGTGATTCCAAAGTTTTTCTTAACCCATTGGAATCCGAGGAACAACGCCAGGACCATCAGGACCAAGAGTCCACCACAGCCAATCGCAACCTTTTTGCCAGCACCCATGTTGGAATCATAACTTCGCGGCTAGGCCGGATTCCGCTTGAGTCTGGGGCAAAAGAGGCGCATAGTAGGGCACCGTTTTGAACGGCAAGACCATGAAGGAAACCTCACATCCCTTGAGCAGCAACCACCGCGAGAGCGGTGAGTTGGAACCACGCACCATTTCGACCTTCGAGGAGTGTTTCCCCTCGTCGGAGAAGCGGGTGACCGCGATTGATTTTCAGGACACCGTTTTGGAGGTTCCATACCGTCGGATTAACTTGACCGATGGCACCCATTTCGACCTCTACGACACCACCGGGCCGCAGGGCTTTGACCCGCGTTCAGGCATCCCGCGTCCGCGTGCAACCTGGATCAGCAAGCGCGAAGCTCGTGGCGATGAAAACTTTTCGCAGATGCACTATGCGCGTCGCGGTTTGATCACCGAAGAGATGGCCTTTGTTGCCGAACGTGAAGGTCGTAGCGTGGAATTCGTGCGCGATGAAGTCGCAGCTGGCCGCGCCGTCATTCCGGCGAACCGTCGTCACTTAGAGTTGGAGCCGGTGATTATCGGGCGCAACTTCCGCACCAAGATCAACGCCAACATCGGCAACTCGGCGACGCACTCTTCCATTTCAGAGGAGGTCGAAAAGTTGCAGTGGTCGATTATGTGGGGCGCCGACACGGTGATGGATCTTTCCACCGGGCATAACATTCACGAAACGCGTGAATGGATTATGCGTAACAGTCCAGTGCCGATTGGAACTGTACCGCTGTACCAAGCTTTGGAGAAAGTGGGTGGCAATCCGGCGGACTTGAACCTAGATGCTTACATCGAAACGCTCATCGAGCAGGCCGAGCAAGGGGTGGATTACTTCACCATTCACGCTGGCGTGCGCATGCAGTACATCCCGCTGACGGTGGACCGGATTACCGGCATTGTGTCGCGTGGGGGTGCCATCATGGCGGCCTGGTGTTTGGCGCAYCAYAAGGARAACTTCCTCTACACCGGCTTTGAACGYATTTGCGAGGTGATGAAGAAGTACGACGTCACCTTCAGCCTCGGCGATGGTCTWCGTCCTGGCTGTTTGGCAGACGCCAACGATGAAGCGCAGTTYGGCGARTTGCGTACCCTCGGCGAACTCACTCAAGTCGCTTGGAAGCACGACGTCCAAGTCATGATTGAAGGACCTGGWCACGTTTCCATGGAYATGATTCGYGAGAACATGGACATGGAATTGAAGGARTGCTTTGAAGCWCCCTTCTATACCTTAGGTCCACTGGTGACCGATATTGCRCCCGGCTATGACCACATCACTTCCGGAATCGGTGCCGCACAAATCGGCTGGTACGGAACCGCCATGTTGTGCTACGTCACTCCGAAAGAGCACCTCGGTTTGCCGAACCGCGATGACGTGAAGCAAGGCGTGATTACCTACATGATTGCTGCGCATGCCGCSGACATCGCCAAAGGTGTTCCAGGTGCCCGCGACCGCGATGACGCGCTAAGYAAGGCGCGCTTCGAGTTYCGYTGGGAAGACCAGTTCAACTTGTCGGTAGATCCGGTGACTGCCAAGTCTTACCACGACGAAACGCTTCCTTCCGAGAATGCRAAAACCGCACACTTCTGCAGCATGTGTGGCCCGAAGTTCTGCTCCATGCGCATCACCGACGATGTGCGTAAAGCCATGAAGGAGAAGTCTGTGGAGTTCACCGCACACGGCGGCGAAGTTTAYGGCGATAAGGTCGAAGTCTAAACCCGGACTTCCAAAGTTCGGGCGCCRGATTTAGGCAGCGYYTTCTAGTTCYCGCGCAAGTTTACGCAAGTCCTCAAGCCGATCACTGGTTTGGGGATGCGTGCGCAGGAAGGTGCCGAGTTGGCCTTGGAGAGTGTTGACATCCTCCAAATCCAGACTTTCGAGGTTCTCGAAGAACTCCATGCTGCCTTCGGTGGTTCCGAAAACGCGGTAAACCAGGCGCAGACCATAGTCATCGGAGTCTGATTCCYGGCTGCGCGAAAATTGCAGGTCGGCGARGAATTGCCCACGCCTGAGCACGGTCGCGGTGTCTACACCCGCCAAGCTCAAGGCCCCAGCAAGCAGGATCGAGCGCCCAATCCTCTGAAGGCCATGACGATGTTGCACGTGTCCGATTTCATGCCCCAGAACCAGCGCACGGCCTTCTGGTGTGCGCACTGTTTCATATAAACCCTGGGTGATGGCAATCAAACCACCCGGCAAGGCAAAGGCATTGATGTCGTCGGTGGGGAGGAACACCAAGTGGTAGGGGAAGTCATCTAGCTCGGAATCTTTGGTGAGTCGGTCAAAGACATCCTGCAAGTCGTCGGGGACTGGCAAGGTGGGCCCAATCAAGTCTTCCGCCCAAGAGRACCATCGGGCTTCGGTACGCGGCGGCACAATATTAATCGCAAGGTCTGCGCAAATTCCAAGGCCAAAATAGATGAGRCCTAGAATGATGACTGCCGAGGCCATGCCCTTCAGRCGGCTWGGTATMGATTCCTTACCACCTTTTGAGTTGTCCGCAGTTTCGGCTAAAAGACGCGCTCGGAATCTCATGCTTCCAGATTTACCGGATTTCCGTGACCYGAGCGTGGGCTATACCACAAGGCGGTTGCATAAGTCATGACTTCGACGGAACCAATGTTGGAGTTGCCGCCATTCGAAATCGTGCTGGTCTCGACGCGCAGGTTAACCAGCATGTCGCAATCCGCGCAGTTCTCCTTGAGTCGTAGCATGGATTCGCGACGTGCGCGGTCCAGCAAACTGGAGTATGAATGGATTTCCCCGCCAAACAGTTTCTTCAAGCTTGCTGCGAAACGCTTGAAGTAATCCACCGAAATAACCACCGACCCTGTGACTAATTCTGCCCGTAAAACGTGCTTTTCATCCGGTACCATTTTCAGAGTGGACGCTGGCAAAGTCACAAAGCCTAGTTCGCGCCGGCGAATGCTGCGGTAATGCAACCTTTCTAACAAGGTGCCCACGGTGAGCCCGATGACCAGGAAAGCAATCGCAAAATAAAACTGGTACACCTTTAGTAAGCCTCAGTTGGAGGTAACGGCGGTGGTGTACCGGTTGAGGCATGCTCTTCTTCCATAAGGACAGCGGTGCCATAACACAAGATTTCGGCGGCGCCAGCAGCAACCGAAGAGGTAGAAAAGCGCACGTTTACCACCGCGTTGGCACCTAACTCCGCAGCCTGTTTTACCATGCGTTCGATGGCTTGATCGCGCGATTCTTGCAGAAGTTCGGTGTAGCCTTTGAGCTCTCCACCAACCAAATTTTTCATCCCCGCCATGAGATCGCGGCCGATGTTCTTAGCGCGAATGGTGCTGCCCTGAACCAGTCCATAATGTTCCACCAGACGTTTGCCTGGCACAGTTTCCGTATTGGTGATGATCATGAAATCGTTTACCGAGACAGCTCAGCCGTCTGCGGTGGAGGAGCAGGATACCAGCCAATGCCGTCCGGTTCCTTTCCTGTTTCAAAGACTTGCACTACGCGCCGCAAGCGCACATCAATCACCGCAATGCGATCGGCGCCAGCACAGGAAACATAGAGATGATTGCCATCGGGGGCGAAAATCATGCCAATCGGGACTGCACTTTCGCCAAACTGATCTTTGAATAGGCGCGTATCGGAATCATCTTTGCTGGTGATGCCAATCGGAATCCGCGCAATTAATTCACGCGTGGAGGCATCAAAAAGAGCGATTTCATTTGCATTGGCGCAACTGACCGCTGCAATGTCGCCATCTCTTGAGAACATCACCCGAATGGGGAATCCCTCGCAGGGTAGTTCGGCAATCTCTTTGCCTTCGCTGGCATCGACAATGCTGACCGTATCGGCAGCACGGTTGGTCACCCAAACTAAATCGGTGCCTGGCTGCACCCCAATGCCTTCTGCGCCAGCCCCGGTTTCAATCCGCGGTCCAGCTTTCCAGGTGCCATCGTCCTGCTTGCTGACCGGGGTAATGCAGCCGGCGCCAATATGACTAACGAAAGCATGTTCATCGTCCATGGCCGCCACCATGTGCCCACCACCCATGCCTACATCGACCTTGGTGACAATTTTTTCGTTCTTGATATCCACCAACCACAATTCACCAGTGACTTCCGCAGTCACCCACAATAAATGCCTGCTCTTGCCAAAAGCCAAGCCATGCGGGCGAATCGCTTGACCGAGTTCCATAGTGGTGGATTTTGGCTTGCCCATTTCGTTGACCACAATGAAAGTCAGGCTGCTACCGGCCTCCTGACCACCATAATTCGCAACCACCGCTCCACGCCAATCCGGGGTCATGGCGACTTCATGCGGGCCATCGCCCACTTCTACAATCGCCAGGACTCTCCCGGTGGCAGTATCCATGAATCGTGCAGTGGCCGCCGATTTCTCCAGGATAATCAGGCGACCAGGCGGGGGATCCACAGAGATTTGTGGAAAGGCGAGCAGAAGTAATGCAATGCATGACATATTCCAATCCTAGCAGTCCTAGGGAAAGCTATGGAAGCTCTGATTGAGTATGGCGTGGGAGGCTGTGGATGGAAATCGTTTGCCCCAAGGCGAGAATCGAAGGCTGTAGTCTCGCTACAGCTGAGATGAAGCAACGCCGGGGCAAGCAATTTCGGCCGCGGAGTCGCCGCCAGACTTAATCAGAGTTTCCCTATTTTGCCGTCCACCCCCTCGGCCCTAAACTAYCCGSATGGCCCTAGAAATCGATGTCGTTTATCAAGGCGAGYTGCGCTGTCAGGCAACTCACGGACCCAGTGGYGTGCAGGTGGTGACCGATGCGCCGCTGGATAACTGCGGGAAGGGTGAANCCTTCTCGCCGACCGATTTAGTGGCRACGGCTTTGGGGGCTTGCATCTTGACCATTCTTGGCATCGTTTCGGAGCGGCATGGCATGGCGCTCGAAGGCACTATCATYAAAGTGGAGAAGCACATGGTTGCGGATCCGGTGCGCCGCATTGGCTCGCTACCGGTGKTGGTCACCATGTCGTGCGCGGTWGAGGAGAAGCACAAGTCTATGCTTGAGAARGCAGCTGCGACTTGTCCSGTGCATCAGAGCTTGCACCCTGAGATTGAAAAGCCCATCACCTTTGTTTGGAAGTAGGCGCTACTCATGAGCACCATTCTTAGCGGGATTCAACCYAGTGGTTTGCTGCACATCGGCAACTACTTCGGCGCGATTCGTCAACACGTAGCCTTGCAGGAAGAGGCCGGCGATCACTTTTACTTCATTGCYGATTACCATGCATTAACYTCGCAGCGTGATCCAGCGAAGATGCGTGAGTTGGTTTGGGAGACTGCGGTCACTTATTTGGCGTGTGGATTGGACCCAGAAAAGTCGACYYTGTTYCGCCAAAGCGATGTGCCGGAAGTTACCGAAATYGCTTGGTTGCTCGCGACCGTCACCGGCATGGGATTGCTCGAGCGCGCGCATTCTTACAAGGACAAGATCAAGAACGATGTCAAGCCCAGTGTCGGCCTGTTCACCTACCCCATCCTCATGGCCGCAGACATCTTGGCCTATGATTCCACTTTGGTGCCGGTGGGCAAGGATCAAGTGCAGCACGTGGAAATGACCCAGGACATGGCSGGCTACTTTAATGGAGCTTATGGCGATGTCTTCCAGCGCCCCGAAATGCGTCTGGAGAAATCTGCGACCATGCAGAAAGTGCCCGGGCTTGATGGCCAGAAAATGTCAAAGAGCTACGGTAATGACATCTGGATTTTTGAGCATGGCAAGAAGCTCCAAAAACTGTGCGGGAAAATCGTGACYGATTCGCGTCCTCCGGAAGAGCCTAAAGATCCTTCAGAATTGTTTGTGTTTGATCTGCTCGCCTTATTTTTGCCCGCTGAWGARTTAGCGGAYTGGCAAAGCAAAGTGCGYGARGGCGGCGTGGGTGCACCGGGTTATGGTCACCTAAAGATGCGCCTCAAAGATGCCATGGAGRATTTCTTCGCCGAAGCCCGCGGACGACGTGAAGATTACCTGGCTCATCCCGAGAAGGTGGAGGAAGTGCTTCAGGCGGGTGCTTTWAAAGCCCGGCAGCGTGCTCAGRAAGTCCGCGATCGTGCTCTMMAAGCTTGTGGATTACGCTAAATCATGGAAAACTTTCTAGGCTTTATTTGGGATTTGATTTTTACTCGCGGACGGGTTCGCGGCCCACTTGAAGTGGTCGTCCAAGTGGATGGCGAACACCTRGTACTTTTGCTAAATAACTGCGGAAAAYCCACCCTGGCATTTGCAGCYATCAAAGCCACTGACGCAARTGGAAAAGATTTCTATCCGGTTTGTGACTTAGAGGYCAGCGCCAAGCTRAAGCGCAATGAAGAAGTCGTTTGCCGGCTGGACCTCCAGGAGTTGCAGARCKCCAAGTGTCAAAGTTTGRTGGTGCTAGACACTACTGGTAAGAAGTGGAAGGTTCCAGCATTCGACCSYGCRWGCTGCTTATAAACACCCAGCAGCAGCGGTCGCTAGTTGGGTTTGCTCTGCAGGGGCTAAGGTATCTTTAAACTCGGCCAACTTTGCCTTTAGTTGGCCGAGCAAAGAATCGAGTGCCGAATCTCGACCCTTTTTATAGCAATTATTGGTTTTCATCGCTGAAAATTTCGTGCATACGGCACTCACTTTTGTGAGGATTTGAGCAAGAGGAAGTCCATCGTCGATTGCTTGCAGAGCATCCGCAATCAAGGTTTTGATTTTGCCGAGATCTTCCAGACACTTGGCCGTTTTCTTGGCCTTGCCAATCGCAATCGCAGCCATGGTGGCAAGTATTCCGATAATCGCCAAGACGATGATTAATTCAATCAGCGTAAAGCCACTCTGGGCATTAGGTTTGGCGTGAGGGAATAGTTTCATGCGTGCATCCTACGGCATGAAAAAAGCCAGACTCCGAAGAGTCTGGCTTGCATAGGGAGTGCTAAATCCGATTCCCTATTCGACTGGCCGTGCATCTGGCAACCATTCAACAATGAACAGGTTGGTATCGCCTGGTTGTGCATTGGCGCGGTTGCTCGCGAAGATGAGCTGGCGCCCGTCAGCGGAGAACATGGGGAAGCCGTCGAAGGTGGGGCCAAAGGTGATGCGCTCCTCAGCTTTGCCTTCATCGTCGGTGAGGTAGAGATCGAAATCACGACCGCTTTCCGAGGCCTGATTGGAGCAGTAAATGATGTGCTTGTTATCCGGGTGCCAGTAAGGACCGAAGTTCGCAGCGCCATTGTCCGTAACCTGACGCTTGTTGGTGCCATCGATGTCCATCACCCAAATCTGCAAAGCCATCGGTTCGATCGAGTCATCGTCCAACAATGCTTGGTACTTTGCTTCGGCTTCTTCGCCTTCCGGGTAGAACGAGCGATAAACCAAACGCTTCGAGTCTGGCGAGAAGAACGGACCGCCGTCGTAACCGAGGCGATCGGTCAGTTGAGTGAGACCACTGCCGTCGATGTTCATGATGTAAATATCAAGATCACCATTGCGACGTGAGGTAAACACAATCTTTTTACCGTCTGGGCTGACCACCGCTTCTGCGTCATAGCCTGGAGCGGGGGACAAGGGTTTCAGTTCCCAAGTATCCAGATCGCGAATGTACAAATCGTACTGCGGGTAAATTTTCCACACGTAACCGCGCGAAAAGTCGGCTGGCGGCAAGCAGTCGTCCGATGAACCGTGGGTGCTCGCGAACAAAATTTGACGGTCACCGGGCATGTAGAAACTACACGTGGTGCGGCCAGTTCCAGTGCTAATCAAGCGACGTGCGCCACTCAGCAAATCCAGTTCAAAAATTTGGTCACATTGCCGGTCACCAAAAGTGGCTTGGTACGTGATGTGACGTCCACCATTGCTGAAGTAACCCTCCGCGTTTTCGCCCGACGTGGTCAAGCGACGCATGGCACCAAAGTGGACCTCGCCGTCGTAACGCAAATCTTCGCGTGCGGGGACAGCTACTTCTTGCTTGGCGGGAAGAGGCTGAATTTCCGGGCCCGGTTGGGCGTGCGGATGCTGGATTAGAAGTGAAAGAGTGAGTCCGAGAATCATGGCTTCGTTTTTCGAAGTGGTACCGGGTCAAAGCCGCCGCGACACAGAGGTTGGCAGCGAAGAATGCGCCAGATTGTAAGGCCGAGMCCCTTGATGCTGCCATGTAATCTAAGAGCTTCGAGYCCGTATTCTGAGCAGCTTGGGCTGAAACGACATTTGTCGGCWCCGAGCAGCGGGCTGAGGAGGAATTTGTAGGCCTTAATCAGCCCAATGAACAGGWAGCGCATCTYTARGCCYCGTCTTCYGCTTCTTCCAGGCGACGCGCGATTTTCCKWGTCAGCCGGCGCAATTCGGACTCGATTTCCCCGGTGCGGTAGGCTTCRCCRCGAGCCACCGGAATGAGAATCATGTCCAAATGGGGTAAATGACGCCGCTGCAGRCGAAATGCRTCGCGYAGGAYCCGCCGTGCYYGATTRCGTAACACTGCCGATGGATTGAACTTACGCCCAACCGATAACCCCATGCGTGGGGACAGGGGGTTCAAACCTGGGGCCGCAACGACTAGAATGAGCCGCCCGCGGGCACGTTTGCCCTCCGCGTAGACTCTTTGGTAGTCACGCTTCTTTCTAAGGCTGCWGAYRCGCGGCAAACTCAGGCGYGMAWCCGAAATCGTTTCGGCATCYAMGGCTCCTGATTGSGCTGCTTGAGAGGTCTCCTCTGACATGAATACCCTTCACYTTACTACCGAYCAGSCCGCACAGGAATCCCCTTTGCTGGCATCTGGCGAAAAGGTGTTTTGYCTGGATCCAGAAATGCCGGTYGCTGAAGCTGCCGACGCCTTTTTRGAACTATGGSTTCARCGGCAGGTGACKTGCATGATTTTGGTCCCGGAATCAMACAACKCGGCATTYCTTGCCGCSYTACGTCCACGCATCGCCAAACTTCCCGCGACCGAAAGCGGTTCCACGGAAGAACTCTCTGCGGCCATTCATCGCATCGCCGATGCTGGCGCCACTTTGGTTGCGGGCGGGCAAGATTTACAGCCTGCTCTCGTGACCAATCTCAAACTCAATCGCCGACTACTTGCAAGCCTTGGGCATGCAGTTCCGTTGGTGATGGTCGGCACTCATGAAGAGAACGCCGCCAACCAAGATTTACTCCGCGATTTTTGTCGCACCATCCCCGCGAATCGCGAAGCAAAATAACTTTTCCTAGTTGTAAAGAAATGACCACATCCACACAAAACCACACTGATCCCCAGCAAGTGCACGAGTCTCTCGGCCGCTGGATTCTGGCCGACGGCTACTCCCTCGTGCTCGACTTCGAAAAGTCTTTAGGCGCTGACCTTCACGATGCTCGTAGTGGCAAAACCTTCGTCGACTTCTTCGGTTGTTTCGGTTCCACGCCACTCGGTTGGAACCATCCAGCGCTCCTGGATCAAGCTTGGCTGCGTAGTTTGGATTATGTAATCGCTAACCGGCCAGCAAATTCCGATTTGTACACCACCGAAATGGCGGACTTCGTCACCCGCATGGGGGAAGTCGCTGTGCCAGAAGGTTACAAGCACATGTTCTTCATCGATGGCGGTGCACTTGCCGTGGAGAACGCGCTGAAGGTTGCCTTCGATTGGAAGGTCCGTCGCAATCGTGCCAAAGGAGTCGATGCAGACGTTGGCACTAAGATCCTTCACTTCACCAAGGCATTCCATGGTCGTTCGGGTTACACCCTGAGTCTGACCAACACCTTGCCGGACAAGGTCGATTACTTCCCGAAGTTTGAAGATTGGCCACGTATTGAAGCGCCTGCAGTATCCTTCCCCATGGAAGGCGATGCTCTGCGCGATCACATCGCAGCTGAGGAAGTTTGTTTCGCCGCCATCGATGACGCCTTTGCCAAGCATGGCGATGACATCGCAGCCATCTTCATTGAAACGATGCAGTGTGAAGGTGGCGACCGTCAMTTCCGCGCGGAGTTTTTACAGGGTCTACAAGCTCGTTGTGAGAAGTACGATTGCTTGTTCATTCTCGATGAAGTGCAGACTGGTTACTTCGGCAGTGGCAAGCCATGGATGTTCCAGCACTATGGCATCACCCCAGACATTTTCTGCTTCGGCAAGAAAGCGCAGCAGTGTGGCATCATTGCTGGTCCAAAGATTGATGAAGTGCCAGATAATTGCTTCGAGAAATCGAGTCGCATCAACTCCACTTGGGGTGGCAACTTGGTCGACATGGTCCGTGCTACTAAGGTCCTGGAGGTCGTGCGCGATGACAAGTTGTGCGACAACGCGGCCAACCAAGGCGCTTACTGGTTAGAGAACATGCGCAAAATGGCTGGTTCTTTCGATCAGGTTGAAAACACGCGTGGCGTTGGCTTGCTGATGGCCTTCGATCTTCCAAACGGAGAATCGCGCGACAAGATGTTGGGCGAGATGTACAACAATGGCCTGCTTGGTCTAGGCAGTGGCGATCGCACGATTCGCTTCCGTCCACACCTCGCAATCACCAGCRCCGATGTCGACAAGGTTCTCGAACTRACTGAGAAGTCTTTGAAGGCTCTGTAGGTTCCAATCCTCGGTGTGCGGTGGTACCCGACCGCACACCGAGGATTTCTAAATCAAGACTTGCTTAAAAGTCCATCCCCAAAGTCTGGGGCTGGACTTTTTTCCATACGGCAGCAACCGCAGAGGCACCACCCTTAAGCAAGGTGTCGCGCATGTCGGTGGCGGCTTCTTGCACTTCCGCACAATCGCTAGAGGCCATGGCCTTATCGATATTGCCCAAGATCTTTTCTTTCTCACGGCCGCGCTCGGCATCTTGGGCAGCCTTGTCCAAGGATTTCCAAGCCTTGGAGGCATAGCGGTAGAGGTTACTGCGCTCTAACTTGCGCCGGCGCGAAGTGGATAAGTCAGCGACTCCAGTGCCGGGGAATTCATCGATGGCTCGGGTCAGGAGCGCATGCGCGTAAAGCGGACGTCCCTCCGCTTCGGCAGCCTCGGCAGCGAGCGGGAGCTCCGCGCCAATGCCTTCAATGGAATCGCGTAGAGAGCGTGCATCTTGCACACGAACGTCAAAATCTGCATTCAGGTTTGCCAGTGGAGCAAGTTTCTCTAGTGCTAACTTGAGTTCGCCACGCTCAAACAGATTGAGTGCGGTGTCATAGGAAGAAGCCAGCTCAGCCAACTCACGTAGCTGACGTTTGTTCACCAAAGCCTCGATGGATTGATCCAAGGGAGTGATTTCTGGCTCCATCAAGTCCCATCCGACATCTAGGCGCAGGTTCGGGTCGCCTTCCCATGCGGTGGTGCCATCGACATCAATCAGCAACAGGCGCGGAATGTTCCAGCCGCCTGCTCCAACATTGTAGGCAGGATAGATGAGGAATCGCGCATCGTAGAGCACACGCACACGCTCCATGGGGTGCTCGGCTAGCCATGCGTGCACAATCTTTTCCGTATGCGAATTGGTGACCACCACGATGACCTCCAAACCGAATTCTTGCCATTCGCCAACCAGCCAATCGTAATAATCGGCGACTGGAATCAGGCCATCTTGGTGCGGAGTCCAGAATGCAATCACAGTCGGGTGTCCGTAGTTGTCCAGCAAGGTCATCGGCTCACCTTGAAGCCACTTGCCTTGCATGGTGCTGAAGTCAGGCGGCGCCACGCCCTGGAATACTCCAGGTGCACGACTGCCGGGATCCTCTAGTCGTTGCTGTAGAGCTAACTCACGCTCAATCCGCGCTGCTGGATCGTGCGGATCACGCTCCAAGATGCGAATGTTGCGGAAATGTCCGTCGCCGGTGCCGGTAATTAATCCAAAACCTCCACGCACACTATCGCGCGGCATTTCAATGCTGCGTAAATACAAGTCGTCGAAGTAAATATCAACCACCGCATAGGCGCCAGTTTGGGTCACGACATCGATTTTTAACTTATGCCACCCCGGAGTGATGGAAAGCTGTTGGTGATCGCGTGTGGTCCAGCTTCCTCCAGCTTTGGTCGCGACATCGAGTGCGCCTTTCGGGTAGAGGCCAACTGCGTGGGTGTTGCGCCCATCCTTGCGTCCGAAGCACAAACCCATGAAGCTAGGTTCCTTGCCGAAACGGAATTCGGTTTCGATGGAGTAATCGGCATCGAAGGAAACGTCGGCGGAGAGTTCCTGGGTTTGGAAGGATCCGGGTGGGGTTTTAATGAGTGGGTCATCGACTACCAGGACATCGACAATCTTGCCGTAAGCGCGGTAGTACTTATTGGGTTGCCATCCATCGAGGGTGAGCTCGTTGTAGGCAATCTTCCAACGCGCCAGGCTGATGCCACTTTCGCGCGCCACTTCGGTGTAGAAGGCCAAAGCTTCTGGCATCGACCAGCTTGCCGACATACGACGCGCAATTTCCATGGCCATGCGCGGCATTTCGCGTTCGCGGTAAGTGCGAGCCAAAGTCAAACCGTCGGTACCTAGTTTCAACTTGAGCTTCTTGTGTTTTTGGAAGAGGGGATCTAACTCTTCCATCAATTTTCGAGCCCGCTCATAGCGTTCATCTTTATCTGCCAAACCGCGCATTTCTAATTCCGCGGCAAAGGTGCTGTACATGGAACTTGCGCGGTCATCCTCGCCAAGTTCTTCCAATACATTGGCCAGTTCCCATTGCGTTTCCGGATTGTCCGGAGCGTAGAGCATGGCTTCTTCCAGCATGGACAAGGCTAGATCTATATCACCACGTTTGATGGCCAAGTCCGCATAATGCAACAGGTCGGCTTCGGCATTGCCCTGGCCAAGTTGGCGATCGCGCAACTCCAACAGCCATTCGACCCAGATTTCTGTGAGTTCATCGACTGTTTCTACCGGAGAATCTTCGCCGGACAAAACATATTCTTCAAAGTGTTCAATGCGTCGGCTGGTACCCACGTGCCCAGCACCCGAAAGGTAGTACTCGTGAAGTGGTGCGCGTAAAACCGGARTGCCGGTTTCAGGGTCGCGATAGTTGTACAAAAAGTAAACCACTCCCCAGGTTGGTGCATACCAAGGTGGACCCCATTCATAACGGTTCTCAATCAGGATACGCAGGCTTGGCGCTTTGGTTGGAGAACCCCATTCGCCGCTCGAATCGCGGATGCCATCGTTGTGGTCCTCCATCCAGCCAGCCTCGAGCCGGGGCGCTAACGCAAACAAACGGCCGTTGTTGACTCGGTTCCAGCGCACGGTTCCGTTCGACAGAATCGTAGTGCCTTCAAAGAACGATGCATACGCTTCGTTCAACCATCCCGGTACGCCGCCTTTTCCGGTTAAAGAAACAAACTGGTGCGCCGCTTCGTGGAACAGCACGCTGTACATGCCGCGGATTCCATCATCGCCTTCCGCGCCACCGATGTAAGTCTCCACCGAATCGCCGGTAAAGTGGCCGGCAGACCATTCCACCGGGTTCTTGCCAAGCTCAAGGTATTCATCGCGGTTCTTGAATACGTGGACATCAATCTTTGGCACCGAACCGCCATCTTCCTTGTAATGAAAGAAGCGGCGGTAAGCCTTATTCATTTGGTCCATAGCAATRCCGGCAGTCTGCAAAACCATGTAGCCAGCAYTGGTGCGAATCCGGTAGTGCTCGGTCTCYTTGCGCCAGGCATTTTTCCACTCSGAATGCTTYGCGTTTTCTTCCGCAATCCATTCYGGATCCACGCCAGCGCTTGGATCGGTRCCCGCATAAAGGTCCTCGGTGGCAATGTCAGCCCCGCCTTCGCGTTGGATTTCCTTATACARACGYAAGCCCTCTGGATTACGYGGGTCGATGTGCAGCACTTCATCTAGAATCGAAAGCGCCGAGTGAAAGCGTCCCTTTTTGACGTGATCCTTCTCCAGCTTCAACAACTCTTTGATATACAAATCGGTGAGTTTGCGAAAACTCTTCGCTTCGATATCAATCAACAATAGTTCCGCCTCGACTTCCTTAATGACCTTCCTTTTCACCGAAGGATTYTCAGCAGCGCGGAGCACTTCTAACCAGGAGTGCAGYGCATAAGCWGCKGTGTCATGGTCGCCRGCTWGTTCACAAACTTTGGCCCAYAGMCGCARYGCACCCAAGTGCTGGTCATCGCGCTCCAAAGCTCGYTCAATYTTGACCCGTGCCTCAGCAACYTYGCCGGCTTCWAACAGTCGRKTTGCRGCYGARAGCTGYTTTTCAAGAAAGGGGTTTTCTNNNCCACCACCGCTAGCGGGGAAGAGGGTCAGGCARGCAAGCAGTAGAAGRAWACGCATGGGGTCGGATTAAACTTCCGTCCGGCGGTGTYCGGGGGGCAGCGTGCGGCGTCTCAATTGACCACAGGCGGCATCCGATTCACGTCCGAGACTCCGTCTTAAGGTAACGGATAGACCCCTTGCGCGCAGACGTTTCGCGAACTCTTCCTGAGCCATGGCMTCAGGACGTTCGTAAGCCAGTTCCGGSACGGGGTTAAAGGGAATCAGGTTTACGTGACAGCGTCGCTGGTACAACAGAGAAGCCAGCGCCTCGGCCTGTGCGGGRGAGTCATTGACCCCGGCCAAGAGCACATATTCCACGGTGTACTCGCGACCATGGGCGACGAAGAGCTCATCGGCCTCAGCCAGGGTTTCYCGAATGGTGCGTTTGGCRACWCCAGGAACCAGCTGATGGCGSAGTTCATCGTCGGGAGCATGCAGCGAYAGCGCYAGATTGACCGGTCGTCCCCATGCAGCAATSCGWGGCAGGGCATTTTTAGGCCCAACCGTGCTYAGGGTAATGCGGCGTGCGGAAAGGCCGAAGCCAGTGTCGTCCAGCAGCACATCTAAGGCRCCGAGGACGGCATCGAGGTTGTGGCCGGCTTCTCCCATGCCCATGATGACAATGCGTTGGAAGGGGCCCTGCGCGCGACGCAGCCACAACACCTGCTCCAGGATTTCGCCCTGGGTGAGATTGCGGCTCAAACCCTCCATGCCACTGGCACAAAAACTACATTTGACCGGGCAGCCGACTTGGGTGCTGAGACAAAGCGTGCGCCCATCGGTACCAGGCATGCCGACGGCTTCCACGGTGGCATCGTCCTCCATGGCGAGCAGAACTTTGACCGCGCCATCTTTGGCTTCCGATTTTTCGACTAGGCGGACGCGTTGCAGCGGAGTTTCCGCCTCTAACTTTTCCCGTAACGCCGCCGGCAAGTCGGTCATTTCCTCCCATGACGACGCGCCACGCTGAAACACCCAGCGCGCGGCATTCTTTCCTTGGAAGGAAGCTACGCCTAGCTCTTCAAAAATCCCCGGCCAAGCGGAAGGATGGGCTTCGAGCAGGGATTGCATGATTAGCTTAAGCCTTCGACGGCATGGTAAAGCTCGTGCGCCCAAGCGAGCGCGGTGGCTTCGTCCGGAGGATTGCACCCGCCGACGCCTTGGTGCCCGCCGCCGCCATACTTCTTCATTTCATTGCCAATGTGGAAGTCGCTGGTTGGACGGTTCCATGGATTCGATGCCACCGTGATGTGCACTCCAGCGCGCGTCGGCAGCAGAGTGACCGCGTAATTGATCTCCGGATTCAGGTAGAACGGCGCAAAACGTTCGCGGCGGATTTTGCGTGAGCGTAAATCCGCGAACAAGGCCGTCGCCGAGCGCATTTGCACATTGGCACTGAAGTTTTCCAAAGCGTTATCGCGGTTGCGGCAAGAACGCTCATAGCACTTATCCATGGTCGGATCGTTGGCTACCTGTAACAAAGGCTTGTCACGCATCAGGCCAACTACTTTGTCGTGGAAGCTTAAATCGGGCGAGCAAGTCAAAGCACGGCTCACGCGGATGGCCGCCTCCTTGCCGAACAAGGATTGATCTGCAGTGCCATAACGCGCTGCATCGATGATGTCCGACCACTTCGACAATTCCGCAAAGTGCGCCGGCGGTTCATACCCCCAATGCTCAATAGCATGCTTCAGGATGATGGGTGGGCAGCTGGGCGACTCGGGGTCGAAGCTGCGGTTTTCATCTTGGGTGAAGCTAGCCTTGTCCTCGTCGGTGAGGAAGGTGGTTGGGTGGTGGTCAAACCAATACTTCGCGCGTGGATGGTAGTGAAAATCCACCACCGCGAACTGTTGCCCCATGGCGAAGTCTTCCCAGTTCAAAGTGCGGTCGAAGTTGACCCCAGCCCAGCGAACTTGCGTTTCGCCGCGTGACTTTTCTAGAGCGTCCGCAAGGATGGCTGCGGAAGCCATGCCATCGAAGTCGCGGTGGTAGTAAATGCGCATGTGTCGGAGGTGCAGTTAAGCGTCGGAGGGCAGGTGTCGCCCGTAGACATGTTGCAGGAAGAAGGTATCCCACGCAAAGTCTGGTTGTGCAGCTTTCAGAGCGGTTTCTAAATCCTGGGTAGTCCAGGAAGTGGAGGTTCGAAGCTGCTGTTGAAGGATGGCGTCGAAGGCAGTGCGGCCGCAGTTCTGTTCAATGGCACGCCACACTAGAGCCCCGAAGCTTAATAAGCGACGCGGGCCGATGAGGTCGCCGATTTCGAGCAGGGAGAGAGGTTGCGGCAGTTTGCCAGCTTGACTCTCGCGTGCGATCCAGTGGGCAAGCAGGGCATCGGCGTCGTCTTGATTTCCGGCGGCTTCCAGTAAACGCCAAGTTGAGTATTCGGCAAGAGACGATTCCAGGAAATGCGCAGCACTGCCGCGGCCATGCAGCCGGGCGCCAAATGGTTCCTGGCACAACAGGCGGGCAAGTGCGGTGCGCCGCGTGAGGCCGCCGTCCAGGATGCCGCTCAGAACGCCATCCACTGGTGCAGTAAACCAACCCATATCCTCATCCAAAACCAATAAGCCGGGCATGACTCGATCGCCAATCACCGGGAACGAAGCCACGGTCCAGGTGGAGTCGGCGCCTGGCATCCATTGGTCGAGCACTTTGTGCAAACGCACCACTTCGCGCATAGATTCTTCTTCCAAAGATGCGTTGCTGTTGAGGCGAAGGTGCCAGTTGCGACCGGCGGTTTGACGTAATTCATAGTCGCCAATTAGAAAGAACGGCCACGCAATTCCAGCGTCTAATCCTGCGAACTCGGTGACGATGGCTTTTGTTGATTCATCGAAACGTCGCCGCACTACCGAAGTGGAAATCGCTTCCAGGTTAGCCAGATGAGTGATTTGAAGCCTCCAAGCGGGCGCTTGCACATTGGGCATGGCAGCAGCAGGGGAAGGCAGCGCCAACCACAAAGGATTGAGGGCGCTGAATTCCTGCCCTTGCAAACGGGTAATGCCGTAATTACTGCCGCGCCCGGAAGCTTCATCCACAGGAATGCGATAAACAATCCGTCGGCCACCCAAATCATCTTGCTGTTCTTGCTCGATGGCACCCAGCGGTAGTTGCCAACTGAAATCTTGACTGGCAATCGGTGCTAAGTCAGGCGTGTAAGTCAGGCGGACGGTGAAATAAGCATCGGCCAAAAAGGCGTGGGCGAAGATGTCAATGTCGAGACTACCAGGAAATTTTGGCGCTATGGCGCTGGCACCCAGACCTCGGTAAATGTCTGTCTCAGGTGCTGGTATGGAAAGCCATGTGTCGGGGATATGGAATCCATCGAGAATCTCCGAAGCTCCATCGAGGCCGGCATAAGGGCCTTCCCAAACCAGCATGGTCATGGAGTCACCTTGAACCGCGATACGCTGCAAAATTGTCATTTGCTTGCGATTCCCCTGGTAGCGAATCACCCAGCCAGCGGCATCGATGCCATCGACCAGTCCTGTCCAAGCCTTAAACTCATGCTCGATGCCTTTCAATCGTGGCGCCCACATGCGGTCGCGAATGTCCTTGGCCACCGCCGATGGAATCGGGTCCCTGGCGCCAAGCAAAAAATGCCGCACGCGGAAGCTTGCACCTCGGTCTTTGCGCGTGCTCACCCAAGAGCTTGGACCCTCGTCGGATTCCTCGAAGGCGTCATAGCCCTGCGGCAATTCGAAATCGAAAGGCAAACTCGGAGCTTGTTGCGCCGATGCCAGAACCAAGCTCACTAGGAGACTAATCATGATCAACCTTTAGCGTGAAAACCTAAGCGGTTTCGCGACGGTCAGCATCTTCGCCGCCTTCCAAAAGGACGTTGGCGTTGCCGGAGCGAATCATTTCGCCGGTAATGACGAAACTGCGTCCAGGCTTGCCGTATTCCGGGAGGTGGAACATGAGGTCATGCAGAACGTTCTCGAGGATGGAACGCAAAGCACGTACGCCAGTTTCTCGTTCGAAGGCTTTCTTCGAAATCTCGACGAGCGCTTCCTGGGTGAAAGACAACTCGTGGTCTTCCATGGCGAAGTAGGCCTGGAATTGACGAATCAGCGCATTTTTCGGCTCGACCAAGATGTGCACGAGGTCCTCCTGGCTGAGGCCAGCAAGGTGCACGTGCACCGGAAGGCGTCCGACGAATTCAGGAATCAAACCGTAGTCGACTAAATCCTTGGTGTCGAGCAGTGGCACCAAACGATCGCGATCGGTGAGATCTTTCACTTCAATGGCCTTCACCGCTTCTTCCTCTGAGTGGAAGCCAATCGATGCTTCGCCGACGCGACGTGCAATGATCTCTTCAATGCCGGAGAAAGTTCCGCCACAGATAAAGAGAATGCCGGAGGTGTCCATTTGAATGCACGACTGTTCCGGGTGCTTGCGTCCACCTTGCGGCGGCACGTTAGCTACCGAACCTTCAAGGATTTTCAGCAGAGACTGTTGGACGCCTTCACCGCTGACATCTCGCGTGATGCTCACGTTGGAAGTGGTGCGCGCAATCTTGTCGATTTCATCGATATAGATGATGCCACGTTGCGCCTTCTCCAAATCGAAGTCACAGGTCTGCAGCAGTTTCAACAAGATGTTCTCGACATCTTCACCAACATAACCGGCTTCGGTCAAAGTGGTGGCGTCGGCAATCGCGAAGGGCACATTCAAGATGCGCGCCAAAGTGCGTGCGAGCAAAGTCTTGCCGGATCCGGTCGGCCCAATCAACAAGACGTTGGACTTCTCCAACTCCACGCTGGCCCATGCTGGCTTTTCAACGCCGTCCTTCATCGCGGCCATTCTGGCATCGGCCTCGAGGCGCTTGTAGTGGTTGTGCACCGCAACCGCCAGAACACGCTTAGCGCTTTCTTGGCTGTATACGTATTCGTCCAGGCGATCGACGATTTCACGTGGAGTCAGAAACCCCGTGGTCGTCGCATCGGCCTCAGGTTCAGTGACGGACTGCAAACGACGATCCTCTTCATGCAGGATCGAGTTGCAGATTTCCACACACTCATTACAGATATAGATTCCAGGAGGACCCGCGATTAACGACTCCACCTGGGCGCGCACCTTCTCACAGAAAGTGCAACGTTCTACTTCTCCTCGGTCTTGGCCCCTTGCCATACCTATAGTCTACACGATGAAAGGGGCCTGCAACGTTAGTTCACCTTGCCGATGATTTGGTCGACGAGACCGAACTCCACACTCTCCTCAGCGGAGAGGAAGTGATCGCGGTCGGTGGCCTTTTCGACCTGCTTGAGGGTCTTGCCGCTGTGGTGGGCAAGAATGCCGTTGAGGCGCTTTTTCAGGTGCAGAATCTCGGCAACTTGGATTTCCATGTCGCTGGCCGTGCCTTGGGCACCTCCCCAGGGCTGGTGAATCATCACCCGTGAGTTCGGCAGGATAAAGCGCTTACCCTTGGCGCCACCACCCAGCAAGATTGCACCCATGGACGCGCACTGGCCGATGCAGAAAGTCGATACATCGCAATCGATGTACTGCATGGTGTCGTAAATCGCCAAACCCGCGGTCACCGAGCCGCCAGGGGAGTTGATGTACATTTGAATATCCTGGTTCTTGTTCTGCTTAAACAGGAACAAGAGCTGGGCGACGATGGCATTGGCCACCATGTCATCTACTCCGGTGCCGAGGAAGATGATGCGATCCTCAAGCAGGCGCGAGTAGAGGTCGTAAGTGCGCTCACCGCGACCGGTCTTCTCGATGACGTAAGGAATGGAGTAGCCTTGGACGGGCTGGTGCTCGGGTGAGTTCATGGCAGGAAAGTAGCGTTACGAGGCGGCAGAATCAAACTTCGGCATCTAAAAAGAAACGCCGAGAGCCCCCTAAGGAAGCTCTCGGCGTTTTAAGCCAGACTCCTTTAGGATTCCAGCGGCGCTACGGCCTTTTCTTCGCGGTGCTTGGCGACGACATCCACAATGGTGGAACGGACTTTGGACTCCAAAATCTCACCGCGCAGGTTGTCGACCATGTTCTGCTCCTTGTAGTAGGACTTGACCATCTTGACATCGACCTGCTGCTGCATGGAAATCGAGCGGTAAGCCATGTCCAAATCCTTAGAGGTCACCCGGACCTTCATTTCGGCTCCAACTTTACGCAGGATGAACCAATGCTTGAGACGCTTCTCAGCATCTTCCACCATTTGTTCCTCGTGCTTGGCGGCTTCTTCCTCAGCCTGCTCCTCGGTCGCGCCTTGTTGAATCATGCGCTCCTTATTCGATTTAGTAGTCGCAGCAGCTTCCTCTTCGATCATGCGCGCAGGCAACTCAAACGGATGCAAGTTGACAATGGTAGCCAGGATTTCATGCGCTTGGCGTTCCCGTTCGCGTTGAGAATTATCCGCAGCAATCCGGGCAACCAGACGCTCGTCCAAAATCTCAGGGCTCTCTAGGCCAAGGCTTTCGCAGAGTTCATCCTTGGTCGCCGGGCGCTGCTTGAGCACCTTTAGGACCTTGATTTTGGCGACGCCACTTTTACCAACCCACTCTTCTTTGGAGAAGCCTTCGTTGAACTCGACGTCCAACTCAAACTCACTTCCAGCTTGGGTACCGCGCAGAGCTTCGTCGTATTTATCTGGGTCCGCGCCGTAGAGTGGGGAGCCTAGACCAAACTTTAGCTCCTTGGCTTCGGGGCCAGCTTCGCCATCGAGTTCATAAAGCAAATCGATTTCGGCAAGTAGTTCTTCATCGACGCTACCGTCTTCGACTTCATCAAACTTAGCGTGGTTATGACCTAAGCCGTCAAGGGCTTCCTGGATTTGCTCATCGGAAGCTTCGGTTTCTGCTGGCTCGACATCGATATCACTCCACTCAGGGAGATCAATTTGTGGCATAGTTTCCACTTCGAATTCGAATTCCAAAGCGACACCATCTTCCACGGTGTACTGGCTGGAATCGAAATCCAACATACGCAGCACTTCGTTGCGCAATCCGACTACGCCGAGGGCATCGCCAGAAGTGTGCTCAAAAAGATGCTCGGCAGCGTGTTCCTGAATGCCATCTCCGAGGAGTTGACGCAGAACTGTGGCCGGTGCTTTGCCAGGACGGAAACCAGGAATTTTCATGCCCCGCGAAGCGGATTTGTAAGCATGATCAAATTCCTCAGTCACCCGCTCGGCAGGCACTTTGACGGAGATTTTGTAGTGACAAGCACCGAGTTCGGTCTTGTCGGCTTCAATGGGGAGGGATTTCGGCACGTCTTTTGGGTGGGCCCACAGGACCCTGGACCGGACATTCTCCCGTCGCCGCCCCTAATCGGCAACCTTTAGCAAGCGCTTGAAGGGTTCCTTTTTGAGGTAGGGCCGAAATTCAGGCAGGTTGGCATAGGGAGCGAGCTCCTCTGGGCGCAAGCGGGAGGCAATGAGCCACTGTCCAGCGTCTTTGGAGTGTTTGGCACCGGCAGCTGCGCGGGCAGCGTAGAAGTAATCCCATTTCTCAATTCGGCGTGCAACTGGAGTGCCCTCAAGCGAATCGAGGGTCTTTTTGTAGAGTCGGTAGGCGGATTGGAACTCATCGACCTCGACCTGGAGTTGCGCCAAAGAGAACTGTGCGCGCCAATCGTCAGGATTTCGACGGGCCACGCCTTCAGGATTCTTCAACAGGAAGGTGCGACCAGCCTTCTCGCCTAAACGGTGTAAGGTCCAAGCGATTTCCAAACTATAAGGAGAACGCGGCAGGTCCTTCAATTCTCGGGTGAGGGTGCGCACTCCACCTTTCCAGCGGAACGCGAGAGCTCCGGCTTCATAGGTGCGCAAGGATTCGACTTTGGCTTCGGTGGATAGACCAGTGCCGTTTCTGTCCAACACGCGGTCGAGCAGATAATCCTCTGCATTTTCCTGCGGATGAGCGAGCAGGAAACGGATGACGCCATTCACAAAGGCGCGTTGGGTTTGTTGGAAGGTGTCGCTTGGGAGTTGGAACTCGGCAGGCAGTTCACGGTCGGCAAGGCTGTCGAGCATGGCGCCAAAAACCTCGAGGTCCATTTGCGCATAATCAAATCGTTTGACCAGGGAAGGGGTTTCGGCAGCATTTAGGTGCAGTAGTAAACCTTCCAGAGCAGCTTGACGCAAAGCTGGAGTTTGGTGGTCGAGGTAGGTGCGCGCATGGCGCAAGGTGCGTGGTCCACCATGTTCGATCACCGTGCGCAAAGTATTGGCTTGTTGATCGAGTGGCAGTTGCGGAAGCAGTTCAATCAGTTGCGCGGAGCCGCCCGAATTTAGGCAGCGGCCGAGGAGAGAAAGAATGCTGATGAGTGCATCGGGCTGGGTGAATTCTCCGCGGATGCTTTGTTGCAACGCYTCGAGCAAGGGCTCYTGAATCTCTGGTGAAAAATCCAGCAGAGGRTCCATRGTGGTGCGGGCTGGTTGGGCCAAATAAGCRGCRCCRTGKTCGGCCCAGGCCTTCTYGGCRGCAGCRCGGCGGGYGGCGGTGCGCTGCTCAAGGGAGGCGGTGAGGTTTTCGAATCCACCACTCGGTTGTTGAGGGCTGGAAATCGCAAGCGGTGCGCACAGGAGTAAGGCRACGGTAAACATCAGAGTGTCCTAGAATACCGAGCTCGACGGGTTGCGTCCTGTCGCWGGAAAGATGAGYGAAAATTACGATGTCCTGATCATCGGTGGAGGCCATGCGGGTTTAGAAGCCGCAGCGGTGGTGGCTCGTTTGGGYCTCCAKGCAGGGCTGGTATCGCTGGAAGCCAAAGCRATCGGRCGTATGTCMTGCAATCCAGCGATTGGYGGCATTGGCAAAGGCCAGCTGACCCGCGAAATCGATGCACTAGGCGGCTGGATGGGYCTGATTACCGAYCGYGCAGGCATTCAGTTCCGCATGYTGAAYACCTCCAAAGGGCGGGCGGTGCAGTCGCCACGCGCACAATGTGACCGCGAAGGCTATGAGCGGATTGCTCAAGAAATGGTTGCGGCGCAAGATGGCTTGTCAGTGATTGAGGGCGAGGCCGTGGACTTGCTTTGGGATGACCATCAAATCCGCGGCATCGCGATGGCCGATGGCCGCGAATTTCTAGCCAAGGCGGTGATTCTGACCACCGGGACTTTCTTGGAAGGATTACTGCATACCGGTTTGGTGAAAACCGAAGGCGGCCGTTTTGGCGAAGCTGGCGCTGCTGGCCTGGGCGATGCCCTGCGCAAAATGGGTTTGCCTACCGCGCGTTTGAAAACCGGAACGCCACCACGCATCGCCGCGGATTCCGTGGATTATGCACAGATGACCGAACAACCGGGCGATGCAGATCCGGTGCCGTTCAGCTTCATGAATGATCGCATAGAAGTAGAGCAGATCGTTTGCTGGCAAACCACCACCACCAAACGCACGCAAGATATTGTGCGCGAGAATCTTCATCTGGCACCGATGTACGCCGGTCGCATCGATGGTGTTGGACCGCGTTATTGCCCATCTTTGGAAGACAAGGTGGTGCGTTTTGCTGACCGCGATGCACACAATATATTTTTGGAGCCAGAAGGCTTAAACAGCAATGTGCTGTACGCCAACGGCATTTCCACTTCCCTTCCGATTGAGGTGCAAGAGGAGTTTGTGCACACCTGTGTGGGTATGGAAAACGCGGTCATCGTGCAAGCTGGTTATGCGGTGGAATACACCCATGTGGCTCCTCGTTGCTTGCATCGAACTTTGGAGTTGCGCGAATGGGGCGGTCTCTACTTGGCCGGCCAGATTTGCGGCACCTCCGGATATGAAGAGGCCGCTGCGCAAGGCTTAATGGCCGGTTGGAATGCCGCGCTGAAGATTTTGGGGCGCGAAGCGATTGTGCTGGGACGGCATGAGGCTTACATCGGAGTGTTGATCGATGATTTAGTGGTGAGCGATCCCACGGAGCCTTACCGCATGTTTACTTCGCGTGCGGAACATCGTCTGCTGCTGCGGCATGACAATGCAGATCTTCGCTTAACCCCAATCTCCGAGCAACATGGCGGATGTAGTGCGGAACGTTTCGAGCGTTATCAAGCACGCAAATCGCGCTTAGATTTAGCCCGTGAAAATTTGGGCGAGCATCTCGCATTGTTGCGTCAACCGAAGCATGGTGGTTGGCAAATGGTGTTGGAAGTTGCGCCGGAAAGTGCACGCTTCGAACTCACTCATCGCGATTGGGAAACTCTCGAAGCCGATGTGCAATACGAAGGCTATGTCAAACGTCAGGCCGCATGGGTGGCGCGTTCTGCGGAACGTGAAGGTACGCTGATTCCACAAGACTTTCCTTATCTGGAGGTCAAAGGTTTTCGCAATGAAGCGCGCTTGACCCTGGAGGAGATTCGCCCAGAGACTCTGGGCAGTGCAGGGCGATTAGCTGGAGTGACTCCGGCCGACCTCGCCCTGCTTGAGATTGCCTTGGCGCGTTCCGTAAAAAGCGCCAAAGCAGCGGCCGCAGAAGACTRAGGGGTGATATCTAGAATCGCCGGAACGCTGACGGTCAGCGGTAGCGAGCCCACCGGGTCCACACCTAGAGCGCAAATCTCCAAACAGTCGCCAACGCCATTGCTTAGCTCGTGGGGGGGCAAAAACCACATGAGCTGTGCCGTTGCCGAATGCATCGAGGGTCACAACGGATCCAGGCTGGAAGGTTGCCATGGTCCGGTCCAGTAACGGGCTTCCTTGTAACGGGAGTTCGATGCCAAAGATACTGAAGGAGCCAGGACCGGCAAAGGATGCCACCATAATGGTTTTGAGCCCAGCATGATCACTCGGGAAATCGAAGTGGTAGGTCAACGTAGCACCGGCGGAAGACGAAATCGTAAGACTCTCGGCCATCAGGTAAGGGTCCACGCCGCCACTCTGCACCATTCCGGCCAGGGCTTGCCCACCGGCAGTGGCATTCGGCGCTCCAATAAGGAAATCGGTGGACTCTTGAAGGCTGGTCAGGGAGTAGCCGAAGGCCGCTGCGCCCTGGCTCCCAGGAACGCGTTGCATGAGGCTGCCATCGGCACCGGAGTAAAAGTAAACCGCGCCGGTGTCATCGATTWRATTCACGCATTCGCGCCAATCACCAATCATTTGATCTGGAATACCATCGCCATTGATGTCRCCCGCTGCAGCGACCGCAGCGCCAAACAACTTGGAGTTTTGACCACCTTCRTAWAGGTRAATCTGAGTGCCAGTGGCGCCCGARTARACATAGGCTTCGCCGCTTTGTAGCCCAAAYTGATTGGCTCCAATCAGAAGGTCATCGGCRCCATCGCCGTCKAYATCGCCAGCCGAGGAAACCGAAACMCCAAAAGCTTGTTGCCCAGCAAAWCCGTYGATGCGKTGWATGAGRTTRCCWGTSGYYCCKGAATAAAGRAAAACYGAACCCGCRTTGCTGACCGCRTTRGGGTCSGCRAGGTAGGCRCCAACCAARAKGTCTTGSAYGCCATCRCCATCGRTGTCRTSMMCYKYMGYYARWKMMKKGRCGMMRTYRYTGWCKMKGTCGRKMYCCWSRWWSSSRSGRMYRWNNCNGCCATCKGSGYCCGAAATCACCTGTACGGCGCCAATCTTGAGGATTGCGCCGCCTTGCCATCCAGTTTGACTGACCAAAAGATCATCGATGCCATCTCCATTCAAATCTTCGATCGTGTCGATATCTTCGCCAAGGAAATCGTTGGCAGCGGTGCCGTCGATGCGGAACAACTCCACCCCGGTGGCTCCAGATATTGCATACACCGAACCAGCAAAGTTGAGCCCTGCAGGACTGGCAAGGATGGCGCTGACTAAGAGGTCGGCGGTGCCATCGCCGTTGAGGTCACCGGTGGCTGATATTGAGGAACCAAAACGCTCCAAGGTCGAACGGCCATCCAACTGCAAGAGCAGAGTGCCATCGACGCCGCTGTAAACCAGAACCTGGCCCGAGTTGAGGCCATTGGGACTTGCGTAGGGGCTGCCGGCCGCAAAGTCAGAGATGCCATCGCCATTAAGGTCGCTAAGAGCAGCCACTGAAAAACCCAGGCTGTCATCGGCAAGCAGTCCGTCTAGTGATAGATCAAAGTGGTGGTCGCCACCAGTGGTCTCCTGTGCCAGAAGGGATGCAGAGAAAAGGGTTATGCATAAACCAGCGCAAAAAGCGAGCTGGCGGAAAGTAGATCTAGTTTGTGTTCGCAACTTGAACTCCGTGGGTAGTAGGTTCAAGGATAAGGAGTGGAACTTGTTAGAGCAGGCTGGCGTATGAGTTGCAGCTTTTGAGGGTAAAATTTAGGGAAGCTCAGATTTATGGAATGGCGCTGGCAACTGGGTTGCTCAAATCGGCCGTTCCATCGCCCTTGAGTTCAATGGCTTGGCTGTACAAGGTTCGACCTGATGCTCCCGAAGGTAGAGTCGTTGTGAAATTCACCACCCCGCTGGAGTCGGCAATAAAGCGTGGTGTTTGAAACCATGGGGCGGTTACCAAAATGTCCCCGACCGGCGATTTGGTCGGACCGGCTCCAAGGCTAGAAACAACGGTAATCACTTCGTTGCCTGGGGAAAGAAATTGAATGTCAAAGGTCATATAACGACCAGGGATTAGGTCGGTAATGCGGAGTTCCGGTAAGCCTCCACCTGCCGACCACTCCAATGCATTCGCCATTAGTGTGGCGCCGTCCGTATTGGTGTCCCAATAGCTGGGAACAAGGTTGCTGCTTTCGGGGAAAAAGTTCAAATCCACACGAGGAGCATTGTGTGTTTCGTCGATCAATATCAATGGCGTGCCATCGGTCCAGTCAGCAACAACCATCATGCCCGGAGAAAACGAGGAGGATGTTCCTTTGAAGGCCGTGCTTCCGCCATAAAAGGAAACTACATTTGCAAGCAGTGGGTGGGAAGGTTGGTAGCGGAAACCCAAACTTGCAGCACTTAGGTTGGTCCCGGATACCGGCTCCATAATGAAATAAGATTCACTGGTCCACCGCCCTCTCAGCGTTCGTCTTGCCCCGGCGCTGGTGTTGCTAAAAACCATGACTACCACGCCGCCGCCTTGGTCGACGTAATCTGCCAAGTTATTGCCGAGGGCTGTTGAATCTGAATAGTCATAATTACTCCAGGTCACAACGGCGTCGAAAGTATTGAGTGTTGCGAGGCTTGGGGTCACGGAGCGGCCGTCAATGGTGGTGACCGTGTTGAAGCGACCAGTTCCATCTAGATTCGCTTTGACATCATCCTGCGCAGCCGTGCTATCTGCGCCTAGCACCAAGACGTCCAGCCCCTGTGCGGAAACGGTGTGTTGCAAGAGGCAAAGGGAAAATATGGCAGAACATAGGAACTTCATGATTCTGCCAGCTTAGCACGACCCCCTAAGACCCGTTAGGTGGTGCTAACGAGAAACCGAAACCGGCAAACTGCCAGTTAAGATCTCGCAGATGTCCAAATAACGTTCGCGAGTTTGTGCGATGACTTCACTTGGAATACTTGGCGGTGGCGGCGTCTTGTCCCACTCGGTAATCGAACGCAGGTAGCTGCGTACGATTTCTTTGTCGAAGCTCGGCGGCTCCTTGCCAGCTTCRATYTGGTCTTTGGGCCARTARCGGGAGCTRTCTGGRGTCATSACTTCATCGATGAKCACTAASYYKCCATCGASGCGRCCAAAYTCAAACTTGGTRTCRGCGAGSACYACACCTTTGGCRGCAGCGCGTTCGCTGGCTTCGTTGAAAATACGCAACGCCAGTTTATGAATTTGTGCAGCTTCGTTTTCATCGCCAATCAGCTCTATCGCTTCCACCCAGGTAATCGGTTCATCGACTTCCGCTTTGGTGGTAGGAGTGTGCAGAACTTCCGGGAGTTGCGAGGAATTCTGCAAGCCCTCTGGCAGTGTGTGATCCCAAAGGCGTCCGGTTTTGGTGTACTCGCGGAAACCGGAACCAGCGAGGTAAGCACGCAGCACGATTTCAACATTGACTCGATCGGCTTCACGGGTCCAGGTCACACGGCCACGGAGGGCATCGTGAAATTCGGCGGGCAAATCAGGAATAGCCTCTGGATCGCAAGTTTCGCGCGCGGCTGGCATCCAATCGGCGAATTCCTGCAGCCAAAACTCGGTGATATGAGTGAGCACCCGACCGCGATCGGGAATGGTCTCGGCCATCACCACATCGAAAGCGCTGAGGCGGTCGGTGGCGACCATCATCATGTGATCGGGGTGATTTTGGTGACGATAAAGGTCGCGCACCTTGCCCACATAGAACAGATCCCACCCGGGAATCTCCACGCCACCGGCGTATCCTTGGGAAGTGAGGTCGGAAGGGGATGCACTGGCCATGACAGATTCTAGAATCTCCCTATGCCGCGCGTCACCCTCGACCTTCCCGGATGTAAGTCAGCCTCGCAAAGGGCGCTGATTTTGGCGGCTTTGGCGGACGGCGAAAGTGTGCTTTCGGGCTTGAGCACGGGCGAAGATAGCCAATTCCTCATGACTGCTCTGAGTGACTTGGGCTGGGATTTGAAGGTGGACGATGCCGCGCATTTGCACGTCATCGGTCGCAACGGGCCACAGACTTCCAGGGTCGATGCCCTGTCACTCGGCGAAGGCGGTTCCACTTTGCGCTTTTTGGTCCCTATGTTGGCCGCAGCACCGCAAGATTTGCAGTTGGAAGTAGCAGAAGGACTGCGCGCCCGACCGCAAAAGCCCTTGGTCGATGCTTTGGCGCGCATGGGAGCATGCCKGACACCCACAGCCGATGGATTTCATTTGGTCTCCCAAGCCGGAGACATACCAGAAGAGATGCAAATCCCAGTGGATTTAAGCAGTCAATTCTTCAGCGGTTTCCTCATGGCATCCGGCGCGCAGGCACAGACTTGGCGTATGGCCAGCGCACCAGTTTCGGTCGGGTACTTGAACATGACGGTTTCCATGCTTCAACAATTCCGCGGTGCCGATGTTCTGCAACTCCAACCCACCGCCTGGCATCAATCCGCAGGTTATGGAGTGGGGCAAAAATTCGCAGTGCCGTCCGATGCCTCCGCAGTGGTTTTCTTCGCAGTCGCTGCGGTGCTGTTGCAGCGCAAGATTTCTATTACCCGCGCTTGGGATGCGGCGCACCCCGACATGGCAGTGTTGCGTTTCCTTGAGCATCATCAACTCCTTCATGTCGAGGGTTCTGCTCTGATTCCACGCTCGGACGGACTCACTCCGACCAAGGCGTCTTCGGTTCCGGTGTTTGACTTGCAAGATTCGCCGGACAGCGGTCCTGCACTCGCAGTGCTCGCTAGCCGATTACCGCAGGGCATGCGTTTTGTGAATGCGGAGCGTTTGAGGTTCAAGGAATCTAATCGTCTYGATGGTATGTCACGTTTGGCCGCAATCCTCGGTGGCGTGATGACCGGCACGAAAGGGGAGTTGCATATTCAGTCAGGAACCCCACCATCGTCCCAGKCCGTCTTTGACTCCAGTAACGACCACCGCCTCGCCATGGCCGCTGGCATCGCGTCGTTACTCTATCCCTCACTCGAAATCGGAGAGCGCGACTCGGTGGCTAAGTCCTTCCCTGATTTCTGGAACCAGCTCGCACGTCTGCAATGAAATCTCTTCCACTACCTTTCACTCTGCCTTTGGTGCGCGGCTTAAGTCTCGGAATCGTCCTATTAGCCTCCTGTACGGCAAGTTCGCCCGAATTCCCGCTCGATGAAAGTGTGCCATATTCGCGACAGGTGCCTTCCGATACCTGGATGGATTTATCGCGTGCTGCCGAAGCGCGTTTGGATTATGCAGAAGCTGGTATGTGGATGGATCGTTACGCAACTTTGGCGGAAGCGAATCTCAATGAAGACTTTTGGTTTCATCGTGCGGCACTTGCTGAAAAGGGCGGTGATCCTTTTCGGTCTGCCGAAGTGCGGCGCACACTTTTAGAAACCCGCCCGGATGACATTTGGCTGCGCATCGATCTTGCCGATGACCTCCAGCAAACCGGTCGCGATTTGGAAGCGATTGATATTCTCGATTACAATTTCGAAGGGCAAGAAGAACAGGCTTATGCTTGGTCTGCCATGGTGACCTTGTTGTTGCAGGGCGACCGAAAACTGGAAGCCGCCTTACGTTGCGAGCAACTTGGCGGCATCACGGAAGGCGCGGCTGCGCAGGAATGGTGGCAACGCGCATCCAGTTTGCATGAGCAGCTAGGTGATTTAACNCKMKMAASKRYWWRMATTRWKMGTGSYNTNRAAGGCNGTYGRYWTGSKYKARGARRMKYANCGCKNTNRRWGYAGYRYTWANCRTRCNCYTYGWMWWRGGGCAGCCAGAAAACGTGGCCGATGCCTTGATTCTTCTTCGCCATCACACCGACCCCGATGTGCGTCTGGCGGGCATCCGTTACTTGGCGCGGGATCGTTTTCCGAAAGATGTACGCACTTTTGAGTTCGCGCTCAACGACCCGGATTTGCGAGTGGTGCGGGTGGCCATTCAGCAACTAGCCCTGCGCTCGGCCGTGAGCAGCCTCGAAGCCATCGTGCCTTTTACCCAACACCAAGATTCAGAAGTCGCGGTCGATGCCATCCGTGCTGTCGCCCATTTGGGCTCAACCCGAGAGATGCCGATGATCCTGCAAGCGATGGACCCTGAGGACCGGTCGAAGTTCGCCGCAGCGCGGATTGCTGCCGAAAAACTGAGCGGACACACTCTCGGCTTGAGTTTAGACCCTAATATCGAAGAGCGCCGGAATCTCAAACTAGCTTGGTGGGCGTGGTGGAAAGAGCAGCCCAACTCCGCCAAACTAGGGGGATGAGAATTCTGGTTACAGGTGGCTGCGGCTACATCGGTTCGGCGACGGCGCGCCTTTTGGAGCGCAACGGTTTCGATGTATGCGTAGTGGACGATTTCTCTGAGGGACATCGCGCTGCATGGAAAGGCGAGGTCGAGGAATTCGATTTGYGCGATGGACAGAAAGTTCATGACTTTGCGCAACGAGAATCCTTCGAAGGCATCATCCACTTTGCTGCACGCGCTTACATCGGCGAGAGCATGCAGCAACCCCTGCGCTATTGGCATGCAAACTTGGTGCCGGTCATCCACCTCTGCGAAGCTTATCCAGACGTACCTTTCGTTTTTAGTTCGACCTGCGCCACTTACGGCGAACCCGATGTCGATTTACTCTCAGAAAAGCTAACCCCGCAACCGGTGAATCCTTATGGTGCCACGAAGTTGGCTGCCGAGCGTTTGCTGCAGGACCGTGCCGCTGCCAAGCAAGGTGACTTTGTTGCGCTGCGCTACTTCAACGCGGCGGGTGCAGAAGCGGAAGGGGGTTATGGCGAACACCATGACCCGGAACCGCACATCATCCCGCGTGCCATTTTGAGCGCCATGGGTTTGCTCAAAGAACCGATGTCGGTATTCGGCATGGATTGGCCGACTCCCGATGGCACCTGTGTCCGCGATTACATCCACATTGAGGATCTCGCCGATGCCCACGTGCGCGCTCTTCAATACCTGTTCGATGGCGGCGCGCCGATTTCCTTGAACCTCGGCAGCGGCCAAGGCCATTCGGTGCTCGAAGTCATTCAAGCAGTGGAAGCCGCAACTGGCAAATCCATCGATTGGAGTGCCGCACCGCGTCGTCCAGGTGACCCTGCGCGCCTGGTGGCCGACCCTAGCCTCGCCAAGCAAGTGCTGGGTTGGACCGCAAGCCGTTCCGAGTTATCCTCCATCGTGGATTCTGCGGTACGCTGGCACTCTGCCGCACCCCAAGGCTATTCCTCATGARAAACATCCTCCTCCTAAGCGTACTTCTCGTCACTCCCCATACCCTGTGGGCGCAGGAAGCTGAGACCACTGCTCGTCGAGCAGCGGCAACCACCCTGGAAGAGGTACTGAAGACGATTACCGAACAGGATTGTTATGACAACGTGCAAATCCTTGCTTCCCCTGGCATGGGTGGACGCGGCACTTTGACTGCTGGTCACGACAAGGCGGCGGCTTATGTTGAGGAACAATTGGCGGCGCTTGGTTATCAACCCGCCAATGGTGAGTCTTTCCGCATTCCGGTGCCGATTAGTTGCGTAGTTGCAGCCAAAGATACTCATTTTGAAGTGAGCGGACTCGAGGCGGAAATGCCTTTGGTGCTAGAGAAAGATTTCGTACCTATCATTGGTAGCCATGAGGAGGATGCATGGGGCGAAGGGGTCTTTATTGGATACGCGATTGATTCTAAAAAGGAGAAGTGGCGCGATGTTAAGAAGAAAGATGTGAAAGGTAAAATCGTTTTCGCATTCACCCGGGAGCCTTTTGCGGATAATCCTAAATCACGGCGTTTCGATGGCATTAAGTCCACGCGTTACTCGGAGATTAAGCAGAAGGCCAATGAAATCGAAAAGGCTGGCGGCCTTGCGCTAGTTCTCATTCCAGATCCAGGAATGTTATTCGATGACACCGAACCAGTGCCTGGGATGTCACCTTGTGTCGATACACGCGGTGCCGGACCCATTGGTTTTCAACGAAATTTTGGGTTCCCTAAGTTTCCTGTCATGTCCGTGTCCCGCGAAGTGGCAGGCCGCATTTTCGATGTAGATTTCAACACCATCTATCAGACGATGGAGAAGAAAAAGAAATCCAAGACTCTGAAAACGAAAAAGGGGGTCGAGATACGTCTTGGCGTTTCTTGGAAAACCGAAACGCGTGACTCCTTTAATCTCGCAGCGCTGCTGCCCGGGAAGGAGTCCGGCGGAGAGCACTTGGTTTTAGGCGCTCATTTGGATCACGTAGGATTCGATATCACGGCAGACAATGTGCGCTTTCAGTTGCGTCCAGGCGCGGATGACAATGCAAGTNGNGTWGNCGYGRYSCTSWWKKWRRTTRSYMAASKRWWGRMMGGCACTCAACCGGAAATCGATATCCTGTTTCTTTGGTTTACCGGGGAAGAAATAGGCTTGCTAGGCTCTCGTGAGTATTGCAAGGAGCCATTGTTCGCACACGAGAACGCGGTGGCCATGTTTAACATGGATATGGTTGGAAGAGGCGACACCAAGAAAATCAACATCGGTGGTCTCTGGGACCGGCCGGGGTGGGAGGACTTGGTGGAGGACATGCATAAGCGGATTAAGAGTCCCTTAAAGATGGACAATGACCAAGGACGAGACCTCTACGCGCGCAGCGATCAGTACAGCTTTCACCAGGAAGGTGTGGTGGGGCTGTTCTTCTTTGAGTCCGACATCAATGCGAATAAGGATTACCACCAGCCGACCGACATCGCAGAAACCATCGACGGCAAGAAGATCTCTTTGATTGCCAAGTTGTACACCGCATGTGTGTGGGCAGTGGCCTTTGAAGGAGCACGCCCCGAATGACGCGTTTTCGGATCGGCCTTAGCGCCATCCTGCTTTGTTGGCTGACATCGAGTGTTGCGGCGCAGGCTGTGGCGAGCGACGCAGTGGCCTCCAAGCAAAAATCACATCCTAATTTAGATGCGATGTTGGCCGCGGTGAACAACGAACGTTCCATCGAGGTTGCTGTGCATGTCGAGTTGCTGGATGGTGAGGTGCTTTATGATTTCCGCGGCAACGACCCGCAATCTTTAGCTTCCAACACCAAAATTCTGACTACGGCAGCTGCCCTGATGGGATTGGAAGACACCTATCGTTGGCACACCGAAGTCTTCTTGCAAGGTGATTCCATGCGAGTCGTCGGAAAGGGCGATCCATCCTTGCGTCGCATCGGCGATGTCGATTACGCCGACCGTTTTGCGCGTGCTCTTGCCGGCGCCTTAAAGCAGCGCGGAGTGTCCACGCTTGCCGTCTTGGAGTTAGATGGACGTTTCTTCGATCAGCAATACCGCCATCCCGCTTGGCCCGAAAATCAAGCGCAGCAAACTTATTGCGCACCCGTCGCTGCACTGTCGGTCGAGGGCGGATGCATAGAGGTCTTTAGTGCGGGTGGCCGCATCTGGACCGTTCCAGATGTCTCGAAAGGGATGAAAATTCGTTATGCGAAAAAGAAAGGCGCATCGCTTTCAGCTTGGTGGGGTCGAAATGCATCGGAAATCGTGGTGGCGCCGTCGACCAGCGGTAAGAAAGAAAGTGTGCGCTTCGCAGTGCAGGATCCAAGTGTGGTTTATGCTGCTTGGCTACGCACCGCTTTAAATAAGCATGGCATTCGGGTCGACCAAGTCGTTCATGTGCCAACAAATGCTGAGCAAGCTGCCGGTGATCTGATTCTTGATTGGCGTTCGGCTTGGACTCTGGCCGATGTTCTGGTGGTGACCAACAAGGAAAGCGATAACTACCTAGCGGAAGTCGTTTTGAAAACCTTGGGCGCGGAGAAAATGCAATCTGGAGATTATGCCTCCGGTGTTTCCATCATTCGCGAAGTCCTATCGGAGGAGGTCGGTCACGAGGTGGGTTTCGTTCAGGCCGATGGCAGCGGCATGGCTCGGTCTGCTTCGGAAGACTTGAACACCTGTAGCGCAGAAGAAATGTGTTTCATTTTGCGCGCGATGGCTCAGCACCCTCGAGGCGCTTTGTTCTTTGATACTTTGCCGATTGGTGGAGTCGACGGCGGTTTGAAAACGCGCTTTAAAGATGCAGTTTTCTCACCGCAACGCATACACGCTAAAACCGGATTCATCCTCGGCGCCAGCTCGCTCAGCGGATACCTATTGCTTCCAGATGACCGGATTGCCGTGTTCTCCTTTCTGGTGAACTTCGATCGTTCCAAAAACAAGAACACCAACAACCGTCGTTTTAAAGAACTTCAGGGGCGCTTTTTTGGCGCCGTGTTGCGTGGAGAGTTATGAGCGCGGAGCAAAACCTTCACGCGGTTTTAGCCAAAGCCGAAGAACTTGCGGTTCGTGCTGGCAAGATTTTGCTTGATTGGAGCGGACGTTTGGCTTCGAATCAGATTGGTTCGAAAAGTGCAGCGCGGGATTTGGTCACCGAAGCAGACCTTGCAAGCGAAGCTTTCCTATTGAAGCACCTTGCCGMSGMCNWTCSAGANNGSRYGCCYKKCYWSCWKWRGRAMGNYRCMGWTCNMGCMAKGMCWAWCCCATCGGCCGCATCGATGTGGTGTATCGACCCCCTAGATGGAACCGTGAACTTCGTGCATCAACTGCCGATGTATGCCGTTTCCATCGCACGTCTGACGCATGGCATTCCAGATGTGGCCGTAGTGCATTTGCCACGGTTGCAGGAAACCTTTACCGCAGTGCGTGGCGGTGGTGCTTTCTTGAACGGCGAACGCATCGAAGTTTCAAGTAGCTCCAAACCACTGGAATCCTTGTTTGCCACCGGTTTCCCATATCGACGCCATCTCCTCGCAGACAATAACCTGGAGAACTTCAACCGCATGTTCCTCCACCAACGCGGCATCCGACGCATGGGCTCCGCAGCGATTGATCTGGCTTATGTGGCTGCCGGCCGTATCGATGCTTTTTGGGAATTGCATCTTTCCCCATGGGATGTTGCCGCAGCAGGACTTCTAGTTCAAGAGGCCGGTGGCATCGTCGATACCCTGCGCCCTGGTGGTGACTGGATTTTCGATGGCAACCTCCTCGCTGGTCCAGCATGCTTGGTCGAAGCGACGCGCAGCTTGCTTGCCGAAGGCCGAGGGGAAGACTTTCCCAATCTCGGGGATCGAGAAACCTAAGCATGTCCGCAGACTCCATTCGGTTGCGGGGTTTACGTGCCGGCAATCTGAAAAACCTCGATTTGGAATTGCATAGGGGACACTGGACTGCCATCCATGGTCCTAGTGGCGCGGGTAAAAGTGCGTTACTTTTCGGCGTACTCGAACCCGTTTCTCGCCGACGTTTTGAAATCCTAGAAGATCCGCGTGCCTTGCCCGGGTTGGAGGAGTCATGGCTTAAACCGCTGGCCGATGAGGTGGTGGGATTAGATCCTGTTATTGCATCCGCCGGAGAAATCCCACGCGGGCGCAAAAAAGCAGCGTTGGTGGAAGTCCTTGATTTACTTTCCTTGCTGCAAAAGGCTTGGCAGAAGGAAGGTGAGTACTTATGCACGGCTTGCGATCACACTTGGCGTCCACCTTCCGTCGAGGCGCTGTTGCATTTATCCAAGGATTGGAGCGAAAACGCCACCGTCCTAGTCCTTTCCGCCGCTGCCGCTGCAGATTCCTCCGCATTGCTCCAGGCCGGATGGACGCGTTACCGGGTCGGCAAAACTTTGGCACGGCTTGAAGAAGCGCCTTCTCGATTGGCCGAAGATGCATGGCTGTTGCTCGACCGGTTTAAGTGGCGCTCGAACCAAAATCTCCGTTTGCGCGACGCCCTTGCCTCCTCCCTGGCGCGCGGGGTTGCTATGCGTTTAGTGGTCGCGGAACAATCCTTCGATTTCGCAGCTGCGGATCGATGTCCAAACTGTGGCTTGCAGCACCAAAGCCATGCCCAAGAAGATTGGGTGCGGAATCTGCAACTGCAGGATCGGAGCCTCGATGGCAAGTCCTGGTCCGCGTGGATGAACTTGCCTCTGCAGGACTGGTTGGACTTAGAACCGTTGCCGAAACAGGGTCGCGCGCGTCGTCGTTTGGAGTTGTTGCAGCGCACTGGGCTTGGCCACTTAGCTGGCAATCGATTGCTCGGCACTCTTTCGCTTGGCGAAGCCCGGCGCTTGGAGTTGGTGTCATGGATTGCGCAAGTGCGTCGTGGCCAAACCGTATTGTTGGATGAACCCGGCATGGGTTTGCATGGGCGTGAACGCCAAACCGTGGCTACTTTGCTGCAGGAGTTGGTAGAGCAAGGCAATACGGTGTTGACCGCTGATCCAGCGCGGGAGTTTTTGGAAGCTGCCCATCATTGGTTGGCACTTGGTCCGCTGGGGGGGCCAGGCGGAGGGATGGTAGTCGGCCAGGGAGATCGTGATCAGTTGCCTAAGGAGGATTGGGTCGATGATCCCTCGACCGCGTCACCAGCAACGGAGTTTTTGCATTTTCCAAAAGTTCAAGCACGCCATTTAAACATAAAAAAGTTAAGCATTCCTTTGGGGCGTGTGGTGACTTTCTGCGGGGTTTCGGGTAGCGGTAAAAGCACCTTGCTGGAGCAAGAAATCCTTCCGCGTTTGCGTGCCGAAGAAAAGGTCGATGGCAAGATTCCTGAAGGTGGGGTGCACTCCTTACTGGAACGCGCTTTACGTTGGTCGCCGGCCAGTACGATCGCAACCTTATCGGGAGTTTGGCAGGAAGTACGAGCGGCCTTTGCGTCGAGCGAAGAGGCGCGTATTCGCGGCATCGAAGCGGGTGCCCTGGTGGCGCGTCCCGGCAAAGGCGCATGCCCGGTTTGCAATGGATATGCCATCGACGCACATCATTTGCCGTGTATCGCATGCGATGGACTAGGCCTCCGTAAAGACCTTTTGGATTTACGCCTGCGCAATCGACCCTTGCGCGATTGGTTAACCACGCCGCTTGAAAAACTAGAAAAACGGCTTCCAGCAAAAGGGCGTTTGCGCAATACGGTGCGCCACCTCATCGCGCTTGGCCTGGGCGATCGAACTCTTGGCGAGCGTGGCCGTTTCTTATCTTTGGGTGAACGCGGTCGCATCGCATTGGCGCGAGTGCTCTCGACGGCTAGGCCCGGCGCCCCCAAGCTATTCCTGCTAGATGAACCTTGTCTAGGATTGCCGGTGCAAGAGGCGCGCAAAGTGGTGCGTTTGTTGCGTGAGTTATGTAAAGACGGGCATAGCTTTTGGGTGGTGGAGCATCATGAGTTCCTTTTGCGCTCGGCGGATTGGATGATGGAGATTGGCCCTGGTGCAGGAGCCGAAGGTGGGCAATTGATTTACCAAGGCAAAGCCGATGGTGTGCTAGATCAAGACACTCCAACCGGGCACTGGCTGGTTTCGCGGCGGCGCACGGAGCTAAAACCGCCGTTACCGCCACCGCGTCAAGAATTGCGCAGCAGACGGGTTGAGGAAGACGTGGAGCGCTCCGGACGACGTCATCTGGAAAACGAATTGGCGCGCGAATTGGCCATGCGTAGCCCTTTGCTGCATGACCTCGTCGGCGTGGAGGCTGAAAGTTTCGATGACCACAAAAACCAAGCTCAAGAGGATTGGACTCCAGCCGCTTGGCCGGTAGATCCACCACGTGGAACGCGATTGGCGGAAGTTCTTGGGCTTGCAGCACCGATTCAAACCATCCTTGAAACCCATGGCTCCTCGGTTTGTGCTGGCTGTGGTGGTGGGGGTCCCTGGTTATCCTTCGAGCAAGCCGCGCGTAAGTTGTCGAAGACGGAGGACCTCATTTTCGCTACGCCTTTGCCCGATGCATTTCTGCAACGCAAAGAACATGCTGCTTGGCTCCAAGCCGCCGGCTTCCGACGCTTTCTACGTAACGGAAAAACCATCCGCTGGCGTCGCGATGAGCAGGAAGCCTTGCAGTCCGGCGATTTAGTTTGGCTCGATCGCCTGAATCCAAAAGAGGCCGATGCCGTCGGCCGTTTACGCGATGTAGCCCACCATGCAGCATTGCTAGGGCAAGGTAAAGCGCTCGCTCTCGACCCGAAGAGTTTTAAAACTGCATGGCATTTCCATCCGGACATCTGCCGTGATTGTGAACGGGCAAACATTCCTATGGAAGCGCGGCTTGGATCGCTCAAGGCATCGGAACTTCAAGGCTACCCTTTGCAGGAAGTCGTCAAGGTCTGCGCAAAACAAAAATCCGAAACCCAGCTGTTTGAGAATGCGTTGGAACTTCTTGCTGGCACCTCCCTATTGTCCAGAAAGGTTGGGCATACTTGGACTTCCCTTACGCAGCTTGAAAAACAGACCGCACGGATGGGTGGTTGGTTATTGAATCCTCTGCAAGGCGTCGTCCTGCTTGCCGACCAAGCGCTTTCTGGACTTCCGTCCGCCATCGCCCGACGATTCGCCGAAAGGATGCTGAAAGGTGACGCGGTTTTCCACTTCACCGATCCCGAAGGATGGGCGCTTGATTCCAAACCGTCCACCAACCAAGCGCTGAAAATTGATCCGCCGCTACCATTCCCTATGCCCTTTTCGATGAAGGAGTGGTGCGATCCACCTCGCGCCAAGGCCGATGCCAACCTCCGCAGCGCACTTGGAGTGGAGTGGGAATTAAGCACCTATTTTCAGAAATCCGAGGTCGCCCGTCTTCACGGCTGGGGGGCCGAGGACCTCGATGTGCGCCGTTCCAATCACCGATGCCCAGTTTGTTTGGGCCGACGCCGCACCTGGCTGCACCCGGAATGGTCCCTTTCCTGTCGCAGCTGCCATGGCACTGGTTGGTCCGCAAGCATGGCTCCACTTGAAGAACGAGGAGTCCGTTGGATGGATCTTGGCCATCGCAGCATTACCGATCTGCAACATCTATTTGCCGACCATCCGCGCCTAAATGCCGTGTTTACATGGGCTTCAGACCTTTGCTTAGGTAGTTTTGCCCTCGATACCCCGCTCCATCAACTACCCCAAGGCACCCGCATGCTTGCCCCATTCGCTGCTTGGATGGCCTCAGCGACCGATATCGGTCCAGCAGGTTCAGGGGGCGCGCGGCTTGGCTTGGCGCTTGCGGGCTGGATTCCCTTGGAGGCGGAGCAGATTTCCTCTAGAATTGCAGGCTTCCCCTCTGCCCATTCGGGGCATGAATGGAGGGAACATCATCCCCTGTTTGCGACTTAATTGAGCCTCGGCGACCGCCCGTTAATCCTTCAAAGCGATATGACTATCGTKTTGGAGACCGCACATCCTGACTTTGTCGCGATGCGCAATGGCTTGCTKCCGTTTACCGAGCTGGTGAAGTCGCCGGAGTATTTGCATACCTATCGGATGACCCCGGTTTCGGTATGGAATGCTGCMGCGGTAGGCATGAATGCCGAACAAGTGCTTGGTTTTCTCGAGKCCAATGCGCGCTATGGCATTCCGCAAAACTTTCAGGTCGAAGTGACCACTTGGTTTCATCGCTCGGAAGTTTTCTGCYTAGTCGCCGATSACGATGGCTCGGATCTGCTGCGCCTAAAAGCATCGGACCCAAAAATCCTGGCAGAGTTGGCCCACGACCCCGACCTGATTTGCCACTTTGATGCCTACAACCARGGCGATGCTTATGCATTGGTYAGYAAAGCGCGCCGTGGCTTAGTCAAAGAGCGWTTGATGAAACTGGGTTACCCCGTACGCGACCTTGCTGGCTATGTGCAAGGTGCCGCGTTGGAAATCAAAGTGCGCGCCAAAATGGAGGATGGCGAGGATTTCGTCCTACGCCCGTACCAAATAGAGGCGGTGGATAGTTTTCACCAAGGTGGCCGTGTCGATGGCGGCAGCGGAGTGGTGGTCCTTCCATGTGGTTCTGGGAAAACCATAGTTGGCATTGCAGCCATGGAAGCGGTGGGGGCAAACACTTTGATTGTGACGCCGAACACCGTGGCTTTGCGCCAGTGGCGTCGTGAGTTGCTGGACAAAACAGAACTTAGCGAGGAGCAAATCGGCGAATACTCGGGCTCAATCAAAGAGATTAAGCCGGTCACCTTGACCACTTACCAAATCCTTACTTACCGTAAGAGCAAGGGGGAGGATTTCCTCCACTTCGATCTGTTCTCCTCCGGTGATTGGGGGCTGATCATTTACGATGAAGTTCACCTACTTCCTGCACCGGTATTCCGCGCCACTGCCGAGATTCAGGCGCGCCGTCGTCTTGGATTGACCGCAACTTTGGTGCGCGAAGATGGCAAAGAAGATGAAGTCTTCTGCATGATTGGCCCCAAGCGTTACGACGCCCCGTGGAAAGACCTGGAACGTCGTGGTTATATTGCTACGGTTGAATGTATTGAAGTTCGAGTTCCTTTGAGCAATGAGTTACGTCTGGATTACCTTGCTGCGGGGAAACGCGCTCGATTCCGTATGTCTTCAGAGAATCCCGACAAAACCGACTCCTTGCTTGCTTTGCTCGATAAGCATGAGGGCGATCGCATTTTGATTATCGGCCAGTACTTGGATCAGCTCCACGCTCTGGAAAAAGAATTGGGCGTGYCACTGATCACTGGAAAAATGCCAAACCCCGAACGCGACGAACTTTACCAAGCCTTTCGCGATGGCACCGAAAAGGTGTTGCTGGTTTCYAAAGTGGGCAACTTCGCCRTCGATTTACCCGATGCCAATGTGCTTCTRCAAATCTCKGGCACTTATGGCTCACGACAAGAAGAGGCTCAGCGCCTRGGTCGTATCTTGCGTCCGAAAAAAGACGGTCGTGGCGCAACCTTTTACACCTTGGTGAGCGAAGGCACTTCCGATCAAGACTATGCCGAGAAACGTCAACGTTTTCTCGCCGAGCAGGGATACACCTATCAAATTCTTCCCGCAGATAGTTTRTTGTCYTCGCAATCCTARACATGGTTCGCATCTCCCTCGCTCGCACTCTCGCTTCCCGTTCGGAAAGCGAGTTGATTGATTTGCATGAYCGCTGGATTGGTGGAACTCCRCCGGCCCGACGTTCTGATTTRGTTCAAAACCTRCGCRYTCGCATGGTRGACCCGGTTTCGGTGAGCAACTTTTGCTTTGGGCTATACGGCGCATTGGCTCCYGTATTTCGTGTMTTGAGTCAACCAGCGGGSGATGGSCACGARTTTGATTYTTTRCGTGCTGGAGCCACCAAGGAAGGAGTGGCTGAGCGCAGTGTGCGCCACGCGCTGGCAGAYCTAGTTTCTACTGGGCTAGTCGCCCAGGTAAGCCATGGCCGTAATGGAGCGACTGAAAATCTTTGGGGCATACCGGAAGAACTCGCTGCAGTCTTGCCTGARCAGGGCGCGCAAGAAATGGTCACCAGTAGTCCTATCTCATTGCGTGGTTGGTTGACYGAATWCTAYCGCAAGAAAATGCCAGCCGCAGCTRGCGGCGAAGCGGTRCGCAARATGTACACCTTGTTAGCCAATGAGGCMTCGGTGCTCTCACGTTTGGACAATCTCGACCAAGAGGTTCGTTCTGTTGTGGARCAACTCGCTATGCGTTGGGGTGGCCTGCTTCCGGTGGGTGACTACGATGAAATCGGCAGTGAACTAAAAATCGATGTCGTGGTGAAGGCTTTRGAGAAGAACTCCCTGGGCACYCGTTTGGCMTTGAAYCTGGAAGRATCTGGCATCCGCCAAAACGGCCGCGTGTTATGCCTKTTYCAGGAAGTGGTGGTCGCARTYTTGAAGAACCATTCCYTGAMTGGTGAGCCGAATCCGGAATCTATCGCTTCGATTGGAGTGGATTTCGTTTCCAACTTYTCGCGTTTTGCATCCTTYGTCGAAGGCGATACGGTGCGCTTTACCACKCGCGGTACGATTTWTAARAGYACCGGMAAACGCATCGCCGAACAGTTATTGCCTAATCCMGGGCGCGAGTTTCGACGYTTYGAAATTCTYGAACTCGAATACCGTTTTGCCTTAGCCTGTCATTTCATTGACCGCACTGGCACGCGTAGYTTYTGYCTCACACCGGAGGCGCAAAGCTTTCTCAACAWGACTTTGTTGGAGAAGCAACGCTTAATGTTGGATTGGTTCGTCGAAGATCGCGARCTGCCYGGAGACTTGAGTCATCAGTTGCGTYTACGKCGTACCACCTTGCGCTACATAAAGCGTTTGGAGCCAGGTGTTTGGTACGACGCGATGTTCTTGCCATTCGTGGCACGCAASCATCAYTTGGCGGACCTTACCTCCGTAGAGCAGGACGGTGGCGAAAAGTCCTCCTTCCCGGTTCGTTCTTCGGCAGACYTACAAAGCCTGTCCTGGAATTTGTTCATCTGGATGCGCAAGTACCTTTACTTGCTCGGGATCATCGATATGGCCTATGACGATAGCGGTCGTGCAGTGGCCATTCGTCTGACCCGCATGGGTGGTGAACTACTCGATGTCATCCCTGGTCGCGAAATCGAGGGAAGTGGACACGTGGTGGTGAACCCTGACTTCGAAGTGGTCCTGTTCCCTGACCGCCGCTGCCATGATTTGGTTTACCGTCTCGATCGTTTTGCCGATCGCGAGTTCACTGATTCACTGTACCACTACAGAATTACTCCGTCGAGTTTGCATCGTGCACTTTCAGAGGGCATGCAGTTAGACGAGATTTTGAATCTCTTAAACGACAACAGTCGTACTCCCATGCCGCAAAACGTGAGTTACTCCTTGGAGTCATGGGCGCGCAAAGGCGGCCTGATCACCTTGACCGCTGACGGACGTTTGTCTTGCGAACATAAAGAGGTTTTAGACCGCATCACTTTGCATCCGGAGTTGCGCGGGATTGGTTTCGATCGCGTGGATGACAGCACCGTGCAATTGCATGGCGCGGTCGAGGTGGAATCCCTCTCCGCCTGGGTACGCGATTACGGCGCGAGCTTGCGCTCTGCCTGATGGATTCCTCCGCCGGCAAGATTCCTCCAGGGATTTGGGCCATAGGCTCGGACCTGAAGGATTTGCCTGACACGGAAGCCTTTGTGCAGAGCTCCACATTGGCCGTCGCWATCACCATGCGTCGACCGCAGAGTGAATCAGGCCATGCCTTGCAATGTTTGCGCCAGATGACATCGCAAAAATCTTTTGTCGCGGTACATGGCCACGCGGACTTAGCTTTGGCGGCAAATGCGCAGGCAGTCATTGTGGGAGTGCGCAGTCTGTCTATGGCCATTTACCGCGAACGATTCCCTAGTCTCTTGCTTGGAGTCTCGACCCACGAGCAAAAGGAAGTAGAGCAAGCGCTTAGTCAGGGAGCCGACTTCCTAATTTTCGGTCCCATTTGGGAAACCCCAGAAAAAGTAGGTGTGATGCATCCCAAAGGCTTGAAAACACTTGCCCAAATTTGCAAGATTTCCTCTATCCCGGTCATCGCCATTGGTGGGATTGGTGCAGGATCGCAAGTGCAAGCTTGTCAGGAAGCTGGTGCCTATGGGGTCGCGGTCCTACGTGCGGCCCGGAACCGAGCCACCATGGCCGAGCTTGCGGACGCGTTTAAGGCGGAAAGACTTTAGCGAATGGGGAAGTGCACCCGTTCCGCCATGGGTGTATCAAGGCGGACATCGGTCGGCAGGATTCCAGAGAGGCCCCCGGTCACGATATATAAGGCCAACTGACTGTCGGCGGTGCCTAGCATTAAGACGTATCCGCGGCCCCAGGGATCCATAGGAAGGTAGCCGTTGGGTGGCATTAAGGTGCCCAGCTGGGTGGGCTCTTCACCGCCCAAAGGCAGGCCAGACGGAGGTAATCCGGGGCCAAGCATGGGCAGAGGAAGTGTGTCTGGACCGGAAAAATCGGTGTTCTCCAAGCCCAAATGCAGTTGGCTGGAAAGATAGGAAATCGTGTCCCGTGCCATTCGTTCGTTTCCACGCTCAACTTCGGCATCCAGGGTGCTTACAATCGTGCCAACAATGACGACAAGTAGCAGCAGCGTCCACAGCCACTCAAATCGAGTGAGGCCGCGAGCATGGCGTGAGTTCAGGTTCCTGGAGTTCATGGCATGAGTGGCTACCGCGAGGAAAGCCTGCACCGCATTTTCCAATCTTCCTTCGTGCGAAGAAAGGGGATTCTTGGTCCAGGCTCAGATTGTGCACAATTGACCCCGCCAAAAGGCCGCCACCTGCTGCAAACCGTCGACCAAGTCATTGCCGGTGTGCATTTAGAGGTCGATGCCACCCCAAAGGCTTACGCGCGCAAACTTCTGCGCCGTACCCTGAGTGATTTAGCAGCGGTGGGCGCAACACCATGGACAGTTTCTTGGACCCTTGCGCTTCCGCCTGACTGGACCGCCACGAAAATCCGTCAACTTGCAAAAGCCTTCCTCAAAGAAGCCGAACACTTCGATGTCCCGGTAGTCGGTGGAGATTGCAGTCTGTCGCAGCATGTGGTGCTCACCTGCACTGCGCTTGGCCTAGACAACGGTCGTGTTCCTGGACGGGATGGAGCGCGCGTGGGTGACATCGTCCTGGTCACAGGGAAACTTGGCGATGCCGTGAACAGTGGCGCGCATTTACTTCCACAGCCGCGCCTCAAAGAAGGCCGCCGTCTGGTCGAGCAATACAAGCCTCATGCGATGATGGATTTGTCCGATGGACTGGCCAGAGATTTACCGCGAATTCTTCAAGCTAGTGAGGTCGGCGCCGAAATCGAACTCACCGCATTGCCCTTGGGCGATAGTCTTTCAGCAAATCAAGCGGGTTTTGAATCTGCGGTAGGAGAGGGGGAAGACTATGAACTTCTTATTATTCTTTCTCCACTCCAAGCAAAGTTGGCCTTGCAGGATCGCATTTTGCGGAAGGTAAGTGTGACCAAGATCGGCACGATTATCGAGGGAAGCAAACTGCGGTGGCTAGAAAATGGACGCGCAAAACGCATGCAGGCTAAGGGGTGGGAGCACCAGTGGGGATGACCGCGCCCGATATTTTTCTTGCGCATGAAGAACAATCCGAGCGCTTTGGGGAAATCCTTGGCGGCTTACTTCAGGGCGGTGATTGCGTCGGCCTGGTAGGTGAGTTGGGCACCGGAAAAACCAGCATCTCACGTGGTATAGGCCGTGGTTTGGAGTGCACGACCCCGTTGCGGTCGCCCACCTATCTGCTGTGCCAGGAGCATGTGGGGCGTCACCCGGTGCTGCACCTCGACGCCTACTTCGAAGCGCGGATGGATTCCTTGCTTGGGGAAGGCTTGTGTGAGCGGTTTGATCAAGAACATGTGCTTTTGGTCGAGTGGTCGGATCGCTTGCCGGATTGGTGGCCGGAGGATCGCCTGGAGATTCGCCTAAAAGTGGACCAGATGGGTCGTTTGGTTCAATTATTCGGCCATGGTATTCGTTCCAGGGAGCTCCTCCAGAAACTTCAGAAATCCTGGGAAAAGGAGCAGAAAGGGTGAACTGTACGACACTTAGCCCGTTTACCTGGAGACCTTGTTCATGAGCACGGGAACCCCAGATGACTACCTCGTTCGATTTAAAGCTGGCGACAGCGCCGCCTTCGACGAGTTGGTTTCTGAAATGGCACCGCGACTCAAGGGCTACTTTCTTCGCCAAGGCGCGCAGCCATCCACCGCAGAAGACCTGGTTCAAAATGTTTTCGTCCGCATCATCCAGAACTTACCTCGCTACCAACCTAGCGGGCGCTTGGATGCATTCTGTCTGCGCATTGCGCGCAACCTGTGGATTGACAATCGCCGACGTTCCGGTCGTGAGTTCTCCTCGGAGGAAGCCAGCCAAGGATTGGATGTTCAGCCAAGCCCMGTCGARTCCGCCGATCGCGATGACCGCGCTGTGCAACTGCGCGCCGCACTCGAAAAACTGGACSAAGAAACCCGYGAACTTCTCGAACTSGCMGTGCTGCAACAGCTGCCTTACAAGGATGTCGCGATGATTCTAGATATTCCAATCGGTACCGTGAAATCSCGWGTTTAYTACAGTTTGCGCCGTTTGCGCGARCGGGTGCAAAGTCTAAATCCTGGAGCGGAAGCATGAATCTCGAATCWGAAAACGAGCTYGATCTTTTTGCTGCAGAGTTGCGCCAAGCGCATCCRCAACCYGAGTTGTCAGACGACTTCTACGAGGTTCTGCAATCTCGCGTACGCMAAAGTTGGARCTTCCGTTCCGCCATGCAGTCGAATCCATTGATTMGGGTYGCTGCAGGCCTTTTGGTTATGACCATTGCCGCGGCYCCAGTYGCAGCRCTGTTYTACATGTTTGGTCCGGTGCAGRTTGAAAARCCAAAGYTAGGTTTCGAGCCACGTCAGGAATATTCGGAGGAAGGWTGGCGYGARGATTCCATCGACGGTAACTCGGGCTACACCATCATTGGCCCCGARGATGARCTCGACTTTGAGCCACCGAGYTTGACCWCCGCSCAACTCYTGGAGTTRCAGCAGGCGAAYCGCATGGCCCGGGTCAGTCTTGATTGGAAGGCSRSKMAACGKCCKGYTGCCGCCRYWRRKCARRMCGATTGGAACCTCTTTCTCGCTGCCTGTGAACAAGGTGTCTTCCAACTTACGGAATCACAGCGTGAAGTCTTTGGTGGCTCTAGCCATGCCTTGGCGGGGGGCGATGAAGCCCACCAGAGTGCTCATGCAGCCTGGCGTTGGGTGTTGACCGGAGAGCTGGCAACTAGCGAGCAAGCACCTCTTGCGTGGAAAGGCGCTCCTTTTCTAAGCGACGACCATTGAGCCTGGGGAACAGCAAACTATCTGCTTTAGCGACCGTAAGATGAGGCTTGGCAGGCAAAATTGTCGCCCTTCCCATCATGCTGTCCCTTGGTCTTGCACCTTTTTGTCTGGTTGCGCTTAGCGCCCAGGAACCTGAAACCCCGCCGATTCTCCAGCTCAGTCTGGAAGAAGTGGTATTGCTCGCCTCAGAGCAAGCTCCCTTATTGGCGCAGGCCCGTTTGCGCGCTTTGGCGGCCGAAGGTGGCGTGCTTGAGGCCGATGGCGCCTTTGCCCCGGTACTGTTCGCGGATATCACCTACTCCTTTTCAGAATCTCCGGCGAATGGATTCTTTAGTGCATTCGGCACCACCAAGAGTAAACGTTTCGATGCCAACCAAGGTATCCGGCAGGCTTTGACCACCGGCGGTTCCTTCGATTTGGCCTTCCAAGAAAGCTACAACGATGCCAGCTTTCTCCCCGACTCGCAGTCCGACGTCTCCATTCGCCTGAACTTCACTCAACCGTTATTGCGTGGCGCCTGGGATCTCACAGGCACTCAAGCCCTGCGTTCTGCGGAGTTCGCGCGCGATCGTGATCTCGCCGGCATCCGTCAAGCCGGCACCGATGTCGTGCAAGCCGCGGTCGATGCTTATTGGGATCTCGCCTTCGCTTATGCCGATCGCGATGTCAAGCAACGCTCTTTAACACTGGCTGAAGAACTGAAAGCGCTCACCGAAGCTAAGTACCGCGTGGGTGCGGTCGCTGAAGTGGAAGTGGTGCAAACCGAAGCTGACATTGCTTCGCGCACCGATGCACTGCTCACTGCACATAACACCGTGCATCAATCGGCTGACCGTTTACGGATCTTGTTATTCGGCTTAGAAGACGCCGGCCAATGGGATGTCGAACTTCAGCCATCCAGTCCACCACCTGCAGCTAAATCCATGCAAATCGATTGGCGCGATTCTTTTGGTACCGCTCGTGAATATCGTGCCGACCTCCGTCAGTTGCGTATCGATATCGAGCAATCCGACTTGAACTGGCAAGTCGCCCAGCGCGATACCTTGCCAAAACTCGACCTGACTGGTGGCGGAAGTTATTCGGCGCAGGATACCCAAGTCGGTGAAGCCTTCAATAACCTTACCGATCGCGATTTCCCAGGCTACACCGTAGGATTGATTTTTGAAATTCCCATCGGTAATGCGCTGTACAAGGGAAAGGAAAATCGGACTCGCCAGTTGAATCGTTTAGCGGTGCGCACTTTGCGCGACCGCGAAAATGAAATTGCTAATGAAGTGCGCGATGCGGTACGCAACATCAACTTTAACGCAGAACGAGTTACGGTGACTGCGCGCGCGAGTGCGGTTGCAGAACGTCAGTTAGAGGCGGAGCAACGCCGTTTGCAGGAAGGCGCATCCACAAACTTTCAAGTTCTCCAGTTTCAAACCGACCTGTCGGTTGCAGAAAGTCAGGAGATTAAGGCGCGTATGGATTACGCCAAAGCCACCACCAAGTTATTCACCGTGCAAGGTCTTAACTGGGATGGAAGTCGTCCAGATTTAGCTGACTTGGATCAATACTTGCCGAGTCAGAAATCCGAGTAGCCAAACTTTGTAAGTCAGCCATGCTCTCCAACGCATGGCTGGCTTTGCGCATGGTCGGGGCGCCAGGAATGCCGCGGAAGAAGTCGGTAGCAAGGCGTCGCATGATGCGCATGCCGCGGTGTTCACCGTAAATTTCGCAAACGCCGGCACCTAGCTCCAGAAGAATCTCAGCGCGGGTTGTRAGGTYWGGATCTTCCGGGATRGSTTCACCGGAAAACATCGCGCGGGTTTGTTCGAATAGCCACGGCCGACCGAGAGCGCCACGTCCGATGGCAATYCCGGCAACWCCGGTTTCGGCCATGCGTTTGGCGGATTCTAARTCGRTGACATCGCCATTGCCGACYACTGGAATGGAAATYGTTTCGGAGATGGTRTGGATGACATCTAAGTCSGCATGTCCCATGTACTTTTGCTCGCGGGTGCGCCCATGCACGGTCAAGCCAACTGCGCCAGCTTGCTCCATGCGTTTGGCGAACTCCGGTGCTGAACGGTCCTGYTCGTCCCATCCTGCGCGCATTTTTACCGTGACTGGGATGTCGGTGGCATCGTTCATGGCYGCAACACAGCGCTCGGCCAACTCTGGTTYCAGCAATAAAGCGCTGCCACCGCCRCCGCCGGTAATTTTCGGCACYGGGCACCCAATGTTGAGGTCGACGATATGAAAGCCGCGTTCTTGCACTTTGCGTGCWGCCTTGGCCAAAATCTCTGGGTCCGAGCCGAATAACTGCGCAGCAACCGGKTCCTCGTCATCACCCCGTTCCAAAAAGGTAAGGGTTTTCTCGTCRTTGTGATGCARAGCCATCGAACTCACCATTTCSGTGGTGGTCAACTCAGCACCGAATCGTCGACATAAGCGACGGTATGCTAGGTTCGTGTTACCTGCCATGGGTGCCAGCGATAGACCATGCTCAAAGCGATGGGGTCCAATGCTGTAGCCAAGCTGGCTTTTTGGTGCCTTAGAGTCCGACATGAAGCGACTATTCTACCCGATTTCAGCCTGCCTACTTGTTCCGCTCRCCGCAGTTAGTCTGCTGTCGAGTTGTGGTGGCGGGGAAAAGGAAGYTGAGCTGATTCCTCCTKCCAATGTTCTGCACTCGGCTGCGGTTTTTCGCGAGGGATCTTTGCGTGCGGCCTATGTCTCGCCGGCAGAAGGAGAGTGGGCGCAGCGATACATCGATCATYTGCGCGTTGGAACCAAAAAATCTCATCACTTTGCACAGGAGCGRCTGGCRGAGCTTGGCCCGGTAGCAACCCCGTTTTTGGTCGCCGAATTGCGTGYCGAAGCTGGACGACGCTCTTCAATGGGYTACTTGATCAACCTGTGCACRGCAYTGTCCGCATGCGGGAGCGCGGAAGGGTCTGAGGTGCTATTGGAGSTGTTGCGYATGGATCAGGCACCCGTAGTGCGGTCAGCCGCATTCGAAGCGATTGCTCGCTTATTGCCGGTTGGAAAAGAACTCGAAGTGCTGGAGCTGGTTGCCAAAGAATCGGAARTCGCTCCCAGAGCTGCCGGGCTTCAGGCGTTAGCGTTTTACGGCAACCCTGAATCCATCGCCTWYCTTTTGGCAGGCAGYCATCGYTGGCTAGATKCCACSGYSGGYGMCYMCGRRGGSGAAGCTTGTTGGAARGCRTTRYTGTTGGTGGAAAAGCCWGARGCGATTGAYGCMTTRAARGAATTGGAGCCGCTGCTGGCACCGTTCCCTTCCTTGCAGGCTTACGGAATTCGGATCGCTTTAGGTGACCGTGATTTAGCTGGAAAAATTCGCCAATACCAAAACCCCATGTCCTATCCCTCGGAAGGGACGCGTTCCCTAGCCCTGCAAATGTTGGGTGAGCTGGGTGATTGGGATTCGGTTCTTTCCCTAGCAAATTCAGACGAGATTAAAACGCAGTTAACTTTAGTTGGTTTGCTGCGCCGGGACGATGCCGTGGCCGATGGAATCGGGCTCGATGTTTTAGAGCGCCTTTCCGATAATGCAGCCAGTGAAGATGTCCGTTTCAATGCACTCCTGGCCTTGCTGGAACGCGGTTACAGCAATCGCTTGGATCCATTTTTGCGCTTGGCTCGCGAATTCCCAACCGGCAAAGGATCCATCGATGCCTTGCAAGTGCTCGGCAAAGATGGCGTTGCCGATGCCCGTACCGCAGCCATCCTAATCGCACGTTGGCCGTTTGCGGAAGGTGCGCATCGTTCGAGTTTACTGAAAGCGTTAACCCGCACCGAATCCATGGAAGCCGCAGAGTTTTTGTTGGAGCGCGCTTTAGATGTCGCGGAAGAGCCTGGATTGCGCACCGTCTCTGGAACCATTCTGTCCAACTTTGGTCCGGAAACTGTGCCGATGTTCCGTCAGATATGGAATCAAAATCCAAGTCTGGCCACTGCACAAATCGTGGTGCCTGGGGTCGGAAGGTATCCCGAGGATGCTGCTGCACGAGCGTTCCTCCTCGAGTTAGCCTCGTCCTCAGAGGTGGATGATCGAGTGCGTCGCGCCACTTTGGCAAAGATCCCGAACATCTTCCGCCAAGACGGCTTTGACATCCTGATGCAACTTTCCGCCGACGAGCCGCGGGCTGAGATTCAGCGCTTCATCGGTGGAATTCTAAACGAGTACTATTAGGGAAACTCTGATTAAGCCTGGCGGCGACTCCGCGGCCGAAATCGCTTGCCCCTGCGTTGCTTCATCTTGCCTGTAGCGACACTACAGCCTTCGATTCGC
>NVWJ01000012.1 GCA_002746235.1 Planctomycetota bacterium
ATCTTGAAAGCAGAAAGGCTTCCACAAAGGCGAGCAAGCCAAAGGTGATGACCGCGCCAAAAAGCAAATCAAAGAGGGTCACATCTGGCGTTCCTTCCACTGGCCACACAAAGCTGAGCCCCATCATTAACAAGTTATAATCGATGATGCGCGCCAAGAAACGGTTCCATGCAAGGCGCGTTCTGGCGGCGTGTGCGGGAACACGTTGCCCCACCCCCATACCGGCAGGGCGACCGCCTCCACCAAAGGGAGCAGCGCCAGCACTTGCAGCGGATGGATTCGACTTGGGCTCCACGCGTGCCTTCAACTCTGGCACAGGGGGCGCTGGACTGTAGAGTTCCGGCACCCTTTCCGCCGAGGCCCAATCCGACATGCCCTTCGACCAAACCTTAATATCCACGGGAAGATTGCCGCCCAGCAACATGCTGCGCAACTCTTCCTCGGAAACCGGTCCCTGCTGCTCATCGCCCAGGGCGTAATACCACTGCTCACTCATGAGCCAATCACCTCATCGTACATGGGTTCACAATACCCGACCACAAGGGTGCGGCCAAGGCGTAACGTGGGGGCGCGGAGATTTCCGGTAGGTCCTAACATGGGCTTTCTCGCTTCAACGGACTCCTTTAGGTCCGCGCTAAGCAGTTTCGCGTACTTCTTGCCGCGACCAATAAACACTTGGTCCACTTCATCCAGCAACAGACGTGCGGCATCGGCCCCTTGAGGCTGTTTACGCGCATCTACCGTTTTTGAAGCTTGCATTCCGTGGTTTTGCAGATAACTATCCGCATGCTTGCACGACGTTCAGCTTCTGCGGTGAAGGTACCAATCGAGGGTTAAACCCATGGGCTCATTGTATCCGCTAGATATGCGCTAGGGATAATTTGGTCACCAATCCAGCACGTGGCGGTGCTCGCCGAGGGATACATCCCATTGCAGGGCGAAGGTCCAACTGGGCTCGATCCTTGGAAGATGATCCTGGGAGATTTGGGCACGTAAACGATTATGGTCACTCAAAGTACAGGTCACGAAGGCCGCTTGCTGAGCACCCGAATCAGCCCCGGAGAACCAGCCACTTGCAGCCGTCGATTGTGGATTTTGCCACCATGCGCCCTGCACGCCTGCAGCCCATTGGTGGTTAAAATCGAACTGGTAGAAGCCCCAAATCCCGTTGGCATTTTGGCCGATGGCGCGTTGCTGGAGGTCGATGACATCGCGTTGGTTGCGCCATACCTCTAGCGAAAGAGTGTTAGCAGTGTGGCTGTTGTCCTGGACATCGCTGAATGTGAAGTCGACGGCAAGAGTGGTTTGACCGATGCCGAAATCTTGGTCGGGGATGCCATCGGCATTGGTGTCGACCTTCTCGACAAATCCTTTTCCAGTATGAAAGAAACTAGCTCCGTATTGCAGCCAACCACTGTGCCCAAAATCCTGCTGAGTGGTCATGCGTCCAGTGAATCCGAATTCCTGGAGCCCGCGGTCGGCAAGAACCGCCGACTCAAACGATTCTCCTCCAAAGGAGGAATGCACCCCAAGCGACCAACGCACCGGCAAAGGTCCGAGGCGAGATTTCTGATGCAACTCCAATCCAGTGCCAGCGAGATTGCCGCCAAAAAATGCCGTGCGCACACCATCTTCAAACACGAAGTTCTTTTCATTGAGATGAATCGTGTTCCACTTGCCGAAATCAGCAAGCATTTTACCTGCACGCAAAGTGAAGTTCCCCGGCAATTCATCCATCAGGACGGCAGCTTCTTCCAGCTCCAATTCATCGTCTTCGATGGCCGCCACGATGTACGCCCATCCGTATTGATCGATGCGGTGCGCAAAACTAATTTCCACGGAACGCAGCTCAAAGCCATCCGCCTGCGAGCTTCCGCTTCCACTTGCAGTGGCCAAGCTATCCAAGACCAAGCCAATCGACGGGTTCCAGGTGGAATAAGATGCGGGCTGTAGAAGTTCTTCCGCATTATGTTCGTGGTCATCGTGCTCCTGAAAACGGTGGAAGCTCGATTCGGATTGCGGGTGCTCTTGTTCCGGCTCTTGGGCACGCAACGATGTGGGTACGGCAGCCACGCAAAATAGGCTAAGCAGCCCCCACGCCCGAGGAAGGTGGAAGAACCTAGAGGCACGTGTTCCGAGGCAATCCCTGCCACCTCGGGTCAAACCGAGACATTGCGGCATGGACATGGCAGTAGTGTAGGGATATCTTTCAAGCCATGTTGCGCATCCACACCCTCGCCAGCGGATCCTCTGGGAACTGCGCTTTGATTGAGGCGGGCGTCGGCTTAGACCGCGTGGTTGTGTGCCTGGACTCAGGCATTGCACAACGCACCGCGCGTGGATTTGCCGAGGCCGCTGGTTTATCCATCACTTCGGTCGATGCGGTTTTACTCACCCATCGACATAGCGATCACTCGGCGAATATTGTGCCCACGGCATCGCGCGCGAGTGCTCCTTTGTACGCACATGCTGATAGTCTTGGAACTAATCAGCGCACCAGCATGGCTGAAATCACGCGGCGCAATGTCGAGGTGCGAAACTTCGAAGACCGCGGTTTCTTCAAGATTGGTCCTTTGCTAATTACCCCCATCAAACTCCCCCACGATGCGGAACCCACCTTTGGTTTTGTGTTTGAAACTGCAACTGCGAAAGCAGGTTTTTTCACCGATCTTGGTCGCCCAGAAATCCTCATGGAGCCAGGCCTGCTCGATGGCATGGAGACCTTGGTTTTAGAATCCAATCACGATGTCGACATGTTGGCAAAAGGGCCTTATCCGCGTGCCCTGCGTCAACGGGTTGGTGGGGATTTAGGCCACCTCGCGAATAGCCAGACCTTTGAAATCCTGGCATCGTCCGCGCCTAAAAGCCTCAAGCGATTGGTGCTGGCGCATCTGTCGCTGAAAAATAACACCAAGGAACTTGCCTTGGAAACCGCACATGCCGCGTTAAAGCAGCGCGGTTTGGCCGATGTCTTGGTCCAGATTGCTCCGGCCCGCGGCCACCTCCCGCTCGATGCGGTGCAGGTATAACCTCACTTATGCAGTCAGGCCAGCTTGCTCCAACTTCTCGCGCAGCGATGCCATGAATTCCGCGTCGCGCGTGGCAGAGAATTGGGGAGCCGCACTCCAATCGTGCAGCCAAATCGGTGCCGTCCGCACATCTTCGGCTTCCTTCGCATAACGCGGGAACAAGTGCGCATGCAAAGCCGGCTCGATATTGCCTAGCATTTCATAATTAATGCGTAGAGCATCGGTGAGTTCTAGGATGGCATCGCCCACCGCGGTCATTTCGTAGAGAAACAACTCGCGGCCGGCACGGTCCAATGCATTTAAATSTGGAACCACTGGGTCGGGCAAAAGCAGGCAGTAGCCGGGCACGATTTGGGGGTCGCCCAAAATCACCCAAGCSGATTTCAGTTTACAAASCGCACGCCCAAAAATGCCGGACTGGCAATCGCGAACTTGTTGATGGATGGCCGTGGGCACAAATGCCSAGCCTAGCTAAATACGTTGTAGCGCACGATGTGCCACAGCGCTGCAACACCATCTTTCCAACCGATCTTTTTACCATCGGAGTAATCGCGGCCGTAGTAACTGATTGGTACTTCATAGATGCGCACGCGTTTCCCATTCAGGCGCTTACGYGCAATCTTCGCGGTAATCTCTGGTTCAAAACCAAAGCGGTTGGATTTCATTTCGAGCCCTTCCAGAACTTCCGCCTTAAAGACTTTGTAGCAAGTCTCCATGTCGGTGAGGTTCAAGTTGGTGAACATGTTCGACACTAAAGTGAGGAAGTTGTTCGCCATCTGGTGCCAAAACAAGTGCACGCGCGACATGCGCGAACCCTTGARGCGCGATCCGTAAACCACATCGGCCAGGCCTTTCTTGATTGGCTCAAGAAGAATGGAGTATTCGCCTGGATCRTATTCGAGGTCGGCATCTTGGATGAGGACGATGTCACCKGTTACATGCTTGAAGCCAGTRCGAAGCGCAGCACCTTTGCCCTGGTTGACCGAATGGTAATGAATGGARAGGTCTTCATCGCCTTCGAGCTCCTTCAAGATGGCACGGGTGCCATCTTGCGAGCAATCGTCGACCARGATGATTTCCTTTTCAAACGGAGTAGCACGCACCCGCTCGAGAATATCGAGCAGCGTTTCTTCCTCATTGAAGATGGGGATTACGACAGAGAGTTTCACGGTTTACTTCTGAGAGACACTGGCGCGGTACATCATGATGACGACCCCGGCCATGGCAAAAGAGGTTAAGAATGGTGTAAAAGCGCCTTCTAGGTCGGGCATTGRGACCTGGGCAGCCTTAGGGATGGCAATGAGAACACCGGCAATCGCTTCACCAGCAATCAACCCGGAGGCTAAGAGTACCCCCTTCTCGTGCCCGCGTCCGCGACTTTCCGGATTGGTATGCGCACGACCGGAGAACCAAGCGATCAGACCGCCAACCAGGATGGCCATACTGAGACCGAGTGGCAARTACATACCGACGGCCACTGGCATCACGAAGAGGCGGAACTTGGACCTCTTCGGCATCAAGAACAACTGGTCGATGACAATGATGATCAGACCAGCTGCTGCACCCGCAGCAATGATGCCCCAGGGCAAGTCGGCCTCTCCAAAGAAACCTTGCATGAGTGAGGCGAAAAGTTGTGCTTGCGGTGCTTCGAGCGCGTGACCTTGCAGTGCGGGCGGTAAGTGCACATCGGTGCCGATGCCGTAAGCATTGTGCAAGAGGCCGAGCACGGGTGCCATGACGAAACTGGCACAAATCACGCCAATGACTTCCGCCCATTGTTGTCGATAAGGCGTGGCTCCAATGAGGTGCMCGGTTTTCAGATCTTGGCAGACATCGCCGGAAGTGCAGGTTGCACAGCACACCACTCCGGCAACCGCCATRGTCGCAAGAATGGCAGCCTCKCCGCTRTAACCRAAGAGGAAAATCACCCCTGAAGTAAGCARYACCGAACAAATGGTCATGCCACTGACCGGACTGTTCGAACTTCCAACCAGCCCAACAATATAACTGGCAACCGCTACAAAGAAGAAACTGCACACCACCATGAGTGGGGTGGCAAGCGCAGCTAATCCCATRTTGCCGGTGACGCGGTAGTAAAGGAACAGCACCACCATGCAWGTTGCRGCAATCARGAACAGCAACCATTTACGGCTCATATCTTGATCGGTGCGCGGCGGTGGCGTGGCATCGTCCATAGCAGCTCGRTAACCACCAAAGGTTTCGCGCACRCCTTGCACAATCCCTTTGCGGATTTGAATGATGGACCAARGTCCGCCGACAATCATGGCACCGACGCCGAGGAAGCGGACATCGGCCTTGACTAARCCAAACAGYTCAGGCGCRTCGAGKGCYACTCCGTAATCGGAAGTCGCGGTTAGGTAAGGCGCGGCAATCAACCATGAGATCGCGCCACCRACAAAGACCAACAAGGAAATGTTGAGTCCGACGATGTAACCCACTGCAATCAATGCAGGGGAAGCGGTGAATCCTCCAAATACGCGKGCGCCGGARATCGTCCATGCGCCGGAAATATCGGCGGTTAATAAACGAAGACCRTTAGTCAGGATTTGAATTAAAGTTCCAATGCCAAGMGCCGCGAACACCATCCTCATGCCGCTGCCRCCTTCCTCTCCGGCGCGCAGCACTTTCGAACAAGCGACGCCCTCTGGATAAATAAGGTCGGTGTCTTCCACGATCATTGGGCGGCGCAATGGAATCATAAACARCACGCCCAACATGCCGCCGGTCATCGAAATTAAYGTGGTGGTCCAGAAATCGAAATTGKACCAAACCCCAGCAATGACCAAAGCMGGCATSGTGAAAATAATTCCTGCCGCCAACGACTCCCCTGCCGAAGCAATGGTTTGCACGATGTTGTTYTCGTGAATCGTGCCGCGCTTGAACACTCCTTTGAGCAATCCCATAGAAATCACTGCTGCGGGRATCGACGCACTCACSGTCATGCCRGCGAACAGTCCGAGATAAACATTGGCCAACGACATGCCGAGGCCGACCACGATGCCGAGGCCGATRGCAAGACCAGTGAATTCGGCCGTTGGGATCTTGTCGCGTTGGATTTTAGGGTCCTCAGACTGCATCTMARGATTGTAGAGAATCGAGAGTTATGATGCAGACCGGCTCATCATGCAATCCAATCGCCCCACCTCATTTCTAGCTGCCATCGTCCTCGGGTTGAACCTGTTTTTGCCGTCTTGCGGAGACACCGAGGCCAGAGCCCAGAGTCCAGGGACGGTGCGGCTGCCAAATGGCCAGGCACCAAGCTTTGATGAGGAACGTGCTTTTGAGGATTTGCGCTTCCTCTGTGAGGAAATCGGACCACGTCGCATTGGCACCAAAGGGTTGCAGCGAACCACAGCATGGCTGCAGGWGAAGATGGCGGARGTCGACGGATGGAGCGTGAGTTTGGATARATTCAAGGCTCAACCTCCAGAAGGCGCGCGGCGGAAGGCTGCGGTCGATGGYGTCAATGTTYTGGCACGRCGCGAGGGAACCTTGCCYGGCGAAATCTGGATTGCCAGTCATTACGACACTTATGACTACCCGAATTTTGTCGGCGCGAATGATGCGGGTAGTTCTACCGTGGTGTTGTTAGAACTTGCACGCCAATGGGCTGGAGCGGGCAAACGTGATGGGCAAACCCTGGTTCTTGCATGGTTCGATGGCGAAGAACGATTTCCTCCCAYCCCTTGGCAAGACTTCACCAACTCCACTTTCGGWAGYCAAGATTTRGCGGAACGCATGGCCAARGCGRAAACCATCCARAAYATTTCGGCGTTCATCCTGCTCGAYATGATTGGCGATGCRAAGTTAGGAGTTCTAAAAGAARGAAGCTCTGAYCCSCAGCTTAARAGAATCATGGAGCGCACAGCTGGATYTYTGGGTGATCCMAACCTGTTTGTTGGACWGCGTGATATCCAAGACGACCACATTCATTTTCGTCAGCACAACGTTCCATCRATCAATCTCATCGACTTCAACTTTGGCCCAGGCAATTCCTATTGGCACACGCGCAAGGACAACATGGACAACGTTAGCGCACAGTCCCTYGGTCGGATGGGTCGGTTGATTYTGGCTGCTCTTCCGGCGGTGGAGCGGGAGTTTGCTCCTCGGGAGTAGGCGCGGGGCTCCACCCCWTYAAGGCGGGAAGCAAACTATCGAGRAAGTCCTGCATGGTTTYATGGCCCTTAAAAGCAGCCCACGACAACACGATACGCCCCTCTGCCGTGACTAGTTTACGSTCGGAAGAACGCGCGTCGAGCARGGTTACTGGGACTCGRTATAGGATTCCATCCATRGGGCCGGGAACGAACAAACTGAAGTCCCACTGMGTTTCGCAACGYARTTGTGCGAGTYCGGCGAAATCTAAAAAGGGRAAATCGGCATCGACTAGAAATGCTTGTTCGAAGSCATAKGGRTCCACTTCTACGCTCAAAAAATCGTGGAGAATCTCCGCGGAAAAGTCGGTTTCTCGACCCTTCCAGATTGTGCGCGCCACCGGTTGATCTGCAGTGCCTGACTTTAGCCGGAAATAGGTCAACAAATCGGCGTCGTCCTGAAAGTGACGCAAAGACTTGTTCAAGTATTCCATTCGCTTTAGCCCGGAGCTTGCGGCCGCAGCGCACATGAGATCATCTCGACTCATTGCTGCGAGTTTCCAATCCCCCTCTGCCAGAACAATCGTTAGATAAACGATGGAATCCATCTCAGGAATAAAGAAATGCTTGGTCACCTCAAAGCATTGCCAAACCGTGTTTATAGATTTTCCGCTTGAGAATTCCTTGAGGCTATAAAGCTTTTCAGAGTCCTCAATATCGTTCCAGCGAAACTGAAAATACAGTTCATGGAGAATCGGCATGCTGACTTTTCGCTCGGGGTAAGGGTCGGAGATCCCTGCGGTGACCAAGAGCGATTCTCTGAGGATCATCATTGCCATCCGGCGGTCGGCTTCGACATAGGCTTGGCTGGGTTCGCCCGATTCTTGCCCAGAGCTCACCTTGCTCCGAAAGTCCTTGCACTCTTCCGTGAAGTCCATCAAATACTTAGACAGGAACTCCTCGCCAGTTTGCTGTGGCGTTTGAGCCAACACATCCGAGAGAGTGAAAAGGAAAATAGCGGGCAAAAGAAAATTCATGGATTTCAACATGTAGGCACTTGAAAAGGGAATCTAGGTGAGTGGCAGAGGAATTCAGGGTAGACCGCTTTTGATGCTGTGAATCCTTAGCCTACTCTAAGCTCCAAACGATTCACAACAGCTCAATCGTTTAATAGCCCTAAATATCGGAAAAGCATGAAACTTACACCCTCTAGACGACACCAATGGTTAGGGTAGAGAAGATTTCGATTTGTAGCCCTAGATCCCTTTCAGTGTTCCAATGATTCTCAAGCAGTTTTACCTCGGTTGCCTCGCGCACGCCTCTTACATCGTCATTGATGAATCGACAAAAACGGCGGTCGTGGTGGATCCGCAGCGCGATATTGAACAATACTTGGAGGAGGCTGAAAAGCATGGTGCACAAATTAAGCAAGTCATCCTCACCCACTTTCATGCAGACTTTGTTGCCGGGCATTTGGGACTTCGAGACCGAGTTGGGGCGCAAATATGTTTGGGTGCAAAAGCTGATGCGGAATACGAATTCACCGCCCTGGACGATGGCACCAATCTTGAACTTGGCAATGTCCGACTCCATTTCTTGGAAACACCGGGACATACACCGGAAGGTATTTCGATTGTAGTCTTTGACCAAACCGTATCGGATGATATCCCGCAAGCCGTGTTCACCGGCGACACTTTATTCGTCGGAGACGTTGGCCGCCCTGACCTCATGGCATCGATTGGAGTGACCGCGCAGGAACTGGGCGGCATGCTTTACGATTCCTTGCATAACAAGCTCATGAAACTTCCTGACGCAACCACGGTTTATCCGGCGCATGGTGCAGGATCGATGTGCGGAAAAAACTTGGGCAAGGAAACCTTCTCCACCATCGGAGAACAGCGTAGTTTCAACTATGCCTTGCAACCCATGTCCAAAGAGAATTTCATCGGAGTGGTTGCATCCGAGCAACCCGAAGTGCCGGCCTATTTCAGCCGCGATGCCCAGATGAATAAAATGGAGCATCAGACCCTAGAGCAGAGTTTAGCCGGTGGCGTGCCCCCTTTAACCCTTGACCAGGTTTTCGCGCTACGTGAGAAAGGCGCGCAAGTGATCGATGTCCGCAGTGAATCCGCCTTTGCGCACGGACACTTCGAAGATTCGGTGAGTTTAGGATTAGACGGAAAGTTTGCTACCTGGGCAGGCACACTGCTTGACCCGGAGCAAGACATCGTCATCCTTGGCGAAGTTGGTCAGGAAAAAGAAGCGGCCATGCGTTTGGGTAGAATCGGCCTTGACCGAGTGGTTGGATTTCTCGATGGGGGTATGCAAACGCTTCGTCATCGACCAGAAGCCGTGTCTAGTTACCCCATGGTGAGCACTCAGGAATTAGCCGATTTACTTGCTTCCGATGCCCCACCGTTGGTGGTCGACATTCGTTCGGACGGTGAATACAACACCGTCCATATTGAGGGAAGCCTGAACATTCCGCTCTCTCACTTAAAGGAAAGAGCGCATGAGATTCCGCTCGGGGTCAGCATTTGTTTGTTGTGCCGCACCGGATACCGTTCTGCTATTGCCGCGAGCCTATTAATGGCGCACGATGTACCCAACCTTATGGACATTTCGGGGGGCATTGTGGCTTGGACCGCCGCGGACCACCCAGTCATTTCCAGCGCACCCTCGAAGCAAACTTAATCATGTCCTCCAACCAGAAAGATCATTATCGCGTTCTCATCGTGGGCGCAGGCTCTGCAGGACTATCGGTCGCCGCCCGTTTCGGCCGAGCGCTTAAGGGAGCGGACATTGCGGTCATCGACCCTTCTGATAAGCATTACTACCAACCGCTATGGACCTTGGTCGGTGGTGGTGTAGGTCTCAAGGAAACCACGGAACGTTCCCAAGCGTCAGTGATTCCAAAGGGGGTTGAGTGGATCAAAGATGCAGTGACTCAGTTTCACCCCGAGCAAAACTCTCTCACCACGGCTTCCGGCAGGCTGATTCAGTATGACTACCTGGTGGTCGCACCTGGAATCCAGCTCGATTGGGGTAAGATTCCCATGCTAAAGGAAACCGTTGGCAAAAAAAATATATGTAGCAACTACTCTTATGAAACGGTGGATTCCACCTGGGAAAACATCCGCACCTTTAAAGGTGGTACTGCGATCTTTACTCACCCGAACACGCCTATCAAATGTGGGGGTGCACCCCAGAAGATTATGTACTTGGCTGCGGACTATTGGCGAGAGCACCCGCCTGAAAATCCCTATAAAGTGGTTTTCTGCATAGCGACTCCAGGAATTTTTTCAGTGAAGGCTTATGCCGATACCTTGCTTAAGGTAGTCGATCGCTACGGCATTGAAGTGAACTACCAACATGACTTGAGCTCCATTGATCCGGACAATCATCAGGCGACTTTTAGGAAGCTCGACTCCGGAGAAGACATTCAAATGGAGTATTCCATGATGCATGTCANCCCCCCCATGAGTGCGCCAGATTTCATAAAACAGAGTCCACTGGCCAATGACGGTGGCTGGGTTGCTGTGAACAAAGACACTCTGCAACACCTGAATTTCGAAAATATTTTTAGTTGCGGAGATGCATCGGCATTACCCACTTCAAAGACCGGTGCTGCGGTCCGTAAACAAGCGCCAGTCTTAGTTGCAAACCTCATCGCGCACATGAATGGCAATCCCATGACCAGCACCTACGATGGCTACACCTCTTGTCCATTGGTCACCGGATATGGCAAGCTCATCATGGCTGAGTTTGATTACGACTTAAACTTGCAAGAGACTTTCCCCATCGATCAGAATAAAGAGCGCCGTTCGATGTACTTAGTTAAAAAGTACTTGCTGCCGAGGCTTTATTGGGATGGCATGCTGAAAGGTCGCGCCTAAAACCTAATCGATGATTTTTGCACTCATTGGAGCCGTCATGATTGGCAGATTCTAGAAACCTTTTCAGTCCTGGGCATTGCCGGAAATCTAGCCGGCAACGCAATGAGCGCTCAATTGCCACAGGACATCCTGAAGAAAGCCTTTGTGCACTTCCACTTTGTCGTGGGAATTTTTATTGTGGTGAAGAACGGGTCAGAAATGATGTGCGGTTCCTAGGGAAACTCTGATTTAGTCCGGCGAGAAAGGCCGTGGAGTCGCCGTCAGACTAAATCAGAGCTTCCCTAGAAGCGGGATTACCCCGCTTCCATTTCTTTCTCAACCACCACACGATCGGCGCTAGCTCCCTGCGCCAAACGAGCACGAGCTGGATCAACCGCTTCGGCATTGGACAGGTCAAGCTCACCTTCACCGGCCACTTGATCGAGCTCCACACTGACCACCATTGAGACACCGCGCTTACGCATGGTGACTCCAAAGAGGCGTTCACATCGGGACATGGTGATGCGGTTGTGAGTGACGACCAGAAATTGAGTGGTGCCAGTGAAGTCACTCAGCACATCCACGAAGCGTTCTACATTTGCATCATCCAGAGCGGCATCGACTTCATCGAGCAGACAGAAGGGCGATGGGCGGGATTGGAAGACCGCAAGGAGCAGTGCCAAGGCGGTCAAAGTGCGTTCGCCGCCGGAAAGCAGGTTGATGGAGCGCAGATCTTTTCCTGGAGGGCGCACATTAATTTCAATCCCTGCCTCGAGCGGATCGACATCGGCTTCTAGTTGAATGGAAGCTTTTCCACCACGGAACAGGCGCCGGAAGATGTGCTCGAACTCTCCCTGCACCTTCTGGAAAGTTTCGACGAAGCGCTCGCGGCACTTGATATCGAGCTCTTCCAAGGTGTCGAGGAGATTAGTTTTGCCAGCGACGAGGTCATCGCGTTCACGAATTAAGAAAGTTTCACGCTCTTGACGGTCCTCCAGTTCTTGCACCGCATCGAGGTTAACCGAACCGAGACTTTCGATTTTCTTCTTCAGCTGATGCAACTCCTGACGCCATGCATAAGCATCGGCATCTTCCGGCAACGGTGACTCGATATCAATTTCTAAGCTGCGCGCAAGGTCTTCGAGTGGCTGTCCAAACTCCTCTACTACGCCGCGGATGAGTTCATCCAATTGCATTTGGATTTTCTGAACTTCAAGCGCCAAGCCTTGACGTTTTTCTAGCAGGCGTTCCATGTGCCCACTTTCATCGGCATTACGCGCACGTGCACCATGCAAGACTTCACTGGCGCGGTGCAGTTGCGCGAAGGCATCGTCCACGCGTCCTGCAATTTCAACACGACGTTCCAGCAAACTAGTACGTTCAATGCGGGCTCGTTCCGCTTCTTCACGTAGGGCCACACAACCCTTATCCAAATCGGTGATTTCAGTTTCTAAACTACCGTGTTCGCGGGTTTGCTTTTCGCTGCGGGTCAACAGTTCTGCATGACGCGTACGCCAATGCTTAAACTCGGTTTCGAGTCCGGAGTGTTCCACGCGTGCTTCCTGCTGCGCCTGCGATGCACTTTCAAAGCTCACATCCTTTTCATCTGCGACGCCCTGCAGTTGCTCCAACTCCTGGTTAGAACGCAACCGAGTCTCTTCGATGACATCGCGACGCTTGGCGGCATCGCTTTCTACCTTAGTGGTGCTCTGTACCACCTCTGCCAACTGCTTGGCTTCTTGATCCATGGCAGAAAGCTCTTCCTTCAGCGCCTTTGCGCGACGCTCCACAGCATCGAAGCGGGCGCGGCAGTCCTCGCGATCGGCGACGGCTTTGCGCAATACGATTTCCGCTTCTCCAGCTGCGATATCGGCACTGCTCAGGGATTCCGCAGCCGCTTCCTCCAAAGTAAACGCACGATCGAATTCAATCTGCGATTCCTGCAAAGTCTTCGCAGCTAAGTCACGTTCATTGCGACGCGCCAAACGTCCGGTGGAATCTTCGGCGAGAACTCCGCAGCGCAAGTATCCGCGGCCTTGAATGGCTCCACTAGCACTCAAGAAAAGCGCTTGCGGGTGCTGCTGTGCAAGGCTTCTGACATCGACATCTGGTTCAGCACAGTAAACCGCGCCAAGCCGAGCACAAAGGGAATCGCAGGCCGCGGCATTGCCACTCAACAAGGAGCGCAAAGCACGCGTGCCGGTGATGGCCGGTGCCGGCTCCATGTCCCCCTTCATAGGGAAGAAGAAGTCATACATGCCATCGGCGAGATCTTGTGCGGCACCACTGTCATGCAACCAGATGGCATGCTGCAAACGTCCGAGCAAGTTCTCCAACAAACGGTCCCAGGGTTGTTCAATATGAACATCTTCCAGAATCCATCCGCCAACTCCTTCATGCTTAGCGGCCAAAAACTTACGCAAGTAGTCTGGGACGCCGGGCATTTCTTCATCGATGGCCTGAAAGGCCTCCAAACGCGCGGAAGCGGAAGCGCGCCGCTGGCGTGCTTCATGAGCAACTTTGCCATAGCCACTACGCTCGTCTTTAAGACGAGAAACCTCTTGCGCGATCTTGCTGCTTGTTTCCTGCGCAGTTTCCGCGCCGGTCACTAAACCACTCAAGGATAAACCCAGTTCTTCGAATTCTTTATGCGAAGAATCGCTCTCTGCGGCAATCTCAACACGACGACGTTTAAGTGCTGACTGCCCACCTTCCGCTTCACTACGACGCTTCGCCGCATGCGCAATTTCATTATTCCAACGCGTGCGCTCCTGCAGCGCGTCGAGAACCGTGCGCCGCAATCCTTCCATGCGATCGCGTTGACTGCGACGCGCCTCACGCGCCTCTGCGAAGGCCGCCTCTGCTTCCTTCAAGATGATTTCGGTTTTTGCCAAACCGTCGCTGAGACGAGTCTGTTGTTCGAGCAAACCAGATGCGGCATCGGCGTCTTCTTGCTTCTCACTAGCAAGCGAAGTCAAACGCAGGCGGTCGCGTTGAATCCGCGTTTCACCTTCACTGGCCCGGGTTTCCAAGCCATGCACCCGCTCCTCTAAACCAGCCGCCTTTTCTTTAATCTCGCCGGCCTCACTTCGCAGTGCATCGTGGCGGGTGCGCAAAACGGACTCTTCTTTTTCAAGCTCAGCCAGTTTCAATTGCACCTGATCACGCTCGGTGCGCAAGCTCTCCACCTGCTTTTCAAGTTCGCCTTCTTGCACGCGCAACTCCTTATCTTGCTGCGACCAAGTGGCATGATCGGCCAAAGAAAAACGCACCCGCAACTCACGATGACGGTCACGCATTTCCACAAAACGTTTTGCCTTACCCGCCTGCAAGCGCAAAGAACGCACCGCGCGCGAGACTTCCTCTAAAACATCTTCAACGCGCGCCAAATCTTGGTCGACACGTTTCAGCTTCAACTTGGCTTCGTGTTTACGCGCCTTGTATCGCGAAATACCGGCTGCTTCCTCAAACACACTACGCCGCTCTTCTGGGTTGGCTGCAAGCACGGCATCGATCTTGCCTTGTGCGAGCACCATGTAGCCTTGTACACCAAGGCCAGTATCCAACAACACCTCTCGCACATCCTTGCGCCGCACTTTTCGGCCATGCAGTAAATACTCCGCCTCGCCACCAGCGAACAAACGGCGCCCCACTGCTAGCTCACCACCGGCCTCTACAATCTTGCCTTCTGGATCGCCCAGAATAACTTCGACCATGGCATAAGGCGCGGCCGCACGACCTTCGGCGCCTTTAAAGATGACATCGTCCATGGCGTCGGCGCGGAGGGCCTTAGCAGAGCGCTCGCCCATGACCCACAACAGGGCATCGACCACGTTCGACTTGCCACAGCCGTTAGGGCCAACAATGCCTGTTAAACCGCGCTCGACAGGAATGACGGTGCGGTCGGCGAAGGACTTAAAGCCTTCGAGTTCGATTCGTTTCAGGTACATGAAATTTAGGTTTCGCGCGCGGCGGAGGTGCGGGGCTCAGGGGGATTCGAGAGGCGGGCAACGAGGCTGCTCTCAAGAAGGGCGGCGGCTGGGAGTTCCAGCCAAGGGGCGGTATCGAGAGCCATGGACAACATTTCATCCGACGACGGCCCCGGCATCCAGCCACAACCGTGTTCTTCAGGTCCAAAAATTCCACTGCGCTCKGCCAKRCGRAATCCRGCGGCGCGAGYRTGCGGYGGACARGTGTRTTCCAAACGCAAGCCAGCTTTTTTCGCRGCGCGRTCAAAACGGTCTCGAAGGGCCAGAATCAAACGTCTGGCGCGGACGCTGCGTAAAGCCGTGTCCGGGAATAATAGATTCAGGGCTTTGGGCAAACCTGAGGGGGTGAGATGCACATGCGGACGTTCACCAGCTTTGGCACGCGAACAAATCGTCGCTAAGGCACWGCAAGTTAGGTCAAGCGTCTCTTGGATWTGYCGGAAGAACTCGTCAACCTGCAGAGGTCCGGCTTCGACAGCGGCTTGGATCAAGTCAATCGCTGCACCTTGATTGAGACGCCGCTCGCTTAACTCAGCCGCKACGGGATAGCGGGTGGGCGGTTGCCACTGCACTGATGTCTTGCCAAGCGCGACCAAGGCCTTCACCTTTTTCCGCTCTGCATGCAATAGCGGATGGGCCGGCATCCGATGCCAAACACCAGCTTCAGCCCATTTCTGCGCCAACTCCAAATGGGAAGTTGCGAAACGTAGATGCATGCCAGGTCCGGTCAACCATTGCGGCGCCATGACCGAYAAATCGCCGTGTGCGCGCGATGCTGGCCAGAACACCTGAACCTCATGGGCGCGCAAACGGGCCTCGGYAACRCGTTTCCAAAACGCAGCTTCSYTTTCTTCTGGCTCWGGATGMARCCATAAACGCAGCGGGCGCATCCAGTCGCCGAGTGCGAGTAAATCAAAACGTCCGGCGCGCCARGCTTCCAGTTGTGGAGCCGAAAARATCTCTTCSAGAGCAAAACGTGCGAGRATTTCRCTGCCCAGTTGCGGACGYGCATCTTGGCCTTGCGGTCCGATGCTCGGCAATCCAGGAGCGCCTACTTGCGACGGCATACATTCGCCGCCCAACCAGGCGCGCAGTTGACGTCGGTCGATGCCGAGACTGTCCTCGTGCATGGGKCCACCGCGAAGTCCCAGAGTGCGACATTCGTTTTCGGTGAGKGCGCTGACTAAGCGTCCGGTTAAGTGTTTGCTGCCAAGCGCAACCAGACGTCTTTCCACGCGGCGCGCMACCGTKCGYGCAACACTGCTTTCCAAATAGAGGTCACGCATTAAGGAGCGTGCAACCCKTGCGCGTTCCCAAATACTGGAAATGGCCTCTTTGCCAGTAGGCGTAAACACCCGCAGGCCAGCCTTAATCTCTGATTCCTCCATGCGGTACCAGGCATAAGCCTCGGCGGCATCTTTGCAATCGTAAAGYCTTAGCACCACGACCACTTCTTCMGCAAGACGCTCACTTTCAATGCGACCCATAGCATTGGCTGCACGCATCCACACCGTTTCGACAAACTGTTGCGCAAGCACGGCTTCGTCACCAGCCGATTCTAAAGCTAGGGATATCGATTCGGATAAGCGCAGGCGATCAAAACTTTGTTCCGAGCCATCGCGTTTCACCACCCGGCGGAGGTCAACTCTTGTACGCACTGCCACCTTCAAGGAATGGTTTTAGTTCGGTCACAAACTGTTCGACATCTTTGAACTCGCGATACACCGAGGCAAAGCGAACATAGGCCACCTGGTCGAGCTTCTTCATTTCYTCCATGACCARYTGCCCRATGTATTTACTRCCCACYTCACGGTCAAACATTTCGGTGAGGCGGCGCTCGATTCCYGCAGTRATTTTTTCCAAATCCTCCATAGAAACGGGGCGCTTTTCRCARGCCTTAAGAATGCCCTTCAGGATTTGTCCGCGATCAAAAGGAACCCTGGAACCATCTTTCTTCACCACCCGCAGAGGRGTTTCCTCCATGCGTTCRTAAGTGGTGAAACGGCGRCTRCAGTCCATGCATTCRCGRCGGCGGCGGATGGAAAAACCATCCGCGGCAGAACGCGAGTCAATGACTCGGTCGTGGTCAGCTTGGCAATAAGGACAACGCATTGGACAACCCGTGGTAGAGGTCGAGTRGCTACACCCTTTTTACCACAACACCTAGTGGTCTACCAGTGCTGARGGGGCCTCTRRGSYCYTATTTTACAACTTCCTACTTACCRACGCAGAAGGAAGAGAAKAGMCGGTCAAGCACATCCTCMGGRGTGGCTTCCCCWACCAATTCRGCCARACTYACCAWYGCTGCYCGAATRTCCTCCGCAACCAGGTCCTGATGAYCCCCTTCAGAATCCCATTGTTGGCCCTGYTCCAGTGCYTCRATSGCGCTGCGAAGAGCCTGTTGATGCCGCTCAGAGTGCCGYAGAGACAAGGAWTGGGCCTCCTCGGCGCTGTRAAAGGCCTCCACGGTGATTTCCTGCAGCTGGGCGATGCCTTGCCCGYTACTGGAACTCAAKCTKACTTCYGGCACCTGGCCAARAAGCTTGTGCAGGGATTGCCGGAGCTTGGGAGTCGGTGCAGCGGTGCGCAAATCATCGGCCTTGGTCCATACCAGGAGGGCCGGAGCTTGTGGAATTCGATCCGGCAGATTTTCAGGGWTAGCGTCGGATGGCAGGCAAAACCAGATGAGATCTAGCCCWGCATCGGTSRAAGCAGCAAGGTGGCGGGCGGCCGCATCGTGMRCGTCGACCGATRCACCTCCCATTCCTGGAAAATCWACCAGRGTGATGGGGAGTTCGAGTTGCGCAATCTCCCAKTTGGATTCGCGTCGGTCGCGKGTGGTTCCGGCTTGTGCAGRRATCAGRCTGCGCTTGCCGGTCAAGGCTTGAAACAAACTGCTTTTCCCAGCATTGGGCGGACCGAGTAATCCAATGCGGAASYGTCCSCCATGRCGCACCTGCCGCTTTACTTCTGCTGCCAAGCCATCGCGCAAAGCCAACAGTGCATCTTCCAAGTACTGCCCCACTTCGCCCGGTTCTAAATCTTGACTATCCCCTTCCTCAAAATCTAAACCCGCTTCCAGTTCGACTAAAGCGGAGAGCAGAACATCGCGACATTTGCTTAAGGGAGCGCCCAAACTTCCAGCCAACAAACGCGCTGCAGATGTCGCGCCAACTTGCGAGCGCGATTCCACTAACTCTAGAACGGCTTCGGCTTGAATGAGGTCCAACCGTCCACGAAGAAATGCTCGGCGCGTGAATTCCCCGGGTTCGGCCATGCGTGCTCCGCGTTGCAAAATGGATTGAAGCAAGGCGTCGACCACTGGCTGCGAGCCGGGTAAATGAATTTCCAAAACGTCTTCCCCGGTAGCCGAGGCGGGGCCGGGGAAGCACAACACCGACAGCTCTACCGGTACGCCCGGCAAGATTTCAGAAACCAAAGCGGTCACTCCCCGCTGCACGGGAATAAAATCTACGTCTTGCGGCAAATACTCATTTGCGCGCTCCAGGAGGCCAATGCCGCTCAAACGCAGTACCGCTCTCGGCGCCGGTCCACGCGGAGTGGCCGGCGCAACGATGACGTCTAACTCAGGATTTGGCACCGGCCTTCTCAGCCAGAGCAATCGCCTGCGGAGAACCTGGTACCGGCCAACGCTTACGAATGACCTGCTGCTCGAAGATGCCGATGGCAGAACTGGTAATCATGTAGATCGACAGACCAGCAGCGTAGTTGTACAGAATCAGGCCAAACAGGATTGGCATGAAGGCCATGATTTTCTGCATCTGCGCTTGCTGCGGATCGGTTGGCTTCGGCATGGAACGCTGGTGCGTCACCCATAACACCACCATGATGATCGGCAACAAGTTGAACGTAGTCATGCCACTGAATGGCCAGAAGCTGAGCAGCGGGCCGCCAAAGTCAATCAATGCATCGGGCTTGGCCAGGTCGTCAATCCAGCCAAAGAATGGCTCTTGGCGGATGAGAATCGAAGAACGCAACGCTTGGAATAAACCGACGAAGATGGGCATTTGCAGAAACATCGGCAAGCAACCGCCAATCGGAGGCGACAACTTGTGCTTCTTATAAATCTTCATGGTCTCCGCATTTTTCGCTTGCGGATCATTGGCATGCTTCTTGTTGATCGCTTCCAACTGCGGCTTCACTTTGGCCATCTTGGCTTGGTAAGTAGCCATCTTGATCTGACTGTGACGCATAATCGGGAACACGGCGGCCTTCACCACAATGGTCAACAAGATGATGGCAATGCCCCAGTTCCCCACAATGGTGTGGAAAAAGGTCATAATCCACAAAATCACTGGCGCGACATATGAGGTCAGGAACATGCGGTAGAAGAAGGAACGTCCGTAATCCGCATAGTGAATCACTTCGGACATTTCCCCGTAAAGATTTTCTGTCAAAATCCGCGTGTCCTTGGGACCGAAGTACCAGCGGAACTGTTTGCGCTCCGCGGCCTCAGCAGCAGACAAATGCATGCTGAATCCACCAGCGACCGAAGCCCGACTCCAATACTCAGATTGGGAACTAACCCGCAGAGATGCGCCACCAAGCCGCTCTGCATCTTGGCTAACCGCTAAGTCATCGAACAAAACTTCTGCCACSGCRCCTTGRAAACCGCGKTCGCCAAKCGCYTCAATSCCGGAWAGRAAGTACTTWGACCCTTCCACCACAAAAGGAATTCCRGTTTGCGTCCAGCGTTGCGCCACCGCGCGGTTGCGCAGAGGACTTCCATCTGGAAGCATGAAATCGACTTCATCGAGTTCTCCATAGTCGCGTAAGCCAACGCCCACGAAGGGGTTTGGATAGAAGTTGTCGGCGGTCATGCGAATGCCACCACCAGTCGAYAAYTCRAARTTCAGRTCGCGGCCGATRGCAATCTYGTCATGCGGAATCACCGAGATTTCRGCATCAAAATGGTAGACCATCGGGTCGAGCCGTAGCTTCTTGAYCACGGTGACCTTRGCTGGGCTTTCCCAAGTGAAGGTCAGGCTGTTGGTYTCGGCATGGAAGTCGACATCCCAGGTGACCGAATCYAAGTTCTGCTTCACTCGAGTTTCTGGATTCCCGGGAATGAGGAAGTCGGAGGTTTCWAGCAGACGGAATGCATCGCGGCGGCGGTAGTTATTACCACCAACRCCGACTTTTTCTTCCACCCAATGAGCGTCGTAAACCACCRGCCAATCTTCATCAGCGACGACATCGCCATCGTGCAAGTCKGCACTGAATTTTTTCAGCTGGACCTTTCCACAAGAAGCACCGGTTGCACTCCATTCGGAACGAATAAACTCGTTCTCCAGAACCAAGGGGTACTCGGTTGGCGCAGCGACTTCAAAGCTCTCAAGCCATTCTGCTTGACGATTGGTTTCTTCCGGCTCGTCGGTCGGAAAACATTGCTGCATGATGAAGACTGCAACCAGTCCCCAAAGTGCAATGGTAAGAATGCGTTTTCCCATGGTGGAAAGCTATTTTTTTAGGCTCAATGATTGGCGGCAGATTTACCGGCCAACAAGCAAACGTGCAGCCAAAGTATCSGGAAGACCTGCTTCCTGAATACGCGTGGCMGCTTGGGTGTTATCGTACTCYAAACGACGCCAAYGCARGGTTTCGCCATCAAACAGGACGTAACACARRCGTGGGTCGCTATCRCGCGGCTGCCCYACCGAGCCAACATTGACTAGGTAACGCTTGTCCGCTTTRAGDKTCAGCGTGGCWTCGTGGCCAGTCGCTTTYTSAAASKCCTCACCTTCTTCRAACCAACCCGGRTGATGGGTATGKCCATARAAAGTAAGACGATGATGCGCHGCCTTGAAGTTTGCAATCACGCGTTCGCTGTTTGCAGCCAAGGTTGGCATTAAGTATTCGGCAAGAGGTTCGCGCGGCGAGGCGTGMACDATATGCATGGCCTCAAAYCCRTTYGGYGCKARYTCCATMGAWGGAACYAAKGARCCCARCCAATCCCAAAYCGGCCWRTGCTCTTCCTTYTCCGGATCYAGYTTYTGMCGSGTCCARTCGATRGCGCGCAAMGCMCGCTCRTTAAAACCAATSGCATCTTGATCGTCGAGCAGCGCGGCATCGTGATTGCCCTGCAAAGTGACACTGCATTTCTCCTGAACCAGCTTGCACACTTCAAATGGCGAAGCACCATAGCCAATCACATCGCCAAGGCAAATGATGGTATCCACACCCTGCGACTCAATGTCATGCAGGGCAACTTCCAACGCTTCGAGGTTGGAGTGCAGGTCGGAGATGAAAGCAATCAAGGGGTTCGGCCGGATGAGGCTTCCGCCGCCACCAGGTGAGGGGTATTCTCGTTCCCCTCTCCACTTGTCGCAACCCACCATGAAACTTCCTCACACTTGTCTGCTTATTTGTCTGTTTTCCACCCTCGCCAGCCCAGTTTTCGCCCAGAAGGACGAGAAATCTGGCCCGTTGCCTCCCGAAGTTGCGGCCATGGTCGATGGCGAGCCCATTTCCAAGACGGATTATCAGAATTACCTCTACCAAAGCCTAGGCAAGCGCCCACTCCATCAACTGATTGACCGGCGCTTGGTGATTGCGGCTGGTGAAGCCTATGGAATCGAGATTCCCGCCACCGCCCAGATAGCCATCTTCGAGGAAAGGGTGGTCCAGGCTCATCAAGGGCGTGGCGAAAAGCAATTCGAGGTCTCTCTACGCGATGGAGGTCTCAGTCTGGAAATGTTCCAAACCAACCTGCGCAAAGACATTCTGCAGGAGCTCACCTTGGACGAACTAGTGCGTCAAACGCGGGTTCCCACCGACACGCGGATGAACAAAGCATTTGAAGCCAAATTCGGCATAGGCGGTGTGAGGGTGGAAGTGCGGCACATTTTGGTCATGCCGCATTTCTTGCGCGCCAACATGATCAAGTCGGGTGTCGATGCGCGCAGCATCGATCAAGACAAGCTCAAGGTCGACGCCGAGCGCCTTGCTGGCGAGTGCCGCGACAAGTTAGTCGCAGGTGCCGATTTCAAAGCCATGGTGCAAGAGTATTCGCATGACCAGGTCTCGTTGCGCTCGGAAGGCATGCTGCCGAGTTACCGCCCAGGTTTATATGGGCCGGCATTTACCCATGCGGTCGCGACCCTGAAACCTGGACAGTTTTCAGAAGTCCTCAAGTCCGGTGCTGGTTTTCACGTGGTGATGCTTGAGTCGCGCACCGTTACCAAACTGGACGATGTACGCAATGCCCTCACTGAACAAGTCATGACCGCGATTCCAACTTGGCAGGAACGCGAAGAAGTCTTGTCTTCCTTACGCGCTGCTGCTGATATTCAGCTTTGGTAGCAGCTRGGTCTTGCGGAATTCACGCAGTAAGGCCACCACACTTTCCGGAACATCCGCGGGCAAGCGTCCTTGAGCTAGCGTGGCACGCACTTCGGTGGAACTAACATCGACCTCATGCATGGGCATAAACTCGGCGCGGAAGGTGGCTCGCAAATCGGCCGGCAGAGCATCACGGAAGGGTTCGAGCCGGCTGGCGCCCCAGCCGCTGCGGGGTGCAAAAAGGAACTGCACGCGCTCAAAGAGTTCAGGCAGGTCGCGCCAGGTCATGAGATGCGATAAGGAATCGCCGCCGAGCAAGAAGTAAAGGTCGACGCCTGGATATTGTCCTTCTAGTGCGCGCAAAGTGTCGACCGTGAAGGACACGCCCTCCCGTTCCACCTCAAGCGTGCAAACTTCTTCTGCCGGACGTTCATCCACCACCGCGTGCAAATAAGCAACTCGGTGCGAGGCTTTCGAAGGCGGGGTCTCCGGTTTGTGCGGCGCGTGATGCGATGGCACCCACAATATCTTCTGCGGACGCTTTTCCTTCTGCGCAGCATCGGCCATCGCGATGTGACCGTTATGCACGGGATCAAACGAACCACCGAAGACAATGATCATGTTCAGCTGTTCAGGGCTTCACGCAATATGCCAAGCAATGCGTCTTGACCAACACTGCGTTCTTCTTTGGCGTTCAAATCCTTCAAAACGATTTGATTTGCCGCGCGTTCTTCCGCACCGAGCACCAACGCAAAACGCGCGCCACTCTTCGACGCTTCTTTGAACTGCGCTTTCGCTGATTTACCGCGGTGGTCCAATTCGCAGCGGATGCCAGCTTCGCGTAACCCAGTCACTAAACGGAACAAAGCTAAGCGATCTTCTTCACCGATGCCAACTGCATAGACCTGAGGCCTGAGCTTTTGATTAAGATCTTCCAGATCAGCGGCAACGGGCAAACCGAGCTCTTTCAGCGCCAACTCCGTGGGAGTAAACCCCACCGAGAAACCGACACCGGGGGTGGCCTTTCCACCCATCTCTTCGACCAAGCCGTCGTAACGTCCGCCGCCGCATAGAGCAGAGCGCGCGCCGAGCGGTGGAAAATGCACCTCGAAAACAGTGCGCGAGTAATAATCCAATCCGCGCACGATGCTGCGGTCTTCCACGGGATTAAAACCAATCGCGCGCAGGGCATTGCAGAAATCTTCATGATGTTGCTTGGCGGCATCGCCCATAACCGAAAACAAATCCGGCGCACCTACATTTTTCTCGATGCAGCGTTTCACTTTGCAATCCAACAGGCGGAAAACGTTTTTCTCATACCGAGTCACGCAGTCTGCGCAGCGCTCCGTGCCACTCTCTGCAAACTGGTCGGCAAAAAACTCGCGCAGCTTTTCGCTCCAAACCGCACGGTCCTCAGGATCCCCCATGGAGTTCACGCGCACTTCCAACTGCTCATCGAAACCCAAGGCGCGGAAGAACTGCAATGCAATCCCCACCACTTCAGCATCGAGAGTTGGGCTCTGAGGTCCAAAGGCCTCCACGCCAAACTGAGTAAATTGACGTTCACGCCCTTTCTGCGGACGCTCATAACGGAACATGGGCCCAACGTAGAACCACTTTTGNCNRGCSKCSCRSTCTTGGCAAAACCACCCTGGATGTAGGCGCGCGCAATACTCGCGGTGTTTTCCGGACGGAAGGTGTAGCCATCGGCCAAATTCATTTCGGCCCCCACCGTGCCGCGTTTTGGCACGCTGAACATTTCTTTGGCCACAACGTCGGAAGTTTCGCCTAGGGAACGCTGAAACAGGCGGGTTTCCTCGAATAAAGGGGTGCGRATTTCCTGATAAGAGGCCGCMGTMGCCACYTTTTCCGCCAYCCGTTCCAGATGGCGCACCAGAACCAGGTCCTGGGGCAGCAAATCACGGGTACCACGGGCGTTACGGAAGGGCTCGGCGCTCATAATCGAAGGCAAGGATAGCGACTCCGGGCGATTGACGAGACATCGGCCCCCTCCTACCCTTATGCCGTCCCGTTTCCTACCTGGAACCCGAACATGTCCCGCACTCTGATCGCAATCATCGCCCTCCTCGGCCTCKGCCTTGGTTCTTGCTCCAGCAGCCCGCCCGCAAACGAGCTGGGAATCAATCCTGACATTGACACCAGCACCCACAATCCACGTCCACGTGGCATCACGGGGACTGGCTCTGCCTTTGACAAGTACTGGATGGCMTACGATGCCAATGACACCTACGCTGGTTTTGAAGAGTCCGACCCGTGGTACCACTTCAWGACACCATGGAACTGGGGTGARCAAGATACTTTTGGCGATRTAACGGTACGTCGTTACCGCCCTTACGCAGACATGATTAAGCACCCGAGCCCTTCCGCCATGCTCCACAAGTGGGCCATGAACGATGACATCGACGATCCTTACCGCGACTAAGCTGGTTTGATTTATCGCTAAACCCTGTAACTTCGGTTGCGGGGTTTTCTCTTTGGGCTGTAGCAGCTAGGGTCAATCTATGCGCACTGCACTCCTCACCTTCCTCCTGTTGGGAGCCGGCTTGGTTTTCCTCCCAGACTTCCCAAGCTCCATGCGAGCTCAAGARCCTGYTGAARTSGAAGCGGCYGMKSCCGATKCWGAYCCAGCGGCCGATCTYGCTCAAGCCAARCGCGACTTATCCTTGAYYAAGTTGCGCATGGAGAATCTTTTGAGTGAACAGGAACTCACCCGTTTGCAAACTCAAATCGAACACACCAATGCGGTGGCCGATTTAAAGGAATACAACGTCTACGTCAAAGACGCGGCGGTTGCCCAGGCTGCMCTCGACCTGCTTTATTCTAAAGATGGGYTGGCCGATGCAGAAGAGGAACTRCGTCAACTSAGCATGATGTACGACGCCAAYGATTTGGCCGACGCCACCGCGCAGATTGTCATGGACCGTTCCAACCGCGATATTGAGCGTCAACGGACAGCATTGGGTTTGGCTGAGAAAGAGCATGCCAACTGGATCAAGTTCGGTTTGCCACGCGAGTTCGCCGAGGTCCAGAATGCCGAATCCTTGGCCGCAGCAGAAATGAACCTCATGTTCCTTGCGCAAACTYTAGCCATGAAGGAATTGGAAATRGAAATCGATGACCTTCAGCAAACCATAAAGGAGATCRCAGCGRAAATGCAGGAGTCAGGCGATTGATTGCTTTCCTGCTTGTGATTGCACAAGTTGCCACTCCATCGTTAGAGATTGCTCCGGCGACTGGAGAAGCCTTGGCGCAGGCAAAGACGGTTATCGCGAAAGGCGTTGGATTTCTGATTGAAACGCAAAACGCTGACGGCTCYTGGGGAGGTTCGCGYAARCCCATGATYTACGAYCGYTTCTGGACCTTTCCAGAAACGCATCGGAGTTGGCARATTGCAACCACCGGATTAGCYGTGATGACTCTCATGGATTTGCCAGACGATGCYAATGCRCGCGCAGCAGTGGATCATGGTATCGATTACATCACCAATGGTGCGCGCCTGAAACGTCCGACGGGTTGGGATAGCGATAACACTTGGGGTTACATCTATGGTTTTGCTGCTTTAGTGAAGGCGGCACAGGATGAACGTCTTGGTGCAGGATCGCGGAAGATCGCGATTGAAGCAAAGGGCAAAGAACTCATGCAGCAAATGTGGGATTACCAGGCGCCGAATGGTGGATGGGCTTACTACGCCATGGAGACCGAGGCCGCGCGCCCGAGTTGGGGAACTTCCTTTATGACTGGAGTCGCCGTGTTGGCGATTTTGGACGCTAAGCAGCTGGGCTGGGAGATTGAGGAGAAACGCTTGCGTGCGGGCATTCGTGCCATCGAACATTGTCGACTTCCGGATGGTTCCTACACTTACAGCGTGAATCCAATTTCAGTTTGGAGTGCCGGAACCGGGATTGACCGCGTGCGTGGTTCCTTGTCACGGATTCAGGTGTGCAATCTTGCTTTGGCGCGCGCGAACGATGCCGGCTATGAGACTTCCGTGACCACTGCTGACTTAAAGGAAGGCTTGGCGCTTTTGTTTCGCGAGCACCATTACTTGGACATTGCACGGGGTCGGCCGAGACCGCATGAGGCTTACCATTACAACTCCGGCTACTTCTACTACTTCGGCCACTACTACGCGGGCTATGTTTTAGAACGTTTGGGGCCCAGTGCGTGGGATCAGTTTTTGCCACCCTTGGTTCATTCCATTGCAAAAACGCAAAGCCCAGATGGCGCCATGATTGATTTCTTCATGAATGATTACGGACGGCCTTACGGCGTGGCCTATGGGGTTGGTGCGCTTATGCGCGCCACGACATCGGCGCCTTAAGATCACCGGTCCACACCACCTGTTGGCGCGGAAGTTTGTCGAGGTGAAAACTTTGCACAAGATCTTGCGCGCGGCATGGAGTGAAATCGGTTTGTAAGCCGCAACTCCACGCAAGCCAACCAAGGATTTCTTCCGCGACGATGCCCTGTTCTCGAAAAGCGCGCAAACTAGTATCACCATGACGTTTCGCTAGACGTCGACCGTCTTCTCCAACCACCAAAGGTACGTGCGTAAACTCCGGCATGGAGTAGTGCAGAGCAGCTCCGAGCTGAATCTGACGCGCGGCACTGCTGAGCAAATCATCGCCGCGCAGAACTTGCGTGACTCCCATTGCGATGTCATCTACCACCACGGCTAGTTGATAGGCAGCTTGACCATCGCGCTTATGAATGACGAAATCGCCAAGCTCTTTGCGTACGGAAATATTGCAAGGTCCGCAAAAGTGGTCCTCGAAAGAGACGACCCCTTCCGGTACCTGAAATCGAAAAGCTGCGCCAGATGCGTCTGCTGGAAGATTTCTTTCTCGACAAGTTCCCGGATAAATGGGCCCTTCCTCTCCGATGTGCGGTGCCGATGCTGCCTGTTCCACTTCTTTGCGCGAACAAAGGCACGCATAGGCGTGGTGTTGTTCGAGAAGTTGCTGCAGGGCTTCCGCATATAGGGTTTGGCGTTCACTTTGGCGTACGATCGGGCCATCCCAATCTAAACCTAACCACTCCAAATCTAAGAGACACTCCTTCTCTGCACCTTGGCGAATGCGCGGGCCATCGAGGTCTTCGATGCGCATGAGCAAACGTCCACCTGCTGCACGCACCGATAACCATGCCAAAAGAAAACTGCGTGCATTCCCCAAATGAAGCACTCCGGTTGGACTTGGCGCCAAACGCCCAACGACTTGGATCATGCGTCCGAGGCCAACTCCATGAGTAGCTCGCGTGGCGTTTTCCCTTGTGCATCGGCGCGATGCACCAGACTTTCGAACTCCGGCTTGAGAGCTTGCATGTCTTGTCCTGGATCCTGTGCCGCGCGTTTCCAAACTAGCCCATCTTGCTCGCCAACTCCTCGAAGTTGGCGAGTGCGATGCAGCAGAGTGACGCGAATACCTAAGGTGCCTAGTAAGCGAAACATGCGGCGCTCGAAATCATGTTGGCGCGCAGCATCTACCTGCACGATGACTTCAAATGCAGGTCGCCCTTTCTTGCTAGTCGCCGCCAAAACATAGGCTTCTTTGGCGCCGCGTTTACGCAAGTCCTCCAACGCATGTCCGACGATTTCTCCGGACTGGTCATCGACCAAGCTGCGCAGCTCCACCACCTCTTCCGGGTCTAATGCCGCGGTTTCCAGCTCCACTCGTAAAAGGTTGGCGCGATCTTCTGGGTCTCGAGTCCCTAATCCGTAGCCAACCCCTTTACTGATGGCAGCACTGCGCGGTGTCATATTTACATTCCAGGCGCGTAATAAAGCCACTCCGGTCGGAGTTGCGCGTTCACCTTGAAGATCAAAGCCACAACTGGTTAAACCTTCCAACAAGTATTGAGTGGCTGGCGCTGGGATGGGCATCGCGCCGTGGGCACATTGGACTGTGCCATGCCCCACTGGAACCGGTGAGCAATAAATCTCGGTGGGGTCCAGGGCATCCATTAAAGCGCACGCTGTGGAGATATCCAGGATGGCATCCATCGCGCCGACTTCGTGGAAGTGCACCTCTTCGGGAGGACAATCATGCGCTTTGCCTTCCGCAATAGCTAAAGCCTGGAATGCGCCTACTGCCCAGTCATGAGCACGCTCGGTGAGGGGTAGCGTTTTGAGGATAGGGAGGACATCGGCAAGGTGGCGATGATGATGGCTCTCCTTGATTTGCACTGAGAAATAATGCCCAGCAATCCCCTGCCTGGTTTGACGTTCCCAGGATGCCTCCACTTCGCCCTCCGGCAGGGCATCCAAAATCGACTGTACGATTTCTGCCGGTGCTCCAGAATCCAACAAGCCGGCGACCAACATGTCTCCAGCGACGCCACCAAACAGGTTTAGGTAAACACGCATGCACGGTGATTCTAACTCATTGGGAGGTTCTGATTGAGCTCGACTTGGAACAGCAGGCATCATTCCACCACTGCTATGCACACAGCGATGACCTCCTTAACCCCGGCAGCGCGTAGAGCCCGGGCCGCCTCAAGAAGGGTGGCTMCAGTGGTGGAGACATCGTCCAGCAACACCACCACTTCTGGCACCACGTGCCCGCGAAAAACGAACAACCCGTCCAAGTTGGTGCGACGTTCCGCCCCACTTAAAACCGATTGATTTTGTCGCTGCTGACGCCTCCTTAACAACCGGCGCAGAGGGCGTCCGCGCGACCGTGCCATGGCAAGCGCAAGAAATTTCGGTAAATACCAATCGGCACGTTGCCTGCGACGCGAAGGCGGAGTCACGCACCAGACAGCATGTCGCGGAAACTTATCCTGTAAAGCACCTACAGCCGCCCGCCGTAAAGCCCATGCTTGTGCGCAATAAGGCGTRTCYTTTGCTTGCACCAAAAGGCGACGCACGGTTCCSGAATAAGGCCACAGTGCATAACGCCGTAACCCTTGAAGAGAAATTTCACCGAGGTAATTSGGCCAATCGGAGAAGCACTGTGCGCATAAAGCAACCGAAGCCACATGCGTCTTCACGCAAGAGTTGACTGCCCCACARGAARCGCATCCTGGGAGCAAGAAGGCATCGGCCACAGTCTTCCACACCCTGGAAGACGAAGTGCGCCGGAAWAGTTACGCCGGATAATGMGGCGCGCGGCGACCGAACAACTTCGATGGTGCTTCCTTCAAGCCCAAACGATCGCGTAAACGCCCGACGTAACTTTCCACCGTATCTTCGGTCGCGCCGGGAATGCCAAACAACTCGCCAATCTCACGGGTCAAGGCCAAGTTGTCCTCGAAGGAGAAATGGAACTCACGCAAATGGGCCTGCAAATARCGGCGCATTGCATTTTCGACATACTGSCCTTGCAAGAACAGCAAMACYAAGGACAACACTCCCAATCCAGTTGCACCTGCGGGCAACATCATCTGAGGMAGTTCTAATTCGAGAGTGACTGCGGCTCCGATGAGAAGGCCWGAAAAAGCCAAAAAACAAGAACCGACCTGRCCCCGGACCTTCGACTGCAACACGCCGCGAAGGGATTCCAGAGAGGTGATCATGGTGCCCAAAACCAAGGATGTTCGTAGACGGGCGCGGTCYCGACCAAAAGCGGAAAAAAAGAAAGCTCCAGCGAAAATCAGGCAACATGCGCCCAATCCCAAAAGGGTTGGGTCAGCTTGGGTGACCACTTGGCGGAGAGATGGRCGCAGCACACGCGCATGGTACCGGAGACGTGTCTCGGGACCAATTCCAGAAAAATCCACTTCCWGCAACATCCCTGAAACAAGAGAWGCCGATGATTCAACWGTCGAGGCCGATTCCGCACCTCCTACAAACCGCTTTTCACCATGAAAAACCCTCTCTGCCTACTATTAAGCCTATTTTTAGGCTTTTACCTGCTGTCAGCCTCAAATCTACAGGCCCAAGAGCTGTCGCCGTCCACAGGCGCATCCACGGTAACTTTGGAGCAAGAAACCGCCACTCCTGAGAATGCTGACGGTGAGGATGAAGACGAAATCGACTGGCTTTTGGATGGCTTGTCCCTTACTGCCGATGTTCTCGGCATGGAAGAAGATGACTTGTTCAGTGCGTTAGCTCACGGTCTTTCGATGGCCGACGTCGCTCGCGCGCATGGAGTCGATCCGATTGAGATTCTTGATCTTGCGCTAAGTTTTGAGGAAAGCGACATTCTGGCGGAACTACTCGATGAAGAAATTGACCTGAGCGTTGCAGAAGATTGGCGCGACCAAGCCGCCGAAGCCAGTGCCTGGTTGATTTACGAAGAGGATCCCTTTGGACTCGAAGAAATTGTTTGGGTCCTGGATGGCGCCGCGGATGCCTGCGACCTCAGCATGTTGGAACTCGCCGATTGGATGGCGGATGGCGCAAGTATTGCCGACATTGCCCAAGAAATGGAAGTCGATTTGAAAGAGATTGCGGAGTTCTCCATAGATTACCTGGAAGAAACGATTGATGTCTTGCTGCTTCTCGAAGAGATGGATGAAGAAGAAGCGAATGAGTGGCTAGGTTGGAGTGAAGAAATCTTGGAGGAATTACTTACCGACGAAAATCTTTTTGAGACTTTGGCTGAGGAAGATTGGGCCGATGAAATGGTGAAAATCCTCGCCGACTTGATGAACTTGGAGGAACTAGAGTTATGGGACCTACTTGAGGAAGGCGAGGATCTCCAAGACCTTCTCGATACTCATAAAATCCAAGTCGGCGATGAAGAACTCGAAGATGAAATTCAAGAGTTCTTGGAGTGGTGGAATGACGATGCCTTCGAGGAAGAGGAAGGCGCGGACCGCGAAGACTTCTAAAAGTCTTTATCATGGCACGAGTGAAGAAAGACCGCATCTTGGTGGTTGAGGATGAACCGCGCATTGCGCATTGGGTCACCTCCTTCTTTACTCGTGCTGGTTACGAGGCCGAGAGTGTGCACGATGGCGCCCTCGGCCTCGAACGCATTCTCAACGAATCACCAGACCTCGTCATCCTGGACCGCATGTTGCCTGGAATGGATGGATTAGAAGTTCTGATTCGAGTGCGTAAAGTTTCTTCCGTGCCGGTCATTTTGCTGACTGCACTTGGCAAAGATGAGGAACGTATTGAAGGCTTGCGCCATGGCGCTGACGATTATCAATGCAAACCGTTCAACCCTGAAGAGTTAGTAGCTCGCGCTGAGGCGATATTACGACGTGTACGCGATGAAAACTGCGCGACCCTTGAGGCTTCTGGCATCACTCTGAATTTTTCCAACCGCACTTGTTTAGCGCGCGGAATGGAAGTGGAGCTCACTCGTGTGCAGTTCGATATTCTGGCCCTGCTCATGAAACGACCCGGCCAAGTATTCTCACGTCGAGATTTAGTCGACGCGGCTTTTGACCGCGACTTTCAAGGCTATGATCGCGCAGTCGATGTTCAGATTCGTCGCCTAAGAACGCGGGTAGAAATAGACTCCTCCCATCCTCAACTCATACACACCGTGCATGGTGTGGGTTATCGATTTAACGAACACCGAGAATAGATTTGAAATTCGGACTTCGTATGCGCATGTTTTTAGCAAGCGTGGCAGTCATTCTGCTCACTCTTGTGCTCGGCGGCGCCTTTGTCGGCGATGCCGTGCGCGGAAACTTTTCGCGTTACACCTATGCAGAGGCAGGTGAACAAGCTTATGACCTAGGTCTTTACTTGGAGGCCTGGTTAAATCGTTCGAGCAATCAAGACGATCCAGGATGGGCTCTCGATGAGTTCTTTGCCGGCCACGTGGACCACTTCACTCCTTATAACCCAGACGATGATGAAGGCCCGGCTTGGGGCGATTGGATTGAAATCGCTGCAGAAACTCTAACCATGCCCGTCGATGCGCTTCATTATGTTCTTGAGGAACAGAGCCTGGAAGACATTTGCTGGGAACGCAATGTCCTGCCTGAAGTCGTGCTCGCAGCCATCATGCGTTATGAAATGAATGACATGGAGGAGCAGGGATACGAAGAAGCCGATTCTGTAGATGAACTTGCAGGAGTTCTTTCCGAAGCTCATGACTTCATGTTCACCCAACCACAGCAAGACGSCGCTGWTGGTGCSGACACCCTTGACGCACTTCCCGAACGCCTGGCCTGGTTCTTAGACGCCCTGGTGGACGATGCTCGGATTATCGCTACCGACCCAGATGGCCTAATTTTATTCGACTCCCATGGCGRCGCACTTGGWGTGCAAGTCGACAARGATCTCTTTGCMACTGCWGCCRAGATTTATGATTGGCGCACTGGMRTTGAAATGTGCGMRATCATTGTGGCTGCYGGSCCGGGACACTATCAAACCGAGGCMAACTCCTTCCTTAGCCAAGTCCARCGCTCCYTWTTCAACAGTGCGGCTATTTTATTAGTAGCTGCCGTGTTGCTTTCCTACTGGTTTGGACGACGCTTYTTRAAACCGATCCARGCACTCACCGACGCTACTGCTCGTTTATCTCAAGGCGATTCCGATGGCCGCCTGCCGATTCAATCCGAGGATGAGGTCGGCGGCATGAGTGCTTCCTTCAACCACATGYTRGATTCTCTTGAGGAACAGCGTGCCTTGCGCAAACGCCTGGTTGCAGATTTAGCTCACGAGCTCAATACTCCGCTCAGCGTGATTCAATTGGAATTGGCTGGTTTAGAAGCCGGTATGCAGACCCCGGAAGAATGCTCGGCGCGCATCGGAACCGAAGTGGAAGTGTTAAAGCGYTTGGCGGAAGATGTGCGTTTACTCACCGACTCCGACCGTGGAGCCCTGCAACTAGTGCTCACTCCCTGCGATGTGGTTGCGTGTTGCAATGAAGCCGTGGACCGATGGCAATCGCGTGCTTCCGAAAAACAAATTGAGTTGAAATATATAGGAGCCTCTTCCTTGCCGGAGGTACACGCAGATCGATTGCGTGTGGTGCAAGTCCTCGGCAACCTCCTTGGCAATGCAGTACGCCATTGTGATTTGCAGGGAAGTATTTTGGTCGATGCCCAGGCACGCAGTACCGCCAACGGCCAATCGGCGATTCAAATATCGGTAAAAGATAACGGGGAAGGCATTCCTTCCGACCAGCTCAACACAATCTTCGAGCGCTTTACGCGCGCGGACTCTGCACGCAGTCGTGACACTGCTGGCCGTGGCCTAGGCCTTGCCATTGTGGCGGAYCTGATTGAAAGCCACGGCGGCCGGGTTTGGNTGGAAAGCGAAGTCGGAGTCGGTAGYACCTTCCGCTTCKTRCTTCCGCTTTAAGCAGAGTTTCCCAAGCTMTGAGTGGCTCTGAGTTACTCCCACTCGATGGTCCCGGGCGGTTTGGAAGTAATATCCAAAACCACRCGGTTGATGCCMGGCGAGTTGTTAATGATRCGGGTAGAAATCGCCTGCAARCAYTCTCGACTYGGRTAAACCCARTCRGCRGTCATGCCATCGTTGGATTGCACCGCGCGAATCGCGCAGGCCTCCTCATAGGTGCGCTGATCACCCATAACCCCTACCGAACGTGCGCCTGTGAGCACGGCAAAGTATTGCCAAACGCCCAAGTGCTCATCGCGGGACTCGAATTCTTCGCGTACAACCTTGTCTGCTGCGCGGAGCAGATTAATGCGTTCTGGCGTGCAATCACCGACACAGCGGACCGCGAGACCGGGTCCTGGGAATGGTTGACGGCCCACCATTTCTTCCGGTAATCCAAGAATCCGTCCGAGTTCGCGCACTTCATCTTTGAACAACAAGCGCAGCGGTTCGACGAGATCCATATCCAAGTCATCGGGAAGGCCACCTACGTTGTGGTGGGACTTAATGACTTGAGTGGCGCCACCATGAGCAGCGACGGATTCGATGACATCGGGGTAGAGAGTGCCTTGGCCGAGGAACTTCGCGTTCTTAAAGCGTTTGGCTTGTTCGCGGAATATCTCCACGAACTCATGACCGATGACTTTGCGCTTGGTTTCTGGATCGGTGACTCCGGCCAACTTATCCAAAAAACGTTTCTCCGCATCGATGACAGTGAGGTCTAATTCGAAGTGGTCTTCGAATGCCTCCTCCACCATTTCGCGCTCACCGGCGCGCAGTAAACCATTGTCCACAAAAATCGCGTGGCAGCGATTACCGATGGCTTTTTGACATAAAGCGCCGACCACCGAACTATCCACTCCACCGGAAAGGCCGAGCACAATCTCGCCATCTTCCCCCACTTGTTCGCGCACACGGTCGATCAACTCGGTGGCCAAATCGCCCGGAGTCCAATCGCCRACRCAWCCMCAAATRCCTTTCAGGAAGTTAGCCAACATGCGTTCGCCTTCTTGCGTATGGCCCACTTCCGGGTGAAACTGCACCGCGTAATAATCACGCGAGACATCGCCAATCGCTCCTTCGGGGCAATCCGCACTATGTGCGAGGGTTTCAAATCCGGCTGGCAACTTCTCGACGCGGTCGCCGTGACTCATCCACACCACGGTGTCGGCAGCCACGCCTTCGAACAACGTGCCTGGTGTATCTACTTTGAGCGGAGTAAATCCATACTCGCGCGAGGTGCCGGGAATGACAGCGCCGCCAAGAACTTCGCACATCCATTGCATGCCGTAGCAAATACCGAGGACCGGAACACCATGTTCCAAGATTTCAGCAGGCAAAGTCGGCGCGCCTTTTTCATAAGCGCTGCCTGGGCCACCGGAAAGAATGATGCCCTTCAGTCCTTCAGCCTTCGAGGCCTCCAGAGCTTTATGCGGCGGAACGACTTCGGAAAATACCTGATGCTCACGCACACGTCGCGCAATGAGCTGGGTGTATTGAGATCCGAAATCGACGATGAGAATGCGTTCGTGCACGGGTCGGAATTAACTTAGTTCGTGCGCCAGTAGTTCGGCGCTTCTTTGGTGACGCGGACGTCGTGAGGATGACTTTCTTGCTGACCCGCTCCGGTGATACGCACGAAACGCGCGCGGGAACGGAAGATGTCGAGGTCTTCGGCGCCGAGGTATCCAAGACCTGCGCGAATGCCACCGACAAATTGATACACAAAAGGCGCTAAAGCGCCACGATGCGGAACCATACCTTCGATCCCTTCTGGAACCAGCTTCTGCTGTTCATTGACATTGGCTTGGCCATAACGCGCTTTACCGCCCTCGACCATAGCCGCCAAAGATCCCATACCGCGGACCGCCTTAAAGCTACGTCCTTGGTAGAGGAAAGTTTCGCCGGGTGATTCATCCACGCCGGCAAACAAAGAACCCAACATCAGGCATTCTGCGCCTGCGCCAAGCGCTTTCACGCCATCGCCGGAGTGACGAATGCCGCCGTCTGCAATCACCGGCACATCTACGGCCGCACAGATTTGGCTGACTTGATACACCGCAGTGAACTGTGGCACGCCAACTCCTGCAACCACACGCGTGGTGCAAATACTGCCCGGTCCAATACCAACCTTGATGCCATCGGCACCGGCGTCAATCAAAGCTTCGGCCGCTTCGGCAGTGGCAATGTTGCCGGCCACCACATCCACCCAATCGCGCTTTTTCAGTTCGCGTACGGTCTCCATGACATTCGCGCTGTGGCCGTGCGCGGTATCCACCGTCAGCACATCCACGCCGGCAGCCACCAAAGCTTCGGCGCGTTCGTAATCATGCACGCCCACCGCAGCACCTGTAATTAAACAACCGTCGCGGTCTTTGGCAGCGTCTGGAAACTCCACTGCATGGCGAATGTCGCGCATGGTGATGAGTCCGGCGAGTTTGCCTTGCTTATCCGCCAAAATTAGCTTCTCGACCTTGGCTTTATAGAGGATGGATTTCGCGGTGGCCAAATCGGTCCCCGGCGGTGCCATCACCAAATCACGCGACATGACTTCACTCGCGCTTTGGTCATCGCCACCTTGGTACTTCAAATCGCGGCGCGTCAGAATGCCAACCACTTTGCCGTTATCAACCACCGGTAAACCGGAAATGTTGTGCTCGGACATTAAACGCCGCGCTTCACCAACCGTGTCGCTTGGCTCCAAAGTCAACGGGTCATGGATGATGCCATGCGCACTGCGTTTCACAATATCGACCTCACGCACCTGATCTTCAATCGACAAGTTGCGGTGGATAATGCCAATACCACCTTGTTGCGCAAGTCCAATGGCCAAACGTGATTCGGTTACGGTATCCATAGCCGCCGACGAAATCGGAATTTTCAAGCGCACATTGCGCGAAAATCGAGTGGCTGTGGTGACCTCCGTTGGGAGGACGTCGGACTCCTGGGGGACCAGAAGGACGTCATCAAAGGTGAGGGCAAGTGGCAGGTCCATGAGCCATTGTAGCGCGTCGGCTGCGGCCGATGCTAGCCCTACCGGAGCGCTAGTTGATTCTCCAAGAGGCCGAGGGATGTACGTTATACTGATGGTTTCAGCACGCCCTGAAAACCCGACCATGACCCTGACCGCCAACGCCGTGAAACTGCCATTCGGCCTCAGCCCTGCGCAGATCGACGCCCTCAACATCATTGCTGACCGCGCCCTAGCGCAAATGGCGCATATGATTTGGGAGGCGAATCATCGTTCAGACCAAGCGCCCACCGACCCTAAAGTCGGTGGGCATCCGGCGGCTTGCGCTAGCAGTTTGCATTTGACCACCGCCATGCACATGGTGGCTCGGGCACCGCAAGACTTYTGGTGCGCCAAGCCTCAYCTCGCACCGCTGGATCACGCGCTGCATTATCAAATGGGCTTCTTCCGAAACGCCGACGGAAGCTGGATGGACGACGCCACCATGGAAGGCGTCATGCATCGTCTGCGTAAATTTTCGCAAAACGGCGAGGCGGTGTTCCAGTCTTATCACGCGGCCAGTGACCCCGATGCCTGGCGGATTTTGCCAAGTGGCACGGTCGGTATTCCACCCGTGAACTCCGGCTACTTGGCGTTGGCGTGGGATTATTTAGTCGACCACGGCGTAGAAGAAAARCGCGATATTCATTTTTGGTCGCTGCTTGGTGACTCTGAGTTTCGCGAAGGCTCCTTGATGGAAGGGATTACTGATTTTGCCGAACGCAAACTTAGCAATGTGACTTGGATYATCGATTACAACCGTCAAAGYTTGGACGGYACCCGGCTCATCAACAATCAAGTTTTCGATGGCACCGATGCCGATCGCATTCGGCGCACCATGGAGGCCAATGGTTGGGAAGTTCTCGAACTCGCCCACGGACGTTTACGTCAAGCCGCTTTCGCCCGYCCTGGCGGTAAAGCTCTACGTGCGGTGTTTGAGAAAGGTCTCTCCGATTATGAACTGCAAGGCYTACTGTGGAAACGMGACCCCAAGTTAATCCGTAGCTCGATCAARCGCATCGATGCAAAAGCAGTCAAGGCGATTGAAGGATTGAGCGATGMAGACCTCCTTACCCTATTCGCCGACCTCGGTGGTCACGACATGGTGTTGATTCTGGAGGCTTACGCCACCGCACGCCAATCRGATAAACCAACCATGGTGTTGGCGCACACGATTAAGGGATTAGGCCTGGATAGTTATGCGCAGCCCGGTAACCACTCTTCGGTTCCAGATGAAACCGAAGTCGGCCGTTTGCTGGCAGCYCARGGCACTGACCTGGAAAACCCATACGCGCGCCTGGGTAACTGGAAGGTCAARGATGAAGCGGTGAAGATGCTGCAAGCGCGCGGGGAACTCATGCGTGGTGCCGTCGCCACCGAAGAAGCGCGCATCGCAGCTAATCGCGAGAAGGTCGACGCGCGCCTGCAAGCTGCGGGCCGCCTACCCAATGACTTCCGCGTGAACCTATCGATGATGCCGATCGTCCACACGCAATGGATGTGGGGCCAAGTTGCTGGCAAGTTGGTACGCATCGGCACGCGCGATGAATATGAGGCGGCTGGGCATGACGTTGGCAAGGAGCTGAATGAAAATGAGAAGGCGTGGCAGGCCGCAGCTGATCTCATGCTGACCATGTCGCCGGACGTCGGCACCAGCACCAACATCAACCCCGCCATGGATGGAAAAATCTATGGCGTGACCGAAGATAAGGACTGGGAAGCCGAGTTGGATTGGAAGGAACGCGGACGTCCGCAACTGCACTCCAGCCACAATCCGTGGACCCGCCACATTCGTTTTGAAATCGCGGAAGCAGCAAGCATGAGCGCTGCCGGATCCTTCGGTAAAGCCGGAGATTTATTCGGTGTGCCACTCATGCCGATGATGACGGTGTAYGACTTCTTCATCAAACGCGCGCTCGACCAGCTTTACTACAACGTTTACTGGCGCAGCAGTTTCCTCYTRATTGGGACGCCATCGGGCATTACGCTTTCTCCAGAAGGCGCGCAGCATTCGTGGAAAAGYGACATCCAAATGCCCAGCATGGTGACTTGGGAGCCGTTCTATGCCAAAGAAATGGAATGGGTTCTGGCCGATGCCATGCAACGCCATTGTTCTTCCAACAATGAAGACCGYGAAGGCGTGGTGGTGCGTGCGGTCACTATGGGGGTGTATCAGAAGGAGATGATGAAGCGTTTGAAGGCGCAGCAGAAGTTCCAAGGTATGGACAACGATGCCATCCTGGAAACCATWCGTRAAGAYGTATTAGCTGGMGGTTACTGGCTCATCCACCAGGCTGGACAAGAGGATTATCAGCCTGGCGATAACGTGGTCACCATCCTCGCTATGGGCGCCATGGGTGTTGAGGCGATCAAGGCGAGTGACCAGTTGAAGGAACGTGGCATTTGCGCCGATGTCCTCATCTGCACCTCTCCGGAGCTACTGCTCGGACGTTTCGCCGAACGCGACAACTTTGCGCAACTGGAAAAACTCGGCGTCAACGGTGCGATCCACTTAGTCGGCACCGCAGGCGAAGTTCTCGACGCCGCCGATGTCATGTTACTAGCCGCTCGCTCCATCCCGATTGTTTCGGTGGTCGATGGCGAGCCTGGAATCCTGGACAACCTCGGCTCGATTATTGGCGTGAAGCATGTTTCGCTTGGGGTGAAGAAGTTCTCCAAATCTGGGCGTCCGGAAGAAGTCTTTGCTTACCATGGGCTCGACGCAAACGGTATTTCCGATGCCGCCGGTCAAGCTTTATCCGAAGCCACTTTGCGCGAAGTGAAGTTGTCCCTGCAAGCGGCACAACAAATTGCTGCACAAGGAAAGATTACCCCGCCAACTTCGGATTGGCGTTCCTTGTGGCCGAAAAACTAAACACCGCCCTCCAAAATAAAGGGAAGGGTCCTGTTTAGGGAAGCTCTGATTAAGTCTGACGGCGATTCCGCGGCCGAAATCGTCTGCCCCGGCGTTACTTCATCTTGGCTGTAGCCACACTACAGCCTTCGATTCGCGCCTTGGGGCAAACGATTTCAATCCACGGCCTCTAGCGCCGGACTAAATCAGAGCTTCCTTAGTTTTTGCGCATAAACACCGTCGCCATCACACTGATGGCGAAGGCGGTCACCACCACCCACGTCCAGGTCGCGAAACTGGAGAGAAGAGCATCCATAATCGGTTGCGCAACTCCAGCAAGTTCACCGTCGGGAATGATTTCATCGGCATTGCCRGTAGCGCGGGTCATGAGGTCCACCAGGGTTACCGCGCTAGTGACCATGCGCACTCCAATCAGTGCCCACAACACCGAGCGCACTGCATTTCCKGCAAAGCCTGCGCGCACCCAGCCGAAGCCAGTGATGAGGCTGCCGAATACCACGGCAATGCCCAACACCATGAGRCTGACCATGTGTTTCCCCCACCCATCCAGCGTGGATTTAATCGGTTCTGGGGTYTCCAACAACCCTTGCAAGGATTCCCATAAATCCGCGCCRAGCCACAGGAGAAAAAGWGTGACTAAGCCAAGCGCCATGCTTTGCGCTCGCATCAACTTTTGTTTTCCTGACGGCGCTGCGAACAAACTCAAGCCCACCAAAGCAGCGGTGAGGAAGAAGAAGGCTCCCGCCAGCAATCCGGCAAGAAAATATGGGCTAAAAAACGAGGRGTSCATGAGCTTCAGTCATCTAGGAGCATACGCCCCACCGGTTGCCGCAATTGRCTGACCGCAAAGTCAGAGAGSGTGAARATATACGGTAAATCCTTCACCCGCATGAAGCGCTGTCCGTTCTGYGCTGGCTTCCCAAGYTCGAARACGAACAAGTATTCGCTCCCTTGAATGCCCACCGAAAAACTATCTTGGGGGAATCCAAAACGAGCTTTATCGGTGCCRTCGGGGCTCGCAGGGCCAATGATGTCAGCAATTTCAATCCCCACAATAGTGGTGGCCAWAGAATCTCCAGCGTAGCCAAGAGCGGGTTGCTCTTGAGGCTCGAGCATAAACCAAGGAGTGTTCTGACCCATCTGGTCGACGCCCAGCTCCTCGCGTCTTTCAATCCGCCAACTTTCACCGGTTTGAAAATCTTTGCGCTCGATCCAAGCCAGCCGATCAATGCTGATGTCYTTCAACAGRCTCACTTCRCACCATCCRACGGGATCMACTGCGGGTAATAAAGCATMGCCGCTTAGGTAGACCCGATCGCTRCGGGCATCGCGCATGTAGAACTCGAAAACTGCCTTTTGTCCACCTTGGATGTCTTGYTGGCGCATGGATCCCGCAATCCAATCGACCARAATCCGRTTGTCTTCCGAGAACACTTGCACGCGTCGACCTTGCCCTTCCGCGACTCCATAAACCGTATGYTTCTGCGGATTTACCGAAACCACATCGGAKGTCTGGATGGCGGACAGGTTGTCGAGCATTTTGGTCAGRCGGGAATAGTCCAGAGGGAAGTTCTTCTCCTCCACCATCCARCCACGTCCGATGCGTCGCTCTTCCAAATCGATTAAACGCAGAGTGGYMCGCYMYKCKCMRTMRYKMWTMMMSATYMRYRYKWWSSTMKMSWKTKRMWMYSGYWSYTGSRKKTWHRSYKYSSMWATWKSWGMKKMYSTWYRWGCATGTGCATCGCCCTGCCAAGGCTGCGTGATGCCWAGGTAGATCGACCATGCGACWAGCGYTGCGACCACCAGAWTCAGRTTACGYCGACTCACTTCTTCTCTCCGYCAGGCSSAAASGGAACGCTTGAACGACGTCGGTGGTAAGTAAAATGCAGTGCAGCAAAAAACATCACCAACAAAATCGGGCCCAGCACATTGCCCCATGCAATCCATCGGTGCATTGCACGAGCATGCCTTGTGGAATCGCGATGCAAGATTTCTAAAACCTCAATCGGCTGATCCCAACCRCCATTTGCGGCTACGTATTCCTCCGCAAAATCAATCAACGGACGSTGCCGCTTACCACGCGAACGCAAAGCGATCAGCGCCGAGTCTTGTGCAATCCAATCCATTAAGTTGACTGCAAAGTCTGCATTGCCTCCCGCACCCGAKGCAAAGGTGGTGTTGTGGAAAATGTCGGCATCGCCCAGGACCACAAGGGTGCCTGCCGCTGGAACGAAATCCGCATGCGTAAAAGCCGGCGGAAAGAGTCCTTCTACGGCAACGGCCAGGGGATAGGATCGCGGCGCGCCACTTTGTCGAGCGGCCAGATCCATAGACTCAATGTTCGCAATATTCATCGCCAAGTTGGTTTGCGCTGGCAGCAACCAAGACTGAGCACTGCTCTGCAACAACGGCTGAGAAGTTAAATCAGAAACCAAGCCGCTGGTTCCAATCGGATGCGCCCACAGCGACAAAAGACTAGATAATCCAGCCGTAGCCACATGCTCGCGCGACAAACTGTTTCCTTGCAACTTCAAKCCGAAACCATAYTTCGCGTTTAGCGGAATGGTTTGGTTTCCCGACGGAGTTTCCAAGGTTTGCACACCCGCAGGAACCACGATGGATTGATTGTCATAAACCAAACGTGCATCGGTAGTRATTCCGAATCCACTCAGCCAATCTTCCATGCCAGTCACCATGGCCTCGGACCCAAGAGTGGCRGGATTCACCTCTTCAAAATCATGTAGCAGYACCACCTTRCCGCCTTCGGCAAGATAGCGGTCGATGWACTCCARCTTGAATGGCGCAAGGTTTTTCGGTCGCGCCACAACCAAGCTTACGAGATCGTCTGGAATYCCTCCTTCATAGGCTAAATCCAAATCACGYACTGCATAACGCTGAGCCAAACTACGCCGGAAGTGTTCGAATATCCGAGTCGCCGGGATCTCACGCGTGATGCCGGGCATCGGGCGTGGCAGTGGCGGCTCGTCCGAAACAAATCCGATGACTGGGCGCGCTGGGCGCAGTAAGGAGGCCAAGCGTACGGTGAATGCAAACTCAAACTCGGACGAGGTCACGAATGGAATAACCTCGCTGCGGTCCTGGTAGCGCAACTCCAAACCTTGGTATTGCAACTGCACCTGCACCCCACCTAACTGCTGCCCAGTAAGCTGCAATGGCTCAATGCCGACGTGTTCTGCATCGCGCATGGCGGCTAGGTCGGAAGTTGGGTCGACCGTTTCCACCTCAACAAAATCCCCTCCGATGCTCGCAATCTCGTCCAGCAAATCGGTCATCAACAGCCGTTGTGGCAGCAAGGACTCAGCTCCTTCAATGTCGCGATTAAAATAAAGYTTSACYTGMAGGCGGTCTTSCAAWCCWGCAAGCAWGTCTTTGGTYACCGGAGCSAGSGARTATTCGCCATMTTSSGTSAGRTCGATACGCAGCGGRCGMAGCTGCAAMARYCCGACCACYGGCACCARSACSARRAGRACTAGCCAYAARGAAAGGGCWGATTGGCGSGCWGGYTTCATCGWACSCGCCKCCKYTCWARGACTACGCCGTTRGCSSAYAAGAAAAACACCATRATKGCCAAGTARAAACTKGCATGGCCRAGRTCMAWMACGCCWCGRGTAATYGCGTGGAARTGATTGCCGAAATCCAGCATCAGGAACAGGCGGGCAAACTCTTYGGGCATMGCTTCGGCAGAAGCTGCTACGCCAATGAGGTTGAATGCCATCAGCAYCGCCGCGCCCAAAAGGTAGGCCACGATTTGATTGTCGGTGATCGRAGAAAGAAATAATCCGATTGCCAAACTTGCACCCGCCAACAGCARCACACTGAAGTAACCGCCCATCACCGGGCCCCAATCGAGGTCGCCCATGGCCTCCGCAGTCAACGGCACGCCAATCGTGCACAGCAAGCCAAGCGCAAACACCGCCCACGCGCCAAGGAACTTGCCGATCACTAAATCGCGCAAACGGAAGGGATACGTCAGCAATAATTCTTCGGTCCCGGAACGTCGTTCTTCYGCCCATAAACGCATGGTGATGGCCGGGGCAAGTATGACCAGAAGCCAAGGCATRCTGGCAAAGAAAGGCCGCAGACTGGCTTCATCTAAAGCAAAGTAGGGTCCAGTCAAGAAAAACAGGACCGCGGCYAAGGCCGGRAATAAACCGAGKACCACATATCCGGTYGGCGCATCRAAGGTGGARAAGAAYTCGCGCTTGGCGATGAGAAGGCTTTTCATAGCTCGCTCCCCGGCGGCAAGTTTTGGAATAGAGACTCCAAGGTTCCACTTTGCGGWGCCAACTCAATCAGGTCCACRCCACGGTCGGCAGCTGCCTTCGCGACGCGCGCCAAGCCTTCACTACCCTCAACTTCGATCAATGCACTGCAAATGGAGGGGTCYGAAAATGGACTTGGACGGGTTTCCAATAACGCAGCTTCGGCTTGATCCAACAAGCCTTMCAAATCACAATCCGTGCAGCGGAAGGTCACGCGAGCAACGCAAGAGCCATGCCCATTACACGCAATCCCGGTTAACGGGCCATCGGCCACTTTGCGACCATGATGAATTAGCACCACGCGGTCKGCRAGYGCYTCAATCTCGGGCAAAACATGGCTGGTAATGATGATGGTTTTAGTTTTTCCCAACTCACGAATGAGATGACGCATTTCCACCACCTGCAAAGGRTCCAGACCATTGGTGGGCTCATCCAAANTCAAYAATTCCGGATCATGTAGCAATGCCTGSGCTAATCCTACGCGCTGGCGAAAGCCCTTGGAGCACTGGCCAATGCCGCGGCGAAACACCGACTGCAATCCGGTCTGCAGTACCGCGCGTTCAATGGCTTGCTTCGCCTTTGCACCATGCAAGGAAAACGCCTTWGCGGTGAACTGTAAAAAATCYGACACGCGCATATCCATGTACAGCGGATTGTTCTCCGGCAAGTAACCRAAGCGCTGCTTCACTTCCAAGGCGTGTTCAGCGACATCGAGCCCACACACTTCTACCTTTCCGGCATCRGCSGTGAGRTATCCMGTGATRATTTTGATGGCGGTGGTTTTKCCSGCTCCGTTTGGACCCAAAAACCCCAACACCGAGCCCGCCGGAACTTCRAAATCRATACCACACAGCGCYTTTACYGAGCCATAGGATTTCTCCAAGCCGGTGACCTTAACCACTGCAGGGGCATCTTCCTTAGGCAACATCGTCCATRGAGAACGCRGCAAGGAACTCCTGGTTCGATGGATATCGAGCCAGACGGTCAATCAGCATTTCCATAGCCTCTCGCGAGCGCATGCGGCTTAATACRCGGCGCAGGATATTGAYTTTGCGCAARGTCGTGCGCGACAACAAACGCTCTTCTTTACGSGTTGCAGTCTGCTCAATYGRAACCGCAGGATAAATCCGGCGATCGGCRAGRCGKCGGTCGAGGGTTAGCTCCATGTTGCCGGTACCTTTGAACTCTTCGTAAATCACTTGGTCCATACGCGAACCRGTATCYAYYAAAGCYGTGGCCAAAATGGTCAGRGAGCCGCCGTCYTCGGTGTTCCGAGCAGCGCCAAAGAAGTGTTTCGGACGCTGAAAAACGCGAGCATCTAGACCACCGGACATGGTGCGTGAATCTTTGCCRCCACCGATGGTGTTGTTAAAYGCACGCGTCATACGAGTGATGGAATCCAACAGGATCATSACCTCTTTACCAGTCTCMACCAGGCGTTCGGCACGGAACTGCACTAGCTCCGACAAACGCACGTGGTTTTTCGGCGATTGATCCATGGTGCTGACATAAACCTCACCATTCTTAATCGCACGACGCCAGTAAGTCGCTTCCTCGGGRCGCTCGTCGACCAGCAGCACCATGAGGTGCACGTCTGGGTAAAGYGCYTCCATGGCATGCGCAACCGCCATCATGATGGTGGTTTTCCCGGTACGCGGAGGCGCCACCAATAAACCACGCTGGCCACGCCCAATCGGACACAGCAAATCCATAATACGCATAGAGAGTTGATTCTCCTGCTCGAAGCCGCCCAACTCATAGTGAAAGTCGGGRTCGATTACGGTGAGATTCTTAAACCCTCGTTGCTTGCGCAATTCCTCCGGTTTAAAGCCATCGATGGTTTCAATCGTAGTSACACGAGCGCTTTGATGRCCGCGCCCCTTCACGCCTTTACCGACAATYAGCGAGCCATTCTTCAACCCCGCGCGGCGCACCAAAGGCTGCGGAACCATGGGGTCGGYTGCCTTCTCAGCAAGATCATGATCYAACTGGCGCAAAAAACCCGTGCCGTCTTTGCGTAAGGACARGATTCCAGAAACCTCTTCTRAAGCGGAACCGCGTGGCTCCGGCTGCTCTCGCTGTTCTCGCGGGCGACGACTACGCTCGTCTCCACCGTCCCGACCGTCCTGGCCTTCGCGAGCACGAGAGGRTTCACCGTTTTCCGGCACGCCACCGGAGCGACGCCGACGGCGACGAGGAGGATGGTTCGATGAGGATTCGCCGGAAGTCGCACCTCTACCTCCAGAATCGGACTTCTCTACTTCTGCAGAGGATCCAGATTCTTGGACAGGGTTGCTACGACGTCTACGACGCCGCCTACGCTTAGCCGGCTGTTGGCCTTGTTCTTCAGTCATTGGGGCTCCAAAGAATGGTCGTAAAATACGACCGTGGGTCCAAAACGAGTGAGGGTTTTGATCCAAGGAGGAGATTCCTCTTCGACTCAGTGTCCCTCGTATAGCGGATTCGCCAGGTCTTGCTTCGCCCCAAAGTGGGCGGCGGACGCTGGCGGCTATCGAACCCAGGCCAAGTATAGACCACCCTTTCCTTCAGTTACCAGTCCTGAGTGGGTTTTCCCGCGCTAAGGGCAGGCAAGAAGGGCTGAAGGTCGAGCTTAAGGAAGCTCTGATTTAGTCCGGCGCGAGAGGCCGTGGATCGAAATCGATTGCCCCAAGGCGCGAATCGAAGGCTGTAGTGTCGCTACAGCCGAGATGAAGCAACGCTGGGGCGGACGATTTCGGCCGCGGAATCGCCGTCAGACTCAATCAGAGCTTCCCTAACTCCCCAAATCCACGAAAACGCCCCCATTTTGCCGGGCTAAATCCTGGATAAAGCTGCTCGGAAAGTCACCAATAGCGATGGTATGGATGACCACACCACGGAATCGGTTGATTTCTCGAATGGCGTCTTCAATATCCTGGGTGTCCACGAGTTCACCCACAGTAGGCTTGCCGTCGGAGAGGAAAAACATGGTATCRGCCACCTTTTCRGGGTCTTTWCCRGCRACCTCAGTCATCGGRCCSCGCTTTTTSGGGTCSGGATTCACYCCCAGSCCGGCCARAAGYGCSGCRTARGTRTTGGTGCGGCCATCCTCCATGTTGGAAGAYCCGCGCAGTCCAGCAGAGGCCATAGCAGAAGCTTGCCCACCACCAATCGGCTTCAGTTTCCGCACCCAGGCAATGGCACTGCGCTTATTCAGAGCATTCGCCGGTCTTGGACCTTTCCGCCACGGATGCACCTTGGTGGCGAAACTGTAAATGTTAAACACCACATTKGGGCCAAGCTGATCAATCGARCGCGCCAACTCTTCCTTGACGATGGCGAGCTTGGAAAACCTGGTGAAGCCACGTTCGCGGAAAGAATCGCGGTTGATRATCTCCTCCTCCATGGACCCGGAAACGTCRATYACAAACACRATYTGMCKACTGCTGGTTTTCACTCCCATGAAGTCGGCTTCGGCATKCGGCGTGAAGTATTGCGCATTRGCCTTTGCCCGYGCATCGCGACGTTCGGCGATTTCAGMATCGGTGGGAAGGGTGTAAGTCGCTTCRACTTGCGTCCACCACCCRCGCCAAATGCCCGGATCATCGTTAAACGGYTGATCKGTAATCTCAACCAGAGTCGGCCWCAGCAATTCGACAATGCGGCCTTCCCCCTCCTCYAATAGGCGAATCAACKGTCCAATCGCGGCTTTGGTGCGAATCGTRCGTAAACCAATACACGCYGCCGTGCTCACCGAAGTGTTTTTGTCATCGAGCGCCGCAACCAGAGGCGGTCCGGCTTCATCTTCACGGCCTTTGCCGAGCAAGACCAAAGCCTGGACTGCAGCAGCACGCACCAAGGGGTGGTCATCTTCCATCACCATCAGGCCRACCTGATGCAAAGAATCGGCATCGTGAATRGTGCCGGCAGCGGTGACTGCCCAMAGGCGCACGTTGTCATCGTTATCCAMRAGATAAGGGCGCATRACTTCRCCGAAYTCGGTCCAGCGGCCATCGGCAACCGCGCGCAGAATAGGCGCGAAATAGTCGGCTTGYTTGCCCTCGARYAAGACYTCCTTMARCGGSAYCCGCGACTTGGACGATGGCAACTGGGTAATCACACTCTGCGCCGCYTGGGAACACAAWGGCTCCTTGTCGGTCARAATCTTGAGYARAACCCGCGGCACGCCAGGGTCATCGATGTCTTCCAGCGAGTAAATCAGCTCCGCCTTATTGAACGGATCCTTCTCCTTGCGGTAGAAGCGCTTGAAGTCCTTGACCGTCTCATCGGTCTGGAGGAACATTGGAGCAGCGAGCAGGAGTGCAGTGGCCAGCATGGGGTACTAGGATACACGGAGCGATGGAGTTCACGCTCTCCACCCATCTTCTCGTCTATGACGAGTTGGGCAGCAAGGCTTTAGAGGCCTTGTCGGGGTCCGGTTACGCAAAACTGGAAGTCTGGCTGGCCGAGCCGCATGTGCCTTGGCGTAGTGCAGAAGGGTTGAGCGATTTTCGTCGGCGGCTGGAAGACTATGGATTGTCGGCCGGCAGCGTGCATTTGCCGTTCTACCCATCGGTCCCGGAGTTAATCGAAGAAAACGCACGCTGGTCGTTGATTGCCGACACTGTTGCCGCGCGACGCACCGCGCTCGATGGTTCCGCGGAGGGGCTGATGGCTGCTGGAGCTTTGGGTGCCGAATGTGGCGTGCTGCATTTAGGCTGGCAGAAAGACGCTTGGAATGACCACACCGACGGCTGGGCGCGCGAGGCGGTTGCAGAGTTAATGCCGGTGGCGCGAAAGGCTGGCGTGCGACTGCTGTTGGAGAACATCATCTCCAGCGGTACCCGAGTCAGCCGATTAATGGATTTATTGGACGAGGTCGACCCCGCGCGCGAAGTCGGCTTGTGTTTGGATCTCGGACACGCGCATGTGGAAGGGAATGTGGTGGAAGAGTTGCAAGCTGCCCTTCCGCGTTTGCATCATTTACACGTGCACGATAACGATGGCTGCAATGATTCGCATTTGGCCCCCGGGCAAGGCACCATTCCCTGGACCGAGGTGATCAAGGTCCTCCAGCGCGCCGGCTTTGATGGACTCGCTGCCTTAGAAATGCGTGACTACTCACGTGGCGAGCAAGATTGCGCTACGACTTTGGCTCAAAGTTTGGATCAAGTTGCTGATTTCCGTCGGCAGTTCTTAGATGAGGAAGTGAAATCGAAATGAACACGAAAGTCTCTCATTCACCCTGCTTGCTGCTATTTGGACGCGAAGTAGAACTTCAGGAACTTACTCCGGAAGCTGGTGCACGTCGCTACTTCCGCCCGGTGGAAGATCTCGCGGTCCCTGGTTTAGATGAAAAGCAATCCGAGGTGAAAAAATGGTTGTTGGTGACGTCGCCAGATGCAGCCCCATTTGCTACCACGCAGTTTCTGCAACAACGTGGCGTGCGCACCCCTCAACTTGGTCCCATCTGCGATGGCGCCTACCTGGTCGAAGATTTAGGCGACCGACATCTAAGCGATGAACCCATCTTGATTCACTACAACGCCATCCTCGATGCATGGCAGCCTTTTGCGTTCGAGCCTCTGCCCGCTAAGCACCCAAATCGTGATTTGGCCCTAGATGAGAAGCTCTTCCAAAAAGAACTCTCCATATTTATCTCTGCCTACCTCGAAGGATTTCGCGGACAGGAGAAAGTCTCAGAGCAAGTGCATTCCGATTGCGACGCACTGGCAAAGATTGCTGCGGAGGGTCCGAGCTGCCTGCAACATAGAGATTTCCATTCCCGAAATTTCCTCCTGCCAGAGGGGAAGGAACCGATTTGGATTGACCACCAAGATTTACGTCGCGGTCCACTGTTTTACGATATTGCCTCGCTCTACACCGATGCATACGTAGATTTACCTGACCAAGTGTTTAGCCGCTTGCGCACCGAAGTGGGTTTACTCGGCGCATGTTTCCAACTCGATGGAGAAGAAGCCTTAGAACGGTTTCATTTCACCGCCCTCCAACGAGTTCTCAAAGCACTTGGCACTTTCGGCAGGCTTTTGCAAGAAGGACGCGAGGATTATGCCGAAGCGGAAGAACGCGCCCGCGGCTTTGCTCTGAGCTTGCTCGACATCACTGGATTCTCGCCTGCCCTGCGTGAAGTGGTCCAATAAATGGCCGACGCACTGATTCTGGCTGCAGGTAGGGCCACGCGGCTGGAAGGCTTACGCGAACAATACGCAAAGSCCAATGTTCCGGTTGGTGAGACCACTCCACTTCGTTTTTTACTAGAGGCCCTCGGCACCTCCTTCTCCGATATCTGGATCAACCTTCATTTCAAAGGAGATCAGGTGCGCGAACAAGCCAAGCGTTTTGTCGCGAAGGAAGTACGTCTGCATTTCTTAGAGGAGCCGCGTTTACTCGGCACCGGGGGTACCTTGCTGGAAATGATGCAACAAAACGGCGGCCTCCCCGACCTTGTGGTCAACGCGAAGATGTTCACCGACTTCGAATTCGGGTCCATGATTCAAGCCTCTCCAGGAACCATGGTCTTGCATACACAAAGTGATCTGCGCACCTTTGGCGGACTCACCTTTGATGCGGGACATTGCATCAGTGGCCTGTGTGGTAAGCAGGAGCAACTCAGTGTGGGTTTTTCAGCCGCGGTATTTACCGGCATCTGTAAGCCATCGCCTGATTGGATAGAGCCTTTGAAAGATGCGCGGCGATTACATCCCGACGAAATCCTGTGCTTCATCCGCCATGGACTACTGCCGGCCTTGGCAGAAAAACCGCGCCATGCCAACGCACAACTTCATGCAGGGACTTGGTGCGAAATAAGCACTCCCAATCGGGTAAAAGAAGCCATCAAACAGCTTGGCTTGCTTTAAGCAGACACAAAATTAATCCGGCGTATAGCGCTGGATCTGCCGCAGATGCTCCGCGACGCCTTCGAGGTCGCGTTCACGTTTTAGAACCCAGAAGATCTGCTTACAAAACAGAGTTTCAATCGAGAGGTTGAGCTTCACCCGTTCCATCAAGATGCGATCCTTCGTGGCTTGATCGATATGTTTATTACGACGGCGGTAAATCGCAAAGGAGAGCAAACTCATAAATCCGAGCAACGGGTAAGCCAGAATACCCAGCAATAACGACGTGGTACTAATCTTTGTGCGCACACGTCGCTCGACAGAGAATCCGCTCAGCATGGAGATGGATTGCAGGGATTGCACATCGAGCAAAAATAAGTGCCCGTAGTACATTTTGGATGAGCCTTCGTCGGCAAACCAAATGCTATCGATTTCGGTTGGCGGTACTCGTTTCCAATAATCAAAATCAAAAAGGAAACGAGAAATTCGACAGCGGATGTGAGAATAGTTCGGCGTCGTCAAAAGCAAGGTACCGCCGTCTTTTAACACACGATTGAACTCCTGCATGACTTGGATTTGATTGGGGACATGCTCAATCCCCTCTTCACAGATAATGTAGTCCATGGTCTGATCTTCCACCGGCAATGCTTCCGCAAGATCTGCGTATTGCGCTTCGACCTCCTCCACGCGCATAAATTTGGGGAACAAATCCAATGCGGTGATCTCGGCTCCTTGTTGCAGGAAGTCGTAGCTTGCACGGCCAGTTCCGCAGGGAATATCCAGCACTTGCTTGCCTTTGATATTGCCTAGCTTCTGAATGTACTCGCGTACATAACGGTGAATTCCACCCTGGTAAAAACCATAGTCACAGTTTGCAGTAGCCGATTCGCGTTTCATGAGGCCGTAAGCATATCCAGTGAGCAAAGTGAAAGCTGCAAGTCGGATGGACTGATAGATGGGCGTATCGGTCACACTCGTTCCAGCCAAAACTAGCCAAGCGATGAGTCCGAGATAGGCGGCATGACGTTGATGGCGCAACCCACGCAAGAAAACCCACAGAATGGTGAATCCAAACCAAGCATTGAGCAACAATCCGAAAATTCCCTGCGTAGCAAGCACATGCAAGGGATAGTTGTGTGCCGTGAACTGGCCTTGCTCGATGTACTTCTTCAGGAAATCGCCCTGCTCCGGGTGATTTAGAGCCAGCTCCGAATAACTGCCTAAACCATGCCCAAACCAAGGGGCCGATTGAAAGGAATCCCAAGCCACAATCCAATGGGCCTTGCGGTTGGTATTGCTGACGTCGAGATTATCGGGGTCGAAATCGAGCAACAGAGCGAGTTTCCCGCCACCGGCGATTGCAATCAGTGGAATCACTGCGACCAAGACTAAAACCATTGCCATCGTGCGGCGGCTGAGTTTGTAATGGAAGAATGGAGTGATGGCGGCCAGGAAGCATCCGATAACTACATTTGCTCGTTGCGTGGTGGCCACTAAACCAAACAACGCCAACAGAGCCACAACCGCCCATAAAACACGACGATGTTTCTCGCGTAGACAGGTGTAGAACGCAATGGGCAGACCAGTGGTCATCGCCACTGAGAATGCCATGATGTGGGTAGGACCAATGTGCTGGTCCGGGTAATCATCGTGCGGCGGCAAAACTCCCAGAGCCATAAGCAGAGACCATAATCCGCCTAGTCCCACCAAGATTAGGAAGGCATAAAGGAAACTATCTGGTCTCTTGCTYGAGCGCACGGTCGCCGGCACCACAAACAGAAAAGCTAGCGGCCACATTCCGTCTAACTTGGCCCAGGGGTTGGCGCTTTCTGGGGCCATCCAGGCAGAGATCAATAAGGCAGCCAAAAAACCAACTAAGGAAAAGCAAAAAGCGGTCTGGTAGAGGTGGAACTTCCTCCAGCCAATGGGCAGGAAACACAARAATGCCAAACCACCAGCAATCGCAATTCCTGCCTTTGAAAAGGCAAGAGAGCCAAGCGCCACGCCATAAAGGGCGGTACTGATTTGAGTCCAATTGGGGGTCATCGGAATCGGTGCCTTCGTCTAGTTCAAGCCCTCGACTTGCATCGGGGAACTTTATCAAACCGGTTTGGTCTATTGGAGTGAAATTGGCCTGGAAGCCGGTCAATCCCACAAGCCATAGGCCCAATAACCGTATTCATCGKCATAGGTCATGGTCGCGAATCCAAAAGGAGCCGCCCGCTCTACCCTCAATTCAGTCGGCGTCGTTTGCCGAACCTGTTCACGAAAAGCCCCTTCCTCTGGTAGAAAGTAGAGTTCCGCTAGGACTACGGGAAGGATTACAAGGCTCAAAAAATAGCTCCAACCCACGCGAGCTTTCCAGCGCATGAATGCTGCCGCATACAAGATTGGCATGAGCCCAATCACGGTTTGAAATATGGCGGAAGTTACAAAGTGTGGCCAGGCCAACTGGAATCCAAAGCTGGATGCTCGAAGACCAAAAAACAGCCAGAAGGAGAAGAACGCCCATGAGGCGGCGATCAAAAAACCAAGTTCTCTGCCGCCAGCAGGGACATCGGTCACAAAAATTCTCACYGGAGGAACAACTTTAGCTTTATTCATAAAATGTCGAAAAATAACCGACTTCCACTTGGTCGGCTTTCTCCATCCTACAGTAGATGGCTAGAATCCGTCAGCTCCCCTCTGGAAGCCCGCACATGCCATCTACCCCCCCGTCGARCGGACGCCTGTTTCTGGTCAGCAATCGCCTGCCCATCACCATGGAAGAACGGCCAGGCGGCTTGCACGTGCAAATGTCGGCCGGTGGTTTAGCTACTGGTTTGGCTGGGCTACATAAGGAAAGTGGTGGCGCGTGGATTGGTTGGCCTGGATTGACCACGGACGATGGCACCCTCAGCGTCGAAATGCAGGAGGCCTTGGCCAAGGAAAACTTGGTTGGCGTTGGCCTCAGCGAGGAGGAACACCAGGGGTATTACCAAAACCTGTCTAATCAAAGCATTTGGCCTTTGTTCCACTACTTCAAAGAACGCATGCATTATGCGGAGGAAGATTGGGAGCAGTATGTAGACATCAACCGACGCTTCGCCGATACTGTTTTGGCCCAGGTCGGCGACCACGACACCGTTTTCGTACAAGACTTTCACCTCATGTTGCTGCCGCGCATGTTGCGTGAAGCACGTCCGGATTTGCGCATTGGATTCTTCCTGCACATTCCATTCCCATCTTCCGAAGTGTTTCGAATCTTTCCGAAACGAGAGGAGTTGCTGCAAGGCGTGCTTGGTGCCGATTTAATTGCCTTTCACACCATGGGCTACGTACGCCACTTCCGCTCGTCGGTTGCCCATGTACTGGGAATTGAAACGCAAACTACACGCATTCTCACCGATGGTCGCGAAGTTAAGTTATTGGCGCAACCTCTTGCGATTGATTCCAACTTATGGGAGCCCGGCAATGCGAAACAAGAGAAGGAGATTACCGAGTTTCAGAATTACTTAGAACAAACTAGTGCTGGACGGCGCATGATTCTTGGAGTGGAGCGTTTGGATTACACCAAAGGCATTCCAGAACGCATGATTGCCTTCCGCGAGTTTTTGCGTGAAGACCCATCACGAGTCGACCGGGTGGTGATGGTGCAAGTCGCGGTTCCTTCCCGCGCCGATGTTAGCGATTATGCTGAGCTCAAAGACGAGGTCGACCGCCTCGCTGGATCCATTAACAGCGAGTTCGGGCGCCCTGGCCTGCAACCGCTGCATTATCTCTATCAATCGGTGCCTCCTGCCCAATTGCGTGCGCTTTACCGCAGCGCTGACGTCGCCCTTGTCACCCCCCTCCGCGACGGTCTCAACCTCGTCGCCAAGGAGTTTGTCGCCTCACGCCACAACGATGATGGCGTGCTGCTACTCGGCGAATCCACCGGAGCCTCTTGGGAACTTGGGGAAGCTTTACGAGTGAATCCATTCGACACAGCCGACATGGTGCGCCAACTCACCCGTGCACTCGATATGCCGAAGGAGGAGCAAACTCGACGCATGGCACCTATGCGCAAGCGCGTGGGTTCTTTGAATGTCGAAGGCTGGGCGCGTAACTGCCTAGATGCGATTCAAGTTTCGCACCGTTCCAGTCCAGCGCCGCAAGTCTTAGCATCTGGGGCGCATCGAAAGTTGCTCAGCCAGTGGCAGGAAGGTCTCGCAGTTGGCAACACCGTTTTCCTCGACTACGACGGCACCCTCCGCGAATTCACTGCGGCCCCCCTAGACGCAAAACCGACTCCCGCAATTCTAAAAACGTTGAAGCAGTTTGCGGACAACCCAAACGTAAATCCATGGGTGGTCTCTGGACGTTCGGCGAATCTACTCGCCGAATGGGTCGGCGATACCGGAGTTGGCCTGGTTGCCGAACATGGCGCATTCCTTCGCCCTCCAGGATCCAAGAAGTTTTTGCCGCTGTTCGATGTTGGACGTCAGCTGTGGAAAGACGAAGCGCGCTCCATTCTTGAAGAATTCACCGCTCGTGTTCCAGGCAGTCGCATCGAAGAAAAGGCCGTCGGCATTGCTTGGCATTACCGCGAAGCCGACCCAATCCTTGGCGCGTGGCARGCTAARGAGTTATTCCAACACCTTGCTGAAATGTTCATGGATCARGGAGTTCAAGTCATGCGTGGCGCGCGAGTCTTGGAAGTGCGCCCTGCCGGAGTCAGTAAGGGACAAGCATTGCGCACGATTCTTGCTGAAGGGACTCCRCCAGGCTTCATTCTYGCCGCAGGRGATGACCACACCGAYGAAAGCATGTTCCGTGAACTCGGCCCCGCTGATTGGAGCCTGTTGATTGGCAATCGCCCATCCGCCGCTCAATGGCGCCTAGATTCTCCCGCCGATTGCCGTGCTCTGCTTGCCGAGCTAGCCTCTTCAAGCCTGCAGCCGCAAAGGGCCGATAGTTAGGCATAGATTCCCATGCATCTTGACCACGGCATCATCGGCAACGGCCGAGTTTTAGCGCTTGTTCACCCGGACAGCAGCGTCGATTGGAGCTGTATGCCCCGCTTCGATTCACCCTCGCTCTTTGCGCGGATYCTAGATGAAGAAAAAGGTGGCACCTGGCAGTTYCTRACTGACGGCCTTCTGCAAGAAGGAGAGTTGAAATATGTGCGCAACACCAATGTTCTGCGCCATGTCTTTCACAGTGAAAGCGGGAGTTGGGAGTTGTTCGACTTCATGCCACGCATTCCGGAMKGATNRCKGCWTNMSCWYMCCGCTTTGCCACATTCGTTTGTTGCGTCCGCTTACCGGGCGTCCACGAATTAAGGTGAAATTTGATCCGCGTCCGGATTATGGACGCACCAAACCACAACTTTTTCCAGATGGTGCCGGTTTGAGTTTTGAATCGAATGGACAACGTTGGTCCTTACAAACCAACCTTCCGGTGGACTATGTGTTGTCCGGACAAGAGTTCACTTTGGATGCACCGCGATTTTTTAAACTGGATTACGGCCTCCCCACAGAGCCGCAACATATCGATGACATCCACCGTAGCCTAGACCTCACCATTGCCGGTTGGCGTTTATGGGCCAGCAATACTGCCATTCCAGGATTCGCCGATCAAGATGTCATCCGCTCCGCGCTGTGTTTAAAGCTACATGCTCACGAGCCCACCGGCGCCATCATTGCTGCTGCGACCACCAGCATTCCTGAAATGCTCGGCGAACCGCGCTGCTGGGATTACCGTTTTTCTTGGTTGCGCGATTCCGTGTTTACCGTGGAGGCTCTGCGGCGCACCGCTCACTTCAGTGAAGGCCGTCAGTTCCTACGTTTCCTGCTCGATGTCGTGGAATCTGGCCCATTGCAACCTCTGTATGGGATCGGCGGCGAACGCGAACTTCCTGAATCCGAACTCTCACACCTAAGTGGCTTTGAAGGCACCAAACCTGTGCGCATCGGCAATGCTGCAGCCGCGCAGTACCAGGCCGACCTCATGGGGGAAGTCGTATTGTGCATTCGCTCGATGCTGATTGACCAGCGCTCCGATCTGCGTGATCCAAGCCAGTGGTACCCCTTGGTTGCACGCATGGTTGACGAAGCCATCGATGGTTTCGACAAGAAGGACATGGGCATTTGGGAATACCGTGAGAAACCTATGCTCCACACCTTCTCACGTGCCATGTGTTGGGCCGCAGTCGATGCAGGCGCCGACATTGCGGAGCACTTCGAGCATCAAGAACAAGCCGATGCATGGCGTTTAGTCGCTGCAAGTATGCGCGAACGTTTGCTTGCCGAATCCTTTAACCAAGAGCTCGGCATGTTCCAGCAAGCGGTGGATTGTCCACATGCCGATGCAGCCCTTCTATTGTTGCCATCGATCGGCTTCATCTCTGCAACCGATCCGCGCTTCCTCTCCACGCTCGACGCCTATAAAGAACGTCTGGTCCGCGACGGCGGCGTGATGCGCTATGTGCACGAAGATGATTTCGGCACGCCAACCACCAGCACCTTCACCATCTGCAGTTTTTGGTGGATTGAAGCACTAGCTCTCGCGGGTCGCCTAGACGAGGCGGTGGAAATGTTTGAAGTCATCCGCAGTAAATCCAATAAGCTTGGACTGTTCAGCGAGGATTACTGCGTGAAGGACAAGCGCCTGCTCGGCAACTTCCCCCAGGCCTACACCCATGTTGGCTTAATCAACGCCGCGATGACCCTCGGAAACCTGTTGCGCGCCCGCGACAGCCAGTTCCACGCTTGGAGTTAGAGAAGTTCTGATTTAGGATGATGGCGTGAAATCATGCCTCCTTATCCTATGCCTCATTGTCCCCACCGCCTGCTCCATGCGTGGAAGACCCCAACCGGGCGCAACCGGTAGCGAGATTTATGCTGTCGCTGGGTGTATTTCCTGCCACGGAACGGAGCGATTGGGCGGCTCCAGTGGACCACCATTAACCGACCTGTCCGCTTCATGGGCGGCACCTAATCTCGCTGCCTATTTTGAGAATCCAAAAGAGTGGATTGCAAAGGATGCCCGCCTTCAAACGCTCGACAAGAACTATTCCTCTTCGATGCCTAGCTTCGAATATTTGAACCTGCAAGAAAGGCAGCGGCTGGCACAATGGTTGCTGACTCAGAAGTGATCGAAAAACCACCTCTCGCATGTTTTCATTGTTTGGCGTCCAAAACCTAAACGATTACGCATAGCATCGGTAAGACCTCCGATTCAACCTTCCTAAATCATGCTCACAACGCTCCTACTCAGTTCTCTAGCCGCTCAAGGCGGCACTCCGGTCCTCCTCGACCAAGTTACCGGATTCCAATCACGCCAACAACTCGGCCAAATGGTGGTCGACATGGGCGATTTAGACGGCGATGGTATTGCCGATTATGCAGCCACTAGCGCTGGTTTTGAATTCCAGAGAGCCGAATGGGGACTAGGCCGCGTAGAGGTTTTGTCAGGCGCAAGCGGACAACTTCTATTCGCACGTGACTCGCGCGGCGACATCGATTTCACTCTAGGCTCCATGCTTTTAAACATGGGCGACATCAATGGCGATGGCATCAATGACCTATTCATCAGCGCTTCAGGCCCGATTTCGGCATACATCGTTTCTGGACTCGACGGTTCCATTATTTACCGTATGTCGAATGAGGGCGGTTTCMTATTCCCGACCTCCATCGACGGCMTGGAAGACATCAATGGCGATGGYGTGCGSGAAATGATTATGGGTTATTGGTCGGAGACTTACWCSGATCAACCAAGCGGARCCTTCCWWTTCCAARCKGGCGCMGTCCGTGTTTTTGATGGAGCCACCGGTGAGCTGCTGCTTTACATTCACGGCAACACSGARTTTCAAGGCTTAGGCCTTCAGGTGCGCGAGATTGGCGACCTGGACGGCGATGGCCGCAATGACATCCTCACTGTYGACGCCGGCTTTGGTCTSCACAACTTCGCTCTTCGCGCYCACAGTAGTGCCGACGGATCTGAAATCTTCACTCGCTTCGACACTCGCATTGACACTTTGGCTTCSATCAAYATCGATGGMCTCGRCGATTTYAATGCCGATGGCACCCCAGACATTCTGCTTTCCGTACAAACGCGGCCAAACCAGTTGGGGCATAGTGCWGCTTTGACCTTCATCCTTTCCGGRATCGACGGATCATCACTAGAGGTTATCCGTGGTCGCAGCTACGGCTTCCCAGGCCGTTTGGTACGCACCATTGGTGACTTCGATGGCGACGGCAAACGCGATTTCGCACTTGGAGAACCTCTCTTAGTCAATGGAGTCGATCATTACAGTGTGCGGGTCATTTCCGGTGCTGATGCTTCGGAACTAGCCGTCATCGATACCGGTGTCGAAAGCTACTTTGGTGCAACCTTCGCACCACTGAGTGATCAAGATGGCGACGGCATCAGTGATCTCATGATTGGTTTACCAAGCTCCGAGTTATTGACCTCGGGAGAAGGCTTCCGCTTCGGCGAAGTGCAGATTTACGCACTCCACTAGAGAAGGATTTATACCAAACTGGCTTCTGGGTTTTGCAGAAGTCGGTTTGGTCCCACGCGTTCGGTGACGCCGCAATCATCGAGATATTCCAAGAGTGGCATGACGTATTTACGCGTGGTGCCAAACTGATCGCGTAGCGCCGGAATATCCATACCACCGCCCTGCAGTTGTGCGACTACGGCAGCGCGGAAGGCCTCCACCGAGTCGAAGTCAAAGATGAGGCCTTGGCTTGGCTGCACGGCTTGACCACTATCGAGCAAGTAACCGCGGCAGGCAGCAACTAAATCCGCGGCCATTCCACTCTGCGCAACGACATCTTTCCAGTCCATCGGCACTAGACCTCCGGACTTCAGCACCTCGCGGATTTTCACCGATGCGGCAATGACTTCCTCCGATGCACGGGCTTCGGTCATCACCCACTGCTCGCCGCGACGTCGCTGTAAACCGATGGATTCAAGTTGAGCATCGGGCATTTTCTCGACCACCTTCCAGCCCTTCTTGCCGACACGATCGCGGAAACGTTGAATCGGAATCATCAGGCGGCCGGGGTTTTTACCGCGGAAGTTCTCAATCACTCCCTGGATTTCCCCCATCATCGCTTGTGCACTTCCAGCTGCGACATAAAGCGCGGTGCCGACCTTCTGCACCTTTTTCGCATCGGCCAGTTCATCCAGCAACTCAGTCGTTGCGGCCACCGTCCAACCAAGCTCAGGCGCCAACTCTGATGCCTTCTTCGGAGCACCATCGCCACGCTCTAACTGCAGCACCAACATGGCTTCTGGGTCATCCAAAGCCGCACGCACTTTGATGCAGTATGCGCGTTCTTCCGTATCCTTTTTGCGCAAACGAAATTTGCCATACCCCAAGAACCGCGCCACGCCGATGTTCTTCGCCGGAGATGGTCGGCGCAGCAGGCAGCGTTGTCCAGGAACCAGCGCAATCGGATGTTCACACACGATGTCAACAAACAGCTCCTCGGTTTCTTGATCCGACGCAAAGTAAATCTTGGCCTCTAAAGCCGCAGTACCTGCCAGCAACTGCACTTCCGAATCATGCTTTAGTTTGGGTGCATCAGGTAAACGTTGCACCGACATACGCAGTAAATCCCCGCATCTGGCGGCTTCTGGAGCCACTAACACCGAACCGCGTTCGCAATCCGCCTTGTCCAAATCTGGCAAGTTTAATGCGGTACGTAAACCAGCTTCACCGACCTCGGCCTCACGCCCATGCACCTGCACCCGACGTACCCGGCTGCGTTTTTCCGCTGGCAGCACCACTAGGTCTTGCCCCGCTTCAATCTTTCCGGAAGCACAAACTCCGGTGGCAATGGTTCCAGCACCATCCATGCCGAAACTGCGTTGGATGGGAAGACGAAACGCCAAACGCGGATCCGCTACTTCCTTTGCATCTAAAGCCAACTCGCGCAAAGCAACACGCAGGTCTTCAATGCCATCGCCGTTGTGCGAACTCACTGGAAGAATCTTGGCGCCTTCCCATGCACTGCCGGCAATCAACTCGAGGACTTCCTCTTCGACCAACATGAGGGTGTCTTCATCTGCCAAATCCGACTTGGTCAGTGCAATCATGCCGCGATCGACTCCCAACAGAGTCAGCACTTCAAAGTGCTCGCGGGTCTGCAGCATCACGCCATCGTCACAAGCCACCACCAGGAGCGCAGCGCCCATGCCAGTCGCTCCAGCAACCATTTTGCGCACTAACTTCTCGTGGCCGGGGACATCGACAAAGCCRAGTTCTAGGCCATCAGGGTAGGCGTATTGCGCATAGCCGAGGTCGATGGTGATGCCGCGGTCGATCTCCTCCTGCCAGCGGTCCGGGTGGGTGCCACACAGCGCCTCGACCAGAGCCGATTTGCCATGGTCAATGTGTCCAGCAGTACCAATAACTACAGGTACGGGATGAACTTCAGTCACGGGTATGATGAGGGGTCATGATTTGCAGAGAGGCACCGGTCCACACGCTTGGACGTAGTTTAAAGCAACGCTATGGGCGGCGCTTAAGGCGTGTGATGCTGGATTTAGGGCTCACCTGTCCTAACCGCGACGGCAACTCCGGTTACGGCGGTTGTGTGTATTGCGATTTGTCCGGCAGTGGCACTGGAGCGGCCAAACGCGAGGAATCCTTGGCCACCCAATGGGAATCTGGCCTGGCGCGGGCGCGAAAGGTGAATCCGGAAGGCCAAGCGGCAATCATCTACTTCCAGTCCTACTCCAACACTTACCCCGACCTGACTCCCCTCGCCGAAGCCTTGGAGCAGATGAAGCAATGGGCGGACGTCGCGCCGATCCTGGCGATTGGTACGCGGCCCGATTGTTTCAGTGAAGAGGCGGCGGATTTATTGGCATCGCAGAAGGAATTTTTCGATGAAGTGTGGATCGAGCTTGGTTTAGAAACTGCCGATGACCACGTGCAGAAGGTGATTGGTCGGCACGACACTTTGGAGAACTTTCACATCGCATGCGAGCGGGCTGGGGAACGTGGGTTGCATCGRATTGCGCAYTGCATTGCAGGGCTGCCAGAAGAAAAGGACGATGGCTTGCTGCGCCAGGTCGAAGAAATTGCTAAGGCGGGTTGTGAAGGTATTAAATTCCATCAGATGATGGTGTTGCGCAAAACCAAACTCGCAAAGATGTGGATGGACGACAAATTGGAATTGTTGCACGCCCCGGAGTACATCACCAAAGTTGCCGATGCCTTGGAAATACTGCCACCGGAGGTCATCGTCCACCGCTTAGTTGCCGAAGCGCCGGAGGAAGAATATCTTGCGCCAAAGCCATGGCCAGGACGGCAGAAGGTGCATTCCTTGATTGAGCATGAATTGCAAAAGCGCGAAACGCATCAAGGCAGTGCTTTGCCAAGTGTTTGATATCCTGGCAGCATGACATTGTTGCGGTTGTGCACTCTGATTATCCTCTCGACGACTTCCTTCGCCTGCGTTGGCCCGAGCCCAATCCGGCTGACCGAGCAGGCAGATTACATGGTGGTGGTCAACACCGTGCGCCTTCCAGACACCATGGATTGGTACACCCGGTTCGCTGAGCATGCGTGGATCGATGTCAAACAAGGAAATGAAGCTTCGTGGACACGCATTGAGATTGGTGGGCCATCCTCAGGCATCGATGTATTCCACATCACTTCAGCAGAAGTACGTGCTCCAATTCGCTGGAAGAATCGGGTCTCAGTGCTGGAAACCATCACTGGTGAGCGTGCCAAACTTGCCATTCCGCAACTATTAAGGCTCGCAGCGGCGGAGAAAGATTTTGGCACGTGGAAAACGGTTTCCGAAAAGGACAACAACTGGCACGCCATCCGTCACCCAGCACAAGCTCGTGATTACGACGCATGGCCCGGTCCCAACAGCAACACCTTCATTGCAACCCTCATTGAAGGCACGCCAGAGCTTCATGCTGAACTTCACCACAATTCAGTCGGCAAAGATTATCCGCGCAGCATGCGGGCTGGCATGACCTCTAGCGGCTATGGCTTCGAGGCGGATCTCGGATATCTCGGTGCTGGAATTGGACTACGCCAAGGCTTGGAGTTGCACTTCATGCAGCTAACCGCCGGGATTGGTTTGTGGCCACCAGCACTCAAAATTCCCTTAATTCCGCGCATTGGCATTCATCAGGGATGGATTGGCGCTGCCGGATCGCTAGAAAAACTTCCGATTGAGCCTGAACCCACTCTATAAAAAAAAGCGCACATCCCGAAGGATGTGCGCTTTGATGGTGAGGGCACCAGGACTTGAACCTGGGACAAATTGGTTAAAAGCCAACTACTCTACCAACTGAGTTATGCCCCCGTTCCGGTGTGATGAATCACTTCCGGAAAACGAAAATCAGATTTCCAGGATGTCCTTTGACTTGGAACCTAAGGCCTCTTCGACCGTAGTTTCATGCTTTTTGAGGATGTCCTGAATGTCCGACTTGGCGGATTTTACATCATCCTCAGTCAAAACAACATCCCCAGTCTTATCTTTTTGTTCGTGCTCGACATCGCGGATGGCATCGCGCCGCACATTACGTAAAGAGACTTTGGTGTCTTCCGCCAAACTTTTCAAACGAGCCACCATTTTCAGGCGCTGCTCTTCCGAAAGGTGTGGCACGATGACGCGGAGAGCGCCACCATCAATCGATGGATTCAAGCCGAGGTCCGCGGCCAGAATCGCCTTTTCGATGTCCTTCAATCCGCTTGGATCAAAAGGCTTCACCAACAGACAGCGGGCTTCCGGAACCGTAATCGAGGCCATTTGGTTCAGTGGCGTTTGACTTCCATAATAATCCACGCGGAYATTCTCAATCAAGCCGACGCTTGCGCGCCCGGTGCGGAATCCACGGATTTCATCGGAGAAATGCTCGACCGTCTTATCCATCCGGTCTTCAGCATTATCGAGGTAGCTTTGGTAACTAAGGCTCATGATTAATTCTTGATCAGGGTACCGATTTTTTCGCCGCGAGCAGCAGCAATCAGGCCGTTTTCAGCATTCATATCGAATACCACAATCGGCAAGTCATGCTCTCGGCAAAGAGTGAAGGCGGTTTGATCCATCACCCGCAATCGCTGCTCCAGGACTTCCCGAAAAGTGATTTCTGGCAAATGGACGGCATCGTCAAAAGCATTGGGGTCTTTGTCGTACACGCCGTCAACCATGGTGGCTTTCAGCAAGGTGCTGCACCCCAATTCAATGGCGCGCTGTGCAGCGGCAGTATCGGTGGTGAAGTATGGACTACCCAAACCTCCTACCAAAACGAGAACCCGCCCTTTTTCCAGGTGACGCAATGCGCGGCGACGAATGAATGGCTCACAGACCTTGTGCACATCAAGGGCTGACATAACACGAGTTGGCACGCCATTGTTCTCGAGGGCATCGGACAGCGCCAAACCGTTAATYACGGTGGCCAGCATGCCCATGTAGTCGCCGGTCGCACGGTTAATACCAAGCGACTCCGACTGTTTGCCGCGCAGGATGTTTCCTCCACCGATGACGCATGCAATCTGCACGCCTTCTTCGGTGAGGGTTCGCAATTGTGTTGCAAGCGCCTTGACCAGTTCCGTATCAAGGCCMGTTTCACCCTCGCGGGCAAATCCTTCCCCACTGATCTTCAGCAGGATGCGACGTGGGCTAGACACAGTTATTCAGATCCGAGTTCGAAACGAGCGAACTTCACAATCTTCATGTTCTCGCCAAGCTTGGCGATCGAGGCTTTGAGACGATCTGCGACCGTCATCGAAGGGTCCTTCACGAACTCCTGCTCAAGCAGGGCGCGTTCTTTGATGAACTTATCGATACGGCCATCCACGATCTTCTCCTTGATCTCATCTGGCTTGTTGGCCATGTCTTCCGAGCCCAACAAAATGCGGCGCTCTTCTTCAATCAGCTCAGACGGTACTTCGCCAATGGAGATGCTCACTGGAGAAGGAACCGTTGCAGCAATGTGCATGCAGATGTCGGAGCAGAGCGCTTCGAAATCATCGCCGCGAGAAACGAAGTCGGTTTCACATGCGATTTGCACCATCACACCCACGCGTTGGTTGTGGTGAATGTAAGAAAACACGCGACCTTCCGAGGTCGAACGATCGGCCTTCTTGTCGGCAGTCTTGATTCCCTTCTGACGCAGAAGCTCCATGGCTTTCTGCTCGTCGCCACCGGATTCGGTGAGGGCCTTTTTGCAATCCATCATGCCAGCGCCAGTTTGAGCGCGCAGTGCAAAGACAGCTTTTGCGGAAATGGTCGTAGTCATCGTTAAGGATGGTTGTGCGGTACGGCACCGCGGTTTTGCGGTTCACACCGCAGGGGATGGAAGCGCCCCGAACCGAAGTCCGGGGCGACAAAATCTACTCAGACTTCTCTGGAGTAGTCTCGGTGGCTGCGGGTGCAGCTTCCGTTGGGGTCGCTGCGGCCGGTGCGGCTTCCGCAGGAGTCGCTGCAACAGGAGCAGATTCCTTTGGGGTCGCGGTAGCAGGAGTTGCTTCCGCCGGAGCCGTTGCAACGGGTGCTGCCTCAACCGGAGTCTCTCCCTTTGGAGCTTCCTCAGTTGGCTTCACAGGGTCAATCGCCTGGATTTCTACCTGACGGTTTACGCCACCTTCCATCTTCTGACGTGCCTTACCTGGAGCTGGCTTGCTTGCACCGTCCATTTGAGGACGACCTGGACGACGTGGACCGCCGCGACGAGGACGAGGTACCGGAGCACCACCTGCCTTGATCGACTGCGTTTCAGGCGCACGCTGAGGATCAGCAACGCCACGCTCTTTGCGTAGTTCCTTGCCCGCATTCACTCCATCAATCAGGTGACTGATGATCAGGGCGACGGAGCGGATGGCGTCGTCGTTGCCTGGAATGATGAGGTCACATACGTCTGGGTCACAGTCAGTATCGACCAAGCCGATGACCGGAATGCCCATGCGATGTGCTTCGCGAATCGCGTTGTACTCCGTTTTCGGATCAACCACAACCATGGCACCTGGCAGGCGGAACATATCTCGGATGCCGTGCAAGTTGCGATAGACCTTGCGCTTTTCGCGCATGAAACGAGCACCCTCTTTCTTGGTAAGAGTTTCAAGATGCCCTTCGGACTCCTTCTTCTCCATGTCCTCCAAGAAAGCAATCCGGCTGCCGATGACCTCGTAGTTGGTGAGCGTGCCACCAATCCAACGATCTTCCACATAAGGCATGCCAGCTCCACTGTGCACCTTGGCAATCTCACCGCGGAGTTGCTGCTTGGTGCCGACGAAAAGCACATCTAAACCAGATGCGACAATTTCCCTCAGGAAGTGCTTGCTGCGCAGAATGCCACGAATGGTCTGGCGCAGGTCAATGATGTGGATCTTGTTGCGAGCCTCGAGGATGTATGGTTCCATCTTCGGGTTCCAACGACCCACGCGACAACCGATATGGGTACCGGCGTCGATGAGAGATTGTACGTTCAAGTCAGACATTATTTTTCCTGGTTAAGAGTAGGTTTTCGGGCAAAAAAGACCTTGTAGCAGGCCCTCCCGTGATGTCTTATTTCAAACTCCACACTAGGTGCTGAGAATGAGCCGCATATTGTATCCCTCTGCTCCCTCAGGTCAATCTAGGTCTGATTAAWCACCACGATTTCTAAAAGCGAACTCCTAATGGTGGTATTCTTCATAAAGAGTCCCCAAACGTGCTTCCTTTTTCTCCAACCTCCAGCCCTGAAAAYAAGGTCCTCGCGGTCYTAAACCACCGCGGAGAGTCMATGGACSCCCTGATCGCCTATTTCCAGGAGCGYGGCTGGGARGTGCGRGTGGCCAATAATCTCGGAGAATCGAAGGGAYTATTACGTGGCCGRATTGATCTCGCCCTSATYTACCCGCTTACTCTACTCCGCGACGGCGTCGAATGGCARACCATGACTCGGCACCTGTCCCCCAACCGCGATATTCCGTGGTTGATCGTGCMCTGGGAAAACGCCAATCCCAATTCCGTCTCCAARCTCCTAGCCGGACGTTCTTCGCTCGCTGACTGGATGCTCGAAAACGCTGACTTACCGGAAGCCGARGCGCGCGTACAGAATCTTATGCGCATGCATGATTTACTYGCGGAAAGCCGAGATCGGAATCAACACTTGGAGGGCCAATTGGTGACCGACCACAAAACCGGCTTGTTCAATGACCGCCACTTCCGCGCCCGTTTGCGCGAAGAATTTGAACGCGCTCAGCGTCACGGTGCACCAGTCACTTTAGTGCTGTTGGWCCTAGATGATTTCAAAAACCTGAACGACACSCACTCCTAYGAATTTGGCGATGCCGCTTTACGTGCAGCCGGCGAAACCATTCGTCAATGTGTACGTTCGATTGATATYCCAGCGCGCATTGGTGGCGATGAGTTCGCCATTATCCTTCCGGCCACCACCATGCCGGAAACCATTGCAGTCTCCAAACGAATCCTGCAAGTCTTATCYTTGTCGCCGATTGGCGATGACCACGTCAAAGAGGTTTTGCATGCATCGATTGGTATCGCGAGTTTCGATGGCCGCAGCGCACGCGATCCACGCCACTTATTCTTGCAGACCAACGAAGCTTTRAAGGCGGCTAAAGCTGCTGGCAAGAACGATATTTTCTTCTAYGACAACAACACCCGTACMCCGGCTGGAGCGGACACCAAAGTGGTGCCTCCYGCGGCGCGTAGACACAAGCGCGAAGAGAGCTCYGGGTCCTGAAACCTAGGGAAGCTCTGATTTAGGCCGCCAAACGATATCGCACCAATCGGCATGAGTGCCGAAGGGAAGAACTTTTAGAGGCTTCACCACAAGCCTGATTTGCCCAGGATGAGGGATTGCAACTAATARGGTTTGCGCGGCATCGTCCACTCGTTTGGCGGCAGTCTCTACGACAAGTTGATCATCCAGAAAGACTTGRAAAATCACCGGTTGTGGATTRCGRAAATTCTTAACTTCTTGATCCACRCCCACSGTCAAGAACAGGGTGCCTGCAGTGTCGGTMGTTCTAGCCAGAACTGTTTGCGCTTTCACCCCAATGCCTTGCGCAAAGACATGGTCGCCTCCGAGTCGTAGTGGCCGGCCTTGCACMGATTTRCCTAMCCGAGGCGTCCAATCCAAGGCTTSTGCAGAAGGCATTTCTTGCACCTCCCAGGATTCCATCGCCCATTCTTCTACACCACTTCTTTGGCGGATGCGATGCACTGCAGAAAACGGCAAACTCCACTTGCTTCCCCAGGGTAATTCGAGCTGGAAGGTATCGTCCTTGCTAGAAAGAATGCGCGCAGACAAGACCCCACCATTGACTARCTGCAACCACACTGCYTGGTCCTGCTGGGGCACCGATTCCARCAAGACTGCAAGTCCATCCACCTGCTCCCACTTCACCAATCGCTCCTTCACCGAAGTCTCAAACGCAATACCTTCTGGAGTCCATTCCAGCAGATAGCCACGCAGGCGATCCAATCCACCGGCCAYCGTGCGGGCCCACAATTGATCCTCATTCTGCAGAGTTTGCGGCAAGCGTGTGCGTCCAAAGGCCTGCAGCCAAAGTGTGTCAATTTCTAAATTTGCAACTTCCGGAAGACCGGAGAGTTTCCAGGTTGGGCTTGTCGCTCCCACCACTGGCTCGCCGGGCAACCATGCACCATCGGACAGAGCCAGCGTCCAACCGCCGGCATAAGTGGTTGGGTGAATAAAGTCCACCGACCACCACGACTCGAGCGCCAACTCGGAATCGATCATGGGCCGCCCATCGACCCAGCCAAGAAAGGTGGCCTGGAAGGCGCCAGCATCGGTGATGATGCGGACCTCGGAATCGGTCTGCGGATTCTGGCAGACGAGAAGAAGCGTAGTGAGAAGAAAAATCATGCCAAATAGGCAGACCATCGGGCATTCGGGGGTGGATTGCCTCGCGAAGGTTGGCACTAGAGTTGCTGTAATAGGGGCCCGCGTCAAGCGGCTCCTTTCCTGAACCCGAATCAATCCGGGAAAAACATGCAGAAGCAACTGACTTTCCACGGCGAAGCCCGTGAAGCCATCCTCAGCGGCGTTGAGAAACTAGCGAAAGCTGTAGTCTCTACCCTCGGTCCTAAGGGCCGTTGCGCCGTCCTCGACAAATCTTGGGGTGGTCCGACCATCACCAAAGACGGCGTCACTGTCGCCCGCGACATCGATTTACTGGACAAGTCCGAGAATCTCGGCGCTCAGTTAGTCAAGCAGGCGGCCACAAAAACCAATGACCGCGCGGGCGATGGCACCACTACGGCCACCCTGCTCGCTTGGAGTCTCTACCGTGAGGCGCTACGTCACCTCGCCGTGGGTGCCAACCCGGCGGCTTTGATTAGCGGCATGCAAAAAGGCTCTCAATACGTAAAGAAGCAGCTGGAGAAATCCGCCAAGCCAGTGAATGACAACGCCGCGATTTTAGACGTGGCCACGATTGCCTCCAACAACGATGTTGTGATTGGCAAGAATCTGGCAAAGGCGTGGAAGGATGTCGGCCGCGATGGTGTTTTAACCATCGAAGAAGGCAAAAGCCTCGACACCGAGGTCAAGGTGGTCAAAGGCATGCAGTTCGATCGCGGCTTCTTGTCGCCGAACTTCGCCACCAACATGGAAACGCTGGAATGCGTTTACGAGCGCCCGCTGATTCTGATTCACGAGGAGAAAATCTCCACGATTCAAAGCTTGCTTCCAGCACTCGAGAAAGCCAAAGAAGCCGGCAAGGCCTTGGTGATTATCGCGGAAGACATTGAGGGAGAAGCGCTGGCTACTTTGGTGGTCAACAAGATGCGCGGCATCTTGGAAGTCGTCGCAATCAAGGCTCCTGGTTATGGCGATCGGCGTAAGGAAATGTTGCGTGACATCGCAGTGTTAACTGGCGCGAACGCAATCATGGCGGATGACCCAACCGAACTCGAGAACATCGAGTTAAGCGATTTGGGTACTGCGCAAAGTGTGCGCATTGATTCCAACAACACCACCATCGTCAAAGGCGCTGGCAAGGCGAAAGACGTGGCCATTCGTGGCGATCAGATTCGCAGCCAGATCGAATCCACCACCTCCGATTACGATCGCGAGAAGTTGGAAGAGCGYTTGGCCAAGYTRGTCGGCGGYATYGCACARATYCAGGTCGGTGGCGCCACCGAAGCGGAAGTCAAGGAGCGCAAGCACCGTTACGAAGACGCGAAGCACGCCACCATGGCYGCTATYGARTCCGGCATTTTGGCTGGCGGCGGHGTWGCTTTGCTRCGTGCWGCAGTAAGCCTRAAGAAAGCAAAACTTMACYTGGAAGGHGARGAARYCACTGGYGTTGAGYTMCTWGCRAGTTCTTTGGAGCAGCCAGTKCGTTGCATTGCTGRAAAYGCWGGCCTYGAYGGYGCMGTGATTGCGCGTCAGATYCTRCGCGAGAAWKCAGCCGGTTATGGCTTCAATGCCCTGACCGAAGAATACGGCGACATGTTCGCCATGGGCATCGTCGACCCGACTAAGGTCACAKTGACBGCTCTAGAAAACGCGGTTTCGGTCGCGTCRACTCTSATCATGACCGAATGCCTCATCGTYGAGGCMGACACCAAAGACAACGACGCAGCTGCTGCCATGGAGGGCGGCCACGCCCACTAGGCGGAAAGRAATTATGGCTAAAACCGCAAAMAAGAARATCGCTTTCACMCCCATCGAAGATCGCGTGYTAGTGCGYCCTGCAGYYGCTGARACTGTYAGCGCMAGTGGYATCGTGCTCCCAGATTCGGCGCAAGAAGCTCCCATGCGTGGCGATGTCGTCGCGATTGGCGCTGGCCGTTTGGACAAAAAGGGCAAGCGTTTAGAACTCCCAGTTGCAGTCGGCGATGTCGTCGTCTACGGCAAGTACTCAGGAAACGAGATTGAGTTCGAGGGCCAGGATTACAAGATTCTGCGCGCCGACGAAATCCTCGCAAAAATCGAAGGCTAGTCCTGAACATTTAAAGCAAAGGTAAACATCATGTCCAAGCAAATTCTGTTCGACGATAAAGCCCGCGAGAAGCTGTACGCAGGCATTGAAACTCTGGCACGCACCGTGTCGGTCACCCTCGGCCCAGCTGGCCGCAACGTCATCCTTGAGAAATCCTTCGGCGCACCRGTCGTCACCAAAGATGGTGTCTCGGTCGCTAAAGATGTCGAAGTGGATGATCAGTTCGAGAACCTCGGCGTCAAGCTAGTGCGCGAGGTTGCTTCGAAAACCAACGACGAAGCGGGCGATGGCACCACCACCGCAACCGTAYTAGCWGCTGAAATCGTGCGCCTCGGCCTGCGTTACATGGCYGCTGGTGCAAGCCCTACCGCTTTGCGTAATGGCATTGATATGGCGGTYAAAGCTTCCGTCGTTTCGATTGAAGAACTGTCCAAAAAGGTCAAAGGCCGCGAAGACATTGCCCGCGTGGCCACCATCTCCGCGAACCATGACCATGCCATCGGTGAAATCCTGGCAGAAGCTGTGGAGCGCGCTGGCAAGCAGGGTGTCATCACYCTGGAGGAAGGCGACGGCATTGAWACCAAACTGGATTACGTCGACGGCATGAGCCTCGACAAAGGCTTCCTCTCTCCTTACTTCGTCACYGATCTAGCCAAAATGACTGCYGARATGGAGGACGCCATGGTTCTCATYTACGAGAAGAAGATYTCSWMCMTGMAGGAATTCCTGCCGGTGTTGGAGCTCGCTTCTCAAACCGGCAAGCCACTCTTCATCATCGCGGAAGACATTGAAGGCGAAGCTTTGGCYRCCYTMGTGGTCAACAAGTTGCGCGGCATCATGAATGTCTGCGCCATTAAGGCTCCTGGCTTCGGCGAYCGTCGCAAAGCCATGCTYGGCGACATTGCAGTCCTCACCGGTGGAACCGCCATCATGGATGAGACCGGCCAGAAACTGTCCGATGTCACCCTCGCAGAACTTGGTTCGGTGAAGAAAGTGACKGTYGARAAGGAYCGCACCATTTTGGTSGGCGGYGCTGGMKCCAARAAGGCKGTCAARGARCGYGTYTCKCARATTGAAGCKCAAATYGAGCGYTCCACMTCYTCYTACGATAAGGAAAAGCTSGAAGARCGWTTGGCCAARATGTCYGGYGGWGTCGCTGTGATCAAGGTTGGCGGCTCAACCGAGGCGGTACTCAAGGAACGCAAGCACCGCGTGGAAGATGCCCTGGCTGCCACTCGCGCAGCGAAGGAGGAAGGCGTCGTCCCTGGTGGCGGCACTGCTCTTCTACGTTCSATTGCGGCAGTCGAAGCCATCGGYAAGAAAGCCAAAGGCGATGAAAAGTTCGGTGTTGAAGTGGTCGCTAAAGCGTTACGCAAGCCATGCTTCATAATCGCTGAAAACGCAGGCTTTGATGGCAGCGTGATTGTCGAAGATGTGCTTGAACTGGCTGGTTGGAAAGGCTTCGATGCRCTCGCCGGCAAATGTGTCGACATGGGTAAAGCGGGCATCCTAGATCCCGCCAAAGTAGTGCGCGTGGCCTTGCAGAACGCCGGATCGATTGCTGGCTTGCTGCTGACTACCAACACCTTGATTACCGATGTCAAAGACGAAAAGAAAGGTGCCATTGAAGGCGCCATTGCGTAAGGACTCGTGAGTCAACGCGATTACTACGAAGTGCTCGGTGTCGGACGTGATGCGTCCGACACCGATATTAAATCGGCGTACCGCAAACTTGCGCTGAAGTTTCACCCCGACCGCAACAAAGACGAAGGCGCTTCGGACAAGTTCAAGGAAGCCACCGAGGCTTACGGCATTCTGTCCGATGGCGACAAACGTGCGCGTTACGATCGCTTTGGCCACGCCGGTGTTGGCGGTGGACCTGGTGGTTCCGGCGGCCCTGCTGTCGATTTCGGAGATATCTTCTCACAGTTCGGCGACATCTTTGGTGGACGTGGTGGCGGTGGCGGAGGCAGTATTTTCGAATCACTGTTCGGCATGGGCGGCGGACGCGGACGCAGTCAGGGAAAACCTGGCCGTAGCTTGCGTGCCAGCGTAGAGATCAGCATGCAGGAGGTGCTTGAGGGCACCAAGCGCACCCTCACTTTGCGGCGCAATGAAACTTGCGAATCATGCGAAGGCAGTGGCGCCGCTCCAGGTGGCGTCAAAGAAACTTGCACCGGATGTGGCGGCCAAGGTGCCGTGCATCAGCAGCAGGGTTTCTTTGCGGTTCGTACCGCGTGCCCGCGATGCCAAGGTGAAGGCACCGTTATCAGCAAACCTTGCGGCACTTGCCGCGGTCAAGGTCTGGCGCAGAAAGAGCGCGAGATTGAAGTCCGCATTCCGGAGGGCATCGAGGATGGCGCCCAAATCCGCTTAGGTGGACAAGGAGAATCCGGTCGTGGTGGCGCACCGGACGGCGACCTGTTTGTAGAGATTCATGTCACCGAGCAAGAAGGCTTTCATCGTGATGGCCGCGACATCTACACCGAGGTTGGACTCAGTTGGCCACAAGCGGTCTTGGGAGACAAGATCATCGTTGAAACTCTTGACGGTGAAGCACGCATGAGCATTCCGTCTGGCACGCCTACCGGCAAACTTTTCCGTATCAGCGGCCAGGGATTACCCCGCCTTCACGGCGGTTCCCGTGGTGATTTACTGGTGCGGATTTATGTCGAAGTCCCCACCAAGTTGACCCGCGAACAAAAGAGCTTGGTTAAAAAAATGCGTGAACTTGAAGAGAAAAAGACCAAAAAGGCAAGCAAGTAGGTTGTTGAACTATGGCTAAGGCTAAGAAAAAGAAAAAGAACGAGCAGATGGAAGCAGACACCCCGTTACAGGCAGACGTCGTCGAGACCCCTGAAGTCGCTACTGAAGAGGATGTTCAGAATCCACAAGAGACTCTCGATTACTGGAAGGACAAAGCTCTTCGCGCGCAAGCCGATATGCAAAACATGCGTCGGCGGCTGATGGCCGACACCGAGGATCGCGTTCGCATGCGTCTTGAGGCTCTCTTAAATGACCTGATTTTGGTCGCCGATTACATGGAAGCCGCACTTGGCAGCATTCCAGAAGGCGTGCAGAAAGCCGAACAGGCCGATGCCTTCCTAGCCGGCATGTCCGCGATTCAGCTGGCGCTAGAAGGCGTCATGCTTGGGCACGGTATGACCTTCATCGCACCAAAAAGGGAAGACGAGTTCAATCCTGAGGAACACGAAGCGGTGGAAACGGTGACCGATGACTCGCTCTCCAAGCCGAGCCTCGAACTCTTAAGTCGTGGCTATCGCATGGGTAAACGAATCTTGCGTCCTGCAAAAGTGAAAATTCTGGGCCCCGGCACGCCTGAGTCGCCCGCTGAAGAAGCGTAGGGATGTCCCTCGCTACTTATTTACTTTTCCATTCGGGGTAGATTTCGCCTACGATAAGGGGGTTCCGATCGCTAAATAACGCTCATGCAATCCTCTCGTCTCCTTACCTTCCTATTATTCGGCTTTTGCACACTGTTCCTCGCCCCAGAGGTACAAGCGCAAAAGAACAGTTCCAAGTACCGGGAATTCCCAGCTTATGGCTTTGAGTTTAAGCCACTGAAGGGATTCCTCGATATCCCTTCGGACGAAAGCGACAAAGCAGCGGGTGTCATCGGCACTTTGAAAGCTGAGCGTGGGCCATTGGTGAAAACCGAAAGCAACCAGCGCCTCAATTTTAACCCGAAGTGTGTGGTGATTAAAATCGACCCGAAAGCTGCCGTCACAGACGGAAGCTCAGGCGGTGGCTTGCGCGGACGAGCCAACACCGATGAAGCCGAAGAAATCGGCGCGAAAGAGTACATCAAACTTCTGCAAGGTGCCTCTTTGCGCCGCGATGAGTTCAAGCTGGTCGTGCCTGAAGTTTCCACGATCAAGGCCAAGGGCATTCAGGGCAAGCGCGAAATCATTACCACCTTTGTGGTCTACAGCCAGGGCGCCTTCGATGTCGTGTTCGATTGCTACACCTTCCAACTTCCAGATTACAAGATTCTCTTTATCTGGGATTACCCAGCTGACAAGAAGATCGCCAAAAAATGGAGCAAGGCGGTTGAGAAATCCATGAAGTCTTTCCGTTTTGACATGGAGGACCGAGAAATCAGTAGCGTCCGCGCCGTGAACTCGGAGAGTAACTATGAAGACTTGCTTGAATTCCACCAGAACGATGTCGACCAGACTCCTGGATGGCGCTTGCTAGAAGTTCCAAGCAAGCAGTACCTCATCAAGACCAATAGCGACGACAACAAGAACCTCAAGAAGGTCATCAAGCGCCTCGAAGCATCGCGCCGCTTGTTCGAGGAAGATTTTCCGCCGAGTGAACCGATTACTTCGGTCTCCGTGGTGCGGCTTTGCGCCACGAGTGGTGACTTTCAGGCTTATGGAGATGTAGGTAACGGAGTCGCTGGATTCTTCTCGCCACGTTCTGAAGAACTGGTGCTCTACTTTGGCGAAGGAGGAACCGCAATGACTTTTGGGGTGATGACCCACGAAGCCTTCCACCAATACTGCCACTTCCTGTTCAACCGCTCCGAGGCACATCGCTGGTTCGACGAAGGACATGGTGATTATTATGGCGCCTGGAAAATGCGTGGTTCCAACCTGGTTCCTGAAGAGGACATGAAAGGTGGTCTTGCACGCACCCCTGAAATCAAGCGTATGCACCGCAACGGGACCATCAAGCCCCTGAAGCGGCATATCCGTTATGACCACGGCGAATGGCAAAGCCAAGGACCTTCAAACGTCAGCTGTTATGCACAATCCTTCTCGCTGATTTACTTCCTGCGAGAAGGCGCCCGGGGCAAGGTCAAAAAGAAGTACTGGAAAGAGGAATACGCAGACATTCTGCCGAATTACATCAAGCACCTGAACGATGGCTACAAAGAAGCCTATGCGGAAATCGTGTCGAACGCAGAGATGCAACTCGAACTCCTAAAAGATGCCGATGCTGACTTTAAAATTCTAGAAACTCAGCGAGATCGCATAAAGAGCCCATGGGATTTCCTCGGCCGAGATATGCCGCAACGTAAGCAACAAATCTGGGACAAGGCTATGGCCGAATCTTGGGGCAAGATTGACGAACTTGAACTTGAAGATCGTTGGCTCGAATACATCGACGACGTACTGTAATTCAGCCTAGGTTGCGGTCCCCCGCTCCTTCGCGATCGGACCACCCRAAAACACYGCGGGTAATCCACARRTAAACCTTCTTYCCGGTGCGACGCCAAAGTCGTGCCGGGAAKGATGGTTTTGARAGGATRTMCWWCTCCCKMGGAGTCAGCTTTWGCGGCAARTAAGTGCGTTTRTGTTTYAGCAWATGACGYAAATCTTCACGYGCTAACAAGCGGAAGTATGCGCCTCGNCNNCGCSMAAARGCCCKRCCAAGYTGGAGGTCGATAATCGCTGGCTTKCCGTCYTCGCGCACCAAAAAATTGGGTTCCTTGGCTAAATCGTTGTGTGCGATGCCATTGCGATGCAATCGTGCAAGCAAACAAAGYARCTGGTGGTGGTAGTCGGCCTCGGTAGGTTTCGCCACYTGCATGGGCTGACCGGCAATCCAGCTGCGCACCAGAACCCCTTTGCCCCACGARCACACCCGCGGAAAACTGTGTCCGGCRAGGTCTGGCAKGCGYTCTTCCATAGCTAGCAAAGTTYGCGCYTCACGACTTGCTAAGTAAACCGCMAGTCCACGCGTCCACCATGGCGCCCGACGCGTATCTCGTCGCACSACATCCACCGGCCAAGTATCGGAAGGYTCGGCCTCGGTAGAATGCCCTYGTTCTACACGGCCAAACAGGTCCGACTTGAGGTGTGTCCAACTCCGGTCACCTTGCGCCATCGCGACGCATGCTAGCACCCGCCTTCGACGTCTTCTGCGAGTTCCTCTACGCGATTTGCGATTTRCTCCTCGCACTGCCKCGGCATGCCTTCGCTTTGACCCAACGCAACCAGCGYCTMGCCGACTTCGATGARCTAAARCAAGCCACGCTAGAGGTCTTGCCGCCGCAACTGCCACCCGCCGAGGTGAATCTGAAACGCATGATTTTAAGTTGCGGCGATGCATCCGGTGAAACCCATGCGGTGCGCTTACTTGAGGTCCTCCATCAGCGCCATCCCGGACTCGAAGTCTCCGGTTTTGGTGGTGCGCGCCTCGCATCCATGCAAATGCATGTTTGGAAACCGCTCGCCGATCTCAATGTCATGGGCTTCAAAGATGTCGCCGCGCAACTGCCCATGTTCTTCGCATCGGTGTACCGTTTCGCCAAAGAAATCCGCACTTGCCCGCCCGATGTCGTGGTCCTGGTCGACTACCCCGGGCTCAATCGACATTTACTGCGTATTGCAAAACGTCGCGGGGTGCCGGTGGTGGATTACATCGCTCCGCAACTTTGGGCTTGGGCTCCGTGGCGAGTGCGCGATTTTCGTCGCGCTGACACGCTACTCACCATCCTCCCGTTTGAGCAGGACTGGTATGCCAAACATGGTGCGGTGGCGAAATTTGTCGGACATCCATTGGCCGATAGCTTGGCCGCCGATGAGGCAACCTGGCAACCGCCGGAAGATGCAGAATGGATTGCAATTTTGCCGGGCAGTCGACGTCGTGAAATTCGCGAGAACCTAAGCCTTATGTTGGCTGCAGCAAAACAACTGCAAGCCAAACGCCCCGGAGTGCGTTTTGTGCTTCCGCATTTACGTGCCAAGGTTTGGCCGCTGCTACATGAGCTTCTGCAAGCTGCGGACATTGAAGTCACTCCGGCACCCGATCACTTCCACGCCGTATTACGTCAATGTTCGGGCGCCTGGGTGGTCAGCGGAACCGCAAGCCTGGAAGTCGCCGCCTTGCAGATTCCTTCGGTGGTGGTCTTTCACATGCCATCGCGCCTTGGAGCTTGGCTGGCATCGCATGCACTTACGGTTCCCTTTGTCGGCGCCGCAAATCTCATCGCCCGGCGATGCATTGCGCCAGAGCAAATCGGATACAACTTGGACCCCAGCGCCCTTTGCGCCGATCTCCTGCAACAACTTGAGGAACCAGGCCGCAGTGAAAGCCTAAGCGCTTTGCAAGACCTGCAATCTTCCGCTCTGGCTCCAGGAACCGCTCAACGCGCTGCACTAGCGGTCGAAAACACGCTTCTGCCCTCCTAAAACTAACAAGGACCTCGAACCGCACCCTTATCCTGTGCGTTCTACCTTGGCGACGTCGCCAAACCCAACATGCTCAGCCTTCTGCTCCTCAGCCCTCTCCTGGCCCTCCAGGGACCTTCCGAAAAGGAACTGTTCGATACCTACCTGAACCGCATTCGCCCGGCACAAATGGCTGACGGCTCCTACGGCGGCAACGTAGTCATCACCGCCGATGTCCTCACCGGCATGGCCCTGAGCCCGCGTTCCTATCGAGTCGATGATGGCCCTTTTGTGCGCGATGCTGTGACCTATCTTCTCGCTCAAGCCGATGACCGGGTCGATGACTGGGCGCGCGATCAACGTCTGGCTATTGCCCTCTTGCATGTGCATCAAGATCGTTACTTGCCTACCGTAGAAAGATTGGTGGCGCGGCACGGACATCGAATTGCCGAGCTGCAAACCACCTCCGCTGCTAACCACACCCCGTACACGCTGAGCGATTTACCTCAAGATGCAGGCCTGGCTCAAACCGCGCGCGCCTTGGCCGATGCGGGTATTTGGAGAACCTATGGCAAACCTGAAAAGACTGCGTTGTCGAAGGAGCCAGATTTTGCAGCCATCGCAAGCTCCTACGAAAAAGGCGTGGACTACCTCATCGCAGCGCGTGGCGAATCCGGCGTGTGGGAATTCTTTGGACAACCGGAGCCAGGTATTTCTGCACTTGCTGCTCGCGCCCTGTTTGGCAGTCAACGCGAGGAGGTACACCAAATCGGGTATGAAGTCCTCGACTTCCTTCTGACCTTACAACAGGACGATGGCAGTATCCACGGCGGCAGAGTTGCGGTTTACACCACCTCGGTTGCAGTTGGCGCATTGGTCGATGGAGGGCGCGAAGCCGACATTCCAGCTATTCGCAAGGCCGTCGGTTATTTGCGCACCGTGCAAACCGATGAAGGCGAAGGCTACAGCGAGGCCGATAAATTTTTCGGCGGTATTGGTTATGGCGGCGACTTGCGCCCCGACTTATCCAATCTGCAATACGCACTGCAAGCTCTCAACGAGGCCGATGTCCCCGCCGAAGACGAAGCCTTTCAGCGCGCGATTCATTTCCTTAATCGCAGCCAAAATCGGTCAGAATCCAATCCAGAGACTTTTCACGACCAAGGTGATCCGACTCCCGTACGCGCGGGCAACGATGGCGGCGCCGTGTATTACCCGGGCAACTCGCCTGCCGGAACCGTTCATATGCCCGATGGAAGTTTGGTGGCGCGCAGTTACGGCTCGATGACCTACGCCTTGTTGAAATGCTTCCTTTTCGCTGGAGTACCGAAAGAAGATCCGCGTGTGGTCGCAGCGGTCGATTGGATTAGCGCGCATTGGACCCTGGAAGTCAACCCCGGCTTCGACCCCATGGTGGATCCGCGCGGAGGATTTCAAGGCTTGTACTACTACTACCTCAGTCTTGCCCAGGCCCTCGATGCCGCCGACATAGAAGTCATTGAATCAGCAGGCAACGTGAAGCACTACTGGCGCATGGAGTTATCCAACAAGCTCATGAGCACGCAGCAGGAAGACGGGCATTGGATCAATGAAGAGGCGCCGCGCTGGTGGGAAGGCAACCCAGTTTTGTGCACGGCGTATGCGCTCGGTGCGTTGCGGGCGGTGCAACCGTGAACAGTTTGCGTAGGGCATTAGACCCCAATGGACGCCCCCATTGGCTGTGGGTCTCCGGCGGCATCTTTCATGATTTAAGCGAGGCCGGCCTGGCCGATGACCTCGCCGAAATCAGTGGCCTACTGGCTGAGCCGGCACGATTCCTGGCTTTCATCAATGAAGCACCGGAAGCAGCCGCAAGTAACTGGCCGCTCTTATTGCCAGGGCGCCCAGGCAAGGCTCTGTGCTTGGGAAAAAACTTTGAAGCCCATGCGCGGGAGTTTGGTGCGGAACCTCCAGAAGAGTTGGTTTGGTTTGCCAAACTACCCGACACCTTGATTGGCCCAAACGCAGAAGTCATCATTCCGGCATGGTTAGATTCGCGTGTGGATCCAGAGGCCGAAGTCGTCGTCCTCATTGGACGATATTTGCATCAAGCGAGTGAAGCAGAAGCGGAAGATGCCGTGGTCGCTTACACCTTGGGCAATGACATCACTGCGCGCAAGCAACAGAGTTTGGATCGGGATCGCGGATGGCCGTGGCTGCGTGCAAAAAACTTGGCCACCTTTGGTTGTGTAGGACCCGCTTGGATTCCTAAGTCAGAATTGCCACCCATAGAGACCATTCGACTGCGCGGCCGCGTGAACGATGTCATCCGCCAAGACGCTTCTCTGGCAGATCTCTTATGGAAACCAGCTGAGGCGCTTTCCGAAATCTCGCGATGGACACCTCTCTGCCCCGGTGACATTGTGTTCCTTGGCACCCCTGCCGGAGTCGCCCCGATTCACCCCGGCGATGAACTGGTGGTGGAAGCCGACGGACTAGGACGCCTGGTCAATCCAGTGCAGCGCGGTTAAAACTGCGTTGCATGGTATCGGAACCAACTCGCCCCTCTTTGCTGCTTCGTCTGCGCGATGCTTCTGACCAAGAAGCATGGCATGAGTTCGATGTCACCTATCGTGATTTGATCCTCGGTTATTGCAGGCGCCGCGGTCTGCAACATGGCGATGCCGAAGATGTCCGCCAGGTGGTACTCATGAATTTATCCAAGGCGGCGCAAGGTTCCTTCGCCTACGACCCGAAACGCGGTAGATTCCGCAGTTATTTGGCACGCATTGTGCAAAATGCAATCCGGCGTCAATTTTCGCGTCCAAATCAGATGCCCAGTCGACTAGCTACGGAGATGAATGCCGTACTTGCTGACCCCACCGAAAACGCCACCGACGTTTTATGGGAGCAAGAATGGGTGCGCCATCATTTCCGCCTTGCGATGCTGCAAATCCGCAAAGATTTCGAGCCGCGCAGCGTGAGTATTTTTGAACGCTTGCTGGATGGCGCTCCGGTGGCCGCAGTTGCGCGTGAATTCGATATTTCCACCCAGGCTGTACATAAGGTGAAGCAACGCATTCGCAAGCGTATGGAAGAACTCATTCATACGCAAACTAAAGACGAGAACCCCGATGTCTGATTCTGCCAACTCCGGTGACCTCGGTTTCAACCTCGATGACGATGCCTGGCTGGAACAGGCACGCTCCGCATTGACCCCGGACAGTTGGGACAACCTTGGCGAATATGAAATTCTGAATGAAGTTTCCCGAGGTGGGCAGGGCGTGGTGCTACGTGCACGCAACTCMGAAGGGCAGATTGTGGCAATCAAGCGATTGTTAGCWGGCACTTTGACTGGCACTCGAGGGCGTTTACGATTCGAGCGYGAAATGGAAATTGCGGCACGCTTGAATCACCCATCGATTGTGCCACTGCTGCGGCGCGATATTGTCGACCGYCAACCRCTTCTAGTCATGCCATGGRTCGARGGTGTACCWCCYAATCGTTGGGYRCGWCCKCAAGATGGCCCCRCGCGTAGTCAACGCCAAATTTTGCACCTTCTACTCGGCATCTGCGAAGCYATTTCGCATGCACAYCAACGCGGCGTGATTCACCGCGACCTGAARCCRTCCAAYATTCTGGTCGATGCASAAGGCCAACCRCACGTGCTCGATTTTGGCATTGGCAAACTACTCCAAGAAGATGCGCAAGGYGGRCAYGACCTCACCCRRACYTCTGARTTCGTYGGWTCKCCWACYTAYGCCCCGCCGGAACGATTACTCGGAAGCTTAGAGCCCACCGACGTGCGCGATGATGTCTACTCCCTCGGCGTTTTACTCTATGGACTCCTCGCCGATGCTGAGCCCTATCCATTCGGCGACACCATTGCATCGGCGATTCGCGCGCTTCAGGAGAATGACCCAACKCCCATYCGCAAGCATGCTGCGCACATTGATCGCGATTTGGCAGTCGTRGTGCATAAGGCCATCGCCAARGAACCGAATTTWCGKTATGCCTCGGTGGAAGCCTTCGCTGCGGACCTGCAACGCTTTTTGCATGGAGAGGCGGTTCTCGCTCACCCGCCAAGCCGTTGGTATCGCATGCAAAAGTATGTGCAGCGCTTCCCGGTTCCAATCGGGTTAGGTGCGCTTAGTCTTGCATTAATCATTGGCTTTGGATCSTATGCCATTGTGCAAGCRGACCGCCTTACCGTCGAGCGCAACGATGCCATCCAAGCACGCAGTGAGGCTGCAGAAGCGGTTATTCGTACGCAAGATGCGCTTGGATTYTTGACTCAAGAAGTTTTGGCGCAGTTGGAYCCSAATCTTCGCGGTCGCGTCGCATCCATCCCTGAGATTCTGCGCGATGCTGCGGTGGATATCGAATCGCGCTTTGCTGAAGATCCCGATTTAGAAATTGAAATCCGCATGGCCATTGGACGCCTGCAATTACTTAATGGGGATTTCTCCGGAGCCTCGAATCAACTGGATCAGGCCTCTGCACTGATCCCCATCGCCGAAAAGATGGGTGTTGCACCAAGCGCAGAACATCGTCTAGAACTTGCCTTGATGCACGCAGAAATCCATATGCTCCAGGCTAAGTTTGCCGACGTGGCCGCAGACTTGACCCTGGCTAGCCAATGGATTGATGCCGACTCCAGCGCAAAAAACCGACACCATCTAGCTCGCTTACGTATTCGACAAGCGGTGAATGCTGCCGATTCAAGGCATGCCGAAGCTTTATGCCGCGCCCACCTAGAAGCCCTGAATTTGCCAAACGATGCTGCCGAAGCCTGGCAAACGCGACTCCTGCTCGCATCCTTGCTGCGCACCAATGGCAAAGCCAGAGTATCGGCAGATTTGGCTTTGAGCTTGGTGCAAGAAGCGCGGCTGAATCACCCCAACAAGAATCATCTCGATTTGGCCGATGCCACACGTGAATGGGCTTGGAGTTTATTTCACGCTGGGAGTCTGCGCGAGGCCGAAGCACCCATGCTGGAAGCTTTAGCTATGCGCCGCGAGTTATTGGGTCCGGTTCATCCTGACGTCGCGCAAAGCTTAATGGATGTCGCCACTTGGTCACAGTTCTTTGCGCGCGACGCTGTTGAGATTACTGCAAAATATGAAGAGGCGGTCCATATTTTGCGCAGTGCAGGCGCGGAACGGCATCGATTAGTGGCATCGGCATGGAATGGACTGGCAAACTTGGCATCGGATCGCGGCGATTTTGTGCGTGCCGATGAACTTTACCAAGAGGCCTTCGACTTACTTTCCGAGCGGTTGGGAGAACATCATCCTTTGTTAGCTGGACTGTGGATGAGCCGCGGCCAAATGCAAACCCAGAGCGGCGCATTTGAATCAGCACGCGCTTCATTCCTGAACGCCAAAAATCTTCTGCTCGATGATTACGAAGCCCACGTGGATCATTCCGCTTTGTACATGGCCATGGCGCAGAACGAGGAAGCCGACCAGCATCCCGAACAGGCGATTCTGGACTATCAACTGGCGATTGATTTCATGCTGCTCAAAAATCTAAATGGATCGATCCCCCTCTCCAACTGTTATGTGTGGATGGGCAAACTCCAACAACAACTTGGCCAGGTCGACGCTGCTGCCAAATCTTCCATTGAGGCGAAAAAATGGCGCGATGCCGCGATGCACGGACGCGGGCACGGCGGATAAGGTAATTACTTGCGGTTTTAGCGTCCAAACTCCAGCCCTGCGGCCATAGCTATAACATGATTCCACTGCTTCTACTTTCCCTCGCGTCCGCAGCTCAAGGCGGCTTGGAACGCATTGACCTACTAACAGGCCCACAGGCAGAACAGCGTTTCGGTGCTACCTTTGCGCAGTTGGGCGATATCGACCAAGATGGAGTAAACGATTTTGCTGTGGGCAGTCCCGGGTATCTCTCCCCAACATGGGCTTGGGGCGGTGGCAAGGTGGAAGTGTTTTCCGGCGCCGACCGCAGCTTGCTCTACACCGTAAAGCCTAATCCTGGAGTGGACTCCTTACTGGGACTAACTCTCAACACATTAGGTGACATCAATCAAGATGGCGTGAATGAGATTTTAGTCGGAGCAGGTGGTTTTGCAGCGGCCTACGTCGTCAATGGAGCCAACGGTCAGCGCATTTCGGAAGTACTAACGAATTCGAATGGGCAAGTCGGCATGACTTCCATGGTCGTGGGCGACATGAATCAAGATGGACTTCCAGAGTTCGCACTTGGCCTTCCTAACGAAACGGTGGATGGAATCTTTGGTGCTGGACGCGTTTTACTCTTTGATGGCTCTACTGGAATTCAAATCAAAGAATTGCGTGGCAGCATGCAAGACCAATCACTTGGAAAGTACATGTGTGCGCCTGGAGATCTCAATGGCGACGGCATGCCCGACCTCATGATGAATGGCTCGGAAGGCAGTACTCTTTATTCAGACGGGTTCACGGCTTACAGCGGAAGAAACTTGCAACCGATGTATTCCCAATCCAGGCATAGCCTGCTCATGAGCATTTCTGGCATGCAAGCCTTCCGCGATTTCAATCAAGATGGAACCATCGACTTCCTAGTCAGTGGTTACCAAAGGAACTTTGACCGCAGTTGGGTCCAAGGGGTAACCCGCATCCTTTCCGGAGTGGACGGAAGTGTTTTGCATCAGATCAACGGTTTTCAATTTGATGAATTCGGCAGCAAGCTGGCCACCCTTGGCGATGTGAACGGCGATGGCGTTATCGATTTTGGCACCGTTGAATTTCACCTAAATCGACTTTGGCAAATCAAGCCGCACATCCGCATTTTCAATGGTGCCGATGCTTCCGAAATCGTAAGTTTCGGCAGCGAAGACTTTGGCTTCTTCACTGTGGATCTCTGCGGCCTTTCCGACCTTGATCAAGATGGCCGCTCTGAAATCGTCCTGCGCATTTCTGGAGAAACCGTTGGCGGTGGCACACCAGGTTTCAATCCGGGTGGCGAAGTGCACCTGATCGGATTCAAGAACTAAGGAAGCTCTGATTTAGTCCGGCGCGAGAGGCCGTGGATTGAAATCGATTGCCCCAAGGCGTGAATCGAAGGCTGTAGTGTCGCTACAGCCAAGATGAAGCAACGCTGGGGCAGACGATTTCGGCCGCGGAGTCGCCGTCAGATTAAATCAAAGTTTCCCTAAATCAGAGCTTCCTTAGGACTTCCTTCTCCCGGTCGACGGCTGCTCTGAAAAAGCAAAAACCGCCGACCAGGTATCCTTTTCAGGAAAGGGCTCCCACCCAGGTCGACGGCAAAATCAGGTTGCTGATTTCCTTCGTCTGAAACCTGGTCTGGACTTGAGAACTTCTTTGAGATTACCTAAAACTCGGAACGTTCCACGCCATCGAGCGATGCTGGTCGGTCCCCACAGCGCGCAGTAATCGTGGTAGCAATGCCGCCGCGCACGTTGAACTCGCCGCGGACTTCCATCCACACCGGCTCACAAGCGCCAGCAAGCGTGTCAAGGATGCGATTGGTGACATCTTCATGGAAGTGCCCCTCGTCACGGAAGCCCCACAGGTACAGCTTGAGGCTTTTCAGCTCCACGCAGCGTGGGCCCGGCACATAGCGCAGGCGTATGGTCGCGAAATCCGGCTGTCCGGTCATCGGACAGTTGCAGGTGAACTCATGGGTCACGCTTTCGATTAAAAAAGCGCGTTCCGGACAGGGATTAGGAAAGGTTTCGAGGTCGGCCATGAGATTCGGGGCAAGAGTAGCTCGGATGCCGCGCGTATTTTAGCGTGCGGTGGAACGTGTGAAGCGATCCTGCACATCCCATCCGAGGGAAACTAAGGCCGGCACCAAGAGAAGGGTGAATAGGGAACTCAGCACCAAGCCACCGAGAATGACCGCCGCCAGCCCTTGATAAAGCTCAGCTCCCGCTCCCTGCCCCATCGCCAGCGGCAACATGGCAAAGCAAGTCGTGGCCACAGTCATCAAAATCGGGCGCAAACGAGTACGCGCGGCATGAGTGAGAGCAAGGCGTCGTTCTTCACCAGCGGCGCGAAACTGATTTGCCTGATGAATGATGAGAATCGCGTTGTTCACCACGATGCCGGCCAGAATCACAAAGCCCAACATGGCAAGTAAATCATAAGAAGCGCCCGGGAACCAACGATCGGCAAGCGTAATCCCGATGAGTCCGCCGGTCATAGCCAAAGGCACAGTGACCAGAATGACGATGGGCTGTAGCCAAGAACGGAACAAACTGACCAGCATGAGGTAAGTCAGGAGAATCGCTAACCAAAAGGAATTAGTGAGTTCCTCTAGTGTGGTAGCAAACTTGTCGGCGGAACCGCCGAGCCGCACGTCGTACCCGCTTGGCAATGCGGCCGCCGTTGGCGCGATAAGATTTTTGCGCACATCTTCCAATACAGCTTGCAGAGCGGCGTCGGATTCAAGGCTCACGGTAAGCGTGATACCGCGTTCCCGTTCAATGCGGTTCACACTTTCCGGCCCCTTGCCGCGGGTGATGTTCGCCAAGGCACCCAAGTGAGTCACGCCACCACTGGGCGTAACCAAGGGCAATTGTTTCAAACTCTCCAGGCTTTCAAGGAGCTCACCGTCCACCACCGCAACCACGTCTACGTCGCGCCCGGAACCACCCCAAGTTCCCACAATGCTGCCGGCCAGTGCCGTTTCTACCACTGCGGCAACATCTTGCACACTCATGCCAGCTTCATAAGCGCGCGGTGCATTCACTTCGACGCGGAACTCCGGACGTCCGTCGACATAATCGTTTTGTACACCGAAGGCTTGAACACCAGGCCACGTGCCGAGCTTGGCTTGCAACTCTTTCGCGGTGGCGCCTAGAACCGCGAGGTCGGGACCACGAATTTCAACCGTAAACTGCTTGCCAGAATCGCGGAATAAAGACTGACGCACAGGGACCATAAAGCGCGTTCCCGGTGCACTCAGGCAGATGGGAAGGAAYTTGGCTTGRAAGGCATCGAGCGCGGGGCCGTTGGCGAACTCSGGTTTTAAAATCACACCACCGCCGTTGAAYTGAGAGGCGAAAACCATGAAGTAGCGYCCGGTCTCCGGTTGCGCGCGAATCCAATCCTCCACCGGRCGCAAGGAWGCTTCCATSGCTTCCGGGCGTGTTCCGGGRATCGGCCCSGAGAAAAAGAACACCATGTTGGCGTTGCCATTCGGCAGGTAGCCAGCTGSGGGCACCAGTTTGATMGCGGTCACSGAAAGCAATACCACGACSACTARGAGCATGGCTTTCGCGAAAAAGGAYRCCYYTCCTTTCCCRGTAAGACGGACCACCACGACCCCATAMCCCCGTGCRAGAGWGCCTTCCTTTTTATGCGGMCCGCTRTTCTTCACCGCTTGCTTTTGGCCGCGATAAAGCAAGTAGACCAAAGTCGGCACTACGGTCARCGAAACCAAGAGGGAGAATCCAACCGCCGCTGCAATCGCAATCGCAAGGTCTGCRAATAACTGCCCAGCTTCTTCCTGCATACCAAAAATGGGYAAGAACACSGCCATGGTAGTCAAGGTGCTAGCCAGCACTCCACCCCAAACYYCACGSCCMCCATCTTCGGCGGCAACCCGCGCCTTYTTCCCCATCTCCATATGRCGGAATGCGTTTTCAAGCACCACYACYGCGTTGTCGACCACCATTCCTGCGGCAAAAGTTAGTCCGGCAAGGCTRACCACGTTAATCGTGCGACCGAGCATTTCCATAACCAGRAAAACCATCACCAAGGAGATCGGRATAGAAACGGCAACCACTAACACGCTGCGCCAGGAGCGCAAAAAGAAAAGCAAAACCAATACCGCAAGGCCAGCCCCTAAGCGCATGTTGCTCCACACGAACTCCAAGGCTTGTTCGAGATAGGTGGTATCGCGGTATACCGGACCAAACTTTAGCTGYAAGCCACGYTCGCGGAAGCGCTGGTTGAGAACCTCTAACTGTTCCTCTACACCRCGRATCATGGTCACCACATTGGCTCCAGCCTCGCGATTCACGCCAATCGCAATGACGCGYTCTCCTTGMCCGCGCACGATRCTGCGCAACTCACGGTGTCCATCAATGACATCGGCGACATCGGCAATGGTTACGGTGCCTTCGGGGCCGCGGCGAATAATGACTTTGGCAATGGCAGCTGGGTCCTGCTCGCGGCCGACCGTGCGCACGACCACCTGGCGGGTTGTCGTTTCAACCGTACCGCCACGGCGATCCAAATAGCCGCGACGAAGCGCAGTGAGCAACTCTTGCCAAGTCACTCCACGCGACACCAAACGCGCGGGGTCAACCTGTACGCGTATTTCTCGCTCTTCTCCCCCGACAATCATAAGGCTCGAAACCCCTTCCACGCGACTGAGTAAGGGCTCTACTTCGTCGGTCACAATTTGGCGGACGCGATCCGCATCGTAGGGCGATTCACTCACAATCCACATCGCGATTTCGATGTCCATGGGTGAACTCAGAGAAACGATGGGCTCATCGGCATCGGGTGGTAAAGCTTGCAGTTGAGAAAGCTTGTTGACCACATCGACCATGACGCGATCCTTGTTCACTCCCCAAGCAAAGCGCAGAATGACGGTACTGGAYCCTTCCACCGAASCGCTGCGCAGCTCTTCCAATCCGCTGATGCCTTGTAGCAAGTCCTCAATCGGGCGCGTAATTTGTTCCTCGACTTCCACCGGGCTTGCACCGCGATACGAGGTCGACACCGAAAGGACYGGTTGATCCACCGTTGGCTTAAGCTGTACCGGRATCTTCTGGTAGGCAAGCAAGCTGAACAGCAGTGCGAAAATCACCGCCACCGCCACGGTGTAMGGACGTGCAATCGCTAAACGAATCGGGYTCATWACCGTKCTCCTCTAGGAATCCGAAGCGGAAGTGAGGCCSCGGCCGCCTTGGCTYGGATCTTGATGCGGCTGCAACAGCAAGGGCGCCGAGGGAAATACATTGTCCGTTCCRGTCACCACAATCTTTGCCGACGGCAGAAGCTCACCGTCTTGCACAGCTGCAAYCGCAGCACGACGCCCATCGTTCGCCAATATRYTAACCGCAACGAAACGCGCTAGAGGTGGAGTGCCATCGTCAGCGACCACCACAAACCACTGCTCCCCCTTGCGTATTAAGGCATCTGCMGGAACCACRGTTGCAACTTCGGCRCGCCGKGTTTCAAGCTTCACCCTGACATAGGCGCCCGGYARCAAACGGTGCTCAAGGTCAACTCCATGAGGYAAATCTATGAGGCCGGTGAAGGTGCGTGCTGAAGATTGCGCAGCTGGGAGAATCGATTTYAGAGTTGCMTTAAGCATGCCTTCGCGCAATGCAGGRCTRTGWATCTCYACGCTAAGCCCWGGCTTCAATCYGACCGCCAAAGCTTGCGGTAACTCGACGCGTACTTCACGGTGATCCAAATCTACAATTTCAAAAACCACACTCCCGCGAATCGCGTAACTACCCAAGGTTATTTTTCGAGTCACCAAAACACCCGAAAAGGGTGCGTGGAGTTCACCTTGCARTAACTGGCGCTCCAAACTTCTTCTCTCCGCTGATCGTTGCGACTCGAKAGCMGTACGTAAATCAATCTCAAATCGCCATTGATCGCGATCGGCATCGGAAGCGGCKGCACCCATGCCTTCAAATCGWTKCAACTCCTTTTCCGCATACTCCCGCTGGATTCTAGCCACTCTCTCTGCAGCTAGAGCGGCAACRAATTCCGCTTGYAAAATACTGTTATCTAAACGTGCAAGCGACTGACCTTCTTCAATCACATCGCCTTCMTGCACAAAGACTTTTTTAATCCTTCCGGGACGCTCAAAAGCTAATTTTGCRAACCGYTTCGAAGCAACGTCGCCGGAAAGCTCAGACATCTCTCGCACCAAACCACCCTTCATTTCAACATAGGTGACTGGAAAAGTGTAACCCCCACCGCTTTCCYCYRCACCGGATCCGGCATCSATCRGACTCTCTTGGGAACACCCAAGCAYCACCAGGGCMAGCAAACAAAGAAAACGACATTTGCATGTGTTCATGAGGCCAAGTCTAACAGTGCCTCGAGACTTCAAGAATGGGCTTAATCCCCGTCGAAGAGGCGGTCGCGAAAATATTGGCCRACCTTATTGTTAGGTTCAAACTCCGGCCGCAACTCAATCCGCATGGCTTCCAAACGGCAGCGCTCGAGGAGTTGCGGCAACTCACCTGCGCAGTCATTTGTCTGCGCAGGRAATGACGGCAAGGGRATGCCSGCATACTGCACTAARGTGTCGGAAAGATTCAAGTACTGCTTTTTCACTTCGGTGACCACAGTCTCRCAATCCTTATGCGYTAGCCCAACSGCCTGGTKATCCAAGAAGTCTGAAAACTCCAAAATCGCGATGGCRCGGCGMGAATTYCCTTTGGTTGCATGACCCTCCTTCCATTCYGCGTAGTCAATCAGAAGTAGAAACCCAAAAAGCATGCCGCCAAGCAGGACGAATAAAGGAAATCCACGCAACCAACGCCCTTCCTGCTKTGGAATCGCCCAACAAATTTTCAAAAGGATGGCGACTTCGAGTGCGGCCATGAAAAGTGTGGCCCAATTAGGAACGGTGAGRGTTGGCATCGTGCGMTTTACTTTGCTTTACGCGAKTGYTTCACRGTGTAAACRMGRTCGGGTTTCGGCGTCTTCGATTCGGTGCGATCYGAATCGGGCCAGGTCACACTAACCTTAAGGCGTCCAGAATAATCACCCAAGCCAAAATGCAAGATGGGTTCATCTTGAGAGCCAGTGCCGCGAGCATTCACCAGCTGCCGCATCCAGACTTTGGGAGAATCTGCTTCCACGGTCTCCACTCGGACGATGGCACCAAAAGCATGCGCATCTTTGCCTTTTGATTTTAGTTTCACTCGCAAGTAATGATTTTCGTTCCCTGAGTTAAGCAATAAACGCACGCCGTTGGAAGATGCATAAAGGACGTCGAGGAAACCATCTCCGTTGACGTCGAGCCAGGTTTGGCCCCATCCATGGAACATGGCGGCGCCGGAGCGAAAAGTGATCGGCTGAAAATTTCCGCTACCATCGTTTTGGTACAGGGCGGAGGAAACGCCTTCGTAAACGCATGTAATCGAGAGATCTAAATCTCCATCGTTGTCGATGTCCACGAATGCGGGATCAGAATGGGTTTCTTGAAAGCGAATGCCGCGCTGCTGCCATTGATTGACGAACGTTCCATCCTCTTGCTGGATGCCGAGCATGGAGAAATTGGAGAATCCTTGGCGTACGAAACGAGGATGCGCAAGGTTTGCGGAAAACAAATCGAGGTCGCCATCGTTATCGATATCGCCCCAGCAGGAACCAATGGTATGTCCGAAGTACTGGCCATCGGCGGGTTCACGAAGGCCTTTGACTCCAACTGCTTGAGAAATCTCTTCAAAAGCATTTTCATTCCATTGCCAGAACAAATTCTCATTGAGGCGGTAATTGGAAACAAAAATTTCGGAATCTCCGTCAAGATCCACATCGATGGGGCTAACACCACGGCCGCAAAAAGGGCCAGCTTGATTCATTTTGACTTTCAGTGAAACGTCTTCAAACTTTCCTTTTCCAAGATTCTCAAGAAGAACATAGGGGTGCGCATCGCCACCTGATTCATACACCGCGAGGTAGATATCGAGGTCTCCGTCATCATCGAAGTCGACCCAAGAAACACCCTCGGCGCCAGCACCTAGATAGACATCGGACATGCCGGCAGCGATGGATACATCTTCAAAGTGAAACTTGCCACGTTTTCCCAGGTTGCGATAAAGGAAGGGTTGCGGAGAAGCTGCGATGAAAAGATCTAGGTTGCCATCGCCATCGTAATCGCCAAACACGGCTCCTGTACCTTGATGGGTGATGCCGAACTCGGCGGTAACATCTACGAAGTGACCCTTTTGGTTCTGAAAGAGTTTGCCTCCGAAACATAGGTCCGGATCGCCATCGGAATCAAAGTCTGCGGCGGCAACACGCGTTTGATTGAGGTTCGCTAAACCGGAGGACTCGGTGATGTCCACAAAAGTCACCAGAGGTTCGGCTTCCATATCAAACAAGGGGTGCCCCTCCACAAGAGGAGTTCCCGCCAGCACCGTGGCCTGAGCCAAGGTATTGAAGGCGTGATCGGTATCGAGTTCACATTCCAGCCGAGCTTTGCGCTCCTCCTCATTTAAATCCCCGCCAACCACTGGGCCAGTAAATCCATGACTCTCTGCCGATGCTGCCCAGGACGTTTTCCAAGCAAGCTGTGCCAACTTAGAAACCTCTGCATTGCTCAGCCCTGCACGTAAATAACCGTCGACATATCGTTTATCCAAATCGGCAACCGCACTAGCATTCGCTGAATTTAATGCTGCAGCGCGCCGGCTAGCGAAAAAGGTCTCGAACTTTTGAGTAGCTCCTGCATCTTCAGTTTTCAGAGCCGCCATGAGCAAGCGACTTGCAGCTACCGGGGCATAAGGACTATCCGGAAAGGATGCGAATAAAGGTTGCCAACATTTTTGATTAAAGGCGGCATCGAAATTTGCCCAGCAATGACTGTAAATAGCACTTACCACTTCCACCATGGGAGAGCCGAAACTTGGCWYTGNWTCRYYSAWATCCACACCAGCCTCTTTCAACTTCAGCAGAGATTGCACGCTCCCTGAAAAGTCTTGTACCTTGGCTTGGCCAACAGCCAGATAGGCCAATGCCAATTCCCCGTGTTCCGTGGACGAGATTTCAGCCCCCGCTAACACCACAAGTTCCTGCCAGGCCTCTTGTTTTCGCAGCTCGGATGCGTCCGTTAGAAAGGAAGAATCCGTTTGTGGGCATGCAGGCCAAAAAATCGATGTCAAAAGGAGGCAGACGAACATGACCGATGCATTCTAGGTTGACTCTAGCTTGAAAGAAACCGTGTGGTCACTTGCACGCCCAGAAAGCTTACGTAATGCTTCCGGCTGAAGTTTGGAAGCCATAGAAACTTCTTCGGGAACATCGTCGTCGGAGGATATCAATCAAAGTTCATAAAGACCTTGGCCATGTATTTCCAGCCGAGAACTCCGGCGATGGAAATATTCAGAGCCATGTCGACCACAGCAGCCAAGTAAAGCCCCACCGCAAAGTTCATGATCCTGGTGCGACCGGCTTTGCTTTCCAAGACGAAAGCCAGAGCCGTCAAACCAATCGACAGCACCAAGATGGCAGTGTCTAACATCGACCAAAGTTTAAAATGACCGCCACCTGCTAAGGGTGACGCAAAAAGGAAGATGACCTGAAGTTTGATAAAGCCACGGATGCGTGAAAGCTCAAACCGCGTCGGCTCGGTAAAGGAGGATTCACTCACGAAGTGATCCCCTTCCAGCCATATGCGCCGGATATCAAAATATTTACCGCCATGTCAAGCACACCTAAGGTATAGAGTGCGGCGCCAAGGCGAAAAACCCGACGTCGTCCTGCTTTGGTTTCCAGAACAAAGGCAAGTGCAGACATGCCGATGGACAAAACCAAGAAAGAGGTATCAAGCATGGTCCAAATACTGAAATGGAATCCGCCGGTGATGGGCGAAGCACAAAGGAAAAGGACCTGGATAAAAAGAAAAGCTCGAAAGCGGGTAAGTTCTACACGCGTCGGTTCATCGACAGGAGGTGGCGGAACCGTTGGGGTATCGTTTTCACTCATGGTGAAGATGTCAGAAGTTAAGACGCTTTGTCGTGATGACGGCGCCCGAAAAATGCAAAGAAGCTAAAGAATGCGAAAAAACCAAATAAACCTTCCATGCCTTCGCGACTACCAAGTAGCCCCAAAAATCCAAGAAAGCCGAGAAATCCTAAACGACGGTTGTCTTTCAACATTGACTCCATGCAGGGGAAGTATGTTTCGACTATAGCAGGATTTCTGACTGAGGGTCTATCTCAGGCCAAAGGATAGGCTAATCACCCCTAACGACACCACAATCACGCCTGTGAGCACCGCTCGCCCAAAATGAAACTCATAATATTCCATGACGAAGCCTTCTTCGCGGTCCCAAGATGTTTCGCCGTATCGCTGCAGCTCGCGAAGACTGTTAAGTTGCGAAAAGATTTGCAAAAAGGGAATACCGAAGGCCAAGCCCCGCCCCAAGACTTTGACGGTGCGGGTACTTGCCATACGGAAAGTAATGCTCTCGCCATTGCGCGCGTGGAGTTGAAGACCAAGAACAAGCTTGCCCGGCGTTGCGCCAAACAGGACTAGGAAAATCGGCTCAAGCAGCAAGAGCCCAAGCATTAAAAACACGCCCTGATAAAAAGTAGAGTCGTAGTGTTCATATCCGGTGAACSKAAACACCCAATCCAAGAGCATGAAYCCAAGCGCAATATCTATCTTGCGGGCAAAAAACCTGGCCCATGGGCGAAGCGGATCCTTATCTCCACCCGAACTTTTCTCTACGGTTTTTCGCCTTTTGGACGAGGTTGGTTTAGGAGGTGTCCACTCGGTGGAATCTTCTTCCCCCTCTTGATGCACTTCCTCCCGCCAATCCTCCTCCTGCTTTAGTTCAGGAAAAAAGATTTCAAATTGCGCGGCTGATTGCCAATCGTCCAACCCCTCGGTCCAAACCAAGGTGCTTTCGCGAAGCCGCCCCTGCGCAAACAACTCCACAAGATCTGCCTCGGGGATAGGCGCTGACTCCTCCCCAGAAATCGCGTAGTACCAAATCCTCATTTCCAATTTTGAAAACTCGACTACCGAGTTGGCTGACGACGACGCTTTCCGCCACCGCCCCCTCCTTGGTTACCGCCTTGGCGCGGGCCGCGACTATGCGAGCCCCCACGTCCGCCACCGGTGCCGCCGCCGCTGCGACCGC
>NVWJ01000013.1 GCA_002746235.1 Planctomycetota bacterium
TGCAGTCGGAACCGCAGCCGCTGCCGCAGCCGCTGCCGCCGCCGCTGCAGTCGGAACCGCTGCCGCTGCCGCCGCCGCTGCAGTCGGAAACGCAGCCGCTGCCGCCATCTTTTCTCTTTAGCGCGGAAATGCCGATGCGACTCCGCCATCGACCGGAAGTGAAGCTCCGGTGGTAGGGGTGCGTCGGGCGGCGAAGAACAACACGGCTTGGCCCACATCGGTGGCGGCGATTTCGGTTTGCAGTAGGTTGCGTTGACGGTAGAACTCCTCCAACTCACTCTCAGCAAGACCGCGGGAACGTGCGCGGTCAGGTCCGACCGTGGTCCAAAGTCCAGAAGGATGGTCTCCGTGACGAAACACGGCATCGGGGCAAACCATGTTGACCGCGATGTCATCCGCCGCAAGTTCCAGTGCCGCCACTTTCGCCAACTGATGTGCACCTGCTTTACTCGCACTATAGGCGCCGAACGAAGCGCCGGGTGCTGCGACATTTTTTGAGGACACCAGAATTATCGATCCACCCAGGTTTTGGCGTTTCAGGATGTCAGCACCCACCTTTAGTGTGTGAAGTACTCCGGTTTGATTCACTGCAACCACACTTTCCCAATCCTCAGTCGTAAGTTCTGCAAGGGTTGCAACATGCGCCACCCCGGCATTCGGAACCAGAATATCAATTCCACCAAAGCGCGCGCAGATTTGCTCCATGGCATTGCGCATGGAAGATTCGTGAGTGACGTCGGCCCGGCAAGTCAGCACCGAACCGCCGAGTCGCTTGGCTGCAGCGTCGGCAGCTTCCAAGTTTAGATCGAGAAGGGCCACCGACGCGCCAGCATCGAGCAGCACGCGCGCGATTCCTTCACCAATCGCYCCACCGCCACCGGTGATCGCTGCAACTTGTCCTTCCAATTCTGCACGAGGCTTGTTTCCCAACTTCGCTTGCTCCAAGGACCAATATTCCATGTCAAATAGATCGAGTTCATGCAGTCCTTGGTATGGCTGAAGACTAGCCATAGCGGTTTTAGTAAGCAGAGTGTGCTCCGCTAAGTCGGCAGCAATCGCCGCGGCTTTTGCGTTTACGCCTACTCCAATCATTCCATARCCAGGCACCAACAAAACGCGTGGCATCGGGTCGAGCATGACCCGGTCACCGCGCGAAGCTTGACCGCGTTCAAAGTAGGCGCGGTAATCTTTTGCATAATTCGACAGTGCTTGACCCATGGAAGTGGCATCGGTGGATGCCAACCAGCATGGAAGGTTCTTAGTGCGTAATGCGTGATCCGGAGTCAGCGGTGGAGTGACGCAAATATCTTTCGCATTAGGATTCTCAAGCGCTGCAAGCAGCCACGGATGCGCGCGAGTTTCAAGAATGAATGGGGTGCCATCGCCCAATTCGGTCAATAAGCCGCGCAGTTCAGGGGTAAAATCTCGTGCAGTCAAAGTTGCCTTAGCCGAAGCCGCAAGACTTGCATCTAAGGACTCTTGATAATGCTCGGCGGCGAGGGCGACGAGGTCAAAATGGCGTTGTAAAGATTCTTCACCGCTTTCTCCGAATGTGAACAATCCATGATGATGCAGCAACACTCCTTCGACACTTGGGTTGGCATCGACCGCGTCCGCGACCGCTTTCGCTAGTGGAAATCCAGGCATGATGAATGGCAGATAAGCCACTCGTTGCCCAAAGATGGAGTGACAAATGGCCTCGCCATCTGCGCAGTTTGAAATGGCAAGAATGGCGTCGGCATGACTGTGGTCAACGAAGCGATGTGGCAAAAACGCATGGAGTAATGTTTCTACCGACGGGGTTGGCGCCTTCGGATCCAATAAACAACGGCGGACTTCGCGCACCATTTGTTCGTCGGTTAAGGAATCCAACTCGCGTAATTCGCGCAAACGACATAAATCTAATGCCGGTAAACCAGGCGCTTCAATGGTGCCTAAATCCCAACCAGAACCCTTTACCCACAGGATTTCCAGGCGTCGTCCGAGTAAGTCGAACACTTCTCCCTTGGCCGAAGTGTTGCCGCCTCCGTGCAAGACAAAGTTGGAATCGGCACCAAGAAGGCGGGAGGTCCGAACGCGTTCAACGAGGATTGGATCCATCGAGGATTAGTTTAAGACTTTCAACCTGGCGTTGGGAGAGCCATCAGCCAAGAAGTCGAATCACTGCATCGATCCTCTCGACTACGAGATCCGCCAAAGAGGACTCCGTGGTTGGATGACTCGGGCACGGAACGCAGATGGTGAAGCATCCGGCTGCTTTTGCCGCGCGCATACCGTTGGCCGAATCTTCTACCGCRATGCACTGTTCCGGATWKRCNGMCCWRGGMANNCGMCRMYSSTYGMMRKMMRWCGSRSKGRGSYYYGYCRCNAWWSKASRGRRCAYCWWCMYNNCCKGNNCRTCGSNNGKSRMGAGCNTTNNCCGCMARMNNCMKGMKSACTNTRMWSCWGCTGCGATTTGTCCACGCGGAGATGCCGAGGCCACCGCCACCGGAAGATTCAATTCCTGGACACGTTGTAAAAGGTCGAGAACGCCGGGCAGTGGTTCTATGCTGGTAGCTTGCAAGATTCGAACATACTCCTCGGTGCGACGGCCCATCAGATACGCGGAATCCTCAGTAAGGTCAAACTTTTCGCGCAGCGCATTCCAGTAAGGCAAATCGGAAAAACCAAGGAAGGGCACAAAGTCTTCGGGCGTCAAATGCAAATCCCATTCCGCCAACACCGCCAAAGTACTTTGATAATGAAAGTGCTCGGTGTCGATGAGGGTGCCATCAAGGTCGAGCAAAAGACCGGCAACGGGGTGGGGAGGCGAGGGCTTCATCGGGCAGCTTTGATTGTCGCGGTGCTCGGTTCTTGTGCAAGTCCAAGTGGAGGCGTGGCTGGCATGGACGATGGCGYCCCAGCCGCCGGAGTCGTCAACCATGCGGGTGCAAGTTCTCTATCCGTGGCGCCAGCATTTCCCTTACAGCTAGATTTGCCGGCACGGTATGAAGCTTGGCGCAAACCGTTGATGGCGGAATGGGCGCAGATGACCTTGCACTTTCCGGAGGTGGCCGCGCGTTGGCCTAGAAATTCTAAGCTAGAACTTCCGCCGTTGCGGGTGGTGGTTCCTGAGAACACCGAAGCTGCAGTCGCCTTTTATCAAACAGCACAGCTGGAAGGCGATCCAAGTGTTCCGCGGACGTTTCCAGCCTTGGGCTTGGCCGTAGTTCCTTTGCCGCGGAACGATGCCCTGCTCGCCGCATTGCCTCTGCCCATGAAGACTTGGTTGCACGGATTCCGCCATGAATGTGCGCATTTATTGAGTTTGGATCGCCCTGGATTACGCGCGGCTCCAAGTTGGTTTCAAGAAGGTTTCGCTGAGCTTTGGTGTCCTCCGGGTGCCGCAGACTCTGGTGTGCTGCTGGAGTTGCCAAGGGCTTGGCCCTTTTGGGGGAATATGCACGAATGGTGGCGTGTCGGTGAGTCTGCTCCGGCCGAGGCCAGGTACAGCTACTCCGCGGCCTTGGTTGCGCTTGCAATGCAATCGGATCGTGGCGAGACTCCGTGGCCAGAGCTGCCGCGTAAACCACATAACTCTCCGCCCGACTTGGCCTTCACCGGATTACGTGGACGCCACGCTGACTGGGATATCGACGCAGGTCGTTTTCTTTTGGCTACAAGGCCTGGACAGCATGTGGATTTAGATTTGCCCGAAGCTTGGGATGGCCGCAAATCCCTGCAGCTGCTTATGCAGGTCGGGCGTAGTCCAGGCAAGGCTGAAGCTGGCTTGGTATTATTCGGTTCGGGTGATAGCGAGACCCGCATAAGACTCCGCTACGGCTTAGGCGGCGGCTTTGCAACTTATGTGGAAGAGGGTGACGTCGCCGGATTTGAGGCCTTTGCATTACCCAATGAGCGCGACCAGCTTGGCATCGCGCGCACCGCGACTTTGCGTTTAGAAGGTCGCCTCCTGCATGTCGAAATGTTGGATTTTGAACGCACTTTCGACCTAGAAAAACTCAACCTGCAACTGCCATTGCGTCTGCGTATGGTAGTGCGAGACGGAGCCTTCTTACTCCACACAAAATGAACGACTTCCTGAAAACAACCCTCGCCAGCGTGATTGGAATCATGTTGGCGCTCGGCATCCTGTTCACTATTTTTGCCAGCTATTTGGCATCGGAGCCAGAGCCGGAGATTTCATCCAGCTGCGTGCTGGTGATTGACGAGACCTTATTAACCTCGGAAGCCGGTTCCATGCCTTCTCTAATGGGGTGGATGACCGAACAGGAGCAAGCGAGTTTGCCTTTGCGCAAGGTCATCGAAGGAATCCGCACCGCGGCAACCGACGGCCGCATTCGTGCCATCTTGTTGTTGAATGAAGGCCAATATCACGGCATGACTGCGCGCAAGGAATTGCAAAGCGCGCTGCTCGAATTCCGCGCGGCAAATAAACCGATTTATGCTTATGCTTCGGACTATTCGCAAAGCGGTTATTACTTATCTTCGGTGGCCGACCCAGTCATCATGCCGCCCTTGGGCATCTTCGACATGAAGGGACTCGCTGCAGAGGTGGAGTACTACGCCACCATCATGGAGTCGGTCGGCATTGAAATGCAGGTGACCCGGGTGGGTAAATACAAATCTGCGGTGGAGCCCTTCCTGCTCAGTGAAAGTAGTGAAGCAAACCGCGAACAAATGATGGCAATTCTGAACGGCCTTCAATCCACCTTCCTCGCCGATGTTGGGCAAGCGCGCGGCATCAGCGAAGAAACTTTGCAAGCCATCGTACAAACCCAAGGCTTGCTGTCTGCACCGCAAGCACTCGAAGCAGGGTTGATCGATAAAGTCGCATACTTCGATGAGTTGCTTGCGGAGCTGCAAGACTTGGTTGGCGGCGGGAATGATCACGAAGCTTTTGCGCAGGTGGGTTTGTTCCGTTACTTGGAAGAAATGGATGCGCCGGACGATGCCCAGAATGGTCCCACGATTGGAGTGATTTAYGCAGAAGGGGAAATCGTCGATGGCTTCAGTGAAGCTGGCATCGGCGGGGACCGTCTGGCGGCGCAACTGCGCTCTGCACGCTTCGATTCCAATATTGACGGGATTGTGCTGCGGGTGAATAGTCCCGGTGGAAGTGCTTCTGCAAGTGAAGTTATCCTGCGCGAAATGCAGTTGATGAAACAAGCTGGAAAACCCGTAGTTGTGTCCATGGGGCCGGTTGCTGCAAGTGGAGGCTATTGGATTTCCTGCCACGCCGATGCCATCCTTGCGCAACCCAATACCATCACCGGCTCGATTGGAGTGTTTGGCATGTTCCCAAACATTGAGGGATTGTTGGATGAGGTGGGTGTCAAAGTGGAAATCTTTAAGACCGGCCCCAACGCCGATTTGTTTTCCTTGTACAACCATAAGTCCGATGCGCAAATGGCAGTCATGCAAGGTTACGTCGACAACATTTACGAAGGCTTCCTTGACCGAGTTGCCGAAGGTCGTGGCCTGCACCGTGACTTCGTACATGAAATCGCGCAAGGCCGAGTTTGGACTGGTGCCCGCGCATTGGAACTTGGACTTATCGATGAGCTTGGCGACCTAGATGCGGCCATTGAGAAATGCGCAAGCCTGATTGGAACCGAGGAGTGGCAGTTGGACTTCTTGGAAGATGAGGCCGAAGGTATCGATCTCTTCCTCGAGTCCATCTTGGAGCCGGAAGATTACCCAGTGGTGGACTTAGGCATGCCCAAAGAGGTCCTGTCTTTATGGAAGGGTCTGAAAACCTTCCGAGGTTACGCACAACGGCCGGGCGTTTACGCGCGTTTGCCGTTTAACTTGAACATTCACTGAGCGGAAACCGCATGCATCACCATGGCGACAGAAATCCTGTCCATCCATGGTGAGCGGCGGCTGCGATCGCGTGGGGGAGGTACTTCGCCTTCCTCACCGGCATAAACGATCTGCACCTGCTTGCCTGGCGGGTGATAGACCACGGGGTCGGTAGGGCCGAACAGCGCGATGACCTTCGTCCCGCGGTAGGCCGCTAAATGCACGGGGCCACTGTCGGTGCCGATGAGGCATTCGGCGCCATCACTCAAAGCCATGAGGTGGGCCAGGCCTGGGGTTGTTGGGGCGAGAGTTGCAKCGCCCTTGGACAACGCTGCGACTTCTTCGACCTTAGCCTTGTCGGCAGAGGTCCAAAGTAGCAGTGGAGTCTTGCCGGCATCCTTCAGAGCGACAGCCAATTCTGCCCAACGATTGGTCGGCCAGAGTTTGTCCTGACCATAAACCGTGGTCGTGGTGTGGAGCAGGGTGTAGGAATTAGGCAGGTCCGCATAACGCGCTACGGTGTCGCCGTCTAATTCCCAAGCACCTTGCAAATTGGCCTCGCCCTGCCAGCCAAGAGTGCGCAATAACTGCAAATCGCGCTCGGTGCGATGCATACGCGCCGGAACCTCGGCATGAAACTTATGAAAGCGATGCGCGCCTTCCCTTGCCACCGGTGGAGCAAATCCAACCTTGGCTGGAGACTTCAGAAACAGTAACTGCAAGGCGCTCTTCAAGTTGGACTGAAAATCCAACACCAAGTCGTACCGGCCACGCTTCCTTAATCCGCGCAAATGCTGCCACATGGGTGCCATCCCTCGGCCACCCTTCCAAGCCTTGCGCGGGACCTGAATCACCTCGTGAATCCCCGGATGACTCTCTAGAACTGCGGCATGCCGGTCTTCTACCAACCAATCAATCTGAGCGTTCGGCAGCGCCTCGTGCAAAGCATCGAGCACCGGCAGCGCAAACACGATATCGCCCAGCGCACTCATGCGAATAGCAAGAATCCGTGCGTTTTGCGGCAGGTCGGCGAGCTGGAGGCCGGTCATTCGGCGCAAAGATACCATGCGCCCATGTCGGAGTCATCGACTACCCCCCGGACCTGGTCGGAGCCCCAATCCTGGCTTTTTGTGGCCCCCGATTTGGCGGCGGCCGGTGGGTGGGAGGATTGGCTGACCAAAGGCGAGACGGAGCTGGAGAAACTGGCCGTGGCCGCGCATCGTGTGCTTGGAGAGGGTCGAGGTGCTGCGCGAAGTGTAGTTTTTGCAAATGGTGCGGCTGGAGTTTGGCGGGTGAATCGCCATGGCGGCCTGTTGGGCGGCCTGCAAGGGGACCGTTACCTGAGCCCGGACCGATTGCGGCAGGAAGTGGAACTCTCGGAGGCTTTGCGTGCTGAAAAGGTCCGCACACCGCGAGTCTTGTTGGCCTTGGCGATGAAAGACGGCAACAATTGGCGTCAGCATTTGGTTACGCAGGAAGTGGAGGGTGCAGAAACCGTTTTTTCCGCGCGCTCCAATCCAGCAGCGCTCGAAGCCGCTGGAAAACTCATGCACCAAGTTTTTGAGCTCGGCCTATGGGCCACCGATTTGCACCCCGACAACCTTCTTTGGCGCGCGGAAGATCAAAGTTGCTGGTTGATCGACCTTGCCGGTGCCAAACGATTCCCTCACCCTCTAGATGCCGGCCAGCGTGCCGCGCGCGTCGACCGCTTCTTCCGTTATTACCGCAAACACGCGGGCGAGGAACCGGAAGGCGCCGATGCCCTTCGCGAATCATTGCGATAGAATTCGTCCCGTGGAACTGCGCCTCTACAACACCCTGACTCGCAAAAAAGAGTTGTTCGAACCGATCTCCAAGGATCAGGTGCGCATGTACCACTGTGGGCCGACGGTTTACCAGCGCCCGCRCATTGGCAACTACCGCGCATTTTTGTTCGCGGATTTACTGCGCCGAGTGTTGGAGTTAGCCGGTTACGACGTGCTCCAAATCATGAACATCACCGAYGTCGGCCACTTGTTGGACGATGCCGATGATGGCGAAGACAAGCTAGAAGTTCAGGCGAAAAAGGATAAGGTTGACCCCTGGCAAGTGGTTGCGAAGGTAAGTGAGGAGTTCTTCGCAGACTTGGAATTGTTAGGCGTAAAGCCAGCACATGAATACCCTCGCGCTTCCGATCACATTCCGGAAATGGTGGAGATGATCGAAGTGCTCCTTGAGAAAGGGCATGCCTATCGCGTGGGCGATAACGTTTACTTCGATGTTAGTAGCTTCCCCGCATACGGACATCTCTCCGGCAACAAGGTCGATGACCTCGAAGCCGGCGCGCGTTTGGAGATCAATCCGGAAAAACGTCACCCGGCAGACTTCGCGTTATGGAAGTCCGATGCGCAGCACATCATGAAATGGGAAACCGTGTTCGGTCCCGATGGCTTCCCCGGTTGGCACATCGAATGCTCGGCTATGGCGCGCAAGTACTTGGGGGATCATTTCGACATTCACACCGGCGGCGAAGACAACGTATTCCCGCACCACGAATGCGAGATTGCGCAAAGCGAATGTGCGCTTGGTAGTCCTTTCGTGAATCTGTGGATGCACACGAAATTCCTACAAGTCGATGGCGGCAAGATGGGTAAATCCCTCGGCAATGCCTATTCGCTCGATGATCTGACGGAGCGCGGCTTCACCGTGTTGGATTTCCGTTTGCTGCTTTTACGCGGTAACTATCGCAGTTCTTTGAACTTCACTTGGGAAGCTTTGCAAGGTGCAGCCGAGGCGCGCAAGAACTTGAATGACTTCCGTAATCGCTTATTGGCGGTGACCGATGTTGCTTCTGCAAATGCAGTGGACTTGAGTGATCTAAACGCCAGCCACGCAGTCGCCAAAGCCTATCAAGGTTTTCTCGGCGGCCTGTCCGACGACCTCAATACTTCGGAAGCGCTTGCCTCCATATTTAATGTGCGCAACGATTTCCAGCAAGGCACCCTAGATGCTTCCGAAAACGCAGCAGCCTTGGCCTTCCTGCTCCAGGCAAACCAAGTCTTCGGCTTCCTCGAAGAGCTAGAAACTTCCGGACTCGCGGATGATGCCATCGACCAGCTCATCATCGAACGAGGCGAAGCACGAACTGCCAAAAATTTCGCCCGCGCCGATGCTATCCGCGACGAGCTCGATGCCGCCGGCGTCACGCTCGAAGATACGCCCGACGGCGTGAAGTGGTTTCGCGGTTAAGGAATTGGGAGCATTTCCCCAGTGGCTTTGTCTACTGGACGCTGTGCTCCGACTTCCACCATCCACGATCGCAGTAAGCCCTGCATGTTGGCTGCAACTTCCGGTTCCGTCAGCATGCAGTCGACTTGTTCGCCTAAATCACTGACCAAGTTGTAAAGCTCCCAGCTTCCCTTTTCATACCAGTGGATGATTTTCCAGTCACCTTTGCGCAATGCCGTAAAAGGCTGGTAACCGTCGCCCTCCGGCCCCCATTTATGCGGATAATTCCACGCCAGAAAGCGCGCAGGAAGCTCGGTATTCCCAGAAAGGAGATCGCGTAGATCAAGCCCCTCAGGGTTGGTCGATGCCATCCGTTCCGTCGTCACTCCACCCAAACGCGCCAAGGTGACAAATAAATCGGAGGTGATGATGGGGGTGTCATCCAAACGCCCAGCTTGCAGCGGTAAAATCGATGCTGGCGTTTGTCGAGAGACCAAAGGGGAATGGCCCAGAACTTGTCCCGCCCAAGCCACTACGAAAGGCACCCGAATGCCACCTTCATAACCGGAACCTTTGCCGCTGCGTAGAGGTGCATTGTGAGTATCTTTGCCGGTTCCGGAAGGCGTTTTTCCACGCCCATGAGCGCTCAATCCGCCATTGTCGGAAGTGAAAATAATTAAGGTGTCATCGGCCAAGTGGAGCTGCTCTAGTTTTGTAAGTAAGCGACCCAGGCTGACGTCGACCCCTTCAATGAGCGAAGCATATGCCGCTTCCTTTTCGTCGAGTCCGGCTTCACGATAGGCCGAAGCGAAACGAGGGTCGGCTTGGATGGGGGTGTGTACCGCATAATGCGAAAAGTCTAAGAAGAAGGGCCGTCCATCTTTCGCCGCCACTTCCAGCTCCCGCTCCATTTCTAGAGTCAGTGCCTCGGTGAGGAACATTTCTTTTCCGTGATAGGCATCTAAGCCAGGGACACCCCATGGATTATCATCTTTGGCCCCGAAGGAATCCGTGGCAAAATAACTTCCTGGCGCACCCGCAGCGTGCCCGGCGATGTTGACATCGAATCCGAGCTGCAGAGGATTGGCGCCATCGGTACCTCTTGCACCGAAATGTGCTTTGCCGATGAAGATGGTGCGGTAACCTTGCGCGCGCAATAACTCTGGAAGTAAATCCGGGCTTGGCGTTACACCGGCCTTGCACCAATCAGGGTCGCTTAAAGTTTCCATAGGACGCGAAAAATCTTGGTTCTGATAGAGAGTCCAATCTGAAATATGGCTCCGCGCAGGCGATTGCCCAGTTAGCAAAGCCGAGCGCGTGGGGGTGCACACAGAACCGGAGGCATAAGCATTCGAAAAGCGCACTCCTGCACGTGCCATGCGCTCCAATTTTGGTGTCCGATAACGGCCTTGGAATGGGGTGGCCTCTTCGGTGAATGCCACACTTGTGTCTTGCCAACCAAGGTCGTCGACCAAAATAAGGACGATGTTAGGTTGGTGGGCAGTTTCCAGAGGACGTGTGTCCAGTTGGCACGCCGGAAGCAGGAGCAAGCAAAGTAGGAGTGAGCAGCACTTCATCGAGTGCTTGCAGGATAAGCAAGCTTCAAGACCTGTGCCTCTTTGCGCTTAGGCTATTCTTTCGGCGCATTCAGGTCGATGCCCAAACGCTTGGCCAACTTCTTCGGCATGCGCGGACGTCGCGCATGCGGATCCGGGCGCAGGGTATCCAACGGTTCCGGCGGATTTTCGGTCCAATGCAGAAACCGGTCTGGGTTTTTGCCGCCACCCAAGCGCCGATACCAATCGGTGCGTAAATCATGCATCTCCTCATCGCTGAGGGAACCATGCGCTTCCGGGCAGACATCGAACAGGCGTTGCAGGATTAAGCCGGTGGCCACCGAGAGATTGAAAGACTCGGTGAAGCCGAACATGGGCAGGAAGATGCGTTTTTCGGAAGCTTCGAGCATGACTTTGCTCACGCCATCGGATTCACGGCCGATGACCACAGCCAGGCGTTCGGGCAGCTCTTGAAGTTCCTCGCGAGTGGCGGCAATGGCATCACCACCGAGATCGGTCGCATAAATAGTCCAACCTTCGGCCTTCAAGGCATCGCGGCAGGATTCTGGGTCGGGGAAGCTGCGTACACTGAGCCAGCCATCGGCCCCTTTGGTGACCGACTTGTGAAACTGCTCGGCAGTTTCAGGGTCATGATCGACCAACCAGACGTGCACTAAGCCAAAGGCTTCCGCGGTACGCAATACCGCTGCGTGGTTGTAAATGTCAGTGCAGCGTTCCAGGACCAAAAGGAAACGTCCGCAGCGTTGGCGCAAAACGGCCTCAGCTCGACGCAGCCTTCTTGGCGCTTCCTCAGTCATCGTCCCGCTCAGGATCGGCGGGGGCGGCCGGAGGGCTGACGTCTTCTGGCGGCAWGACTTGACGCAACACTTCTTCAATCCGAGCAGCCGCTAACAAGCCCTTGTCGTATTCGAACTGCAAGTTCGGGGCAGAGCGAATGTTGATCTCGCGCGCTACCTGCCGCCGCAGGAATCCGTTGGCATGCGCGAACATATGCTCTACGCGGCTTCTTTCTTTGATGTCCAACACCGACCACCGCACCTTGGCCACGGTGAGGTCGCGGGTGATGGTGACACCGGTAATGGTCACAAAGCCAATGCGCGGGTCACGAATCTCGTGAAGAATCATCTCCGAGAGTTTCTGCTGAATGCGTTTTGCAATCTGCTTCTGACGACGTTCACTGGCCATAGAGCAACTTAGGCTTTCGCCCCTTGTTCAGCAGCTYTCGCTTTTGCTTCAGCCACAGCTTCTTCAGCCTTTGCTTCTTCAGCTTTGGCGCGAACATCTTCCAAGGTGCGCTCGATTTCGACGACTTCCACCGCCTCAATCACATCGCCAGCCTTGATGTCTTCGTAGTTCTCGATCTTGATACCACAATCGTTACCTTCTGCAACTTCACGAACATCGTCCTTGAAGTGGCGCAGCGAAGCCAACGGTGCCTGGTAGATGATCTTGCCATCGCGGATGAGACGAGCGTTACTAGCACGCTTGATCACACCACTGGCCACGCGACATCCGGCAATCGAACCCCAGCGTGAGCTGCGGAATACGTCGATGACATCGGCGTAACCGGTGACATTTTCCACGGTTTCTGGAGGCAGCATGCCAACGACRGCCTTCTCGATATCTTCGAGCAGCTCGTAGATCACGTCGTAACGGCGGATTTCCACCTTGACGCGCTCCGCTTCCTTGCGTGCCTTACCTTCAGGAACAACATGGAAGCCAAGGATGATGGCGCCTGCGGTTTCAGCAAGGGTGACGTCGGTCTCGTTCACACCACCCACGCCGGAGTGGATGACATCGACAATGACTTCGTCGGTGGAAAGCTCGGACAAGGTTTGCTTGAGAACTTCCAAGCTTCCTTGTACATCTGCCTTGAGCACGATGCGTAAACGCTGAGCATTGGATTCGTCGATTTTCGCGAACAGGTTGCTGAGCGTGACGCCCGCACCTTTCGACATTTCGATTTCTTTCTTGTGCAGGGTGCGCTTCTCAGCCACGGCCTTCGCCGATTTGATGTCACCAATCACGTAGAAAGTTTCGCCGACGGGTGGCAGTTCATCCAAGCCCAGAATATCGACTGGAGTGGACGGGCCAGCTTCTTTTAGGGGCTTGCCGTTGTGGTCGAACATCAGGCGAATCTTGCCAAAGGTGTGGCCAGAAAGCACCACGTCTTTGACCTTGAGAGTGCCGTCTTGCACCAACNCCGATGCAACCTTGCCCTTGCCTTTTTCAAGCTTGGACTCGAGCACGATACCGATGGCATCGCCCTTTGCATGCGCCTTMAGGCCAAGCACTTCAGCTTCCAGAAGCACGCGCTCGAGGAGTTCCTCAATACCTTGCTTCTTMAGTGCAGAAACTTCCACCATGCCGACTTCGCCGCCCCAGTCCTCAGACTGAATGCCGATGCCTGCAAGTTGCGCGCGCACTTGGTCGGGGTTCGCGTTGGGGGCGTCGACCTTGTTGATCGCGACCACAATCGGAACACCAGCAGCCYTTGCGTGTGCAGCRGCYTCTTCGGTTTGTGGCATCACGCCATCGTCCGCTGCCACCACGAGTACCGCRATGTCRGTGGATTTCGCACCACGTTTACGCATGGCAGTAAAYGCCGCGTGGCCTGGAGTGTCCAGAATGGTGACCTTTTGGCCGTCCTTCAGCTCKGCAACATAAGCGCCAACGTGCTGAGTAATGCCGCCGGATTCTTTGTTGGCGATTCGGGTTGAGCGAATCGCATCGATCAAGGAAGTCTTGCCGTGGTCAACGTGCCCCATGAAGGCAATCACTGGCGCGCGGTCGGCGGTTGATTCTTCATCTACCGCATGACGCGAAGCCATGATCTGCTCCATCAACTCGCGCTCGATGTCGAGTTCCGCGCGAAGCTCTACGCCGATTTCAAAATCGTCGGCGAGTACCTCGATAGTCTCTTCATCAAGAATGGTGTTGATGTTGGTCATCACGCCCATGCGCATCAGCTTGCGAATCACATGATTCACTGCGATGCCGGTATCGGCGGAGAACGACTTCACACTTACCGGAAGCTGCAACAGAATGTCGCCCTTACGGTCAATCGTGGACACCTGCTTCGGACGCAGTTTGCCTTGACGACGATCGCGTTGACGCTCGCGCTGCTTCTGACGCATTTCGCGGCGCCGCGCACTTTCCTTATCGCGGAGATCGGTAAAGGTCGAACCGCGCTTGCGCTCGGTTTGYYSAKYKYKSWTSWAGMCSWSRKMRRSCWMGTMRRYSCKWSYCRYYSKNGTAGSWRYYSKYKYMGKYKTYGRCGWMRGWGRGRASYSGSRMRCYKTMGMTKKSSMSAKKSRSYKKYMGSTSCCTTCCTCTTTCGCAGGCTTAGCAACCGCAGCTTTTGCGGCGACGGGCTTTGCGGCCGGTCTTGGCGTKGAANNNAKCACWKSNNAACAGGCTTGGCCTTCACGGACTTCTTCTCTTTGCCTCTGGCCGGCGCCACAATCTTGGCGCCCTTAGGGACCTCGACCGCGGCAGGTTTCTCTGCTTTTGGCGTTGGAGTCGGGGCTGGAACCGGAGCGGTCTCCTCCATCGGAGGCTCTTCCACTGCAGCGACTTCAGCAACCGGCTCTTCCACTACGGCCGGTGCTTCTTCAGSWWCYKSKRCMKCYKCYKSRRYWKSWWCWWCCRCCGSRGYMGGYKCKKCYKCKWSKGSMACCKSWGCTTCADCBACHKCHDCYDCTTCTTCCACDWYCRCTGGMACAGTYTTHGCVGACTGCATCAATGCGTCCCAGGAAGTVGCGCCACCGCCTTCGTTVTYACCTTTGCCGCYTTCKGCGGCATCGCCYTCRCCATCTTTGAGCAARCCGCCCTTACGCAGGCGCTCCTCAATGATGGGGACATCCCACTCCTCGACCGAAGCCTGATAGGAGGTGACCGGGAAMCCAATGTTCCGCATGATGTCCACAAACTCGGCTGATTTATAGCCGAATCGTTTCGCGAGCTTGAAAACCTTAACTTTACTCAAACCTTATGCTTCCTCTTCGGAGCGGGCCGGTYCCTCGGCGGGGGAGTCTGTCGGCGCGGACGCCGTTTCCTCTGGTGCGACASTTYCGCCTTCGAGCTCAGATTCACCACCTTCGGCGAGAATCTCAGCTTCGTATTCGGCTGGTGTCTTTAGTTCAATGTCCCAACCGACGATTTGTGCGGCGAGACGTACGTTGCGGCCTCCCATGCCAATGGCAAGAGGCTTTTGTTCTTCACTGACGAGGACAAACACGGACTGRTTTTCTTCATCAGGGAAGATGTGCTCGATAGGGATGTCCTTGGCCGGTTTCAGCGCGTTTTGCACCAACTCYTCCARGGAATCACTCCAACCGATRATGTCGATYTTCTCCATGCGCAACTCATCGTTGATGTTGCGAATACGAGTTCCGCGCACACCGAGGCATGCACCGATAGGGTCGACGCGCTCGTCCGTGGAGTAAACCGCCACTTTGGAGCGATAACCAGGGTCGCGAGCGACTTTCATCACGCGGATGATGCCCTCGGCAATCTCTGGAATCTCTACTTCGAACAGCTTCTGCACGAACAAAGGATCCTTGCGTGAAACAATGATGACCACGCGCGATCCTTCCTTACGYACTTCYTTAACCAGMACSCGAAKGCGGTCTCCRATGTGYAAGCGYTCMGCGTGAATSCGCTCGGARCGKGGCAGCAARGCCTCGGTCCGRCCBGWMATGKTCACGATGACGTTYGGKCCTTCCAACTTRTGGACCTGCGCCGWAACCACSGTRCCGACGATGTCCTCRWACTCSGAGAACACGCGATCCCGYTCRGCYTCGCGAATCTTCTGCATRAACACCTGCTTGGTGGTCTGMGCAGCRATGCGWCCGAGYTCTTCYGCGGAWGGCARACTCATCGAKCCATCKGGAGMCATYARGGTGATGGCACCYTCAGYGCGATCAATYTGGACCTCGAAGCCTTCTTCKACGCCRACTTTCTTACGAACAGCCATGCTCAGMGCCTCTTCAAGGGCACAGAACARGATCTCGCGATCAACACCGCGCTCGCGGTGAATCGCGTCGATCATCCGGAGGACGTCGTCTTTACGCATCGTTTARGTGGGYTAGGAAGSTTTTGRGTTAGGTGARCCCGAAAAAAACGGGTGTGGGGCAAACCCCACACCCGAGCGTTTCGCGGGNTGGACCCGCGAAAAATCTCGGGTCWAATCTCAWSGGAGCAGAGGGCCTCCAWTGAGCCGCATATCCTAACATCAGATGGYCAACCTGGATATGCCTAGACTCGYGAAAAGTGGCTCCACAATCGCTAGGAACTCGGATTTCCCGTGCTTAGAATGGAGTGGTGACTGACCCTGCCCACGATGCAGCCCAAACGGTGCGAATAAACGGCGTTTTTCAGCCTTGGAGGGCCAATTGGAGCCTGCCGATGTTGCTCGAGGAACTGAAAGCCACGGGACAAGGCGTCGCGGTAGAGCGGAATCGGGAAGTGGTGAGGCGCGCGGAATATGCGGATTGCCTGCTCCAGCCCGGTGACGAGGTCGAAATTGTGCGATTAGTCGGAGGGGGATAACCTCACCTCGGACCCAAACCCATAGCCATGAGCGTAAACATCCCTAACGACGAAGCTCTAGTCCTCGGCGACTACCGCTTTGAATCCCGCCTGTTCCTCGGCACCGGCAAATACGCCACCTATCCGGMAATGCGCGACGCWCTCGACCTCTCCGGCACCGAGTGYGTGACSGTAGCGGTACGGCGAATCCCTGAAAACGAAGYTCCTGGTGAGCGGTTTTTAGATTTYCTCGACATGGACCGTTACACCATCCTGCCCAACACCGCGGGCTGTTTCGATGCGCAAAGTGCCTTGCGTACCGCAAGGTTGGCGCGCGAAATGCTGAACACCGACTTGATTAAGTTGGAGGTTTTAGGAGATCAAAAAACTTTGCTGCCGGATCCCGTTGACACTCTGTTCGCCACCGAAGTCTTAGTGAAAGAAGGCTTCACGGTTTTGGTTTACACTTCGGACGATGTCATGCAAGCACGTCGTTTGCAAGAAGCTGGTGCGACTGCCGTCATGCCTGCAGGGTCTCCCATTGGAAGTGGGCAAGGAATCCTAAACCCGGTTAATCTGCATCTAATCCTCGAACAGGCCACRGTTCCGATTATCGTAGATGCTGGCGTTGGTCAAGCTTCCGATGTCTCCATCGCCATGGAACACGGTGCAGCCGGAGTCTTGTTGAACACCGCKGTAGCTTCTGCCGATGACCCMCTGCGCATGGCRCGCGCGGTCAACCTAGCGTGTCGCGCTGGCCGCGATTCCTTCCTCGCCGGACGGATGGCCAAACGCCTTTATGCCTCTGCAAGTTCGCCGGTGCAAGGTGTCATCGCGAGTGACAAACCCGTAGGAATTAGTAACTAATTGTTCGCGGAGGCCCTCGCCTTTCTCGGTCTCCTAATTCTGGGCGGTGTGCTTGGCGCGGTTTCTGGAGTGTCCTTGGCGCGTCTTGGCCGACGTGGTGAAGCTAAGCCAGTTGTATACGCGCTTGCTCCGTGGCTAGTCGTACTCGGAGCCATCGATGTCTATTTGGTCAATGGAGGCCTTTCCTGGCTGTTCCCCGATTCCACCGCCGATGTCGCGCCACTGAATCTGGCGGTCACAGCCTTGGTCTTAAGCGCTCCGATTCTTCTTTTCCGCATTTTTGGAAAAGCGCCGGGTTGGTTCCGCCACGGCCAAGTGCAGCGCCGCATCACCTGGGCCCTTCGCGTGTGGCTAGTCGCGATGCCTGGATTTCTGGCGGTCGTCCTAGTCAATAATTTCATATTTCAAAACTGGATTCCATGGACTCCAGGTTCTGACCCATTGCTCGGACTCGCCGATCTTTCCACTTCCGATCTAGCCCTTAGCGCACTATTCCTATGTATTCTACTCCCCATTTTGGAGGAAGCCCTATTCCGCGGATATCTGTTTCGCGGCCTATTAGGGGCTAAATTCGGCCTTTCCCCAGTAAGGGCTCTCGCCATTTCCAGCCTCATCTTCGCCTTGGCCCACCGCCCGGACATGTGGCTCCCCATGCTCTACCTCGGATCCCTACTCGCTTGGCTCGATTGGCGCGGCGCCGACCTCCGCCTCTGCATGATGGCTCATATCGCGCACAATTCATTCTTCTTTACCTTGGCTTTGATTTAGGGAGTATTGCTTGCCCATGAGGTGCCGTGTAAACATTACTCCAGAGCGAGAAGGTAAATCGTAATCTGTGTTTGACGATCCTCCTCAATAGTCACTTCACATCTTTGAGTTTTGTAACCAGGCACCATGACATCCAAGTCATAAACACCGGGCTTAAAACACTCTTCTGCGAGTTTGGTTTCTCCAGCATCGATGGCAACCGTGTGCCACATGCCCATGCCTTTAAACTCGCTGTAAAAGGTGAGGCCAATCGGGCTGGTTGCATTGCGTGGGCGCATGATCAAACGAGGCGGTCCACCGTTACGGTAGGCCAGACGCGGCATTCCAACCTTGTTAACGCCATCGAATGCCAGAATCGTGTTTTTCGTTGCTAGCGCATCATCCTCACTGCCCAGAGTCAAAGTCACTTCTAGCCATCCAGCAGCGGGAAAGTCAAACTCGACTTCGGTGGTTTGCCCAGCGACGACTTCCGCCCATTGCTCCACGGTTCCATGGCTAGCACGGTTGATGCCGAATCCGCGAATACGATAACGACCGGGCGGCAGTTCGCGACGCATGGGGCCAGGGATATAGCCAGGGCTGGATTTCCATGTTTCGAGCACCATGCCGAGTTCCGGACTAAGAATTTCATACATCACCTGGGTACTTGGGCCAGTCCAGGCGAGGAATCCAGATGCGGGTTCCGGATTTGGGATTTCTAATTTCCAGGTAGAAGCGGAAAAGGACTTCGGCAATTGGGTCTCGAAAACGGGAAGGTCTTTGCCGTAAATCAAAATGCGATAGGTTGTTCCCGGTAGCACGTAGTAACCCCATTTCCCGTTCGGTCCCCGCACCAATGTCGGCTCAAACATCACGCCAGGGTATGCGCTGGATCCGAGGTAAAACTCGGTGAGCGCGACTCGACCGACAGCTAATTCACTCTTCGATTGTGCGCCACGGACAAAGGCAAGCTCAAGGAAGGTTGCAGGGAGGTCTAACTCTACGCTGCTGCTCCCCGTTTGAAAGCTCGCCTCCGAAAACCATCCAGATCCACTGCCGGGAAGACCAAGGTTGGGGAACCCGAGGCGGTAGGCGCCAGGCGCTAAACCAGCAACGCGGAAACTGCCATCTTCTAGCATTAATCCCGTTGCAATAGTGGTCGGGTAGTCCGTACTGGTAAAGCCAGTGTCAAACAAAAGCGAATGTTCATCGGCATTGTTTTCTGCAACCGCACGCAACACAACAGGCCATTGTGCGGGGAAGTTTGGCGGAAGGTTTATTTTGCCAGCGATGGAGCCAAAATCTTCGAAGAGAATGGTGATTTCGTCGGGTGGCGCAGCTGGATCAAGCATGACCGATTGAACCAAGCCAACTCCCTCAGGGCTGCGTGCGAACAGGCGATAATGGCCCTTACGCGAAATGGACAAACTCGCCAGTGGCACCCCCTTCCCTTCGGACTCTGCGGGGAAAAAAGGAATCACTTGGTCGGGTGCATCGAAATCAAGAGATTGAATGGTTAGGCGTGGCTCGAAGAACTTTGGATTTGCATCCTCTGGGGAATAGCCAAGCGGCCTTACCTTGATGGTGGCACCACGGTGTAGCTCCAGTGATTGCGAGATGGTGCGATCCATCTGTGGGGTGCATTGAAACCAAGCTTCTTTTGGTTTCTGCCAACCGGATTTTGCAGCACAAATATAAAGAGCCCCCCCAATCGGTAGCTGATTGCGCGGAGAGATGGGCAGTTCTAATCGAAAGTGGGCTGTACCATCCTCCGTGGTTTGGAAGGTGCCTAGTGAAATCGCATGGTCTGAAATGGAACCGTACCGGAGTATGTAATCGGATTCGAAGAAGACTTCCAAATCTAAGTTTGCAGCAGGCGATGTTTCTGCTCCATCGGTGCTGCTGACCTGAAGGTAGAGGTCAATCATGCCCTTGGTCGGCGACTCCACCTTGCCAGCGGGCTGCTTAGGCGTAAAAAGCGAGCTGCCAAGCGCAGGCATTTCGGCGACCGTTTCCTCCTCCTCCGAATCAGCCCCATAACGGTCAAAAAACCAACCTAATCCGCCCATCAAGACGGCGGCGAGCAATAAAAAAGTAATCGTGCGATTCATCCTGAACTCCTCGCGGTGAGGAGGCCTCTATTCTGGCATAATCTCCCTATGAGTGAGCCTGAAACCACCTTTCCCATGCCGCGCAAGGGGCTTATGAAACGCGTTCCGGGTGGAGCTATGGTCGCGCAAGGCGCCATCGTCACCGGCAATGTGACTTTGGGTGAAGGGGTCAGCATTTGGTTTGGCTGTGTGGTGCGTGGTGACGATGCGCCCATCATCATTGGTGCGCGCACCAACGTTCAGGATGGCGCGATGATTCATTGCGATACCGGAAACGCTCAAGTCATCGGCAAGGATTGCACGATTGGTCACGGCGCGATATTGCATGGTGTTGCCATCGGCGATGGTGTTCTGATTGGCATGGGCGCCACTGTGCTTGGCGGTTCTAAAATTGGCGATGGCGCGGTGGTTGCTGCCGGCGCTTTGGTGAAGGAAAACTATGAAGTGCCTCCACGAACTTTGGTCGCCGGTGTGCCTGCGCGCGTGGTGCGGAAAATCACCGATAAAGAAATCGCTTTCATGAAACATTCGGTTCCACATTACGTGGAAACCGCGGAAAGCTACCTCGACGCATGAGCAACGCTTTTGATCTGCCTGCACTGCAAGCGCAATTGCGCGACTTGCCGGGGATCGTAATCGCGTTTTCTGGTGGCGTAGACTCGACCGTTTTACTCGCTGCAGCACTCGACACTTTGGGCCGCGAGAAGGTGCTTGCGGTCATCGCGGATAGCCCGTCTTTGGCGCGCGTGGAGCTGCGAGATGCCCAAGAAATCGCAGCTTCTCTTGGGGCAACCTTAGAAATCCTAAACACCGAAGAGTTGCAAGATGTCCGCTATCAAGCGAACTCCGGCGACCGATGCTTTTGGTGTAAAGAGCAACTGTTTCTCTTCGCCGAGCCAGCTGCGAAATCGCGCGGATGGGCACTTGCCTATGGCGAAAACGCCGATGACGTCGGCGAAGACCGCCCAGGTGCAAGGAGTGCCCAACAACGTGGCGTTCTGGCTCCTTTGCGCGAGGCCAAGTGGTCGAAAGCTCATGTGCGGGCCTATGCCGCTGCACTCGGATTGAGTGTTGCTGCCAAACCTGCCGCGCCGTGCTTGGCATCTCGAGTTGCGGTAGGGGTTGCCGTCGACCTGGAAACCCTAGAACGGATTGAAGCGGTGGAACATAAGTTGCGCATACAAGGCTATGAAGTCCTGCGTGCACGCCATCTTGCTAATGACGAAATGGCTCTGGAGTTTGGCGATGCCGATTATCCACGCGCGCAAACCGAGTCTTTGCAGCTGCAACAATTGGCCCACTCCTTTGGCTACACCGATTGCAGCATCCGCCGCTATCAAAGTGGCAGCGTGGCCTAGTTAGTCTTACTTGTTGCTGCCATCGGCCTGATTCAACCGATGATATTCCACCAACCACCGCCGATAGTGAAGCGGCACTTCATCCATGGACGCATGTTCGATGGTTTGTTGTAAGTGAGGTGGCAATAATCCCCATTGCCCGTGCCGTGGGTAGAACAAGAAGTTGAGTTGGGTGTAGTCCATGAGCAGACTGTTTTCCTTTTCTCCATCGGGAGTGCCACGATCGACATCTTTCTCCTCCGAGGAATCAGACCGACCTCTCTTCAACTGCTCTTCAATTTGCTGTTGAATCTGCATGAGCTGCAGGCGGTCTCCAGTAGACAAAAGCATGGAATCAGCAGGCTTGTTTTTGCCTTCTTCCTGATTCTCCCAGGGCTTAGAGCCTTGGGAATTCTGACCACGGTCAGAATGGACCCCACCGGGTCACGTGCTTGCAGAGTCTCAAGGTGGCCCCCCAGGGATCATCTCAAGAAGTGCCTCCATCTCAGCAACTAATCGATTGGAAGCCTCGACGGCGTCACCCAGAGCATGCGGCTTGAGAACCGCTTGGGCTATTCGGTCTAAAGAGACTCCTTCGAATTGATGCACCGCATCACTTAACTTCGCCGATGCTTCGGTGAACTTGCTCACCACTTCCGCAACTTGCTCCCGAACTTGGGCTCTGGTGACGCTCTCCACTTGGCTCTCTGCTTCCGGCTGCGGTGCCGGGTCTTGTAATGCCCRAAGTAAGAGAGTCAGGAGCATAGGCTTTACTCGTCGCCTCGTTTGGCTTGGTCTTGACGATGATATTCCACCAGCCAACGGCGATAGCGCAGCGGCACCTCTTCGGCCGATGCATTGTCAATCGCCTGCTGCAAACGCGGCGGTAGCTTGCCCCATTGACCATCTCGCGGATTGCGCAAGAAGTCCCTTAGCGGCATATCCAATAAACTGGATTGGCCTTGCTTGCCTTCTTGATGCGAAGGTCTGGGCATGCCCACCGCAGGTTTGTTGCCGCCCTTATCATCCTCGCCGTCCTCGGAATCCTCTTGACCATCTTTACCGCCACCAGGGGAGTCACTGTCACCTTGTCCTTCGCCGTTTCCAGGTGGGGGCGATGGCAACATTTCCAACAAGGCATCCATTTCAGCGACCAATTTCTTGGAGGCTTCCGCAGCTTCATGAAGCTTGAGCGGCTGGGTGGTTAGAGTCTTGGTTTCCTCTAAGGACAAGTTATCGAACTGCGCTACGGTTTCGCGTAGCCGTGCATCGGCCTCGACAAACTGGTTGGTGACATCGGCAAGTTTTTGCATCACCTCTTGCATGGTCACCGAGTCGCTTTGTGGTTCTTGATCTTGTTGCGGAAGCGGTGCGGGTTCCTGCAAAGCTAGCAGTAGGAAAGACAGCAACATTTAGGCATCCTCCGACTGATTCGATTCTTTTGCGCCCTGCAGGCGTTCCACCATGGATTCAAACTGTAAATGCAGTTCACCTTGGCGATCCAGCAACATTTCTAACTCCAGGGCATCGTCTGGACCAAATGCAATTCCAGCATCGGCAAAGGCTTGTTGGCGATCTTCCATCAGACCTAAGCGCTCGGCCAGGGATTCTTGCATACGCTTGAGTAAATGCAGCTCCATAGCGAAGTTCACCAAAGGACGCTTCTTTTCCTCTTCATCTTGCGCTTCCTGTGATGGACCGTCCTTGGCGGGTGGCTCATCGAGACGTTTACGAATGCGTTCGCGCTCAATCCGGATGACTTCAATCAGCTGCTGCCAATCTTTGGTCAAGGTGGCGGCAAGCGGCAGGGCTTGGCGGTTCAAACGATAACGAGGTGGGCCGATTTCCTTCGATAATACACCGTGGTCCTGGCTCAACCCTTGAATGTAAAGTGGAAAACTGTCGGCTCCGCCTTGGTCGATGGTCAGCAACAAGTCTTCGGCGGCAATCGATAGTTCCATTTGTGCCAGGGCAATCTGACGCAGGCGAGTTCGGGTGCTGCGTGGCACACGTTCGCCATCGAGGTTGACGACCACGCCAACTAACTCCTGCTCTAGCTCCACATGGCGGTCCAAGATGATCTGCGCTTGGCGCATGACATTGAGCAAAGCTTCGCGTCGTTTCTCCTCCTCGGATCGCTCTTGTTGATTTTCCGTCTGCTTCTGCGCCTTCTTCAATGCTTCCAGCGCTTCTTTTTGCTTTTCAATCGCTTGTTCTAACTGCTCTGCCTGGTCCTGTGGTTTGGTTTCCGCCGACTTAGGACGCATTTTTTTTGCGGCCTCTTCGGTAGCATCTTCCGCCTTCTTAGATGGCTGCGAACGACGCCCGGTTTTTTCCTCCTCCTTACGGTTGAACTTCTTCAGCTCTTCCGCCAATCGACTTTGCAGTTCGGCAAGCTCCTCGCGCTTGGCGTCTAGCTCTTCTTGCGATGCCGCGGTCTCCGGATTCTCTGCTGCCGGATCCTCCTCTTCGGCGGGGTCACCCGATGCCGCGCTGTCCTGATCCTTTTGATCTTGCTGGTCCTTCAATTGCTCGGTTTGCTGGAGCAACCTTTCTTGGCGATCCGCAAATTCTTGCAGGGCCTCGGCGCGCTCGGCCATCGCTTTCTCCATGGCCATCTCGCGCTCGCGACGTTCACTTTCAACCAAGTAGTCCAGGAGGTCCTGCAGGACTTGGATTAACTCCGCTTGCCCCTCGAGAGCATTGCCGGAATGCAGCGCCGTCAACTCACGCGCGACGCCATCAATTGCAGCGGCCAGATTACCGGTTTCTTCTGCACCCTTTAGTTTTTCACGGGCGCGGTTGAGTAGTTCAGCACGCTCTAAACGGCCTTCCTCAAGATCCTTTCTTTCGAGAATCTCCAGCAACTTACCCAGGCGACGGACTTGCTCAGCAACTTGCCTCTGCTCTGTAGCTAGGCGTCCAAATTCCACAGGGTCCTGTGCCACAGGCATAGCCAGGGGCGCGAAGTGAAAAACGGAGGCAAGGACGAGTGAAAGCATGTCTTCTCTTTAGACTATCGTTCAGAAGCCTCTTGAGTACGCAGATAAAGTCCGCGTTGGCGGTCCAATAGTGAGCGTAACAGGTTGACGGCACTGTTAAAGTCCTCCCAAGAGAGGAGGATTTCTAAAATACCATCTAATTGAAGCCTCAGTTCCGATGCTGGAGCCTGGGTCGAGCGGTCTTCGTTGGCAGCATCGAGCAACAGGGCCCCGGGGCCGGTGCGTGCCTGCAGAAGGGCGCGGCTTAGGTCGAGCAGCATGGCTGAACGGTCTAGTGGAGCCGGAAGGTCCGTAGAGAGCAGGGCCTCGGTGATGACGCCTGGGCGAGGCATACCGCCAGTCAGTTGGCCTTCAATGGTTGGCCACAGAGGTGCGGTTTGTCGATCAAGGCCCGAGTACACCCGTTCCAGAAGGTAGTACTCGGAGCTGCCTAAGCTGGCATCGAGCTCCTTTAGTAAGCGGCGAATATTGCGCGAAGATGGGTTGGCATTCGGTTCACTAAAGGCGGCTGCGCGGTCACGAATTCCTTCAATGCGTTCGCGTAATCGCACAATGCGCTCAGCTAAGCGTTGTTCTTCGACACCGGCTGGAACGATTTCGATCCACGGTGAATGCGATTGTGCAAGGTTGCTTTGCGGTTGTGCTTGATCGCTTGCGTTTAGCTGAAAACGAAAGCGATTATCTTCATACGACTCGACCGAGAAATTTTCGGCAGTGTTGAGGCGCAACACCTTGCGCAGTTCGCGGGTGCCAGGAGCATAGCTCAAAGCGATTTCTTGCTCATGGCGTCCGCGCAGTTGAATCTCACCTAAGCCAAAATCGTCTTGCACCACAATGGCGAGTGGCACTTTGCCACCCGGAACACTCAACCATCGTTCATGCGGAAATAACACGCGTGGTTCTGGGCGTCGATCAGGAGTGGCGGTCCACTTCAGTACTGCAGCACGCTCCTGGCGGAAGCCGTCGATGCCAGTTAAGGCAAAGGAAACTTCGCCGGAACCTGCGACCGGGAATTGCAACTGATAAAGGCCATCGTCGTCGACAGTGAGCACTCCGTTCGTGCCGTCGAGCAACTTGTAACGAACTTCTGTCGTGGCGCGGTCAGGACGCAGTTGCACGTAGATCATCGACCCGCGCAAAAGGCGAAGTTCATGAAAGGGGCCTTCTTCGCCCACTAATTGGGTATAGGAAGGGGGCGTGGTGCGCACTAACCAGTGACTGATTCCGGGGGCATCGCCAGCGCGAATGCTAAGGCGGGGCAGGCCATCGGTGTCATCGCCGCCGCGGAAGTGAAACTGCGTATCGGTGCGCAAAGGTGGCAGACGTAGAACAAAGTTGCCACCACCAAGGTCGTGCATCGGGCGGGCTTGACCATTGCTGATGGCTTCCAAGCGATCGGGCACGATGCCTTCTGCGCGAACACGCAAGGAGATGACTGAGCCGCGTGCAACGGAAAGGGAATACTCTTGATTGCCACGCACTTCGAACTCTACAGGTTCCGCCATGCCTTCCAAGTAGGCTGGCATGAGCACCAGGTGGGTGTCGGATGGCCAGGCGGTGGATTGCCCAAGTGCGCGTTGCAGGAAAATCACCGCCTCGTTGGGATAACCCCAAACTCCAACAAGGATGACTGCGGTTGCTGCAGCACCCGCAAAAAAGCTGCGCCGCGCACGCCCGGTTGGGACGACGGCTTTGGCTTCTAAGCCCGCAGATAATTCCACGGCTTCGCGAGTGACTTGTTGAAGCATCTCTATGGAAGCTTCCCGAGGATCGTTGGCTAACTCGACCGCGGTGGAAAGACGATCTTTAAACGCTGGAGCTTTGCGTTCCCAMATCGCAGCCAGGTCACGGCTTGCGGGACGATGGCGTAATGGCTGCCATAAATCTTTGCCAATCTGCCAAGCCAAAACCCCGAGTGCACACGCTTCCAGAACCAGGCGAACCACAGTGGGTGGATCAAGCAAACGATCAAGCAGGTACAGGCCAAAGAGTAATCCGGACAGTTTCAGTACGCTGCGCCCTAATCCGTAGACCAGGAGGACTACGAAAAGGCGTCGTTCCAGTGCGCGTAAAAGTTGGCGCAAGGAGGCGGGAAGGGAAGCGCGCCTCATCGGGTGAAGATGGGGAGGTACTCCTTCGGAATTTGCAGAATCAGGCAAGCCGTGGCGGTGCCGTAGTTGGTGCCTGGGCCGGTACGGTTTGGCCATGAGCCATCGCTGCGTTGCATCTCAAGCAGCTCCTGCTGGACGACGCGCAGGTAGTTGCGATAACTTTCGCCGCCCACGATGTGGAAGGCTTGCACGGCGTAGTAATGGCCGTAATAGAAGTAATAATGGCCGCCGGCGCGCTTCCCGAAACGCTTGGTGAAGGAACCGAGTTGGCTTTCCATGCGCTTGATGCCCTTTTCAATGTCGGCATCGGCATAAACCCCTGCACCGTGCAAAATAGTAATGCCGGCAGCCGTGAGTGGGAATGTGGCGCGCGATTGCAGGTCCGGTTGGTAGCGAAAATCGCCGGGCTTGGCCTGCATGTGAATGCTCCAATCCGGGTCGTCTTCGCGCACGGCACTCTTACGCACATAACTAACCGCCTCATCAATGGTCGAAACCGGAACTTGAATGCCGATGTTCCGCGCCGAGCGTAAAGCCAAAACCTGACACGCGGCAACCGACATGTCGGCATCGGCAACGTGTGGTTGATAACGCCAACCACCTTGCTCATTCTGACTCGCAACAATCAGATCCACGGCTTTCTGCAGAGCCGGACGCAAATCATCGCGTTCCGTCATGCCATAAACTTCCGCCAAAAACAAAGTGGAGAAGGCATGCGAGTACATCCGCGTTTCATTCGACGTGATGTAACCATCCTGGTGCACCTGCTTGAGCAAGTAATCCACAGTCTTGTCCACGACACTGCCGTACTTACCGCGCCCTGGAACATGTCCACCGGAAAGGAATGCCATGCCGGCCAATGCGGTAACGCCAACATGCGCCGCATCGCGGTTCCATACCCGATAACCTTCTTCCAACTTATAGCCGACGTCCGCGGTCCACGAGCCATCCTCTTGTTGTTGCTCGGCCAAATATTGCAAGCCACGCTCGGCAGCTTCAAGGCCGGAGGTGGAAAGTCCGCTGAGTGGGTCAGCGGTTTGTAAAAGCAGTAAAAGTGAGCAGAGAATCATTGGCTTCCAAGCAGTGTGAGGAGATCTCCATTGCGCAACAGCACCATACCCGGCAGCAACATAATGCGTTGCGAGCTCAGGCTTCTAGCGCTGCTCCGCGTGACGTGTGTATCTTGCAAGAGACCCTGGTCGTTGAACATGAGCAAATGCAGGCGCGATTCAGCGCGCCGAGAACCGCCTTCCCTTAGGAGGAGGACCCAGCCGCCGTCGCCGCGAATCGGGCGCGGCGTAGGTTCGATAAAGCGCGAGAATGGAATCGCGGTTAAGAGGCTGGTCCATTCCAACTCAAGTTCGCCCATCTTCAAGCACCGCACTTCGACCTGGTCACGCGCAGCAGCCAGCATGGCTAAAAACTCAGGACCATTCGGCGTGTAGGGACGACGCAATCGGGTTAAGAATTGTGGAACGCGGACTGCAGGATCCAAGAAACGGTGCGTCCAAATACGACGCTCGCCAGGACGCAGCCAGTTCAAAGTGAGTGGACCAAGGTCGCCACCCATGCCTCGTTGCGGACGCGTCCACCATGCAATCCCATGCTTCACCTTGAAGGTATTAAAGTCGAGCCCCTTCAGCGAGATAATGCGCGAAGGACGGTTCGGACGTTCAATTAAGATCTCACCGGATGGAGAAGTACGGGTGGTTGGAATGGCGATGCCTTCGCCAAAGGAAGCGACCGACTGCAAATCGTCCCAGCGTGGAGCGAAAGGAAGYTCGAAGGTGGTGACTGCACTCTCATGATGTAAATCCACCCGGTGCACCGTCGATGARCGATCTTGCAAAACATGCAGGTAACGCGGGTTGGTGACCATGTGCAGATAACGGTCAGCGGTTGCATCGAGTTTTTGGCGYAGGTAGGGCWCGCCGGTTTCAAGGTCGATCACGTGSACCATGACTTGGCGTCCTGGTGCGCTCAACAGAACCGCTACAAAATCACCAATCTGTTTCGGTGAAGAGGTGCTGATCAACGGTAAATCCAACAACCGTTCCTTACGCTGACCACGATAATCGATGTGAATCCAACGATCTTTATACAGCAAGGCCATGCCRGTCTTGGTCCCGAAGCGATGCTTCTCCAAGTTAGGCAAACTATGTGATCCAGGTARAAAGGAGACCGTGTGAATAAGACGCGAWCCTTCAGCGGTCAGGCGCAGAATYCGACACTGGTTGTCATCTTGCAAGAACACATAGGCCACGCCGTCTACGGCTATGGTGTGCAAAGGCAGTGCGCCRTCGAGTTTGACGCTCACCAATGGYWTTAGGTCTGCWGGTAAAGATGGCGGTGGGTCTTCGTGGAGTARCTTTTGTGGCAACAGCGGCCACTCACGGTCGGATGCGCCGAAGCGATAAATCCATGCCAGAAGTTCCATGCGCTCAGGGTCGGGCAAGTCGGCAGCTTGCATGCTGCTGTGCATCCAGTYTTGCGCGGCATCGGTGTTGGCGTAGGCGCGCAGGAAGGCAAGRCTTGGTGCTGCAATCTCCAAACGYGCCGTAGCGGCYGCTTGATGCGCAGCACCGATTGCTGGATCTTGAATGAGCGTATCCAATAAGGTGCGCGCCCATTCCTGCAATCCGAGGTTTCCGACYTGGAGGCTTCCAGCTTGTTCCAGCAAGAGCACGGCGACCAAAGCATCGCGTTGCGCATGCGCGTTGCGGCCGTCGAGTGCGCGTAAAGCTTGTGCGCGAACCAGCGCTGCTTCACGCGGCTCCATATGGTTGCCGCGCGTCAACACTCTCGMCGGCATTTCCTGCTTCACGATTGCGAGTGCAAGCCCCAAACGTTTGGAACTGACATCGATTTCTGGTTGAGCGTCCAGAATCAAACTTGCGGCATCGAGGCGTAGACGGGCATTTTTACTTTCCAGTAAATTGCCCAACTCCTTAAGGCCGTTGCGGGTTTCTCCAACTAATAACAAAGTGCGCCCAGCGAGGAAACGCAACTCCTCGGTTTGCCCTTGGAATAATTCTCGCTTGGCCAGATTGCTGGCAGTGCGGGCAATACGTCGTCCTAGTCCCGGGTCTTCTTGGTAACGAACCGCTTCGAGCAGGGGCAGGAGTTCGCGCAGAAGATCGGGAGTGAGGTCATGTGCGAGCAAGGTGTCGAGTAAAGCGCCGGGGCTTGCAAAAGCAATGATGCCCTTGCTGGTCATCAATAAAACCAGACCATGCGTGACTTGTGCAGGGCCAATGAAGCGGCCTTCCAGTTCCTCCCAGGTCAAAGCATCGGCGCGGATGGAGAGGGAATCGGGGTCGAGGTCGACCACGCCACTGGAACTCATGGCCAAAACACCNTTGTGGGTAAGAGCGCCGGCGTTGAGGTTGGAGGCGTTCAAGCTAACGTATTCATAAAGCAGCGGACTAGTATGCGGACGCTGGCTAACCGCTTCCTCCAAGGGCAAGCGCACGATATGCGTACCCGAGAACCAAGCATACTTTTGGTCCATGCCAATCAGGTTGCTCAAGGTTCCATAGCGATTGTTATTGGCTTCCGCGACCCAACGGCCAAGGCGTCGTCCGTCTGCGGCATCTAGAGTCATGGCGAACTTACTGTCAGTGGGGGCGACCACTAAACGATCACCATCGTAAGCCGGAGGATTGTTGTGGAAGTATTGCGCGCGACTTCCAATCTGTCCGTTTTGGCGGGTGCGCACCGAAGTCCGCGGGTAGGTACGGGTCCATAAAGCGTTCCCGGTTGCAGCGTCGATGGCACATACGGCGCCAAAATGAGTGCATACAAAGACTCGTTTCAAATCTGCGACTGGCGGCGGCACCGCAAGCTCCGACAACACATTGCCGAACAGATTGGTCTCCATGGTTCCGCTGACCAGGAAGCGTTTCCATAATCGCTTACCGGTGTGTAAATCAAAAGCAAGTAGGGAAAGGTCGACCGTTCCGGCAGCGGTGTAGACCGGCAAGTAAACCCGTCCGCCGGAAACGGCTGGAGGACCTGCAGCAAGTTCTTCGGGCTGCCGGTTATTCGGATTCATCCAAGTGACCTCCTGCTTCCACAGGATGTTGCCGTTTGCCGCATCAAATGCATAAAGACGACGTGCCGGAAGTTTCTTGCGGATAGGAATGCGGCTGTAACTGTCGGAACGTCCAATGCCAACTGGCTCTTGAATCACCGCAAGGACGATGCCTTCGGCCAGCACTGGTGCTAATAAGGTGAGGCGCGAAGCTCCATCGGTAATATCATTCCTATCGATGGAACCAAGTCTGGACCAACCGGGAGGTCCGTGGAAGTGCCAGCGGGGTTGGCCAGTGCCCAGTTCTAGGGCGACGACTTCCCGTCCATTGGTTGCATAACCGAGACCTCCACCAAAAGCCATGCGATGTCCAAGGTCAGCAGTGGGGCTGTCATCGTCAAAGGAAAAACGCCAAGCTGGTTCGAGTTCGGCGGCGCGCAGACGCGGCAAGGCTGGGTCACTCAGATTCTCAAAGACTGGTGGAGCCAGAGAGTCGGAAGGAGATGGCGGCGGCATGAGCGCTTGCCATTCTGCAGAGAGTGGAGCGGCGCCCTGATTTATAGCCAGTTGCGCATAGCCGCGGTCGTACCAAAGTTCCTGCAGCAATGCGTTGGCACGTTGCCCAACCGAGGAGCCGGCATAGCGTTGCGCCARAAGTTCCAGGCGATGGATGTCGGGTGGGTTTAAGGCCTCYTTCAGTTCAAGCTCTGCACGTACAGCAATCAWGCTTTCACGGACTTGCACGGCCGGCGCGGGCARTTKGGCGAGCAAGGAYTGCGCACGTTGTACGGCTCCGATGTAAAGGAAATCGCGRTCAGCAATCAGTGCRGATGGGTCGGCGTCGGCGACTTCTTGAAGTAGGCTGACTGCAGCTTCCCAGCGTTCGTCGGCTAGGTAAGCCTGCGCATCGGAAATCTTGATGGCGAGTGCGCGATCCTCTGGCAAGGAAATCCCAGCCGGCAGGTCTTGTTGCGCCATGGMCCGTGCGCCGAGTGTGGCGAACAGGAKGAGGCAAGGAATGCGAAGTGARATCAAGAGAGGTTGAGGCGTTTACGCAGAATCCATTCGGCGGCGGCGCACAAAATGGCGAGTGCTAGGAAAGGCCAAGGTGAAAGGGGTTCGCGCGAGCTGTTAAGGATGCGCGTGACCCTTTCGCGGCCATCGAGGGTGTCTAGAATTTGGTCGGCGTTTTCAACGTTGACCAACATGCCGCCGGTGCGTCCGGTGAGTGCGGTCAAGAGTGCTCGGTCCTGCGAGGTGTCGGCCATCTCGCGGGAAGGCAAGCTCACGTGGAAGCGAGCACTTGCTACGGCTTCACTATCTTGGTCTCCATCGGCGGTGAGGTAAACCCGTGCTGCGCCAGGGGTGGAAGCGCGCAGGCGTCCACGGTAAATGCCGGGTTGGTCGGCAACCGGGCGCAAATCGGCTGCGCGTCCTGCACCCTCCAAGAAGAGAGGTACGCCGGCTTCATCAACCACTGGCTGAAAGCTGTCATCGAGCAGGCGCACTTCGACTTGTAGGAATGCGCCAAGCTCCACTTCACTGCGGTCGAGGTCGAGACGAATGCGTCCGTGGTCGCCACGCAAGCGAGTTGCGGCAAGGTGGCGCAAAGCGGAGCGCCAGAAACGGTCGACGTAACGTTCACCGCCGGGGAAACGCCAGCGCCAAGTTTCATCGGTGCCAATCCACCCGACCCAACCTTCGGGTGCAAAAATGCTGGCTGCTAAAACGTGCGGGCCATACTGGTTTGAGTGGTCGGGATTCACCAACCATGCACTAGCGCCGGGGCGTAAACGCTCCACCGGCTGATACCACTCCAACTTTGCAGAGGTTTCCCACAGCTGGCGATTCTCCTCGGGGTCGCTGGAGAATAAAACCACCGGGTGCGGACGCTGTAAATCCGGTGGCATGGGAGTCACACCCATTTGCATGGGGGGTGGCTCTTTGCCGATGATGACCGGGAGTAAATCTTCAATCGGCGAACCGATGTAGGCACGCGGGTTATGCATCGGACCGGCGAGCATGAGCAGACCGCCGCCCTTTTCAACGAACTCACTGAGCCCAGCAAGAAAACGCTGGCCGTCGAGTGGGTCGGGAGTGAGTCGGGTAGGGTCGACGTCGCCGAGAATGACGAGGTCGAAGCGGTCGAGCAGGTCGGTGGCATCGACCGGAAGCCGCAGCAAAGGGCGGGAGGCGCGGGAATGCTCTTGCGGAAAGGAGCGGTCGGCGTCGGCCAGCCAATGATTCACTACGACATCGCGCTCGGCGCGAATCAGGCGATCGCGAATGAAGCGGTATTCCCAACGCGGTTTGCCTTCCACATAGAGCACGCGCACCTTGACTTCCTTGACCGTTAAGCTGAGTTCGAGGCGGTTGTTGTCGGTTGCAGTTTCGCCTGGAACCGGAAGAACCTCCGCTACTAAGCGACGCTCGCCGGGTGTTTGCAAGAGCGCCGAAAGCACTAGGTTCACCCCATTTTCATCCAGGCCTTGCACCTGTGCGCGATCCAGCTCATTGCCAAGTTCATCGAGTAGGCGCACCACTGCGCGTTCCGGCAAAGGACTCCCGCCGGCGCGTAGACGTAGAGAGAATAAGCCGACATCGCCCGCTAGAACCAAGTCGGGTGTTTGCACGCGCTCCAGAATGAGGTCCGGCGCTTCTTCTTCTTGACCAAAAGCCACCACGTGCAGCTTGACACCTTCTGCGCGCAAACGATCCGCAGCTTCAAAGGGGTCATCGCCCAAGTTAGTGCGCCCGTCGCCAAATAGGACCACGTCTGGCATACGTCGACCGCGGTATTCGGCTAACAATCCTTCCAGCGCGGAGCCTAAGGACGATGCTTGGCCGGCACCGGAAAGTTCACTGCCATCCGCGGAAGTTGCAGCAAGGCGCTCGCTGAAACGCCAGGCTTGCAGTTGGTATTTGCTTTCTAACTCCTCGCGCAATGGCGAAGTGAGTAGCGTTTGCAGCTCGGCAAGTCGAGTGGGTGCGCCGGGACTATCGGCGATGCGCATGGAAGCGGAGTCATCGAGTAGGAAAGCCAGCGGCGCCGCTTCGGATTCGATGCGGTCGTGTTGCAGCGCAGGTCCAAAACTTAAAAACAGCACGGTGGCAAAAACCATCAAGCGCATACTCATGGCGAAACGTCGTGCGATGCGCGATCGTTTGCGCAAGCGATAGGCCATTGCCGAAATCAGAATGGCAATCGGAATGATGAGTAGCCCAAGGACCCAGGCCGGCGGCAGGTGCGAGAAGACGAGGTGGTTCAAAGGTTGCGCCTCCGGTCGAGGAACCATGCGAATAAGGTTTCGCTTACCAGGAAGGCGAGGRCSRAAATCAATAAGCTGCGGGTGAGGTCACGTGCCGGTGCAGCGGAGGCTTCGACCTGCACCAGACTCTCATCTGGGTTGCCGATGACGATCGATGGCGGCAAGAATTCACGCAGACTTTCAGGTTGTGCAGCACGCAAATCGCTTTCTTCCGTCGGAATGACCACAGCGAGTGGTTGTTCGAGGGAGATTTCTTCGCCATCTGGCATGAGGAGGCGCGTGCTTAGGTGCCAAATGCCAGGACGCGGTACCGATGCAAGCAGATCTAAACGCGTGCGCCCATTATCGAGGCTCGCAAGTTCTGTAAGTCCGTTGAGCAACAAGCCCGCGGGGTCGCGCAGCTGGGTGTCGGTTGGTGGGTGATCGAACTGCAGATTCAGAGCTGCACCGACGGGGTAAGAAACKGGGAAGCCTGGCTCCGGTGCGAGCGAAAACAGGAGGTCATAAATCAGCGGTAAAGTTCCGCCGGGAAGTTCTTCCATGCGGTTCCAACTAGGCAAAGGAGCACTGGCCAGGACTGCAATGYTGCCTTCYCCCAGTTTCCAGTCGACCAAGGCTARACCGGAATCTAAAGCGGCATCTTGCTGTAAGAAACGCAGGCCAACATGYARGTTTTCYGCGAGATTRGGGTCGAYGTTYAGCGGCCGGTAAATCGCATGCGGGACTTCGGTYAGCAAGGGCTGCCAGCGRACATCGGAGAAGAAGCGYARGGCYGGAGTYTSSGSRTCGACGATACCRAGTCGTGCGGGAGATTCTTCCGCATGAATCGGAGWGCCCACCGTGAGTCCAGTCGCTTGCAGTTGCAGCAACAGATCTTGCACCTCTKCTTGTCCAGTTTCTGGCCCYAGCGCGAGCAGCAAGCCACCACCGGCATGAACGAATTCAGCAATGATTTCTGCAGCACGTAAGGAAACACGTCCAGCATCGGCGAGGATGAGCAAGTCAAACTCAGAGAGGACATCGTGGTCGAGCARTGGGAGTGGGAGGGACGTCGGSCGTAGAGGTGCCCATTCTCCGAGTGAGAGATAGCGCCACATGCCATCAAAAACATTGGGTGCGTCTTGGTGGGCGGAGGCTTCTCCAGCAATCAGCACGCGAAAGCCATCGCCGACATCGAGAATCGCGGCGCGGGTGTCRTCGCCGACTAAGGCATCGTGTTCCAGTCGCACCTCCAAGGCGCGCGCTCCACTCTTGACCGGAGCAACCGCCACATTCCAATCGATGGGTTGGCGCGCACCGAGCACAAAGCTTTCACTTGCAATCGGCGTTTCATCCATGAGCAAGGTTGCCTGGACGATGGCTTCTTCATCGCCGAAGTTACGTAGGGTAATGAGGACATCGCAAGAATCGCCACGTACTAAGCGCGAGGTCGATAARTTAATCGAGGTCACTGCRACATTTTCGCGCGTTACGGAGCCGCAATCTAAAATCTGTACATTGCARCCGAGCGCGACAAGCTCCGCAAAAGGTGCGCTCAATCCWCCTTCCACATTCCASGTRTTGGCYTGCAARTCGGTCAGYACCGTTACCGAAATRCGCGATGTCTCCGGRCCCARATCTTCCACSGTGCGTGCCGCAGCATGCAGYGCACCCACTAAATCGGCGCGCGATGGATCYGCTTGSTYCAACTCTTCAAGAACCCGTCGAACYTCATCTGGATCTCCCGATGCCACGCGGTCCACGCGYARSCCCGCACGRATGACYGCSGCTCGGTCTTCCATTTTGGAATCGAGTTCGCGCAARCGCCGCGCCGCAATCGATAGRGCYTTGCCGTAGGCGCTTTGTCCGTCGCCYAAATGGTTCATSGATAAGGAKGCATCYAGGATYAACACTTCGCCGCGCGCTTCGCGGCCCAGTAGAAGTGGTAAGTCMTTACTGTTTGGCCGCGACAAAGCCAAGATCAAAAATAGAACCGCCAGAGTGCGCAAGATCAACAGCAGAATGTCTTCYAGCATCACCCGACGTCGRGTGCGGCGGACCGCGCGTAGAAGGAAATCCATAGCGCTAAACTCCACGCGATGAAAACGCCTTTTCTGCAACAAATGGATGATGATGGGCACCAAAACCAATGGCAATGCCCAAAGCACAGCAGGGGCGGCGAAGTTCATCGACGGCCTCCAAGTTTCTGTGCGTTGCGTTGTGCGAGAAACTCGACTAATCCAACCTCCAGCGGTTCCTCAATSGGCATGCGGCGGAATGCACAACCYGCACTRCGCAAACCGCGGCGTARCTCGGCGCCATGCTTYTCGAACTCYTCCAAATAGGCGGCGCGAATGGTGTTTGGATCGGCGCGCAACATGGYGCTACTTTCCAAACCTTCAAAACGWGTGTTACGCAAGAARGGGAAGTCGACYTCGGCATGRTCCAAAGTGCGMAGAGCAATCACGTCGTGCCCTTTGCGGCGCAAAAGATTCACTCCGACGGCGGCATCTTCAGGAGTGCCGAGGAAATCACTAATCCACACCACTAGGCCACGGCGGTCCATTTGACCAGCGGCCAGTTGTAAGCCAATCGCCGGGTCGCCGGCGCCTTCCGGTTCCGACTCCGCCAACAGGTGGCAGAAACTTTTCCAATGCCCCTCGCCACCACGTGCAGGCAAAGTACGTTCCAGCTTTTCACCGTGGGTGAGCATTAAGCCAAACTGATCATTCTGGTCGCAAGCAACCCGCGCCAAGGCAGCAGCCAACCACGAACCGTATTCATACTTATTCCATGCACCGCTAGTGAACCGCATGGAGGCAGAGGCATCGAGCACAACCCACAAACGCAAATCGGTTTCCTCTTCATACTCGCGGATAATGTTGCGGTCGGAACGCGCCATCAAGCGCCAATCCAAACGTCGCAAATCATCACCGGCGACGTATTCGCGGTGTTGTGCAAAAGTGGTGCTCGACCCCTTTATCGGGGACTGATGACGTCCACCGCGGAGGCCTTCCACCGCAGTACGCGCACGCAACTCTAGGCGTTGCAGCCTGGCACGTAGCCTAGGATCCGATGCCTGCTGCACGATCTCCGTCTAAAGCGCTCGGGTGGGCTTGAGTTTCTTGAAGTAGCTGTTGGATGACATCGTCCGGGGTGACGTTCTCAGCTTCGGCAGCAAAGTTGGTAAGAATGCGGTGGCGCAAAACCGAAGGTGCGACGGCATCGACGTCTTCGGCAGCAGCATGGAAACGACCTTGGATAAGTGCCCTTGCTTTCGCCGCAAGAATCATGTTTTGCGATGCACGCGGACCGGCACCCCAAGTCACCCATTGGCGGATGAATGCCGGAGCTTCGTCGGAGGGGCGTGAAGAACGTGCAATGCGCACCGCGTAATCAATCACGCTGTCCGACACCGGAACTTCGCGCACCAAGCCTTGCATTTGCACCAACTGTTCTGCGTTTAACACGACTTCGACTTCGCTGGTCAGCGAACCGGTGGTGCGACGCAAAATCTCGGCCTCTTCCTCTGCGGATGGGTAGTCGACCTTAATCAAAAACAAAAAGCGGTCGAGTGCTGCTTCAGGTAGGGGATAAGTGCCTTCCTGTTCGATCGGGTTTTGTGTAGCGAGCACGAAAAACGGGTCTGGTAAAGCGCGCGTGATGCCGGCGGAAGAAACTTGCCGCTCTTGCATGGCTTCCAAAAGTGCGGCCTGGGTTTTCGGTGGTGTGCGGTTGATTTCGTCGGCCAGAACAATGTTGGAGAACACCGGTCCATTCATAAAACGAAAACTGCGCTCGCCAGTTTCTGGGTCGGCGTGCAACACCTCGGCGCCGGTGATGTCGGCGGGCATGAGGTCGGGGGTGAATTGAATGCGGCGGAAGTCCAAGTCCAAGGCGCGCGAAAAAGTGCTAATCAAAAGGGTTTTCGCCAATCCGGGTACGCCGACAAGGATCGCATGTCCGCGAGCCGCCAGAGCAATAGAGAGCTCCTCGATGACTTGATCTTGGCCCACGATCACGCGGCCAATCTGTTCTCGGAGTTTTTGGAAGGCCTCGGCGAAGGCTTGGGCAGATGCCACATCGGTAGTTGGTTCAGTCATGCGTTTCCTCTTCTAGGTTGTCTTTACGGCTCTGTAGCCTAAGTAGTTCGGCTTTTTTTGCAGCGGCATCGGGATCTTTGCTGAAAAGATCCAATCTTTGCTGTTCTATTCTCAAAATCCGCTCGCGCTCGGCGGCATCGGCCTGTTCTTTGCCCTCTTGCTGACGAGTTTGCACCAGCTCCACCGCCGCAGGCAGCAAAACATAGCCACCTGCCAGGATGACGGCACCCCACAAAACGAATTCGATGACTCGGTGTTTTTGAGAGGCTTTTTCGCGGCTCATAGCCACAGGTTGCGGTGAAAACGAGAGCAGGGAAGGTAGAACGCAACCCTGTTTCTAGGTGGTGCTAATCTACGTTTTCAGGACATCTTGCGCAAATTTTGCGGACTATAAATAGATGGGAACGGCGAAGGATTATTCCATAGAAAACGCCCCGTCCGTCAAAGCGGAAGGAGCGTTTCGTTTTATAGCCCTAAGGGGTGCTTAAAGCGGTAAAGCACTGCCGTAGCGAGCACTCTGACCGAGCCATTCCTCAATCCGCAGCAGCTGGTTGTACTTCGCCACCCGGTCACTGCGACAAGGCGCGCCGGTCTTAATCTGCCCCGAACCCACCGCCACAGCCAGGTCAGCAATGGTGGTGTCCTCGGTTTCGCCAGAACGGTGCGAAATCACCGTGGTGAAAGCCGCTTCCTTTGCAATATCGATGGCCTGCAAAGTCTCGGTCAAGGTGCCAATCTGGTTGAGCTTGATCAAAATGGAGTTGCTCTGCCCACCATCAATCCCGCGCAGCAGGCGTTTCGGGTTGGTGACGAACAAATCATCGCCGACCAGTTGGATGTCATCGCCCAGTTCGTCGGTGAGAGTTTTCCAACCTTCCCAATCTTCCTCGTCGAGGCCGTCCTCAATCGAGACAATCGGGTACTGATCACACCAAGAACGGTAGAAAGCGACCATTTCGTCTGCAGATAGTTGCTTGCCTTCGAAGGTGTAGATGCCATCCTGGTGGATCTCAGTGGCAGCCACGTCGAGGGCGATGGCCATGTGCTTGTCACCAGCCTTAAGTCCTGCAAGGTCAACGGCTTGCAGCAATAGCTCGACGGCCTCCTCGTTCGAACGCAGGTCCGGCGCAAAGCCACCTTCATCACCGATGCCGGTGGAAAGGCCCTTCTCGCGGAGCAGGGATTTGAGCGCGTGATAGGTCTCGGTGCACCACTGAAGGCCTTCACTGAAGGTTTCCGCACCCCACGGCTGCACCATGAACTCCTGAAAATCGACGTTATTGTCGGCGTGCTCGCCACCATTCAACACATTCATCATAGGTACTGGCAAACGGTTGGCGCCGGCACCGCCGAGGTAGCGGAAAAGCGGCAGACCAGCATCGTCGGCGGCGGCGTGGGCGACGGCGAGGGAGACTCCAAGCAGTGCGTTGGCGCCAAGGCCAGATTTATTCTCCGAAGCGTCGAGCTCGATCAAGGCGCGGTCAACCTCTTCCTGCTCATCGGCATCCATGCCTTCTAGCGGGGTCGCGAGGATTTCGTTGACGTTGGCGACGGCCTTTAGGCATCCTTTTCCGCCATAACGAGTGCCGCCATCGCGCAATTCCATGGCCTCAAACTGGCCCGTGGATGCGCCCGATGGAACCGCTGCCCGACCACTAGCTCCAGTGGACAGGTCAACTTCGACTTCGAGGGTGGGATTGCCGCGCGAATCGAGGATTTCGCGGCCGTGAACGGAGATGATTTCTGACATGGTGGGATGGGCGAGAGGACACCTACATCTTACAATGCGTGGTCCATGTTCAGCATCACAGGCCTTGATTACGCATACGGAGCTCAAATCATTTTCGCGGAAGCGGATGTGAAGGTGGAGTCTGGGTGGAAAGTGGGCCTGATTGGGCCCAAYGGATGCGGCAAAACCACCCTTTTCCGGCTACTGACGGGCCAAGAGACCACCGACGTTGGCGACATCAACTATCCCAGCGGCATTCGCATTGGCTACTTCGATCAGAAAGTCGGCGAAATGTTCGACTGCGATGTGGTCGAACAGTCGGTGCGCTGTGCTGGACGCGTTTCCGAGCTGCGTGGTGAGTTGTCGGATTTGGAACATGATTTATCCGATCCCGACAAGTTGGATCAGATGGAAAACATCATGGCCAAGTATTCGGAGCTGCAAGCCGAGTTCCAAATCTTGGGTGGCTATGACATTGAGGCACGCGCGCGTGAGGTTTTATCCGGTCTAGGTTTTACCGATGAGCGCATGGACGGCGACATTGGTGTTCTTTCCGGTGGTTGGAAAATGCGCGTGGCCTTGGCCGGCATCTTGTTGCAGCAGCCGGATATCTTGCTGTTGGACGAGCCGACCAACCACTTGGATTTGGAATCCATCATGTGGTTGGAGGGATTCATTCGYGATTATCGCGGCACCGTGGTTATGACTTGTCACGACCATGAATTYATGAAYAAGGTGGTCACGCGGATTGTGGAAATCGATCAGGGCAAGYTGCGTMTTTTYCCTGGYGATTACACYTTGTACTTAGCGCARCGYGAGTTGGAAGATGAGCAACGTATGGCCGCTTTTGAACGTCAGCAATCGCACGTGGAACGYGAGATGAAGTTGATCAACAAAACCCGCGCACGGGCAAGYTCTGCTGCTCAAGCGCAGAGTCGKYTGAAGAAGTTGGACAAGTTGGAACGCCTCAGCCCGCCGCGTAGYCGACGTAAAAAGTTGGTGTTCCGCATCCCGGAACCGCCGCGGTCAGGCAACGATATTTTTGTTGCGGAAGGACTCTCAAAAAGCTTTGGCGAGAATATCGTGTATATGGATTTAGATATGCACATGCGTCGYCARGARCGTTGGGCGGTKCTWGGCATTAACGGTGCAGGAAAGTCGACCCTGTTGAAGATTATGCTTGGCGAAATGGAGGCCGATGAAGGCGTGTGTAAACGCGGYGCCTCTTTGACCATCGGTTAYTTCGCGCAGCACACCACCGAGCTTTTGCACCCGAAAGAAACCGTGAGTGGGATTATGACGGCGGCCTTCCCRGGRGAACCGGTGGGCAGCCTACGCTCCTGTCTAGCCTGTTTCGGCTTCGATGCCGATGACCTCGAAAAGCCGACTGTAGTGCTTTCAGGTGGGGAAAAGGCCCGTTTGGTGTTGGCGCGCATGCTCTACAACCCACCAAATTTTTTGGTCTTGGACGAGCCGACCAACCACTTGGATGTCGAGTCCAAGCAGGCACTGCTAGATGCCTTGGAAGCCTACAAAGGCACCATCATCTTCGTCAGCCACGACCGTCACTTTCTTGCCGCACTCGCAACCCACGTGCTAGAAATTGACGATGCCGACGCAACCACTTATTACGGTGGCTACGCCGRYKMYGWCGMWRCSACTKRKYAYGSTGGCNMCKSSSGCWWWRKYGMKGMRRYYSKGMMTSMWKSMSMWSSYSCWTGAGYTTRMTTARGASYTAATCTTCTCGACSGAATCTTCCTTCCAATCGAACCAAGCTGAGAAGGTTTCTTCACCGCGCTGCCAAGTCACCTTGCGRCGTTCCGCATCGTTGTTCATGGCTTTACGRATGTCRCGKAGACCTTCRATYTTKACMTCGCCRATGCTGATTAAAGTGTCGCCAGCTTTYAAACCTGCACGTGCGGCTAGGCTGCCATCGACAATGCTATCTAACTTGGAATTCTCACCCAAGTAAATSCCCAGGCGCTGACGCTTTTTCTGCACSYCCATGCCATCGCGCGGAACCATRGTCTCCATGTTTGCGAGACGCCATGCTGCCGATGCCACTACRCGYGCGGTGAAGCGTTGGTAATCCTCGCGGACTTCACTGGTGGTGTCGTGTTGGGTGTGGTGRATSTAGGTGTAGTTGGTTTCACCCGACTGATCCCAGAAGAATCCGGGAACGCCACCGCTGAGGTAGGCATCGTGATCACTGCCGACGCCGCGTGGAAGTGCCCGCTTCTCGACCAAATGGAAGCGCAGGTGYTCATCTTCRGCGTTCTCGGTGTGTCCGATGATGGGCGCGAAGACTTCCTCAAAGAAAGGCATCATGGCCGGAGTGGTGCTGATGCCRGARCAGGCATTGGTGCCGCCGTCGTGCACGATGACCGACGAAATGWGCTCCATTTCCTCCGGATGCTGGTCGATRTAAGCGCGCGAGCCCAAAAGCCCTTGCTCCTCACCGGACCAMAGCATGAAGCGAATGGTGCGWCGTGGYTGYAGGCCCTGYTCTTTCARAATCGAAGTCAGRATGCGCGCCGCTTCCAGCGTWGTACTGGTGCCGGTGCCATTGTCCTGTGCACCACGGGCGCCATCCCAAGAATCAATGTGCCCGCCAAAAATCACCATTTGATCGGCGAGGTCGGTGCCAGGAATCTCCGCGATGATGTTGTAAAGCGGAATCGGGCCTTCACGGAAAGTTTGGTTGAGATTRAATTCCAACTCGACCGGCTCGCCATTCTTTAGGTAATCAAAGATCGTGCGGAACTGTTCGCGCAGCAAAGAAATGCTGACGTGGGTTGGCAGGTTATCCCATTCAATGCGGTAGTTGCCGCTGGTGTGAACCAACTCACCACGTCCAGGACGAACCACCCCGGCAATGCCTTCACTTTCGCAAAGTAGTCCRAATCGATAGGTTAGCTCTTCGGTATCGCCATTRCGGGGTTCGCCAAAACGTGGCGCAACACTTCCGGAACTGGCAAGAATCCAYGCACCGGACAGGTTGCCGCGCAATGCTTCGAGCTCTTCGTCGGTTTTCGGTGCYAGCCAAGCTTGRCCGCGCACCGGGCCATCGGTGCCGGGAGTCCARGCACGGGTGGTGAACACTAACTCGCGTTTTTCCGGCGCAATCATGCGRCCACTCATCGAGTGACGATCAAAWCCRACYGGGAAGGTRCCCCATTCTTCGAGYCGRACATTYTCAATGCCGAAGCTGCGGAACTGATCGGCGGCCCATTCACAAGCCTCGGTCAGGCTTTCGGARGAGGTYAGGCGCGGGCCAATRCCRTTACTGAGCTGATCGAGAAGGTCWGTYACCTGCATCTCGTCATCGGGGATCGCGTAAATCGCATCGACCACCGAATCGGTGACCGGAAGGCCAGTATTTGGCATGAGGCTGGCGTCGGCAGCTGTCTGCGCGGAGAGAGGACTGAGCGGCAGGCTGGCCGCAATCAGGATGGGAGCAAGGAGGTGTTTAAGAGTCATGACTGGAGTCGTACGAATCAAGGCGGTCAAGGATAGAATCTTCTGGTGGATCAGGAGCACCGACCGCCGCCGGTTTTATCGCCGCAGAACATTGTCACCTTAGGCAACCTCGCATGCGGGGTGGGCGCCATCCTATTGGCKGTGGCTGCATTRGTCGAAAACAACCCTCACCGCCTGTACGAAGGCGCATTATGGCTGGTTCTGGCCACTTTCCTAGACGCGATCGATGGCAAGTTAGCGCGCATGACCGGCACCGCGAGTCCGCTCGGTGCGCAGCTCGACAGCTTGGCCGATGCGGTGACTTTCGGTGTGGCGCCAGGAGTSGTGGCCGTCACCCTGGTACGCATGCTCGGYCCCGACCTCGGCATCAACGTAMACCCGCGTCTCTTGGTGGTCGCTCCAGTGGTTTATTCCTGCTGTGCGGTRTTGCGTTTGGCRCGCTTYAATGTGGATTCCGAGSACGAGGATTTGAGTMAAGACCAYGCCTCCTTTGTCGGSCTRCCGAGTCCWGGCGCTGCCGGTCCGCCRATTGCCATGGTGCTGTTTTACTTTGGCATCGMSGACATCMAACTCATGGACGTCAGTCAGGGCACCATCGATTGGGTGCAYGCCGCCATYGTYTAYTCCATTCCAGTCATGCTGTTGYTGTTGGCWTTGCTTATGGTGGCACGCGTKCCGTATCCGCACTTCTTTGCCTGGATGACGCGTTCGACCCGCCCGGTCAGTACGCTTGCAAAATTCGTAGTGGTGTTTGGTCTGTTGTTCTTGGAACCAGAATTTGCACTGCTCGCCATGTCATTCATCTACGTGTTCATTCCGTTGCTGCGCGATTTGCCTGCCATCGCGCGTTCGATTCCAAAGCTCCTGCAAAAGAAAAAGAGATGAGTGTGGTCTTCGTTGGGCTTGGCTCTAATCTTGGAGATCGTGCCGGACATTTGCGCACGGCAATCGTTGCGATGGGGCAACATCCGTCCATATCGCGTTTGACCTGCTCCGACTTTCGCCGCACCGATCCTATCGGTGGGCCCGAGCAACCCGATTACGTCAACGCGGCAGTGCGTTTTGAAACCAACTTATCGCCCAGCGTTCTTTTGCAGTGGTTGTTGGACTTAGAGGCCTCACAGGGACGACGTCGGGAAGTCCTGCACGGGCCACGTACTCTAGATTTAGACCTTCTTTTGTATGGCTCGGTTTGTCTATCTTCGAGTATTTTGGAACTTCCGCACCCGCGGATCACCCAGCGACGTTTTGTTTTAGAGCCTTTAGTGCAGTTGGCGCCACGCCTCCTATTAGGCGATGGCCGCACTGCCGTGGAATGTTTGCGTGAGTTGCGTTGAGTCATGAAAATTTTAGATAGCATTGTGGAGTTGCGCGCTTGGCGCAGTGGACTTGGCGCATCGGGCATCGTAGCTTTTGTCCCCACCATGGGCGCTCTGCACCGGGGACACCGGAGCTTGTTGGAGTTTGCCGCCAAGCAAGGACCCAACCTTTTAGTTTCGATTTTCGTGAACCCTTTGCAGTTCGAACGCAAAGACGATTTAGAGGCTTACCCAGAAACCATGGAAGCTGATTTGGCCATGCTGGAAGAAGTGGGGGCTACCGCGGTTTATCGCCCGCAAGTGGTAGACATGTATCCCGAAGGATTCCTAACCACGGTTTCCGCTGGTTCAGCGTCTACCCGCTTCGAGGGTGCAGCGCGCCCGGGTCATTTCGATGGCATGCTGACCGTAGTGCATAAACTTTTTCAGCAGTGTCAGCCGCGGATCGCGGTGTTCGGTCAAAAAGATGCGCAACAACTGTATTTAGTTCGCCGCATGGTCAAGGATTTGGACATGCATGTTCTAGTGAAGGGTGCAGCGACTTGGCGTGAGGAGGACGGGCTTGCTTTCTCTAGCCGCAATGTGCACTTGAACCCAGTTGCACGGAAGCAAGCTTTGGTTTTGCACCAGGCTTTGACCGCCGCTCAAGCGGCATTTCATTCCGGATGTCAAGATGCGCAAGCCTTGCAGCAGATTATGCGCGATCACTTCGCCACATCGCCTGCCGAGCTCGCCTACGCCGAGATCATTTCAGACCATGATTTCGAATCGGTGAAGCCAGGTTTCTTTTGTGTTTGGCGCGCAGTCATCGGCGCGCGCTTGGATGGCGTCCATCTTTTGGATAATCTGGAACTTGGCCCGGCGCCGACCTCCTAGATGCAAATCCAAAGCCCCGCAAAACTCAACTGGACGCTCGAAATCCTCGGACGTCGCGCCGATGGATTTCATGAGCTGCGTTCTTGGTTTGTGGCGGTGGGTTTGTTGGACACTCTTTCGGTCGAACCTCAACAACAGACCTCCACCCTCACCCTCGATGGCCCGATGTCGGTGGGCATTCCATCCGACCGCCGCAACCTCATCCTAAAAGCCGATGCCCTGTGGCGCGCTTCCGGTGGCGAAGCACCTTTCTGCGCCTGGCATTTAGACAAACAAATCCCGGCCGCAGGTGGATTAGGTGGGGGCAGTGGCAACGCGGCCGCAGCACTCTTGTTGCTGCAAAAGATGTCGACCACGCAGCCCAAGCTTTCCTTGGAAGTCCTCGCCCTCACTCTCGGCAGCGATGTCCCGTTTTTCCTGCAACAACAATCCGCTTGCCTGCAGGGTGGCCAGGGTGAGCAAGTTCTTGCTTCGGCAGAAGCGCCGGACCGGAACATCGTCTTAGCGATTCCATTCATTCCAGTGCCCACCGCTGCGGTGTTTCGCAATCTAGATGCCCCCGAGTTTGATTCCAGTGCAAAAATAAAAAGTCAGGTCGACCTAAGCTTTCCCGAGCAACCGGGCGTCAATGACTTGTTATCGGCAGCGTGCATCGCGGCTCCCAAACTCGCGCTATTCCATTCCGAAATATCTAAGTTTGCCCGCTTCCACCTCAGTGGGAGCGGAGGCACTTTTTTTTGCGTAGCGGAAGATCCACAATCGGCGTCGGATATCGCTGCAGAGGTTGAGCACTTATGTCAACATGTCTGTGTGGTCCCACTATTACGGGGCCCAGTGATTGCCAACATCAAACCCGAGGAATAAACATGAAAACCACTTTACTGATTGGTCCAGGACGCGTGGGGCGAAGCCTCGCATTGGCACATAAGAAGGCCGGCGAAGAGGTCTATTTGTTGGGTACCGATACCGGCGCATGGATGGATTGGGCAGCGGATAACGGCATTCATACGCTGGTCGATCCAGCTGGCGCGCCCAAGCAGGCCGACGTTATCCTATTCTGCGTTCCAGATGCATCGATTCTTCCAGTCGCGCAAAAATTTGCCGCTCACTTTCACTGCAACTCGAAGCTGTTCATCCACACCAGCGGCTTGCATGACATCGAAGTGCTGAAGCCGATTAGTTTGGAAGGCGGATTTGTAGCGGCCATGCACCCGGTCATGCAGTTTGTCGATCCAGAGCGCGATATCGAAACTTTGCGCTTAGCTTTGGTGACTGAAACCGCCGACCCGAATGCGCGCGAAGGCGTTTTGGAAGTCGCGGAGGTCTGGGGAGCACAGCCAGTGCGCTTGAAGGCGGGCATCGATCGACGGCGCTACCACCTAGGTTTGGCCTTGGCGTCGAATCACATCACTGCACTATGCGCCTGGTCAGCCGAGTTGTTGGAGCCGGTGTTCCGCGAACAAACTTGGGATGTGGTGGAGCGTATGGCGAGCCAGGCTATGCATTCGGCGCACCAAGATGGAGCTTCCAACGCACTGACTGGCGCGGTGGTTCGCGGGGACATTTCTACTGTGGAAGGACATCTGCAGAGTTTGAGTGAACGAGAAAAACATCGTTATGCCGGCTTGCTGGATTTAGTGGTGGACCTGGCGGAACAAAGTCAGCGTTTGCCTCATGAAACGGCGGACCGCATGCGTGCGATTGCCAAAGACGCCCGTTAATCGCGGTTTCTGGTCAGTGAAGGCGTCGTCGCGGATTCTGGTTTCCTTGCTTGCAGGAGAAGAATCGCGTTTGCGCGCGCGCTTGGATTGGCTGCATGGTCGCGTCGGCAAAGTGGAGTTGCGCTTGGACTCTTTGGCGGACGATGTCGACCTCACCCGTTTGCGCGCGGACTATCCGCAGTTGGAATGGTATGCCGCATGTCGCAGGGTGCCTGAAAACGAATCGCGCACCAACCGATTAATGCGCGCGGCCGCTGCCGGTTTTGATGGCGTCGATTTTCCGGTGGAAGATGGCGTGGCGCCGAAAGTGCCGGAAGGTGTTGTTCGGATTCATAGCTGGCATCAAGAGTCTGCGGACGGCACCGACCTTCATGCCGTGTTGCAAGATTTACAGGCACGGGTTTCTGGCAATGACTTGATGAAGATCGTTGCATGGGCAGACTTTGCGGAACAGGCTTGGCCAGTTTTGGATTTGTACTCCCACGTGCCTGAAAAACCTTCCTTGCTGGCCTTTGCACAAGGCATGGGTGGAGGAGCATCGCGCCTTTTGGCACTCCGCTGTGGAGCGCCGTGGATTTATTCCAGTTGGCCCGGTGAAGCCACTGCACCCGGACAGTGGAATGTGGTGGAGCTATTGCGCATGTTGCCTAGTGCCCTCGATTCAAAAACTCCCGCATTAGGAGTGCTTGGGCATCCGGTATTGCACAGCTTGAGTCCTTTGCTGTGGCAATCGGCCATGGCGGAGGGAAGCGGCCATCCTTCAGGCTTGTACACGCCGTATCCAGTGAAGGATTTGCCTACCTTTCTAAACGGCGCCGTGCGTCACGGAGTCACCAGTTTTTCAGTCACCGCACCGCATAAGCAAGCAGCCTTTCAACTCGCCACACCACTCGATGGCGCACTCGGCGAAGCGGCATCGGCATGTGAAGCAGCGAACCTATTGGTGCAGAAAAACGGCGCGTGGTTTTGCGGCAATAGCGACGGCGTCGGCGCGATGGATGCCTTGGGTGTGGAAGACGCAACCCCAGAGGATTCCAAACACTTACTCATTCTTGGCTCCGGCGGAGCATCGAGTGCCGTGCAAGTCGAAGCCCGACGACGCGGATGGCAAGTGACCGCCACCCAGCGCAAGGATCTAGGCAGCATCCAGCCTTCCGAGTTTGATGCCGTCATCCAGGCCACTCCAGTTGGCAGTGTCGCGCATCCAGGAAAACTCACTGCCGGACGTCCACCAAGTCCCGGCACGCCCAGCCTCGACATGGTGTATCACCCACTGCAAACCGAGTGGTTGCGCCAAGCCGAAACCGCTGGCGCGCGTGCCATCCAGGGAACCCAAATGTTGCTGCATCAAATGATCGCGCAATATGCCGAGGTCTTCCCAGACGCCTTGCCAGCCAACTCGATCGTGCTGCAACAAGTTCTGCAGCAACATCTCCACGACCGTGCAGCCATAGTGCTCCTCGGTGCACGTGCCAGCGGAAAATCGACCCTCGGCCGCGCCCTTGCCGAGGCGCTGCAGTGGAATTTCCAAGATGCTGACTTAGTCCTCGAACAACAATCCGCACGCAGCATTGCCGATTGGATTGCCGTCGACCCCGAAGGATTCCGTGATTTCGAAGCCGAAATCCTCAGTCAGCTTTTGAGCGAACCCTTCACGGTGATTGCAACTGGCGGGGGAGTGGTGGAACGCACATCCTCCGTTGCTCAACTGGAAGCTCATTCTCGCGTTGTATGGTTGCAATGCAGTGCCGACGAACTTTTGCGTCGCCAAACAGCGGAGCCGCGCCCGGCCTTGACTGCTCTCGACTTAGCCGAGGAAATCAAAACGCTTTTAACCCGGCGCGATCCGGCTTATGAGAAGGCATCGTCCTTAGTGGTTTCTACCAACGAAACCGTCGCATCCGCCGTAATGAAAGTACTTTTGCATTTTGAATTGAAAGGATTCGTGCAAGGATTCCGATAAATAAGGAACCATTCTTCGTTAGACTAAAACCGTGTTCGCCCTGCTGCTTTGTGTACCACTTCTCGCCTTCCAGGGGGGAGGACCAGAGTTGCCCGAGGCGTTAAATGCGAACCCAGCGGTCACCGAGGCTTGGTCCTCCCTGCAAGACCCGGCGACCGAAGCGAGTCTGCGCAATATCGCAAGTGCTGTGGTACTAGAAAGTTTGGCCACGTTGCCGCCATCCGAGCAGTGGTCCTTTTTGATTGCCGCCGACGGACATGGCTTGTTCAGTGTCAGTTTGCGCGCGCAGTATCGGCAAATCGCAAAAGATTGGCCAGCTCTCGAAGCCCGCGTCCTAGAAACTTTGGCGCTACCCAGTGGCCAGAACGATGCCCTGCTTCTCGGCGCAATCCATGCTGCAGGTAACTTGGCGACCACCAATGCTCCTTTGATTGAGCAGCTCGCAACTTTATTGGAGAACCCAAACTTTTCCAGCAATGCGCGACTCGCTTTAGAAGACATCACCGGGGAAGAGTTCGGGACTCAAAAGGATTTTTTGCTGTGGTGGGAATCTTCCAAAGACTTGGGCCGCGAAATTTGGTTAGAGACTGCCCATGAAAAGGAGAAGCAACGCGAGTTAGCCGATTGGCGTCGACGTCTTCAAGGTGCTGCAGCAGTCACCGAAGTTTTGTATGGAGTGCGTCATCCGCGGCAACCGATTCGCGTGATGGCTTACGAAGCTCTGCGCCGCCTAGATTTTCAATCTTTAGATGCCGCCACCAACCTACAAGTGGCCGATGCTCTGCGCAATGCACTCGACCAAGAAAGCGATGCCGCGTTGCGTACCTCGCTTTTGGCCTTAGTGCCACAGGTGCTGAAAAACCGCGAGGCGTTGAATCCTCTGCTGCGCGCTCTGGAGTTTGGCGTGGACGAAGAGCGTTTAGCGGCGGCTCGTTATCTGCAGTTGGTGGAGCCAGTGGAAATCGCCTGGGAAGGATTATTACGCGGCTTAGATGGGGCCTATCCCAAGGAGATTGAAGGACCTTCGGGGCAAATCGCCGTACGCCAAGCCTTGTGGTCTGGCCTTGGAAGTTTGGCTGACCGAGTCACCAATCAAGATTCCGTACGCCTCGATGCACAATTCCAGGTCGCCTTGGCGGTGGAGACCGCGCGTCCGGTAAGAGCTTCCATCCTTTCCGCCATCCGACGCCTTGGCGGACCCAACTACTTGGAAGTCTTGCGCCCACTCGCTGTCGACTCGGAAGCCTCGGAGGTCGAGCGCAGTGAAGTTTTGGTGGCTATGACTGGAGTGGCCGAGCGTCATCCAGAAATCACCATCCTCCAGGAAATCCTGCCTGCGCTGCTCGCCGATCCGCAACCGCAAGTCAGGCGGCAAGCCATCGCCAGTATGCGTAAGTTGAAAGTTTCGCAAGCACCGTTGCTTATGGTGCAACGATTGGCCTCCGAAACGGAAGTGGTCTTGCAAAAGGATTTACTTGCAGCCTTAGGGGAAGCCAAAGTTGCCGATGTCCTCGAAGTGTTGGTGAACTTTACTCCGAGTCAAACTTTGCGTGAAGCGTACGGAAAAGCTTTGGTGGTGCAGATTGGTGGAGACTTTGCGCAGCTTGAAATGGTGCGCGCCGCCTTGGTCAAACGCTTTGATCGCGAGTTCGCATTTTTGGTCGTGCGTACCTTCCCGTTGGAGGGGCTGTCGCCGGAGGATCGTTTGGTCTTAGACCGCAAGCATGCCACTGTGGTTTGGGAGTGGCTTATGTTGAAAGGATCCGGCAATGGCAATGCCAGTTATGCCGCCGATGCTGTGACTCGTTTACGCGACTTGATGGCTTTGGAGCCCGACTCGCTCGAGTGGCCGATTTACTTAATCGAAATCGAACTGCAGCGTGGGCAAGTAGCTGCCATCGTTCCGCTTTTAATTCAGCTACTACCCAACCCTGCCGTGGATTTGCAGAAGAAGTGGGAGCTCGGATGCGCCGCTTTGCTTGCCGCCGACAATGTGGATACGCCTGAGTTGCGGGTGCAAGGACGCACTTTGCTCGAAGCCATGTTGGCACTCGGTGAGCCCGATGCCGATTGCAAGTTCCTCTTTGACCAGCTGCAAGAGAAGTTCCCTGGTGAGGAGCCGGAGGCGGTCTTGCCACCGCCAGATCCACAGCCGGAAGAGGCGGGGACTTCTGAAGAGGGTGCGGCTGCTGATGCCTCCGAAGGCCCTAAATCCGAAGAGGGTCAGCCAACCGAAGGGAGCGAAAATCCTGCAGCTGGAGGGGCCGAAGAGCCCGGTGCCTCACCTCCGCAAAACCCTGGTGGAGAGGAATTTCCGCAGGCAGTTTCGAATCCGCTTTAGACGCTGGCAAACTTTCAAATTGCTTGGCTAAAAGCCGGGTTAGTTTGTTGACGGAGCCTCTGGAGGGGGTAGAATCTCCGGCCTGAATCGCGGGGTGGAGCAGCTGGCAGCTCGTCGGGCTCATAACCCGGAGGTCGCAGGTTCGAATCCTGCCCCCGCTACCAAAAAAAGCTAACAGACCCTTTCGCGCAAGCGCGAGGGTCTGTTTTCTTTTTTCGGCAGCGAGCCAGTCTTCTTTGGCGGCAGGTTGCTGCGCTTCGCTCCGCGCGCTTTGCGTCGAATCCTGCCCCCGCTACCAAACACAGAAAAGTCGGTTTCGCGCAAGCGCGACCGGCTTTTTTGCGTTTGCCAGCGGCCCAGCCTTCTTTGGCTACGGTTGCTTCGTTCGGCTGCGCCTCTCTCCGCTCGCTTCGCGTCGAAGTCCGGCCCCGCTACCACAAAAGAAACCGGTCCTTTCGCGCTTGCGCGAGGGTCTGCTTTCTTTTGTCCCAACGGAATAGAGGAAGGGTTCACCTTGCTGGCGGCAACGCATCAGGGGATTTGGCAAGGTCAATATTCAAATGGTGTATCATGTTTAGGGTTGGCAATACTTGATATTTTCAACCTCCAAAATTATGAGTGCACTTCAATTAATTCTTAGCGTTGTTCTAGTAGCGACAGGCTCCTTGCCGCTTGCCGCACAAGACGTCGGCTACTACGACATGGCGACGGGTCAGGGAAATGCCACCCAAGTGCCCTCTATCGTTGCCGCTGGTGGCACCCCGGTTTTGATTTTCGATTTGAGCCCGGCGGAATTAGCAGGCATTGACGTCCTTTATGTGCAGAATCCAAGTAATACATCCTTCGGCTCAGAATATTTGGCGAACCTTCCAAATATCGATGCGGCAGTCACTGTCGGATTGGTGCTCCTCGTTCACGATCGCTACGTGACCAATGCAAGCAGTATTCTTCCTGGCGGAATAGGGATTACTGCCGTAAGGAATACCTCCGATGATATTGACTTCCAAGACACCTCAACATTGGTATCCAATGGCCCCGGAGGCATCCTAAATGACACGGATCTTGATGGCGGTGGGTCGTCCTGCCATGGTTATCTTGATTCAGCCTCACTTCCCGGTGGAGCCGTCAACATCATTGAACGAGCACTTGCCCCAACTCAAATCGTTCTAACGTCTTATTTCCATGGTTCCGGTTCGGTGGTTTACTCCACGATTCCCTTGGACTATTTCCTGGCGGGGCTGAACGACCCCAACATGTCGGACATTTACGCTCCCAACGTGGTGGCCTATGCAATGGAGCTCTTTCTTGGACGCGATCCTATTTTGGAAGTTACCCAGGTGATTCCGGGGCAGTTCATTACTTTGAATGCGACGAGGCTAGGGCAGGGGAGTCGAGTTGCCTTCGTGGTCTCCTCCTTGGGGCCAGGCCCCACACCCACCCCGTTTGGCGTTTTGGAAGTGAGCAGTCCGTTTCGGGTGACTCCACTTTTCCCTGCCGACGTGAATGGTGAGTTCAACTTCACCTCCACCCTGCCAATGGTGCCTACTCTGTTTATGCAATCCGTTGTTTTCCTAGAGGACGGGAGTACGCAGTTGACCAACCCTTTACAGGTTGTGATTCCTTAGGGTATTTGAGCGATCTGGGGCGTTGGTGCATGAATCAGGCACTCCTGCTTCTTCTGACTGGGATTCGATAGGTGCAGGGTCGGACACACCCTCTTTACCACCTCATGGCGGCAGCCACTGGCCCAAGCGGTGGAGGCAAGGCTTGGCCGACCGGATTCCATTAAGACTGGTTCGTGAAATCGCAGGAGTAGGGGAACTCGGTCTATTCTAAATTTATGCACCAACGCCGTTTGGTGTAAAAACTCAGCCGAACTCTAACTCCTGTCCCAGAAAGAGCTTCTGGTGGGGCAGGTCACCTCAGCATCCATTGGGGCGCAAGCACTTAATCCACGGATTACTGGGCTACGGTCCGCGATTCGGGCTTTGAACGTGGAGATTCCCATGCTTAATTTCGTTCGCCGGAGTAAGGTGAAACTTGTTCAAACTCGTTAATCATTGACCTATGACTATCCTCGGTACAATTCTCTTTCTGCTTGCCACTCCGGCTTCCGCGCAAACCGTCGGCGGCGGTTTCGAGCAGCTCCATCAATTGGCCGACGGTTCTGCTCATAGCCACTCCGCCCTCTCCGTCTCAGGTGCAGGAGATGTGAACGGTGATGGTTTTGCCGATCTGATTGTAGGAGCAAACCTAGACGACCCCGGAGGTCTGCATGATGCCGGCTCGGCCTATGTCTATTCGGGCGCGGACGGTTCGCTGCTCCATCAATTGGATGGCGGGGCTGCTGAGGACTTCTTCGGCTGGACCGTCTCGGGTGCAGGAGATGTGAATGGTGATGGTTTTGCCGATGTGATTGTGGGGGCAAGAGCAGCCGCCCCCGGAGGTCTGCATAGAGCCGGCTCGGCCTATGTCTATTCCGGCGCGGACGGCTCGCTGCTCCATCAATGGGACGGCGGGGCTGCTATTGACTTATTCGGTTCCTCCGTCTCGGGTGCAGGAGATGTCAATAGTGATGGCTTCGCCGATGTGATTGTGGGCGCGTTCGCAGCCGACCCTGGAAGTCTGTCGCAGGCAGGCTCGGCCTATGTCTATTCCGGCGTCAATGGCTCGCTGCTCTATCAATGGGATGGCGGGGCTTCTGGTGACCGCTTTGGCGACTCCGTCTCGGACGCAGGAGATGTGAATGGTGATGGTTTTGCCGATGTGATTGTGGGCGCGGGCTCTGCCGCCCCCGGAGGTCTGGTGGAAGCCGGCTCGGCCTATGTCTATTCCGGCGCGGATGGCTCGCTGCTCCATCAATGGGACGGCGGGACTCCTGGAGATCGCCTCGGTTCCTCCGTCTCGGGCGCAGGAGATGTCAACGGTGATGGTTCTGTCGATGTGATTGTGGGGGCGGACTTGGCCAGCCCCGGAGGTCTGGGGGCAGCCGGCTCGGCCTATGTCTATTCCGGCGCGGACGGCTCGCTGCTCCGACAATGGGACGGCGGGACTACTGGGGATCGCTTCGGTTCCTCCGTCTCGGGTGCAGGAGATGTCAATGGTGATGGTTTTGCCGATCTGATTGTAGGAGCAAGCCTAGCCGACCCCGGAGGTCTGTTGAGTGCCGGCTCGGCCTACGTCTATTCCGGCGCGGACGGCTCGCTGCTCCAACAATGGGACGGCGAGGCTCTTTGGGACGCCTTCGGTTCCTCCGTCTCGGGTGCAGGAGATGTGAATGGTGATGGTTTTGCCGATGTGATTGTGGGGGTGCCCTATGTCGACGCCGGAGGTCGTGAGCATTCCGGCTCGGCCTACGTCTACAGCTTCCATCCTTTCCTCCAGGCAAACACTCCGACCATCTCGGCATCCACCGGTGGCGTACTCGACCTGACCCTCGACTTCCCCGACAGCGCCGCCTTCCATGAATACATCACCCTGATGTCCATTCAGGGAACCGGCCCCATCGACTACGGCGTCGACATCCCGCTCACCCTCGACGGCTACCTGCTCGACAGTGTTGCAGGGATTTACCCCTTCACGATTACGTCCGATCTGCACGGAACTCTCGATGCCTCGGGCAACGCAACTGCGGATATCACCTTCCCTGCCGGGGTATTCAACTTTGCGATTGGCCGCACCTTCTGGCTGGCGGCAGTCTCATTTCCGACCGGCCAACTTCCAGCGCACAGTTCCGTGGCAGTGGCGATTGAGATTGTGCTCTGAGGCTGAACCCTTTTCCTTGGCGGAAGACGAAACCCAATGGATGTACGAGGGTTCAAATCCATTCATCGTGCGCCTGATGTGACACGTCCACCGAAACCAGAACCGAATGAGATCTTCCTTGAACCTGCGAAGCCCCATCTCGATGATCATCCTAGGCTTGAGCTGCGTAGCCAACTGCGTGGCCCAGGAGCTTCCGAGGCAGCCTGATCGGCGGTCTGGCCCACCACACCCCGAGGTCACTGTTGACTGGTCCAAGATTCAGCAGCGCATCGCCTGGTTCGGGACGATGTCATCAGCCAAGGCCGCAGCTAAGGAGACCGGTCGCCCAATCCTCTTGGTCTCTGGGCAACCTTCCTGTCAGGCAGTTCCAGGAGTTTGGTGACCTGGAAAGCAATTGATGGACAGGAGTTACCTGTCCGCCTCTGAAGTCATCGAAGCCTCGAGGAGTTTCGTTTGTGTACGCCTGGTTACTTTCGAAGATGTGGAGGAGATGAAGTTTATGAACTCCATCTATGACTTCCGAACCCCAACCAAGAACTCTCTATTCGCAATCCTGGATCCTTCCGCTAAGGAACATTTGGTCAAGCCCGGCCGATCCATGGAGTTCACCTTCGATGACGCGGCACAAATGGCGGCCAAGATGGAGGAGATTGCCAAGAGCTACCCCGGACCGGACGACGTGGATCCCGCCAAGCTCGGCATGCCCTACCTAAAGGATGTCCGATTGGCTCTAAATGTTGCTGCTTGCGACACTCAAAGCCTGATCATCCTCTACGCACCCAAAGTGAAGGACCATCGCAAACTCGAATCCCTTCTGTTGCCACTTGCTTGGCATAAGGACTTGATGGGTGAGTTTCTTTTCGTAGCTACCGACAAGCTCGCCGACCTAGCCAAGATTTCGGAGACCGGCATTGCGCCGGGCCTTTTGGTGGTCACGCCGGGAACCTATGGCCTTGAAGGACGTCAGGTCGCATTCGTTCCACTGAGTGCGAAGGCCAGCGATGCACATGCAATCCTAGTTGCTGCAGCCGAAGCCAACCGCCTCGGATCGAAGGATTCAAAACGCCACATCGGTCGCGGCCGACGGGAAGGCGTGAAGTGGGAGCCCGTGCTCGAAGACCCGGGCCCCGTCCGGAATCGTCGCTCGCGACAAGAGAGCTACGGCAGTGACACCGACTGAAGCCGTTCCGTCTCCGCAGACTCAGTGGGTGCGCCTGGCGGTCAGTTATTTCGCTTCAGAACTAAATATCCGACAAGGTTCCGGCTTAGCTCGCGCACAAAATCTTCATCGTTCAACTCGAGTAGTCGCGCCGGAGTTGTGGTGGAAAAAAGTGCGCGCTCATTAATGCTGGTAATCATGATCAGGCAGAACATCTTGATTTGCGTTTCGCCGGGTTGTTCATGCCCTTGCTGGCCGAGTGCTTCGAAGATAGGGGCCAGGATCATTCGGTAGGCGGCTTTGCGCCCGCTGGCAGATCCACCCAGGTCAATATCGGAGTGCAAACGCAGATAGAGATACAGCGTGCGCAAGATGGGTTGGTTGTCCCGATAGAAGTTGACGTGCTCTTGCACCACATGAGTGACACGCTCCTGAACCGTTGTGTGTCGCCGTTGCTGATCCTCATCCCAGAGTGCCTTACCCCATAGGTTCAGCTGTTGGTCGTATCGCTCATAGAGTGCCGGCAGCAGGGCATTCTTATCCTTGAATCGCCGGTACAGCGTGGCGGGAGCTACTTCCGCCTCCTTAGCCAGCTGACGGGTGGTGATATGCTCGAAGAAATACTTCTCCAGCAGGCGTTCCAGCGCAGCGAGGATCCTGTTTTGGGTGTCCAGGGAGCGTTGTTGTTGGGGTTGGTGAGCCAAGGTTGAGCCATTTGAGGTCTCTGACAGAGGCCAGTGTAGCAAAATGTGAGCGGGTGTTTACAAATCACCCGGCGGCCCCTATGATGTGAGCGTGCGTTTACATTTCTCGAAGGAGCCATCATGAACCAACGAATTCTCTGGAGACTTAGCGGTCTTGCTTTTCTTGCCCTCGTGTTGTGGGGGCCGGTGTTCGCGACAGTGTTTGAATTAGTCAATCCGAATCCGGACCAACTAACCGTCTACCTTTTAAACAAGGGACTATTTGCCGTCGCTCTTCTATGCGTGCTCGCGAAATGGAATGGCCTGCGCGGCTACGGATTCAAGCGCGGACGGAGTTGGTGGTTCCTGCTCCCGGGTGCGCCAATCCTGCTTCTGACGGCACTGGTAGGCATGAGCCCGGAATCGCAGTACGGACTAAGCATGGCGGCTGCCCTGGGCTGGATTCTAGTCTCAATCTTTGTCGCCATCGGTGAGGAAGGTTTGTTCCGCGGCTTGCTGTGGCGTGCGCTGGAGAAGCGGGGCATGTTGACTACCAGTTTGCTGACCTCGGTGCTGTTCGGTGCCGCGCATCTGCTGGGCCTGTTCACCTCGATCCCATGGGAGATCGTCGCCAGCCAGGCCGTCTTCGCCACGGGCGGAGCCATGATGTTCGCCGCGGTCAGGCTGGTTTCCGGTTCACTGCTTGGACCGATTTGTTTGCATGCGCTGTTCGATTCCGCAGCCATCCTTGCAGCCGGCGGAGTCCAGGAAATGTTCGAGGACACCATGACCGTCGGACGCCTCCTCATTCCAGGCGTTGTTTTCTTTATCTGGGGGCTGGTCTGCGTCCTGGTGATTCGACGACGGCGTCGGACCACTAAGGCCAGGTCGTCTGCCACCGAAGTGGCGCAACACGCGTGACCTTTGTCGTGGAATCGGCATGGCCGAACAAACTTTGGCAGATGCGACATGGGTGACAGCAGAATGACACATGTTAGAGCTCATCTCCTTTTCAGCGAATGATGCCCTCGTTACCACAAAAGAAACCGGTCCTTTCGCGCGTGTCTCATCTAGTCGATGGGCCACGCGCAATCTTTCTGGGAATCCTTAATCTTCCTCTTGATGTTCACCAAGAGTTTTCGGGTGGTCGAGCAAACCTTCGGTTGCGGCAAGGATCACTCGGTCTTCGACCGAAACTAGGCGCAAGAACAACAAAATGCCTTCCCCTCGGTCAGTATCTTCCATCGCAAAATTGCCGGTAAGGATTGCGGTGGCCCCCAACTCCTTTGCAGCCTCAAAACGGTCTAAGGTTTTCCTGATACCGGATTCTTGAATGCGCACGACAGGTCCCATGGCGGGTTCGATAACCGGCACCTGCGGAACCAGAGCGCCCATGATGGCATGCCGCAATCGTATGGCCTCTAACTGATGCTGAGTGGCCATGTCTACGTCGACCACAGGAAGGTAGCTGCCGTCTTCAAAGCGCTCGCATGGCAGAAACTCCTCTACTAAGATTTTTACGTTTCGTAATTCAGCGCGCTGCTCTAGTTGTGCCACTAATTCATCGGCGAGACCAATCGTGGAGGTTAGGTGATCTACTGGCGGCGAGGCGCAGGCTCCGAAAGTCAAGCTCATTAGAAAAGCGGTAAGTCCAAGAGTTAATGTTTTCATTTTAGTTCTCCTCGCCTAAGCTTGGCGGGTTATTCAAGTAACGGCCTAAATCATGGACATAGGTCACAAGTTCTGCTGGTTCGCCATTCCAGTTGGCGACAAAACGTTGGTAATGGTTACGGGCCCGGCCGGTTTGGCCGAGGTCAATCGCGGTTTGTGCAGCAATCAAGTCGGTCCATAGACTAGGACCTCCGGAGTCAAGAAGGTCTTGCGCGACTAGTTCAAGCTCCTGCACCAAAGCAGCATCGGGATGTTCCTCATGCGCTCGAAGTTGGAATAAAGAATAAAGCAGAGCCTCACGCATGGCACTGGCCTGACTGTATTGATCAACCGAAAATCGCAAGACAACCGAAGCGCCTTCAAAGTCTCCAGATTCGTAGCGCTCTCGAGCCTCGGCGAAGAAACGCGGATAAAGGCTTTCACGCCACTTGGCATCGTTCGCTACGGCCTCAAATTTGTTTTCTGCTTGGCTTAGAAGGCCAGCGTCTAGGTCGGCAATGATTTGATCCCCCAAGGCCACTGGGTTGCTAGGGGCGCTGGCGCAAGAAGCGAACAGAGCGACGAGTAGAATTAAACTTTGCTTCATCATGAAAGAGGATGGTGGTTATGGGTGCCTTGGGGAAGGTTGGTAAGTGGTGCCATCGGAAAACTGAATCGATGTGATTTCAAAGTCATACCCACCCTGCGGCGTGGTGATGTAGCGCAATACAAATTGTTGCACCGAAGAAATCTCTCTTCCAGAAGCCTGCAAGGCTCGACTGCGGCGGTCGATGGCCAAGGCCCACTCTGGAGAAGGAATGAGGACTCCAAAAAGGAAAACCTCATTGCGTGCCAAAACCGAACGGCGTAGTTCACGAAGAATGTCCGGTAGGTCGTTGTATGGATATCCAAACAGATCGCGGTATTGGCGGAATTGCTCGAGAGGTGGTTTTCCCGCTACTCGCACTACTTTCGGATTTTCTCGGCGAAAGGAAACTTCAAAATAATAAGGGCGGGAGTTGTTCGGGTCCAAGGCAGATTTCGGAACCATGACCATGCGCTCACCAAAATATTGACCGATGCTGATTTGTTCTTCAGCACTGGCAAGGAAAACCGAGTGAAAGCCTTTGCGTACTTCCCCGGATAGTTCTTGTTCAGCCGCAGCCAGCAGACTCGAATCTTGCATGACGGTTTCGGCGGAAAAATCAGGCTGGTCTTTTGCCTCCACTGATTCACCGTCTTCTTCTCCTTCTGGCGCGCCGGCCTCAGGGGGAGGCGGTGTGGCAGCAGCAAGGCTCTCTTCAGGAGTGAGCGATGCTTCGGCAGGGGAGGTCGTCTTTTCCACCGGATGGTTGGCCGAGGTTTCTGTCGGTGAAGCCTGTTCCGTAATTTCCCCAACATCTTCCCCAACATCTTCCACTACGTTAGGCAGCAAAGCCATAAGGAAAGGCTCGGGCTTAGGTTCCAGCGCTGCATTGGGTTCCTGTGGCTGGTAAAGAAACACCCACCATGACAAGATTGCTGAGAAGCTGAGCAGCAAGGATTGACGGAAGAAGGATTTCATTCTTGGCCCTCTAGAAAACCGTTAGGGTTTCCGCCGGAGACTAAAAACATGACATTTTGAAAGCCGCGAAGGCGCAAGTGCTGCAAGAGGCCAATAGTCACGCCATGCCTAGCAGATTGGTCTCCTTGGATTTCGATGGCGATGTTTTCTGGCAAAGTATCGCCAAGCGCAGAGGCTAAAAGGGAATCGAACTCTTCAAGCGTGCTCACAATACCTTCCATATTCTGCACTCGAATGCGGGAATCTTTATCCAAAGAGATCACTAGTTTTTCTAAATCCACCACGGAAGGGTTGGAGTCCGCTTCCACTTGAGGTAACTGCACTCGGAAAAGTTCCTCGGAAGGTGTCGATTTCGATTCGCTGAGCGCGAGAAGAGCGAACAGGAGAATGAACAGAACGTCCAGTAGCGGAGTAATCCCTTTTAAGGAAGGAGAACTTGGCGCAAGGGCTTGCAGGGATCTACCCATGGCTTTGCAGGCGCTTTTGCTCCACTTGGTCGACCACGGCTTCAAGACGTCGGGTTCTCGCCCCGAGCCATTCGTGATAAGCCAAGAGGAAGGCTTGGCCGAAAAGGAAAATGACCAGGCCTCCGACGGTGGTAAACAGTGCCGTAGCGAGTCCAGAGGCCAATACTTCTGCGGCAGCTATTCCGAGTTCTTCACTCCGAGTGAAAAAGGACATAGAAAGCCCAAGCACGGTACCAAACAAACCAAGGCTGGTTGCAAATTGGGCGAGGGCATCGATTCTATGCACTCCTTGCAGGGCATGATTCCGATCTTGTTCGACGCGTGCGGAAAGCTTTTCCAGTTTGGTAGAAGAAGCGCTTTCACGCAAAGACTTCGCCAAGCGATGGGTGGGGTTAAACAGTCCAAATAACACACGATCGAGAACTGAGGATAGAACCAATACCCAAACCCCGAGTAGGGCGTACATCACCGGCCCGCCTTGCACGAAATACTTTGCCAACATAGGCGCTTATCTCCGGCCAGGTAGATCGGGGAGCGGGAAGGTGAGGGCATGCGACAGAACATCTGCCGGTGGGGTCAAGGGCCAACGCTTCCAGTATTCCACGGGGTCGGCATCGAACAATAATTGACGGCCACGGACCGGGAACTTCCGCAAAAAGTCCTCCCGCAATTCAGGGTCTTCCATGAGCGGGTTGACTGGCTTGGCAGCTTCGGGTGCGAGACCAATCGCTCCAGAGGAAAAGGAAACATACTCCGGTTCCAAACCTTGAGCATCCATCTCTGCGGCCAAACTTTCTCGTTCTCTGCGGCGTCCGTCAATGCGAGTTTGTTCGGCGATTAGGGATTTGCGCCGTCGTTGCAAGAGATTGTTTTCTTGTTCCAAAGCTTGAATCTCGGCTTTAAACCCAGCTGCATCAGACAAGGCAGCAGTCTGTGCTTCGGGGGCGGCGGCTACTCCGGCTCGGTTGAGGCTCAGATCATAAGAAGTTCGTTTTTGCACTAAGTCGCCTTGAATGTAATCCATTCTTGTGTCCAACTTATCGACCTTCTCTTGCAGGAATCGAATGGCTTGTTTTTCGCTGTTGCGAACACTTTCACCGCCGATCAAAATTGTTTGACGCATGCCATGAATCTGTTCGCGCAATTCTTCCGCGCTTGGTGAGCCTTCGTGGCCATGCGATTCCGGTGGCGTGGGTTCCTGGGCAAAGGGTAGCGCCAAGGTGAAAACAAGAAGCGGTGTGATCATGGTTAAAGGTGGGGTTATTGCGAGGAACCGGCAGAGCCATAGGCTTCACGCAGTAGGTCATTCGTACTATCTAAAGACAGGCCTGGAGCGTCTAAACCCTCCGCCGCAAAAGTAATCTTGCGCAAACTAGATTCTTGTAGCCAATCTAGAATGCCTGCCAACTCGGGGCTAGGTCCTTCCATGTCGCCTTGCAATTGAACCAGATTGGAGAAGGCAATAAGGATTTCTTGGGTGCGAGAACTCTTGGCGTAGCTGGTCATTAAATTTTCCAGGTTCATAAGGTCGACGCTCATTTGCAACCGAATCTGTCCAAGCGCTCCGAACATTTGCCCCATCAATAGATCGGTATCGACTTCGGGAGTTTGAGGTCCGCCTTCCATCCTGCGGGTACTCTGATTCACCAACTGGAGTCGCTTTTTGGCTAGAGAAAGCGCATCTCGTTCTTGTTGATAACGGTAGAGCAAACGATTCAAGCCCTTTTTCTTTTCTGCGGGCATGCCTGGCATCGGGCGGAAAGTGGAGCGGTCGAACTGCCCATCTTCCAAGACATCGACGAAAGCGCGAATCTCGTCCTGCACCTTACTTAGGGACCGAGTACGCGTTGCAATCGATGCCAAATTTTGCTCCTGAGTGCCAAAAAGCATGGCCAGTTCTTGCGGGCGCACTGCCGATGCCATTTGCCCAGCGTAGTAGCTAATGCGGTAGCGTTGGGATTCCAAGTAATCCACTAATCCAACTTGTTTGGCAACCACTTGGTTGAGGTAACCTGCGATGGCTTCAAGAATGGCGGCCTCATTGAAGTCGTTTTTCGGCGACGCAGTGGCACGTAAGTCCTCCAGAATTTGCCCAATCTCTTGCGCGACCTGCCGGCTTTCGCTGATTTCCTTCTGGTAAGTTTGCAGCTCTACGCGGAACTCTTGAAACTCTTTGATGGCATCGTCCAGCTCAAGCTCCTTGATGGTTACTGGGATATCGCGCTCTTGAGCAAAGATTGGGGTGCTTAACACAACGCAGACAAGCGCGGTTAATAGCCAAGGATGGAATTTTGTCACACTTGCACCTGCTTTTTCATGAACATCAATGGGTGGATGGAATCTTGTGGAAAATCGGAATGCAACAACTCCACGGTGGAAATGCTGCATGAATGCATGCTCAGAGATAGGTGAAATCCAATCCGCGAGCACAGAAACCAGTATAGACCTCTAAGTTAGAATCTGGTGCGAATCTAGAGGGTAGCTGTAAAGGATTCATGATTAGTTGAGGAGGGGAACTCATATCGCTCACATTGCATAAGAGCATGCATCCAAGATGCCGCTGCCTAGCTTGACCCGGTTGTTAAGGAGTCGGGTCGGTTTCTTTTCCTTTGTCTTTAGAGGTAAGCCACAAGCATCTCCCTCGTGGGCTCAATTAGGTAAATAAATGGCCTTTAGCCAGGGCCTACCACGTTTTCCTGAATCTCCGATAAACAAAGCGATTTCCTAAAACGAATCTATTTTATAGGGTAATATTCTTGCTCAGGCGCTGAATCGTCCCGAACCCCTAACATCCCCATGAAATACCTAATCACCTCTCTCTTCCTGCTCTGCCTGATGGGCAGCAGCGCTTTAGCCAACATATCCTCCGGTGCAGAGGGCGAAGCCTCTCTATCCAAGGCCGAGCTAGATGCTCAGCAGCACCAGACCGACCGTAGGCACGGCGGTGGTGGATCCGGTGGCTTTGGCGGCCGTCATGGCGGCAGTGGATCMGGCAGTGGCAGTGGAAGTGGAAGTGGCGGCAGTGGCGGCAGTGGAGGAAGCGGCGGCGGAAGCGGTGGTCACGGTGGCGGAAGCGGCAGTGTTCCAATGAACTCTCCAGAGCCGATTACCATGATTGCACTCCTTGGCGGTGCAGCAGCAGCAGGTGGTTTGTCCCGCCGTCGCAAGAAGAAAGAGCAGAGCTAGTCTCATTCGGACGCCACGGACTTCCAGTGGCCTTGCCTTTCTCAAATCAAAACGACCCAGCTAAATGGCTGGGTCGTTTTGCATTGAGGGCCTGACTTTTCTGGCCTTAGAACCGGAACCGAATCTCGGCGAAGCTATCTCGAGCGTAATGAAGGCAAGCCCAGATGAAGGTAATGATTCCACCCATCTCCATGCCTTCTTCCAATGTGGCAAGCAGACTGTAGTTCCAATTACTGGTGCCCCAGTTTTCGGCATAGAACCCACCGGCAATATCTACGAAGCAAGCTCCGCCGACAAACAAACTTCCAGCGACGATGAAACGGTTGCGAGTCACGGCAGGCAGCCAAATGAGGAAACGAAGGAAGAATAGACCAAGTAAAGCCACAACGATTAAGCCGGGAATGACCCAGGCAAAATAGAAGATGCCGAATTCATCGCCGCCGAGCATTTCACGCACTGGCGTGGTTAAGTGCTCGTGCACCTGGAAGCCCTCGTCATAGGCCATGTACAACATGCCGACACTTAGCGTCACCCATTTCCAAACATGGGGGAGACCGTGCTTCTTCTGCTGAATCGCAATCACCAGCACAATGAGCGATGCAAGGCCTAACAGGCACATCGAAAAGAACGCTGGAATGTTGCGCTCATAATCCACATACAGAAGAGGAATCATGCCCTTCCAGCTGGTGTGTCCCCAGTGGAATCTTGAAGCCTGCCCCATCACGCTGGCGAACAGCAAAAACGCTTCTGCAATACACAAGGTACGCACAATCGTGGAGGTCGCTATGGTTTGCTGATTCAGGCTCATGGAGGAATCAATGTCGCGAAAATCGCAGCATCCTTGTCCTATCGGCCATATTGGAGAATCGGACGAAGGATAATCCAGTAGCCCCAGCAAACCCAAAGCGATAAAGTGGGGTTCTAAGATGATGTTCCACGCCATCACCCTTTCGCTCGCCCTGGTCTTGCAGCAGGACACTCCTGCACCGAACCCGCCAACTACGGTTTGGGAACTCTTGCAGCAAAAGTACGACACTAACGACGATGGAAAGATTTCGCCCAAAGAGCATGAGCGTGGTGAGGAGGCGTTTAGCAATCTAGACGCGGACGGCGATGGCTTCATCACTCAGGCCGATATCGAAGCGCCGAGTTGGGGGCCTGGCAGTCGCGCGCAAAAGCGTAAAAAAAATATGCGCAACCGCCGGGTGCAGCCGCCGAAAGTAGGAGAGGTGGCGCCAGATTTTGAGTTGCAGGTTTTGCTCCATGAGGACGACGCCGTGGACAAGAACGTTTCCGCGGAGTCCAAGCCAACCAAGCGCTCCAAGGCGAAGAAGGAGAAGCCTAAGAAACCTGAAACTATGCGTCTGTCTTCCTTTGCTGGGAAGAAACCCGTCGCTCTGATTTTTGGATCTTACACCTGACCGCCCTTTCGCAGTTCTGCCGGTCGGCTGAATCGTTTGTTTGATCTTTACGGAGAAGAGGTCCAGTTCATGGTGGTCTACATTTCGGAAGCTCATGCGYTRGATGGCGCRTCGCCYAACACCATGCGCAATGCRCCGCTRGTGGAAGAGCCCATCACYTTTGAAGAGCGTTATKCGGTTGCAGGAACTTGCATGGYGAGYCTKGCKCTYAAGCGMTTGCCGGCGGTGGTCGATGGCATGGATAACGCRACSAAYATYCAYTACCAAGCGCAGCCCGATCGGATTTATCTGGTTGGCAAAGACGGAAAAATTGCCTACGCTGGCGGCCGCGGTCCGCGTGGATTCAACCCTTTTGAGTTGGAGCARGCGATYCGCAAGGAGTTGCAGCCGGTAAAGCTTGAGTCTGAGCAGCCAGCRCGCGAAAAGGAACSGAAAAAGTAGATGTCGAATCGAATCGTGGTGAAAACGGAGTCGGCTTTATTGGCATTTTTGGCCGAGGAGCTTGAAGGTTGGTCGCGCAACAAAATAAAGGGGCGCCTGCAAACCGGGTGCGTGTTGGTGAATGGCAGCGCGGTTGCTCAGCCGAAGCACATCTTGCAGGAAGAAGATATCGTGGAAGTCCTTGCTCCCGGTCATGGCATGCGTCGCCGTTCCGGTCACCTGGAAATCTTGTTTCAAGACGAAGCGCTCGTCGCGATTCATAAGCCCATTGGCTTACTGTCGGTGGCATCGGATAAGGAAGGGAAACGCCACGCCTTGCATTTACTGCGTGAACAACTGACCCTGTCGCAGGGAGGAGCGGAGCTTTATCCGGTGCATCGCTTGGATCGTGAGACCTCGGGCGTTTTGCTTTTCGCAACCTCGCGCGAAGTAAAGGAACAAGTCACGGCATCGTGGTCCAGTGTGGAGAARATTTACCTAGCGATTGTGGAGGGCCGCCCCGACCCGGCCGATGGCACCATTGATCGAGCCCTGCGCATGGACGCGAAAGGGTTTCGCACCCATATCAGTTCTCATCCAGAGGCCAAGCCGGCGGTGACTCATTTCCACACCGAGAAATGCGTGAAGGCACGATCCTTATTGCATGTGCAGATTGAAACCGGGCGTCAGCATCAAATCCGCGCTCATTTTGCATGGGCGGGCCACCCTGTTGTCGGCGATGTCCGCTACGGCCAACGCGATCGACGTCTTGGACTGCACGCGTGGAAGCTTTCGTTCGACCATCCCCATCATGGCGATCGAGTCAATTTAGAAGCGCCCGCACCCGACGAGTTGTTTGCCTTACTTCGTTGACCGCCTCCTCGGTGCGGAAGTCTTGAAGAGGCTGGTCACTAAACAAGCCAATCGTAAGACGGTCTCGGTAAATCCTTCGAGGGATTTGGGATCATTAGGGGGGGGCGGAGAGACTTACCAGCAGATTGTTTTGCCGAGAATCAGAGCATCCTCAGTAGTTTCCGTATCGAAATTACCAGAATTGAGCTAAAATCATGGACGCTAGAGCGGCTTTCGTCGTCCTAAGCACCGGAAACACCCCAACTTGTTTCGGTTCAAACTGTTTGCTTAATAATGGTGTAACTTCCGCAAGGAAAACCGTCATCAGGGTAGTAGCGTCCAGTTTCCCCATTAAAATAGCCATTATGGTCAACCCCTTTATTCTTCTTCCGTTCGTTTTACTCCCCATGTGGGATCCAGGTGAGGTCAGTGCCTCGGAGGGCACAGAGTTCGTTTCGTTGCTGCGCGATAACGGTCCGCATGAAGATGAAAAGATTGGCTTCAAAATGACCACGCCGAAGAAGTGGAATCAGATTCCAATTCAAAATGATGAACGGTGGATTGTCGGTCGCTATCAATCCAATAAGGCCAATCAATTTACCGACGATACTTTTGGGTACACCTATAACTTTAAGCCCAAATTGACCATTATCGCCTTCACCGGTGAAAGCATGGAGACCGATATCGATATTGACATTGATGAAGATGAGGAAGACGAAGGTCGGACCATCTCCACCACTCTGCGCCTCGAAAACCCGTACAAGGATTATGAAGAGTATATGAGTAAGACCTATCGCGGTGGCGGTTGGTATATCGATTCGGAGGAAAAGACGGAAGTCCGTGGTGTTTCTGTGACCAAGTATTCCATCAAGGTTGAAAGGAGTTCGCGGCTGGGGCCAATGCGTCTTACAACCTGGGTTTATCACCTGGGGCATGCCGATGTTGCAGTCCAATTTGAGTGCCTTGAAGGTGCCTATAAGAAACTAAGTAAAGAGTTCGAAGCTCGCTTTAAATCCTTCAAGACCATCGAACGCACCAAGGCCTCCAATGCTTCGACTCAAGGGTTGCGCGAAATTTTCAACTCAGGAAAAACCCCTGAGGATCGGAAGAAAGTTCGGCTTTCCATCGAGAAGGAGCAGCACCAAAAGGCGTTGGATAACCTTCCTGAGGAATGGACCGTTGACGAGACCGATCGCTTTCTGGTTCTTTCTCACGTAAAGAAAAAAGATGCGAAAGATGTTGTGAAGCAGGTGGACCTCATGTTCACTTGGCTCGAGGAAAACTTTAGCTTTGTAGGGGAAGGGGAATACGTTCGCCGACCGATTATCCGGATTTGCWAAAATTCGGAAGAAATGGGTATGTTCATGTCCGGCAGTGGTTGGAGCTTTACCAATATCGAGATTCTGACTTGTAAGGACAATAGCCAATTCAAGGACTTCTACTTGGGACAGATCAATGACCGATCGTTTGAGTTTTGGTTCTACGAGCGTGATCGGGAGCTCTATTCGCGAATTCCTGCTTGGTTCCGCTACGGCATGGACAGCATGCTCCACACTGCAGAGGTGAAGGGGAATAAGCTAGTTTTCAAACCAGATAACTGGGAGAAGACCGGACTCCGAGACGCACTGAAGAACGATACGATTACCCTTCCGAGCGAGATGTTCCAGATGACATCTTCCGATTTCTCTGGCAAGCAAACCTTGTGGCGAGAATTCGGTGCTTTTGTTCGCTATCTCATGGTCGGTAAAGGAGCAAAATCRAAGCTCACCAAGGGCTTGGCGGAAGAGTACTTAGGCCACCTCAAGGACATCTTGGAAGAGGAAGATGCCGCCGATGATTTCGATGATGATGACGAAGACGATGGCCCAGTCACTGAGGAAGAAGAGGACGAAGCGTTTAAGAACAAGCAGAACTCCTGGAAGGAAAGGGCCGAGGCGATTGCCAATGAGGTGTACATCCGAACCTTCTCCGATTGGACGCAAAAAGATTGGGATAAGCTTGACGCTGACTACCTTCGTACGATTAAATAATCCGATGCTAAAAAGCCTGTTGATTCTTAGTGTGCTGGTACTTTCGACGCTACCAGCCTCTGCCCAAGAAGACATCTTGATGTTGAAAGATGGCCGGATTTTCGACGGCCTAAATCTTGAACCAGCCGAGGGCGGCTATGTGGTGCATTATCCACATGGCGATGTCACAATTTCTGAAAGCATTATTCAAGATGTGCTTTTGGTCGGGCAGGAGATTGCTCCTTATCAGGCTAAGAACGATGAAGAGAAGGCCAAACTTGCTAAAGGGTTAGTACCCTTTGAAGGGAAATGGGTTTCTGCGCGCAAGCGTGAAATCACACTGCAAAAGCGTGTTGCTGAGCGGCGTGCTTTAGTGGATGAGATTGACGCACATTCCGATTGGCGCAATAGGTACAAGGTGAAGACCAAGTACTTTAATTTCGAGCACACAATCCCACCCTTCGTTTTTGAAAGCTACGCGGTGCAGATGGAGGCTTACTTCGCTGCCTTTTGTAAGGAATGGAAGGTGAAGCCACAAAAAGGCTATGGTTTAAATCCGAAAGACACTCGGCTGCTAGTTTGCTTTTACAGCGATAAAGATCTTTTCCATCAGGTGACTGGCATGCGCCGTGGCGTCCTTGGATACTTTCGCTTTGTGAAGCCTCTGGAGCTAGACATCTACTATGACCGTCTCGACCCATCTCTTTCCAGAGAGGTGATGTTTCACGAGGCGAACCACTACCTGCAGAAGCTGGTCAATGTGGAGTTTTCCTACCCGCACTGGCCCGGCGAAGCACTAGCGGAATACTACGGTGCGAGCCATTGGGATCCGGTGAAAGAGAAACTCACTTCCGGATTGATTCTGGAAGGTCGCTTGACGGAAGTTCAGACGGACATTGCCCAAGATGAATGGATGTCACTTGAGGAAATGCTTTCGACAGATATGTACCAGCACTACACCTGGGGCTGGACGTTTGTGCACTTCCTCATGAATGACAAGCGATACGAAAAGAAGTTTCGCAAGTTTTATATCGGCTTGGCGAATGACAAGAAAGTGAAGCGCGAATCGATGGGAGTGGACAATTTGAAAACAGTCCGTCAGGCAGAAGTCCTGGAAGTTTTTAAGCGGTATATGAAGATAAAAACCGATGAGGACTTCTTAGCGCTAGAGCGTGAATGGTATGCCTACATCGAGCGAGAACTGCATGTCACCACTGCCCATGGAAAAGAAAAGGCAGCTCAGAATGCTGAACGCTATGGACGCCCGATTCGTGCCCGCCGGCTTTACACGGAAGCCATCGAAACTGGAGAGGCTAGTGCTCTTGCTTACCATCACTTTGCAGAACTTTTAGTGAGCCAGGCTCGTAAAGGGAAAGGCGACAAGATGGAACAATGGAAGCTTGCGGAAAAGCATTGGCAGACGGCCATTGAGATGGCACCGATGACCGGTGAGTTTTACTTTGCCTATGGCGAGGCTTTACGTCGGTTTGGCGATAAGGAAGAGGGCTCTCGCATGATGTTCCTCGCTGCTGACATTGATCCGGAAAATCGTCGCAGGCTTGGGTCCGTTGAGGACATGGTAGAAGTGCCGGCCGATGAATAGGCTTTAGGGCTTAGGATCTAGGTCAGACTTGGCGCTTCCGTCTTCGCTGCTTCAGTGGAAATTGCGCGTTCTGGAAGCACCATCATGGGACCATGAACAGGCAGAAATTCGAGGGTGCACCGGGTGTAACGTTTTGCCATCTTGCGTATGACCATGGGTCGATTCCTCAGAAAAACCAAAACACGATGTCCACATAACTCTTAGTGGACTCCTGCAAGAAGGATTTATGCTTGGCCTTTTTGCTGGCCTTCGGAATGTCATTCCGTAAAGAGAGGTTTCATAGCCCATTCCAGGGCCGGTGCAATTGATCCCGGCAGGGTTGGCAGGGGCGAGCAGGATTAGCTTTTGGCATGGAATCGCTGCTGCCATGTGTTGGGCAAGTAGGCCACCCATGCAATGCCCAATCAGGATAGGCGCCTGCTTTTTCCCTTCTACATTCAACGGTGGGTGATGGAATGGCAAGGTCGGCTAGTGAACGACATAGCCCTCTGCTTTTAATGGCACTGCCACGGTGTGGAGCGTGTCGCCGCATCTCCACATTCCGTGAAGCAGGATGATCTCTGGAAGTGCAAGGCTCGAAGACATGGAGAGGTGCTTGCAAAATCGCCCCAATGCCAGATGCCTGCTCTCGCTTAAATAGCCCTGAGATTCGGGCAGCCGTAGATAGCTCGAATCCCGCCATCGGGTATTCCTGCACGCTTAGCGCAATACATAAGCTCGTCGGCCTTCTGGATCAGTTCCTGAACCGTAGCGAAACTTCTTGGACCGCATTGCGCAACCCCCATGCTCAAAGTGAGAGGGTTGCCGATGGCTTCACCGAACACCTTATGCAGGCGTTGACACACTTCCTTTGCGACCTCGATTTCCGTGTTTGGGAAGATGATTGCGAATTCATCGCCTCCCTGTCGAACCGCTATATCGGTTTCGCGAATATTCTCGGAAAGGACTTTCCCAACATAAGCCAAGGCCTCATCGCCGGCTAAGTGTCCGCGCTGGTCGTTGATCTTCTTGAACTGATTTAGGTCCAGAGTTGCCAGACAAAGTGAAGACTTCTGATCTTTGGATCTCTTAATCTCATGATGAAGGTGGTCTAGGAATGCCTTGCGATTGAGGAGACCAGTCAAGGAGTCGTGCTGCGTCAGCCTGTGTAAAGACTGGGTGCGGAGTTTGACTTCTTCCTCGAGGCGGAGGGTGTAATCCATCACCTTCAAATCAGCACGTTTCACAGCAGATTCCAGGCCACTGCTGAATCCTTCAAAGAGAAGATGGACATCAAACTGAATCGCTTTGCGGGCAGATTGTTGAAGGCTCATGGCCGCTTCGGAACCTAACAAGGCTGGGCCCCGTTGCTGACACAGACGCTCCAAAACCCCGGTCAAGGAGTTCACCGCCGCAAGGATGAGTTTTGGGCCCACTCCCATTCTCTGATAGGCTAATCCGATGCGCAATTTTGCATTGACATAGGATTCGTCGCAGTATCCTCCAAATAGATCCATGATGTAGGCCTTCACGGCTTCACGCACCAGATTCATGGAATGCCGGTCTCCAATCGTGTTTTGAAAGTCGTCGAACTGGCCCAAGTGATCAAAGACTTCCTGGGCAATCGTGTCTAGCTCGCCAGCGACTACAGATTGAAAGGAGGCGAGCAGATCAAGGTCCTTTTGCTCGATGTCAAACGCACGCATACGCTCCTGCAAATCAGTCGGCGTGATACGCAGTTGCTGGGCTAGAGTGAGGTCCGTTTGTGACATGGCTGCAAAGGGTGGAAGAAGTCTTGCAGCATAAACGGCTTTGAATCGACTGCAGTTTAGAAGAAAACTTGGATTCTTTACGATTCCCCACCAGGCAGCCATACATCGACGAACCCAGTAGAATGCTTCTATGTTTGCACAGTTCATGGTTGCTCCAATACTCCTAATGGCCCAAGCCCCTCAGGCTTTAGGGCCCTGGGAATTCGACGAGCATACGCTGCGGGTTTCATTGCCCAAAACGATTGTGGTCATCGAAGACTCCAAGGGGCGGGGTGAGCAAAAYCTGCACAACTGGAARACGACCCTGGGTGATTTTCAGCTAGACCTATCCCTATGGATTATCCCGCGCCAAGAATGGGGCATSTAYGACCCATTCGATGTKTCCGCMAATGTAGCCTTCAATCGTMGSCAGGAGAAGAACCAGAAGTCGTTTAAGTTCGAGGARGAGTATCCRGTCGAAGGTCCTTTTGGCACGATGCCTTATGGCGTTATCTCAAGYTTCGGTGAGTACGATGGCACCGAGCGTATTTCCACGCAATTCATTTTGTCAGGCTTGACTCCTGACCGCGGTTACACCTTTCGCCTGAACTGCACTCCAGCTCCTGACAAGAAGACGCGTAAAGCGATTGAGAAGTTTTTGAAAACTGGCGTCGAATTTTACGGCGAAGTGGAAGATGTGGAGTGGGGTGAAGAAGAAGCCTTGGATCGGTGGGAACGTGATCGTCCGCTGGAACTTGCCGGGAAATTRAAAATCGTCCGYACYAAGCACTACATTATTTTTACCGACTCWTCGAGTGGRAAGTTGTTTGCGAAGAAAATGGAGGAGTGCTAYACCGAAATCCAAGAAACCTATCCTTTTCCWGAAGTGAAGGGGCGTAAACTCATGCCGGTTTTCCTTTTCCGCACTCGAGAAGAATACGTCGATTACTATGCGAAGATTGCTGGGATCCCAAAGGAGCAAGCTCGGAATTCCAAGGGGCATGCATGGCGTGATTATTATGCCACTTACTATGATTCACCGGTTGATCCGGTGCACATTCACGAGGCCACGCACCAAATTTTCTCCAATCGATTACGCTTAGGTGGCGGCGGCTCTTGGTTTCAAGAGGGAGTTGCGGAGCTTATGTCGACGAGTAGGAACGAGCGCAAAGGGTTTGCTCGGAATGCTGCTCGAAAGGGTGGATTCACCCCATTCCGCGAGTTTTTCGTCATTCCGAGTTTGCTCGGGGATACCTCCAAGTCTGCGACCGGTGAAAAGAAATCTGCGAATCACTACGCTCAGGCCGCAAGCATTATTGATTTCGCGCGCAACAGCAAGTTCGGGAAAAAGAAGTTTCCACAWTTCATGGATGCCATCGGCAGYATCCGSCGYGGAGATGTCGAAGCAGCAGAAGCGGTCATCCGTCGCGTTTACGAGGTCGACCTYGCCGGCTTTGAGGCCGAGTGGGTGAAGTACTGGCGTAAGTARASGSYTASCGCTTCACRGCRACYAGTTCSAGCATCGGTGGCGCAAGGAACATGCCGTGCGGATGCTTTTCTCGCGCCACAAAWGCTGCGAGGAAATCTTCCGCCTCAACCTTTGAYAGATATCCATCTTCTGCTAATTGGCGCATGAAGCTGGGGAAGAAGGACATCGGCCATTGCCAGAGCGGATCYTTTGGCGTKGCAAAACGSGTMAYCAGTTTGGCRTGCTCGATTTCGAATCCAGCYTCACGGACTAGTTCTGGTAGCACGGTTCCTACATCKGGGAAGCCATCGGCAGCATACCAGGCATCTTCCACCGCCTGAATGCCGCGACGGAAGGCATCGTTATGTGGCAATAAATCCAGGGAGCGATAATGGAAGTAGTCAAACAGCACCAACTTYCCRCCGCTGCGTAGAGCCTTATGTSCRGTTTCWATRGCATCCATYGGGCGTTTCATCCAGCACAGCAGCCAGCGCGCGAAAACRCCGTCGAAGCTTCCATCGMGWTCTGRAWTTTGCTCCGACAGGACATCGCCCTGGAAAGTCTCGACCCAAGGCAAGCCMCTTTCTTCMGCGCGCTGAGCAAGGTGATCYAGAAATGCCTGGGACCGGTCCCAGCCCAAGACTCTGCCGGTTTCGCCCACCAGTTGCGCCAAAGCCARAGTGGAAAAGMCTGGACCACAGCCAAGTTCCAGTACGTGGTGACCRGCCGAMAAGCCCGCGGTTTCCCACAAGGCGTGRGTTTGGTCGGACCAAAGCTCGTTTTGGAGTTCTAGGCGCTGCAATTCGGGGATTGCAGTGCCCAASAGGTAGGCGTTCGATTCCATGATAGGGAGGGCAGGGGGTAGGAGGTTGCCCGCGGGAGGTCAGTTCACGTTAAGACCGAGATTTCTTCTGGGCAACAACTTTCTAGGACAACAATGCTCCAACGTTAGGTAGAAAAGCACGTTAGGCTAAAATCCCCAAAGTCCTCCAGAAATCATGAATCCCATTGTTCTCCTTCTTGCGCTCCCGGTAGTTGCACAAAGTCCCACAGAGCCCGTTCCTGCAGGAATGTTGCGCTTTCCAGACGTCAGCAGCTCCCAAATCGTCTTCACATACGCCAATGACCTGTGGCTAGTTCCTCGAGAAGGAGGCATGGCGTCTCCTCTGGCTGGCCCCGATGGTGGCGAACGCTCCGCCAAGTTCAGCCCCGATGGTCAGTCGGTAGCTTTCGTCGGCAACTACGACGGCGACACCGACCTCTACACCCTGTCGATCCATGGTGGTTATGCCGAACGCGTGACCCACCACCCTAGTAACGAAAACTTACTCGATTGGCAGAACGATGGCACCCTCCTGTTTTACGCCAACGGCCTAGCAGGACTCGCGCGTCAGGCTCAGATTTTCACCGTGCCAACTTCGGGCGGCATGCCGCAAACTTTGCCGGTGCCTTATGGAACCGTGGCTAGTGTGAGCGCCGACGGCAAATGGTTGGCTTACACACCACGCACACGAGATGGCCGCACCTGGAAACGTTATCGCGGCGGTTTGGCAACCGATATCTGGTTGTTCAACCTTGAAACTCTGGCGGCTGAAAAGATCACCGATTGGGAAGGCACCGACACCCAACCCATGTGGTCGCACGGGAATCTGTATTACTTATCGGATGCTGGTAGCAACCAACGTATGAACCTGTGGAAGTATGATCCAGAACGGCGTAAGCATTTGCAGATTACGCATTACGCGGACGATGACATCAAGTGGCCATCCATGGGGCCAGGTAAATCCGGCCGTGGTGAAATCGTCTTTCAACTAGGCCATGATTTAATGCTCTATGATTTAGCCAAGAAGAAAGCTAAGTCCGTGGAGGTCTTCATTCCTGGAGAGCGCATCAATCTGCGTCCGCGCATGGTCGACGCCTCCAAGTTTCTGCGAGGCATGGATGTCTCCCCATCTGCCAAACGAGTGGTTACTCAGGCGCGTGGCGATATTTGGACTTTAGCGGCTGAAAACGGTTCGCCGCGTAACTTAACCCGTACTTCCGGGGTTGCCGAACGCTCCCCAGCCTGGAGCCCAGACGGCCAATGGATTTCCTACTTCTCCGATGTAAGCGGTGAGTACGAACTGCATGTCACTCAGTCCGACGGCAAGGGTGAAACCAAAGTACTGACCAGTGATGGCGGTATTTTTAAACTAGGCATGACCTGGGCGCCCGACTCGAAGAGTTTGGTTTACGCGGATTGTGGCGGCACTTTGTATCACCATAATCTGGAGACCAGTGAAACCAAAATGGTCGATGAAAGCCCTTTCGGTTTTTGGATTGGCTCGATCAATAGCATTTCGTTTTCGCATGATTCGCGATGGCTAACCTACTCGCGTGCAGCTTCGGATTCTTCGCAAAGTTCCATTTGGATTTACGATTTAAGCGAAGGCACCAAGCATCAAGTGACCAGTGGTTTCTTCCAAGATGCCAATCCAAGTTTTGACCGCAAAGGCAAGTATCTGTTCTACAGCAGTACCCGCCGTTTCGCGCCATCCTACTCCGATGTCGATTCCTCATTCATCTACGAAAACAGCCAAGTGCTTCTCGCCGTGCCTCTACGGGCCGATGCGGAGCGCCTGTGGGAACCCGAAAGTGATGAGGTGACTTGGGGCGACGACGAGGATGACGAAGACGGAGAGGATTCCGATGGCGACGACAATGAAGATTCCGACGACGATGCCGATGGCGAAGACGAGGACTCCGAATCTTCCGACGATTCCAACGACGAAGCCACCCACGATGATGGCGTGTCAGGAACTTGGGAAGCCACTCTCTTGGCGTCGATTTTCCCCGCGGAAGGGCTGCCGCTCACCATCCATTTGGTGCTTGATGACGATGGTTCCGTGAGTGGTGACCTGCAAATCCCAACTGGCAATGCGACCATTACCAGCGGCACTTACGATTCTGAAACCGGCGCTCTGCTGATGGAGGTTCTTGCCGATGATGGCTCAACGTTCAGCATTGAAGCCGTGATTTCGGGCAGCAAGATTTCCGGTAGCGGAACCATTGTCAGTGAAGGCGTGGATTTCACCTTTGAAGGTTCACGCACTTCCGGCAGTGGTGGAAGTGATGGCCAGGATGACGAAGACGAGGAAGAAGCTGCTGAAGAAGTGCTGATTGACTTCGAAGGCTTTGAGGCGCGTGCTTTTGCGCTTCCAGTGCCCAGCGGCAACTTCGGAAACCTTCAAGTCAACCACAAGAACCAACTGATTTACGCTCGCTTTGGCGACAACAGCGGCATCAAGTTGTTTGATTTGAAAGATGACGAGAAGGCTGAAAAGAAAGTTGGTCCTGGATTTGGCTTCACGCTTAGCGCCGACGGCAAAAAGCTGCTGGTTGGTCGTGGTAGTGGTGCGAAGATTCAAGATGCATCGGCCGGCAGCACTGGCAAGAGCATTTCCACTAAGGGCATGCAGGTCATGGTTCATCCATCGGAGGAATGGCCGCAACTGTTCACCGATGCGTGGCGCTTGTTCCGCGATTACTTCTACGATCCAAACATGCATGGTGTGGATTGGCAGGGCGTTCACGACCACTACGCAGCCATGATTCCATTCTGTGCGAGTCGCGAAGACGTAACTTTCGTGATTGGGGAAATGATTGCCGAGGCTAACGTCGGACATGCTTACTTAGCTGGCAATGGCGATGGCTCCGCACGCGGTCCAAACGTCAATGTTGGCATGTTGGGCGTGGATTTTGCGTTGGAGAACGGCGCTTACCGGATTACCGAAATCCTGCGTGGCGCAGACTGGGATACCGATGCCATCAGCCCGCTCGCTGTGGCCGGTGTCGATGTTCAGGTCGGCGATTACCTACTTGCAGTCAACGGAGTTGCTTTGGATACCTCGATGGATCCGTGGGCAGCTTTCCTTGGACTCGGTAATCAGGAAGTCATGCTCACGGTCAACGCTGAGCCTAACCAAGACGAGCATGCGCGCGATGTTTTGGTCAAGACCATCAATAGCGAACGCAATCTTCGTTATCGGGCTTGGATTGAAGGCAACCGCAAACGCGTCGATGAGGAAAGTGGTGGCCGTTTGGGTTACATCTACGTTCCGGATACCGGTCAGAATGGACAGAACGATTTGTTCCGCCAGTTCTACGGTCAGATTATGAAAGATGGTCTCATCATTGACGAGCGCTGGAACGGCGGTGGTCAAATTCCAACTCGCTTCATCGAATTGCTAAACCGTCCGGCGACCAACTACTGGGCGACGCGCGGGAAGCAGGACATTCACTGGCCACCGGATTCGCATCAGGGGCCGAAGTGCATGTTGATCAATGAAGATGCAGGCTCCGGTGGCGATGCTTTCCCGGCTTACTTCCGTCGCGCAGGCCTTGGAAAACTCATCGGCCGCCGCACTTGGGGTGGACTGGTTGGTATCTCAGGAAACCCGCAACTCATCGATGGGGGTGCCATCACCATTCCTACCTTTGCCTACTACGATACCGATGGTACCTGGGGCATTGAAGGGCACGGTGTGGATCCAGACATTGAGGTCATGGATGATCCGTCGAAGATGCAAAACGGCGGCGACCCGCAGTTGGCGGTTGCGATTGAGCACATGATGAATGAGCTTAAGAACAATCCTTACGTGAAGCCTAAGCGTCCGGAGTACCCGGATCGCAGCGGCATCGGCGTGACCGAAGAAGATAAGTAAGCCAAACCTGATTCAGGAATTCGTTTTCCTCCTGGGCCCTAAGCCCAGGAGGAAAGCACCTGCAAAGGTCCACGCGATGACTCCGTAGCGGATACCAAGGGCGTTGTCCGCATCGATGCCGTCGAGCGCGAGCAGCGTTAATCCGAACGCAAACACTATGGTGCCAATAACCTGACGAATCGCGCCTGGTGGGGTGCCAGAAGCCTTGCTAGCGCGTTCAAAGCGGGAGAACACGGCGACGAATCCGCTGAGCACCAGGAGGAAGACGCCAATCCATATCCAGTGCTGTAGCCACCAGCCGTCGGCACCCGGAAAGGTGTGCAGACCGATGCCATCGAACAGAAAACCGGCGCCGTAACACAGCATCATCACCGTGCTGTGCCAAAGAAAAACCGTCATGATGAGGCCGCTTAGCAACACTACGGCAGTCCAAGTGCTACCGCGGGAGAGGGCTTTGCTGAGTGGCTTTTCAATCAGCAACACAAAACCAAATTGCGCCGCCGCAAGCGCAAGTAAAGGCAGGCGTGGCGGTGTGGAGTTACTGATGAGTTCGCCGGGCACACCGACCAGACTGCGTGGCCACGGACCGTATTCGGTGAGGGCATAGAGAGTGGCCATGCCTCCAAGCAGCAGCAGCCATGGAATCAGGCGGCCTTGAATGCGGCGGTCAAGCCACACGAAACCTAGTTGATGCACGATGATCCACAAGGTGACATAGTTCCACCAACACAGCGCGGTCCAGTCAGTCCAGAAATAGGCAAGGTCAGCGACTACCGTGAGCGCAAGCGGAAGGACGATGGAACCCAGTCCCCAACGTTTCCATGCCATACGCATAGCCGGTGCAAGCAAAACCATAATGGCGTAAACCGCCAAGAACCAGGTTGGCACGAAGGCGACTTGCGATCCGATGGTCAGATAGATCGCCGGCACTCCCGCTCCGGTGGCAACAATACCGATGACAGTCCAAAACGTAATCAACACCAGCACCGGGCGCAGTAAGCGATTTAAGCGTGCCGCAAGCCAAGCGCCATAGGGGAGGTGGTCGCGTTGGGCAGCATCCCAGGTGATTCCGTTGGAGTAACCGCCGACGAAAAAGAAGATGGGCATGACTTGCAGGCCCCAGGTCAACCAATGCGTCCATGGCGCCCAAGTCAAGATATGGCCCATGTGGTCGCCGTCGGCTTCCCACCACGGGCTGGACATAATCCAATGTCCAATGACCACGACAAAGATGGAAATCGCGCGCAGGAAGTCGACGCTGCGGTTACGCGAATCCGGAGTTTGTTCCGCGAGACGTTTTGCTTGCTGCCAAGGGTTGGCGGCCCGTGGAGGAAGTGCTTCGGTGGCGCGGCGTCGGCTCAACCGCGAATCCCTTCGAGCATGGCGGCGACCACACCTTCGCGGAATGGCTCGTGCAARATCTCGTGGWATCCRCCTTCCCAAAYCCAGCGTTGYTTGGCRGCAGGCCACTCTTGGTAAAAGCGTTCCAGWGCARYRCGRTCGATRATYTTTTCTTCACCMGCAACRTGCAGRTGYAARGGRGTGGTGAAGTTWGGMAYGGCTKYCCAAACSCGRTCSATYGCRGCSAGCATTTCGGTGTACCAACGKGGGGTTACCGTTTTYACGCGCATGCTGTCGCGTTCGAAACGCTCCACCTCTTCTGGATCGGTGCAAAGGTCGACCAGTGGGATGCCATTGTCGATGGGAATCCATGGCAACACGGCACTCAAGAATCCGGCCATGGATTTTTTCCACGCAGGATTGTCGACGGCTTCGCCAACCAGTGGTCCGGAAAGGACCGTGCGGCTTACGCGGTCCGAGTGTTCGCGCAAATAATCTAAGGCGATCAAGCCACCCATGGAGTGCGCCAACAGAACAAAYTTGTCTGGCATAAGCTCGGCAACRGCTTCGACATCGGCAATGTAATCCGACCAGCGTCGCACATGGCCCCGCCTCCCTTTTGACATGCCATGCCCGCGCAAATCAACCCCAAGAGTGCGTACGCCAAACTCGGCAAGCGATTCGCCTAAGTAGTCATAGCGCCMAAGGTGTTCGCCGAGGCCGTGCACCAATAAAACATGGTGCTCCTCGGGCCCATGCGGACGCCACTCCCGTCCAGCAAGAACGGTACCGTCGGCTGCTTCTAACTGAAACAAGTTTGGGGTGTTCATTAGGAATCAGTCGCGCGAAAGCCGGCGTGAAGAGTACCCAAAATCAAGATGGTGTTGAACATCATCTTTTCCCAGATGACCACAACACCAGCGCCACAGCCACAATCAAACTCCACTTGCATGAAGGATTGTCCGGTTTCTTCCATGACTCCAAAGGTGCGCATTAAAATCGCAGCGGTGAACAGCACTAAGAAGCTACTCATGATGACCGCGGCGCCGCGGCGCAGAAAACCGGTTATGAAACACAGGCCTGCGGTGATTTCCAAAAGTGGAATACCGCTTGGCGCCAGGTTCAAAATCCAGGTCGGCCGCGCAGGCAAGATGTCGTACTCATGAATGGCTTTCAGAAACGACACCGGGTCGGCYAAYTTYTCAATGCCATAGGCGATTAAAACGCCGCCCATGAGAAAGCGAATCAGGATGGGGAGGCGCGATCTCATCGTTCTCCTCCGGTWGCAATCGGGTGACCAAGGTCTTCCCATTCCTCCATGCCGCCTTCAAAGATGTAGAGCACATCTTTGTCGACGCCCCATTGATAAACTAAATCGGTAGCAAGGAAGATGCTGTCTTCGCATTCTCCGCCAGCGCAGTAAATCATCACGTAACCAGCTTCCTTCATGGCATCGAGCACCGGTGGAACAAACTCATCCAGGTGGTAACGGTCAATCTGATAGGAACCGGGAATATGACCCTGCGTGTAATGGGCAGTGCTGCGTGCATCGATCAACACCGCAAAGTTGCTGCCTTTGAGCTCAGGGAGAAACTCTAGAATGGTTGCTGCATCGATGACGTTGAAGTCGTGCTGCGGCAGTCCGGTGTTTCCTTCTTCCGTATTTTCACTTTCTATAGTTGGAAAATAGTCGGTGCCTAAATCCAACGCCGATGGATTGATCAAACTGTTGAGTAAGGCAAGCACCAGCACCACGGCGGTGAAGGTCACCGCCTGGCCACTTGTGGATGATGGGAGATTCATTTATTTAGGTTGAAGCGCTTCGAGTGCTTGGCGGTGTTGGGGTGCGAGCAAGGCGAGTTTGGATACCGACAACGGATATTCGACACCCCAAAGGCGTTTGGCGACCACCCAAATCTGTACGGCTACTGCACGGTCGCACAGGCTAAGGGTATCCGCCAAATCGGTAATGCGTGGACTCCCATTCGGATTTCTGCCGACCCGCTTGCATGCCGCCTGCGCGGTTTCTTGGGGTGAAGAATACTTGCCATCGCCATCGACATCGAGCCATACCGGATTGGTGACCAGGACGATGTCATCAAACAGGCTGTACCACCAAGCACCCTCCGGCTTTGCACCACTGGCGACGCACACGATCCAGGCATCGGTGGTGGGGGCGGGAAGGATGAAACTTACCGTTTGGTCATGATGCGCAATCTCGGTCGGTGCCGGTAAGGTCATGGATGCGACCTCGATTCCATTCATGTAAATGACAGCCTTTTGCGCCGTCGCCCACGAAGCGCCAGCAATGCGGAACTGAATTTCGATTTCACCGTCGGTTGGTTGCGCAATCTCACCAGGTCCAACGCCTTGAATTGCGACTTCGCCAAACAAGCCTAAACCCATCGAGGAATGACCTTCTTTGAAGGCGTCGCAAATAGCATCGATGTTCGCGGCGTGCGGGTCATCGGTCGGGCTCTTCAGCCAAGTGCGTCCCTGCCCGACGGGATCCAAAACCGAGTGCGAATCAGAGCTGCCAACCCCGCGCATGCGCGACCCGGCATTCAGTAAGCTAAACCAATCGCGCATCACTTCCGGCCATGGGGTAATCGGGGTGGTGGTGTTGAACACTTCCATGGCGTCGGCGGGGATGGTTATGCCATCGGCAAACAATCCAGTGCGGGGGTCCAGCCCAAAGACTCCAAAGGGTCCCCGGTCGCGGTCCGGCCAGCGCGGGTGATTCAAAATCACCACCTGCGCACCTTTATCGCGGATGTCTTGAATCAGCGGACCCCATTCTTGCAACTTGTAATCGGGAAGTTCACCCTTCTCAGTAAACGGAAATGCGTTCAGGTGACCGAGGTCGGTGGTGACTTCATTGCCCACAATCGAGCGATAGTGTTCGGAAACTCCAGCAGCGTTTTGCGCATCGGTGTAATCCGTATGATGATTATGGTCGGTAGCAATCGCAATGTCTAAGCCTTCACCGGCAAGAGTCAGCACACGTTCTTGCAAACTGGCATCGCCATGGCCGCTGAAAGTCACGGTATGAATGTGCGTGTCGGCACTCAACCAGCCGGTGGTGTCGACTTCGTGTTGAATCTGCAAGGCGGCGGCTTCTTGCGGTGCAAAGCTGTGATTTAATTTCAGTTCCGCAACGCTCCACTCCATGCCATGGGTTGCATAAACCTTGTACTGACCCGCGGCCAACTCCACGGTGGCAAACCCATGTGCGTCGGTGTAAGCCACGCCAGTGCGGACTGGAGTTGTGCTTGCCGATGCATAGTAAATCGGCATATAGGTATCGCTAGCATCAACAATGGTCAGACGTGATGGAATCCCATCTCCGTTTTTTGCATCGACCACTGAAAAGGTAACCGGCGCAATCTGCAAAATATCGCGGTAAGAACGTTTCAATAAACGCACTGGCCCAAAGGTGATGTCATCTCCAACCCGCGAAATGTGCACTCTGAGTTGATTGGTGCCATCGACCAAAGCGCCAGCGGGCACTGGATAAAGCACTTCTTGGCGTTCGGCTCCGGCTTGCAAACTGCCAAGTCGTTTGCCGTTCAGAGTTAAGTACCAAATGTTGTCGACATGACGTTGGGTAATCGACAGCGCTAACTCTCCAGCATTGGCTTTTGCTTCAAATTCAAAACGAAACGCATCGGGCGCGTCGGGCTCGGCTAAAGCTTCTGGCCATTCCGGAGTGGCATCGTTACCGAGATGTATGCAACGGTCCAGAATGACGGCACCCGGTTCTTGCTGCGGTGCAAAAACACCAACCGCAACCGCGAGAATGGAACTGATTGGAAAAAGCAGTCGCATCTTTTTACTTTATGAGTAACGTTCCTCGAACCAGGGGTTGGCGGAGTTGGAATAACCACGCCGTTCCCAGAAGCCAGGTTGGTCTTCGGCCAGAAACTCAATGCGGGTAATCCACTTAGTACCTTTCCATGCATAAAGTCGCGGAGTAATCATACGCACTGGACCGCCATGCTCGCGCGGGAGTGGCTGGTCGTTCCAGGTGTGGACCAACATGACATCTTCCTGCWTAGCATCGAGCAGCGGCAAGTTGGTGGTGTAAGTTTCGCCACTCGATGGGTCGTGGTCAGCGCCGGTGCACATTAAGTACTTCGCATCTTCCAGCGGGCGTACCAACTCGACTAAATCGGTGAATAACACACCCACCCAGTTCTGATCCATCGCGCTCCAAGTGGTGACGCAATGAAAATCGGAAGTCTGCTCTGCGCGTGGCAAAGCTAACAGATGTTTCCAATCTAAAGTAACCGGGTTCTCCACCAAGCCGCAAATTTCTAAGGACCAATCCTCTTTTTGGATTTCCGGATGCACTCCTAAATCCAAAACAGGCCACTTCTTGCTGACGTGCTGTCCAGTCGGCAACTTGGGCATGCCGTGGCGGTTTTCATCGCCGGACCCCAAAGGTTCGGTCGCAACAATCCCAGTCTGTTCCACCATCTTCGCGCGATGACGTTCTAAAAAACGTAATCGTTTAGCAACTAAGGAGTCGCCGGAATCCGAGTCGTGCACCATGGGTCCATGATACGCGACTCGGACAGAACTCCAGTCAGTTAGTTGTTATGCACCAAGGCGTTGGACGCCTGGGTTGCATTGCCAACTCCAATGCCGCCGCTGAAGCCGAATGCCTGCGCCATGACTACGGGTGGAAGCGGCGGAAGTGGTGGGGAAGTGAACGATGGTGGCGTGCCGCTCATCACTAAAGGCGTGGGCGGAGAAAGGATCGCTCCTGGATCAATCAATAGGTTGGTGCCAAGGCCAGCCAATCCGCCAAAGCCGGCCGAGCTGCCAGCGGTTCCAACCAACATGGCATAGGTGATGCCAGCAGTCGCCGGATCGCGCAGACTCCAAGTGACTTGAGCGCCAGTGCGGAATTCTACGTCGGAGCTTAGTGCGAGAATGTCGCCAATGTCGGGTGCGTCGGCATTGACGACCGAAGTGTCGAGGATTCCATTTCCGTACAAAACGACACTAATGTTCGCCAAAGGATTACCGCCGAAGTTGAATGTGGCGTGCCCAGTGTTGTCGAAAAGCTCCAAGGAGTCTTGCGACCCATAGCCGGTGCCACCCACGAAAGGTCCAGTCTGCCCACCGCCGAAGGCATCCAAATACATCCAGCCCATGCCGAAGAAAGTGGTTGTTCCGCCACCAGGAGTAGCTTCTTGTGGAAGGGTGCATTCAAACCCGCCTTCCAAGTTGATCCCGATGGCCCAACAAGAAATCCCTCCCAAGCTGGTGTCGCCTGGCAAGCCTGCAATCCCATAGGCGCATTCGGCAGTGGGGTAGGAACTCGGACCACTTCCAATAATCGTGTCGTTGTAAAATCTGACTTCCGTTGTGATCGCATCGCCCACAGGGTCAGGAAGTGTGGAACAGTAACTATAGTCAAAGCCGTTGATCTGTTCACTTGGTAGGATTCCTCGGCGAGCAAAGGCGCCTTCATCCACCCACTCTTCGGTGCCGGTAAGGGTTGAAAAATAACTGCCGCCACCTGAATCAAAAATAGTTTCCGGGCCAGAGCGAGCGGACGATGTGCTCAACTGAAAGCCTTCGGTCATGCTGTAGGTTCCATGTTGAACCGCAACCGTTGGCTTCAAAGTGCCTCTGGATATTTGAGTTTGCGCGGAAAGGGTACTTGCACATAGGGAAGCACCAAGGATTGTTAAAAAGAGAAGTTGATGCMTRKGWRTTTGTGTATTCCTTAACCAGGACGGGACCAATCCCTGTGGGTTCCAAGAAAACGCGTGTTTTTTTAGCCGAGTTGCGGATTCATGACTTAGTTATTGTGGCGCAGAGCATTCGAAGCCTCTGCAGCATTACCCGGACCGACGCCACCGTTGAATCCCATAGCTTGAGCCCAGATAGTGGGTGGTAAACCAGGAAGACTAGGCGTGGTAACGGCCGGTATCGCACCACTCATGACCAATGGAGTTGGTGGGAAGAGCAAGCTACCTGGGTCGACCAATAGCGTGGTGCCTGGTCCAGCAAGACTTCCAAATCCTGCGGAAGATCCGTTGGTGCCAACCAACATCGCGTAAGCGGACGATGGGAACACAGCAGTACCACCTAAATCATCCAGCGCCCATGTCACTGCATTGCCGCTGCGGAACTCCATGTCGGAGCCGAGGCAGAGGACATCGTTTACATCTGGTGCATCTGCGTTTACAACATCGGTATCGGGAATGCCGTCGCCGTAAAGAATAAGGTCGAAGGTCGCTTGCACCTTAGGTTGCTGCCCAAAGAAACTGCCCTGATATTCATTGCCGATGTCAGCAAGGTCCATAAGGCCAAGCCAATCTTGCGCACCGTATCCAGTGCCGGCCGAATGAATATTAGAACCAAGGAACGGGCCTGTGGTGAGGCCGATGAATCCATCCTTGTACATCCATCCAATTCCGTTCAAATCACTGAATCCATCAGGAATAGATTCTTGGGGAAGGGAACATTCAAAGCCGTGCATGAGATCTACCGCGATTGCCCAACAGGGGCCACCTCCGATGCTCGTGGTGTCGCCGGGAAGGCCAGAAAGGAGGTAAGTGCAGGCAGAGTTCTGGACTGTGCCATTTATCGGATCGGTCCAGCCAAGTGGCTCCATGAAGCCATTGTTGTCTGCGTAGAAACGAATCTCGGTGGTTATGGCATTTCCGGTCGAATCAGGAAGAGTTGAGCAATAGTAGAAATCAAATCCATTGATTTGTTCCATGCCGCTAATCTCGTCTGCAACAAAAGCACAATTGTCAATCCACTCCTCGGTATTGCCAAGGACGGAAAAATAATAGTTTACCGCCAAGGTGTTATCGAAAATTGTTTCCGGACCGGAGCGGATTGTGGGCGATCCCAATTCAAACCCTGTGCTTAAGTGGTAGTTTCCTTGCGTAGGCGCGACCGTTCGATGAAGCCGACCTTGAAGACTGGTTGTTTGTGCAGCAGACAATCCGGCCATAAGAACTAGTGAGGCAGATAGCGCAGTTAGGGTGCGTTTCATGTTTTCGAGTATAAACAAAAAAGCACACCCCAGCGGAGAATCGGTGAGGTGTGCAGTATGCGGCTTATGCAGCCTGATTAGTCAGAGACCTAGTTATTGTGACGCAGAGCGTTTGATGCTTCTGCAGCATTCCCTGGACCAATACCACCGTTAAAGCCCATGGCTTGTGCCCAGATGGTGGGTGGTAAACCTGGAAGACTAGGCGTAGTGACGGAGGGGACGATGCCACCCATGACTAGTGGGGTTGGCGGAGTGACTAAGCTGCCAGGATCGACCAATAACGTGGTGCCTGGACCGGCAATACTGCCAAATCCTGCGGAGGATCCGCTGGTGCCGACCAACATTGCGTAAGCGGCAGATGGGAAGACTGCAGTGCCACCTAAATCATCGAGCGCCCAGGTGACGGCGTTGCCGTTGCGGAACTCCATGTCGGAGCCGAGGCAGAGGACATCGCCGGTGTTCGGAGTGTCGGGGTTGATGACATCGGTATCGGGAATGCCATCGCCGTAAAGGATAATGTTAAATTGTATCAACGTCTTTGGGTTAATGCCCCAAAAGAATGTGCCTTGAAATTCGGCCCCAACATCTGCGAGATCCATTATTGTGAAAAGGTCTCGACTGCCATACCCCCAGAATGTGCGATGAATATTAGAGCCCAATATTGGCCCCGTGTTGAATCCACCGGATGGGTCCCGCATCATCCATCCGACTCCGTTGAACTCAGTGACGCCACCTGGGGTGATTTCCTGTGGAACAGAGCACTCGAAGCCGCAGGCTAAATTAATATTCATGAACCAACAAGTTGTTCCTGTTCCGCTAATGTCCCCAGGAAGACCAGGCAAGATGTACGCACATGCTGAATTCTGAACAGTGCCAGCAATCAGGTCAGTCCAACCGGTAGGTTCCATGAAGCCGGGGTCATCCTCGTAAAAACGAATCTCAGCCGTGACCATATTTCCTTGTGGGTCGGGGAACATGGAGCAGTATTGGAATTCGAAACCATTGATTTGTTCGAAACCACTAATCTCGTCCGCAACAAAAGCAAAGCTATCAATCCACTCCTCGGTAGGTGGAAGAGTGCTGAAATAGTAATTCACTCCGTCGGTGTTGTCGAAAATCGTTGCCGGCCCGGAGCGGAAAGTCGGCGCACCTAATTCGAATCCGGTAGTTAGGTTATAAGTGCCGTTTGTAGGCGAGACGGTTCGATGAAGGCGACCTTGAAGGCTTACTGCTTGCGCAGCAGACAATCCAGTCATAAGAACCAGCGAAGCCAATACCGCAGTTAGGGTGCGTTTCATAGTTCGAGTATAAACAAAAAAACACGCCCCACCGGAGAATCGGTGAGGCGTGCGGTAGGCGGGCTAAGCTGCCTGATTTGTCCAAAGAGGCCTAGTTGCTATGGCGCAAAGCGTTCGAAGCTTCTGCAGCGTTACCAGCTCCGATTCCACCGTTGAAGCCCATCGACTGAGCCCATACGGTTGGAGGGAGACCTGGAAGGGGCGGGGTGGTTACCGAAGGTACAGCGCCACTCATGATGAATGGAGTTGGTGGGAACAGAAGGCTACCTGGATCGACCAAGAGGGTCGTGCCAGCGCCTGCGATGCTACCGAAACCCGCTGAAGAGCCAGCGGTGCCAACAAGCATTGCGTAAGCAGCAGATGGGAAGACAGCGGTGCCGCCTGCATTATCAAGTGCCCAAGTGACAGCGTTGCCGCTGCGGAATTCAATGTTGGAACCGAGGCAAAGAACGTCGCCGGTATCTGGAGCGTCTGCGTTGACTACGTCGGTATCAAGGATGCCGTCGCCGTATAGAACAACATCAAAGGTTGCCTGGGTTTTGGGCGCGCCACCGAAGAAGAAGGTACCCGTCCAACCTGAGCCTACGAATGCGAGGTCCATTAGTTCGAAGAGGTCGCGGCTTCCGTAGCCAGGGATTGCAGTACCAGGGCCGCCAGGGCCGATGGTGGAGCCAAGGGTGGGGCCGGTGTTGCCACTGACCAAGGCGTCCATGTACATCCAGCCAATGCCGTTGAACTCAGTGACTCCGCCTGGAGTGATTTCCTGTGGAACCGAGCACTCAAAGCCGCACTGCAGATCGATTGCGATTGCCCAGCAAGAGATACCAACACCCGTGGCACCTGGAAGGCCAGCGATACCGTAAGCACAAGCTGCGTTTTGAATGGTACCAGCAATTGGGTTGGTCCAGCCGGTTGGCTCCATGAAGCCGGGATTGTCATCGTAGAAGCGAACTTCGACGGTGATGGCGTCCCCAACTGGATCGATTAGGAGCGAGCAGTAGCTGAAATCAAAACCGTTGATCTGCTCGTTGCCACTAATCTCGTCAGCAATGAATGCACAGCTATCAATCCACTCTTCCGTGCCGGAAAGGGTGGAGAAGTAATAGCCAACGCCATCCGTGTTATCAAAGATGGTCGCTGGACCAGAGCGGTAACTCTGAGCGTTAATCTCGAAACCGGTGGTCATGTTGTAAACACCGTGCGTAGGTGCGACGGTGCGGTGAAGATTGCCAGCGGGAATTTGCTGGGTTTGTGCGGAGGCGCTAACCACAATGGCCGCGGCGGCTACGCATGTGAAAATACTACGAATCATGAAAGGGTCCTAAAGTTGAAGGAAGAAAAAGGGGGGGCCTTTTACCCCCCAAATGGAAACGGTACTGTTTACCCCAGCTTATCAGTTGTTGTGGCGCAGAGCGTTGGAAGCTTCGGCAGCGTTGCCAGCTCCAATGCCGCCGTTGAAGCCCATAGCCTGAGCCCAGATGGTGGGTGGTAGTCCAGGAAGATTAGGCGTGGTGACGGCGGGGACGACGCCACTCATAACCAGCGGCGTTGGCGGAGTGACTAAGCTGCCTGGGTCGACCAACAACGTAGTGCCTGGTCCAGCAAGGCTTCCAAATCCGGCGGAAGATCCATTGGTGCCGACGAGCATCGCGTATGCAGCTGAAGGAAAGATTGCGGTGCCACCTAAATCATCGAGCGCCCAGGTGACGGCATTGCCGCTGCGGAATTCCATGTCCGAACTTAGGCAGAGGACATCGCTGGTGTTAGGGATGTCCGCGTTCACTACATCAGTATCAAGGATGCCGTCGCCGTAGAGAACACAATCAAAAGTTGCCTGCGCCTTTGGTTTGCCACCAAAATTAAAGGTGCCCTGATGCTCGGCACCAACCACGGCCAAATCCATGAGTTCGAAGAAATCTTGGCTGCCGTATCCGGGAGTGGTCTGACCGATTAAGGAACCAAGGGTGGGCCCAGTGCTTCCACTAGCCAAAGAATCCATGTACATCCACCCAATCCCAACGAAGTCCGTGGTTCCGCCAGGAGTTTGCTCCTGCGGCACCGAACATTCAAACCCACACATGAGGTCTATGTTGATGTTGAAGCAAGAGATCCCAAATGGGCCACCGCCTCCCGGAAGGCCTGCAAGTGCATAGGCACAAGCAGCGTTTTGAATGGTTCCTCCAGAATCCCAGCCGGTTGGGCCAGATCCTGTAATGCAATCGTTGTAAAAGCGTACTTCGACAGAAACCGTGCCCGGGCCAGAGAGTAGCGAGCAATAGTTAAACTCAAAACCATTGATCTGTTCCATTCCATTTAGCTCGGTTGCAGCAAAAGCCGCAGTATCAATCCATTCTTCAGTATTGGAGAGGGTGGAGAAGTAATACCCGATGCCATCCGTGTTATCGAAAATGGTTGCTGGTCCGGATCGATAAGTTGGTGTACCTATTTCAAAACCGGTGGTCATGTTGTAGGTGCCTTGAATAGGTGCGGTGGTTCGGTGAAGACTGCTTTGCCTGGTCTGGGTTTGGGCATGCAGAGCGGACGATGCAAGCACCACGACAGCCATGGTCGGGATAGAAATTAATTTCATGAAAACAGTATACGGCAAAAAAATCACACCCCACCGGAAAACCGATGGGGTGTGCGTTTGACAACCGAAGCTGTCTAATCAATAAACCTAGTTGTTATGGCGCAGAGCGTTGGAAGCTTCGGCAGCGTTGCCAGCTCCAATCCCACCGTTGAATCCCATGGCCTGTGCCCAGATGGTGGGCGGGAGTCCAGGAAGGCTAGGCGTGGTGACGGAGGGGACGATGCCAGCCATAACCAGCGGGGTTGGTGGAGTGACTAAGCTGCCTGGGTCGACCAACAACGTGGTGCCAGGTCCAGCAAGGCTTCCAAATCCTGCGGAGGATCCATTTTTCCCGACTAACATTGCGTAAGCAGCGGAAGGGAAAATTGCAGTGCCACCTAAATCATCGAGCGCCCAGGTGACTGTGGCGCCACTGCGGAATTCCACGTCGGAACCTAGGCAGAGGACATCGCCGGTGTTGGGGACGTCGGGGTTGATGACATCGGTATCGGGAATACCATCGCCGAAAAGAATGAGGTCAAATATGGCCTCAGCTTTGGGGTCACCTCCGAAGAAGTAAGTACCCTGCCATTCGGATCCAACAAATGTGAGGTCCATGAGCTCAAAAAGGTCTCTGGTGCCATATCCGGGCGTCGTTTGGTGAATCCTAGAGCCGAGGTAGGGGCCGGTGTCCATTCCACCGGTTGGGTCCTGCATCATCCATCCGAAACCGTTGTAAGAAGTGTTTCCTCCACCGGGAGATTCTTCTTGCGGCAAGGTACATTCAAAGCCGCACATCAGATCGACATTGATGAACCAGCAAGAAAGCCCTGTCCCACTGGTGTCACCAGGAAGTCCTGGCAAGAGGTAGGTGCATGCAGCATTTTGAATGGTCCCGGCAATCGGGTCCGTCCAACCGGTGGGTTCCATGAAGCCGGGGTTGTCCTCGTAAAAACGAAACTCTGCAGCGATGGAGTCACCGGTTACATCTTGGAATAAGGAGCAGTAATGGAATTCGAAACCATTGATTTGTTCGAAGCCACTGATTTCATCAGCGATAAAAGCAAAGCTATCGATCCACTCTTCGGTGGGGCTAAGCGTACTGAAATAATAATTAACTCCATCGGTGTTATCGAAAATAGTTTCAGGACCAGAACGATAGGAGGGTGCGCCTAATTCAAATCCAGTATTCATGCTATAGACTCCTTGCCGCGGAGGAACGGTTTGGTGAAGCCGGCCTTGCAGAGTGGATGATTGTTGTTGCTCTGCAGACAATCCAGTCAACAAAACGAGTGAAGCAACAGCCGCAGTTAGGGTGCGTTCCATAAGCTTGAGTATAAACAAAAAAAGACACCCCACCGGAGAACCGATGGGGTGTGCAGTTGACAGCCTAGGCTGTCAGATCAACAAACCTAGTTGTTGCTACGCAGAGCGTTCGATGCTTCTGCAGCGTTTCCTGGACCAACGCCACCATTGAAGCCCAAAGACTGAGCCCAGATGGTAGGAGGAAGACCTGGAAGGGTCGGAGTGGTAACCGAAGGTACAGCGCCACTCATGATGAATGGAGTTGGTGGGAACAGAAGGCTACCTGGATCGACCAAGAGGGTCGTGCCGGCGCCTGCGATGCTACCGAAACCAGCGGAAGAGCCAGCGGTACCAACAAGCATTGCGTAAGCAGCAGATGGGAAGACAGCGGTGCCGCCTAAATCATCTAGTGCCCAGGTGACTACATTGCCGGTGCGGAATTCAAGGTCCGAACCGAGGCAGAGGACATCGCCGGTGTTGGGAATATCCGCGTTCACTACGTCAGTATCAAGGATGCCGTCCCCGAACAAGATGAGTGGGAACCAGCCGCAGGCTTTGGTGCATCCGAAGAACCAATATCCAAAGTTTTCGCTGCCTACGAAGGACAGGTCATACCATTGGAATCCGTTTTCGGAGCCATAACCCATTTGTGCAGAACCAGGCCCGGCGGATGTGTAGTTGGAGCCAAGTGCTGGGCCAGTGAGTTCGGAACCGGAGGCGTCGTAGTACATCCAGCCAACACCATTAAAATCGGTAAGCCCACCCGGAGTGATTTCTTGAGGGAGACTGCATTCAAAACCATGCATAAGGTCGACCTCGGTTTCCCAGCAGGTAGCGAAACCACCACCGGTATTTCCTGGAAGCCCCGAAAGGAGATACGTACACGCGGAGTTTTGGATGGTGCCATTCACGGGATTACTCCACCCGACGACTYCAATACTGCCTGGAATAAATTCCTCATAAAACCGTACCTCCGCAGTGATGGCATCGCCGGTTAGGTCAAGGACCTGCGAACAGTATTCAAATTGGAAACCATTGATTTGTTCTTGCCCAGAAATCTCGGTCGCAGGAAAGGCAAAAGAGTCAATCCATTCCCACGTGGGTTCCATTAAGGAGTAATAATAGGAAATGCCATCAGTATTGTCGAAAATGGTAGCCGGTCCGGAGCGGTCTGTGGAAGTCCCTAACTCGARACCAGTCGTTAGATTGTAGGTGCCATGATTGGGTGCGCTACCTCGATGAAGGTTTCCCTGAAGACGAACGGATTGCGCAGCAGAAACACTAGTCACTAGGCAAAGCAAGACAAGAAGACCACATAGGGATTGCTTCATGCAGTTGAGTATAAACAAAAAAACACACCCCGCTGGAGAATCGGCGAGGCGTGCTGTAGGCGGCTTATCCCGCCTGAAAGTCCAATCCTAGTTGTTGTGACGCAGAGCGTTCGAGGCTTCCGCAGCGTTTCCAGCTCCAAGACCACCGTTAAATCCCATAGCCTGAGCCCAGATGGTGGGTGGTAGTCCAGGAAGATTAGGCGTGGTGACAGCAGGGACGATGCCACCCATAACCAGCGGGGTTGGTGGAGTGACTAAGCTGCCTGGGTCAACCAATAACGTGGTTCCTGGTCCAGCAATGCTGCCATATCCAGCGGAAGATCCGTTGGTGCCGACGAGCATCGCGTATGCGGCAGAGGGGAAGATTGCAGTGCCACCTAAATCATCTAATGCCCAGGTGACTGCATTGCCGGTGCGGAATTCCACGTCGGAACCGAGGCAAAGAACATCGTTTACATCTGGTGCATCTGCATTTATTACATCGGTATCGGGGATGCCGTCGCCGAACATGACTACGTTGAAAGTTTCTCTGGCCTTGATGGCTCCGAAAAAGAAGGTTCCCTGCCATTCATTGCCGACAATCGCAAGGTCCATAAGTTCAAAAATGTCCCGGGAACCGTAGCCGGGGACAGGGAGTCCTCCTCCTGGGCTAAGCCATGATCCCAAAAGCGGGCCAGTTTGACCTCCACCCATTCCGTCCTTATACATCCAGCCAATACCGTTGAATTCGGTGTCGCCACCGGGGGTTAGCTCCTGCGGTAAGGAACATTCAAAACCACACATGAGGTCCACTGAGATGGCCCAGCATGAAARTCCAGAAAGGCTGGTATCGCCGGGCAGCCCGGAAAGAATGTAGGTGCAAGCCGAGTTTTGCACGGTACCTTGAACGATGTCAGTCCACCCGGTTGGTTCTTGGAAGCCAGGATTGTCGGCATAGAAACGAACCTCGGTGGTCATGGCATTTCCTATTGGGTCAGGCAATAAGGAGCAGTAATCGAAAACAAAACCGTTGATCTGTTCAAAGCCACTGATGTCATCGGCACTAAACGCCATGCTGTCAATCCACTCTTCGTCATTACCAAGGGTTGAAAAGTAGTAAGGGGTACCATTCGTATTATCGAAAATAGTTTCTGGCCCCGAGCGATATTGGAACACGCTTTGCTCGAATCCAGTATTCAAGTTGTAGGTTCCCTGCGTAGGGGAAGCCGCCCGATGTAGCCGACCTTGAAGTTTGGATGCTTGCTGTTGTTCCGCTGACAATCCAGCCATGAGAACCAGTGAAGCAACAGCCGCAGTGAGGGTGCGTTGCATAAGTTTGAGTATAAACAAAAAAAGACACCCCACCGGAAAACCGATGGGGTGTGCGTTTGACAGCCTAGGCTGTCAGATCAACAATCCTAGTTGTTGCTGCGCAGAGCGTTCGATGCTTCTGCAGCGTTTCCTGGACCAACGCCACCATTGAAGCCCAAAGACTGAGCCCAGATGGTAGGAGGAAGACCTGGAAGGGTC
>NVWJ01000014.1 GCA_002746235.1 Planctomycetota bacterium
CGTGACCTTTCACGTCGCGGTTGGTGTGGGTTTATTGAGTACCGCGTGGTGGTGGACGACGGAGGGCGATGTCCGCAAACCGCCCGAGCTTGCCGTCTCCTTAACCGAGTCAGTTCCCGCAGTGACTGACGATGCTCCGCCGATTCCAGTCGAGCCGCCCGTCGAAACTGCGGTCGAGATTATCCCTGTAGTAGAAGTCGATGCCCCGCCTTTAGATGTGCTCGAAACTCTTCCACCCGCCGAAGAATACAAAGCGGTACGTCCTTGGATGCCGCGCGGTTTACGTTATCGGCCGTCTAAGCTGCCACCGTATTTACGTGAGCAAAACGAAACCGTGGCTCCAGTGATTGCCGTCACGCGACCATCCAAGCCGGACCAGCCGCAAGCGCAAGCTTCAGTACTTTTAGCCCCGTCTATCAATCCCGCTGAATGCCCGGCACCGGAGTATCCACGTCGCGCAAGACGTATGCGCTGGGAGGGCACCACCCAACTTGTGGTCACCGTCGATGTGAACGGCAATCCCACCGCTATCCGCTTAAGCGTTTCCAGCGGTCACCAGATTCTCGACGACGCCGCCATCAAAGCCGTGCAAACCTGGCACTTCCACCCCGCCAACCGCGACGGCACCCCCGAATCCGGCGACTTGCTAGTCCCGATTCGGTTTGATATTTTGGACTAACTCAAACCTCCCTTAAGGCGATGGCCATTCATTGCTCTTGGGGTGAGTCGTAAGTGACTTAGGCCCTTAAGGAAACTCAAATTAACTCGCCGTCGACTCCGCGGCCAAGTCGTGCGAGGGAGAAAAAGCTATTTGGGGATATACGCCAGGCCACCAAGGCCCCGCTTATGGCGACGGCATCGCAACGAACTGGAGYGCTCTGAGGTCTTGAAGTACGGCCTCAATCATTTGGTCCTGATGGTGCTTGAGAGTCAAAACGTGATCTGCCCGTTGGAGTTGAGTGACCTTCGGGTGAAGGCCCGCACTGCGCAGGCGAGGCGCAACGATTTGATGATAGAGATTCACATGCGGGTCGAGGTCGGATAGGACAAGGCGGAGGCTCTGGCCGCGTTGCATGGCTGGGGCGGGGTCGAGAGCTTGGCTGACCTGGGGTTCTTGCGAGGTTGGAGAACAAGCACCCTGCGGTTTGGCTCCGATGAGCAAACCATCTCTGCTTAACTTGGATTGACCACGCAAAACGTTTCTCCACGCGTCGGCTTCGAGTAAGCGACGCAATATATGTTTGCGTGCAATCCTTCGGTTAGCCAAATCCCATTGTTTGGGGACGGAACGTACATCCACGAAACGCGGGTTGACCAAAACGGCATGGTTCACTCGTGGATCGTCGAGCAATAGCCTCAAGGCAACTTCTGCGCCCGAACACATGCCGCACACAACTAGATGACTGCTTCCATCCTCGCGCAGAAAATCTGCTGCCATGAGCGCTTCCTTGAGGGTGAATTGCTCAGCCTCGAGGTTGGCGTGGGTTGCAGGACTTTCGCCAATGCCCGAGAAATCGAAACGTAAACTGGTCACACCCAAGGCCTGAGCGGCACGGGCAAGGCGAACATACAAACGATTTGGACCGACCCTCGAAAGCATGCCTGCATTGAGCAATAGCAGGCTGATCTTTGAGCTTTGCTCGGGTGGACTTGCTTCGGTCAAAATTCCGACTAACTCTGGCTTGCCGAATCGGACAATACATTCCTGCCTCATGCCACTTCCTCCAAGATGGAAAAAATGGTGCTAGCGACGTCATTCGGTAAGGGATCACCATCGAAAAGCGCACCTATGGAAGACCAGGCGGATTGGAGCTGCAGATTATGCTGTTGGAGGCTTGCTTGAGTCATCCAAGACCGTGGTGGACCTGCGGAACACTCACGGGCGTCGTTGTTTATCCAAGCCAAGTGTGGCGCAGGAGGGAATTCCTGATCGATGCTCCATTTGCGAAGCTCATCGAGGAAAGCTCCACTCAACGAGAACCCAAGAAGCTCCTGGGATTGCTTCGAATGCTTCCCCCTCTGATTTGAAGGTGCACGCGCTAAGCGCTCTTGCTGGCGCCAAGTGGTATCGGCGTCCCTTAGTTCCTGCAGGTGTTGCGATCCATTCGAAACAGGGTTCCATAAAAGAAGCTGTTTTGCCCCTAAACGGCGTGCAGCTCCAACGGCCGCGGGAGTACCAAGGCGCAGACCAATGACCGTGAGATTGTCGACCTTTGCGTTCGCGAGTAGATGCAGACCAGCAGCTTCTGCATCATCGACCCAGGTCTTTAGGCTCCAGTGCTGCTCATCGCCAGAAGAATCTCCGCAGCCGCTTGGGTCGAAGCGCATGGTTGGATAACCAGCATCGGCGAGTTGCTGCGCCAGATTTATCCATGCGCGGTGAGAGGAATGGGCTTCACGGCCGACCGGGCCGCAAAGAAGGACACCGTGTGGTTTTGCAAGGAGGGTCGTCGGTGAGTGAATACTGGCGAAGAGTTGGCCACCAACTTTAGGGATGAAAAGTGGCTCCACAAGCGGTTGCGAAAGGAGTGCAGAGTCCTGTTTGGTGGTGGCGTCTAGGAAAATAGCGATGGCTTCCAGTTTGCGCACAAACAACTCTTCTGGACGCATATGGATGCCGTAACGCTCTTCCAGCAGAGTGGTCACCAAGATGGCCTGCAAGGAGTTCCCACCAAGTTCAAGAAAGTGCTGATCGCGCCGCACGGTTGCCACCTCAAGCACCTCGGAACAGATGTCCAGCAGGATTAGTTCCGTGGCATGGCCCGCATCAGGTGCAGGTGCAGATGGTGATGGCGATGGCGATGGCGATGGCGGCGTAACTATAGGCGTGCATGTGGTTCGCTTCTTGTGGAGTAAGGCTTGCTCGGGATGAGAGAGAGCGTGACGAAGTAGTTGATGGAAGGCGTCGACAGTTTCTTGAGCAGCAGAACCTGGAAAGACTGTGTTGTCAAGATCGAGTTCAAAAAATGGCCGTCCACGGTTGCCAAAATCTGTGATTTGTAGAGCCAAAGTTTCGACAATATTGGAAGGTGGCAGCCATGACTGTTCGGCCTGGACGGAGCAGCCACTGCGTCGGAACTGGTGATTGTGGGCATTGAAAAGGAATGCTAGGTCATGCGAATTCGGCATGCCTTGGGATTCGGAATAATCATGGCGCATGATCTGACGCAGGTGTCGTCCGATTTCGACACTCGCCTCAAGCAGGCTCCAAGATCTTTGCCATGAAAGGCGCAAGGGAACTACGTCCATCAATAAACCGATCATCCGTTTTTCGTCGTGACGCCGGCGGTTATGGAGGGGAACCGCTATGGAAAGGCTCGATTCTCCCGTGGTCTTCGTAAGGAATGCTGCAAAGGTGGCAAGCAACAAGTTTTGTTGGCCATAGGTGGCGCTGAGCTCCTCTAACTGGCTCTGCGAAGTTGAGTTTAAATCAAAGCCAAGCCGCTGAAAACGAAGTTCGGTGGGAGCTTTTTTGCGACCATAGAACCCTGCCATGGGAACGGGTTTTGCGAGCTGTTGGTGCCAGTAATTACGTGCTGCCTCTGCGCGCGGGCCTTCTTTTACCATGCGTTCGCGGTCAACGAATTCTGCGAAAGGAACCGGAGGCTGGAGGGCTTTCGGGCAAACGCGATCTATCGCATCTGCAACATAGCCGTCAAAAACCTGTTCTGCGACGACCTGTAAAGCTACTCCATCAGCGACTAAGTGCAGGACATTAAAGAACCACACCCACCTATTTGCGCCAAGCTGAAGCAAGGCTGCGCGGAAAGGTAGGCCGTCGAAAACGAGAGGTGTGTCCAGTTGATGGCGCATCCAATCTTCGGCAGCTTCTGCGGCATGCGGTTGGTTTTGAAAATCGATTTGCGCCACTTCGAATGCTTGACCTTCCAAAACATGACGATGCGGCACTCCATCTTGTTCCCGGAAGCAAGAGCGCAGGGCATCGCTTGCTGTTACAACTTTTTGGAAGGAATGAATCCAGCGCTTGGCATCGAGAGGGCCATCGAGGGAAATTTTTACCGCGAGATTCCACAGGGGAAGTTCGGGACGGGCGTGATGTCCAATCCACGCACGTAGTTGGCGGCGAGTCAGATTGGATGCGCGTCTGAGCCGTTCAAACTCGGCTTCAGACTGCATGAGTTATTGGGTACTGCAGAAAGTGCAGCGCATGAGAAGTGGCGAGTTCCGGCGATTCGTGCAGAAAATAGTGGCTCGCATCGGGTATGACTCGATATTCGGACTGCCCCAATTCTTTTACTGCCCATGCGGCGTAGTGAGAAGAAGATATACGGTCGCGCTGGGAGGACAACACTAATACCGGCGCCTTCACCGAGGAAAGAAATGGTGCAACATCTTCTTGCCAAAAGGCATCCAGTTGTCGGAGGTAATTCAGGGTGCTGCTGCCATCTTGCCAACTCTTCCGAACTAAACGCGCTACGGATTTCGGGATGATGTCCCAGATGGCTTCGGCGGACTGTTCTGGTTGGCGGCGTAAGGTAGTTGGTTCCCAAGCCGAGCGCTCATCGAACTGGCGCAAGGCCGTAGCGGCAGAGACCGCCATCTTCGGACGCGCGAGAATCGAGTCGACGAAGGTTTTCATATTGGTTTCCCATTCCGATTTCCATTCGCTGCGGGCCCCATTGCTCCTGAAGGCTGGCTGCAATAACACAATCTTGCGTACGCGATGCGGGTGGCGTGCAGCGAAACGCAAGCTTGCCTTGCCTGCAGTGCACCATGCCACTATGTCGATCGTGTCTGCGTCGGTGGCTTCGAGCATCGCTAGCAAATCGGCTTCATGTTGATCGAAGCTGGGCGCTGCGTCCTCTATAGAATCTCGCGCCTTCCAGGTCAGGCAGCCGAACTCCTGAGGCCAGCAGGAAATCATGGGCAAGAACATGCCAACTTCTTGACCCAGCGCATTCCAGAATACAGTATGCGGTTTTCCTGATCCAACTCGCAAGTAGGGCAAATCGGTCCCTCCGGAGCTCGTCAATTGTAACTCTTGAAACCTTGAAGATGGTTTTTCCTGCGCATGCAGGCGCTGGGATTCTTGTGCCAAACTCTCATTCAGAAATACCTGTTCTGAAACATCCAGCTGCTCAGGAAGTGCAATGGAATCTAGAGGCCAGCGTCGGGCGAATACGGAATCAATGAACTGCCGGGGTTGCGTTACTGGCAACAGCTGACATGCAGCAGCTTGGGCCAATGTGGCAGTCCAAGTAGGAAGTTGGCCAGAAGACGATACTACGCCAAGTCCATGCACAGCACACCAATCTGGATGACGCATGTGCAAATCATGCACCATGCGTAGAACCGCACTTGCGAAAGTCCTTGCCGCAGATTTTTTATTCGGATGGGAAGGCTCCATGAAAAATCAAACCTGCTCGTTTTCTGGGTGGAATCGATGAATCCAGTTGCTGCCGAATTGCTCTCTACAAGCAAAGGCCCAGCGCTCTAGGCCAAATGCAACACAAGCGCTAAAGGCAGGGCGGCCCTCAGCTTCTTTGATGTCAAAGGCCTCACCGAAAAAATTGTTGTGGAAATTCAACGATGCGACGGCCAGCTCCCCACGCCAACGAAATTCCAATTTGTTTTGCTGCAGCTTCTGCATCGGACGTCGTGGGTCGTCGTCACGGAAGAAAGGGTCGGTCGCCACTTCGACGGTGCACTGCAAACCAATCTCCTTGAGCAGGCTTGAGATTCGCTCACGCCACAGCGTTACGAACTTGAGAGCAGATTCAGCCTGACCGAGGAATACGATTTCACGCATGCGGAAGACCTGCTGCCGTATTCCGGCTTGATACATTTCCTCGTTGCGACAGCAGGAAGAAACCAAGGTCCAGAGTTCATCGTGATCTAACTTCCGGCCACGCTGGCGAGGGTAAAGAAGATAACAAGCAGCTGGGGTGAAGGCATGCTGAGGATGATCGAGATTCTTGTCTTTAGGAATACTACTGGTCCTTTTTGAGTCGGCGGCGATCCTTTGAAGAGTCGGTTTGTTTATGGGCGCGACTAGGTTCACATGGTGTGGAAAGGCGCCGAAGTAGCCCACACTTTGTAAGTCTTGAACAGCAATTAGAGGCGGCGCTTCGAATTCGCAGGCGCCGGCGGCGAGAGCCAAGGAAGTAAACCAAGCATCGAGAGTGCGCAAGTCGGCGCAAGCGCTTCCGCTAGCGGAAGGAAGCCCTGCGGAAGTTAAGTGCATGGGGTTCATGAGGAGGGGCAGGCGAACCAGGACTGCCAGATGTTGGCTAAAGTGCGGAACTGTTCTAAATCGATAGTTTCGCCGTCGATGTTCCGTCCGCTTAATTCTTCGATGTACAGGACAAACTCCACGAATTGCAAGGAGTCGACGACGCGATGCAGGATGAGATCTTGGTCATCGGGAATCGGTCCGAGGTCATCGAATTTGTTGTGGGTGCGGAGCCACTCGCGTAGACAGCCTTTGACCTTGGAGCCATTCATCATGCGACAGAGTAGAGCCCTTGGCTRCGCAGGAATGCGAGAGGTGCTTCCAAGGCGCGTTCATGAAAAATACGTGTGGGTCCCTTGCTAAGAGCTTCCCGTCTGACTTGGTGAGGATTTTCTAGGCCTGCAGCTCGATAGGCATCTTTGGAACAGAGTGCTCCAAACAGGAAGTCGACGAAACCCGCTAGGTGGTCGGCAATCTCGGAGCGCTCTTGCTGCATACGGTTGGCGTCGAACCGGCAATCCAGGTTTGCCATCCAATGCTGAATGATGCCACGGTCGAAAGCGAGATGGCGAGATTCCTCGCCGTGGTGAAGCCTGTGGATTTCTCGAACCAAAGGATGGAGACGCTCGTCTTTGGCCATCAAGCTGTTGAAAAAATCGAGGAGGGCTTCGAAGATCATCGCCTGACAGAAAACCACAACGTCGGTGGTGGGATCCTCCTTATCGTTGGGGAATGGGACTAGGCGATCAAGGAAGGGGCCATCGGCAAACTGATTACAGAAGGTTTGGAACCAACTCATGTGACGCACTTCTTCGCGGCGGATGACGTCGATGTAGTCCGCAATCGGTCCTTCCGAATTTTCAGCAAGCATGCGCTCTAGGCTCTTTACGAGGGCGCGCTCTCCGTGTATGGAAAGTGAGAAAAAATTGCGTAGTTCTTGAAATGCCAAATGGTCTCGTTGAGTCTGGCTTGTCCGTGTGGCGACTACAGTTCCATGGATTGAGAGCATTTCAGGCGGCCAGCAAAGGGCTCCAGCAAGTTCTCCAGACAAACCCCAGTCAAGCTGCTCCGCTTCCACGACCTCTGCGACTTCCGTCAGCTCCAAGAGACGCGAGACCAGCGCGGGGAAATTTGTGTGCATCAAATGGGAGTCGATCAGCTGTAGGCAGACCACCTTCTTGGAAATCCAAAGACAGAATGCCAGTTTATTGTATTCCGCGTTCTGTGCCACGATATTTGGCAGCATGCTGCAAAAGCACCCACCTTTGCTCCAGGACTAAATGCAATGCATTAAGGAAGCTCAGATTTTTGTTGCGGCGCGACATTCCCTTCTGCGTCAACAATCACGCCGCCCAAGCCTTTTTGGAAGGCTCTGTTTGGTTCCGTGACCTTTCACGTCGCGGTTGGTGTGGGTTTATTGAGTACCGCGTGGTGGTGGACGACGGAGGGCGATGTCCGCAAACCGCCCGAGCTTGCCGTCTCGCTCAAGGAATCTGTTCCCGAAGTCACCGATGACGCGCCGCCGATTCCAGTCGAGCCTCCGCTGGAAACCGCGATAGAAATTCTTCCCGTAGTAGAAGTCGATGCCCCGCCTTTAGATGTGCTCAAAACTCTTCCACCCGCCGAAGATTACAAAGCGGTCCGCCCTTGGATGCCGCGCGGTTTGCGTTATCGGCTGTCTAAGCTGCCACCGCATTTACGCGAGCAGAATAAAACCGCGAACCCGGTGATTGCCGTCAATCAACCATCCAAGCCGGACCAGCCGCAAGTGCAAGCTTCAGTGCTTTTAGCCCCGTCTATCAATCCCGCTGAATGCCCGGCACCAGAGTATCCACGCCGCGCAAGACGCATGCACTAGGAAGGCATCACCCAACTGATTGTCACGGTTGATGCAAACGGCAGCCCCTCCGCGATTCGGGTGATCGTTTCCAGCGGTCACCAAATCCTCGACGACGCGGCTATTGAAGCCGTGCAAACCTGGCACTTCCACCCCGCCAACCGCGACGGCACCCTCGAATCCGGCGACTTACTGGTTCCGATTCGATTTGATATTACGGAGTGAACCAATTTAGTTTTTGGCCTTCGATTCTTCCCAATCCCGGACTTTCTGCTTCGCTCGCTCCAGTGCAGAGGGTTCAAGCCTAAGCTGAATCGTTTGCAATTGTCCCCAACCTTCTACAAAGAAAATGGGTTCTGCGCCACTGCCTTCAAGCTCCGGGTAATCGGGAATCCCAGTCATGACCCTTCGACTGATTTTGAACCGCATCATGGATTCTCCTTGCCACGTGGAAAGATACTGAGTGATGCCGGACTTAGCAATCGGTATTGGCTTATGAACATTGCCAGCAGATTGCTTCTCTCCACTGAGCTGAACCGGCTGCGCATAAAGCCGCCATTGGGATCCTAAGATTTCGATATTAGAAATCACAACTTCTACAGGGAGCCCTTCATTTAAAACGACAACTTGTTCTCCCATGACGCCTGAAAGCAATTGGGTGCGCTTGTATTTCGCACCTACTTCCACATCAAAACTGTGTGCCAAACCGACCAGGTGATGTCTCTTTCCCATGAACGATCCGTCCTGACGCGTACCACCATTAAGATCGCGAACCCACCCCGATGGCAACATTTCCCCAGACTCGTCCTTAATCTCTACCGAGAGCGAAAATATCTTATTTCGCATATTTAAGTCAGGAAGAATCATGGCAGCGTCGTCGGATGCAAATTCGATATGCTCCCACCGCCCTAATTCAACATTTGAAGGGCCATAAATGAGGGCAAGGGTCACAAAGCCAGGCTCTTGCTTCAGAAGATAAAACTGGCCGTTGGAGCGCACCGAATACTCAGAATTCACCGAGGATGATTCCAATGCCTCGTTGGTGACCCTGACCGTAAAGCCCCCTACCGTTCCGATAAGGGGGTCAAATAAGAATCGCCCTTTGACGTTAATGGTTTTTCCCAACCGTATTTTTATTCCAGAGTCACCAACAAATGCGAAGCTTTGCCTTGAGGAATGCTCGTCGTGAGTGGCGGTCACCAGAAGCTCCCCTAGTGATTGCTCACCACGAATCTCAAAACTTCCATCCTTTTGACTGCCAGGTTGAGGATCACCCAAAGCCGCCCACGGGCTATCCGGGCTCAGGCGATGCTTCACGGTGAGTTGCGCACCTGCCACCTGGTTTCCGTGGGAATCCAGAATTGTCCCAGAAACTAATACTGGAAACAGGTCAACGACAATATTGCCAAGATCATTCGAGCCAGCATTCGGTGCATAAGGAATTTCAATCTCTCCAACGCGTTCTCCTTTCTGGCCAGTCGAGGGAACCAAAACTTTAAATCCCCGAGTTTCCACCCCACGGCCTTCACCGGCCAACTCATGGCGGAAAAAACCATCGTCATCCGTTTGGATTTCCCCCCATGCCCAAACTTCACGGCCTCCACTTTGACGGCGAATACGAACCTCCAGGGTCATGCTTTTTGCAGGCTCTCCGGACGTGTTTAGGATTCGTCCAACTAAAAAGTATTTCTTCTCCTCCTCTATTTCMACTAAAAACGAGACTCTCTCACCATTTCTTTTCGGACCCCACCCTTCTTCTTCTGCACGACGCAGAAAATCTTGGGTAACGATAGTCACATGGAACCGTTGGTTTAACCCAACGTGCGGGATTACCGCAACACCATTCTCCGATTTTGCAAACAAAGCATGATTTGTGCGAATCCAATCACCGCCATTTTCACTCGGCACCATCCACGACAGGTAAACCAAACATCGCTCATTCACCGGCTTGCCGTTTTCATCAACAATTGAAATCTCAGCGGACCCAGTTTGCGGAATCACCAAGTCAACCGGCTCAGAGGATGGGTGCTGTAGATTCACTTCAATCTCCTTTGATTCTTCCACTAAAAGCAAAGGAGTCACAAGGGCATTCCCTTTGTCCGACGCTGCAATCATGGATGGAAGAATTCGCAAAGCAGCGAGACCATCTTGCCCCGACCGCGATGTAGTCATGTCATAAAACCCGGAATCGATATCAAGAAACAGTGCGGCAAAAACCCCCTCGATGGGTTCCCCTGAAGAATTAATGACACGGACCACAATAGAGTCCATAGGCTGAAGTTCAAGCACCCTCGGATTTTCGTGTGGAGGATTCCAAAATTGAGAGGCAAAGCGATTCTCTGTTTGGCCAACAGCCAATACTTTTCCTTTTACTGGCGGAAGATGAACCACACCAAAAGAGTCCGCAAAGTATGTTTTGCTTAAGGCTTCCAACATGACTTCTTCACCAATGGAGTCCGGCGGGAATAGACTCTCTATGCCCAAAGCGAAACCACCAAAGTCAATCACTCGAAGCTTTGCCCCCGGAAGTCTCTTCCCGCTGACCGCATCGACTACTCTTATTTCTAGGCCACCGAAATAGGAAGTGGATTCACGGACGATGCGCGGCAAAGCTACCGGTGCTATTTGTAGCATGGGTTCAACTTCCTCCCTCTGATTCCTCTTGGGGAAGGCATCCTCTTGGTCAATCGCAACTTGCTCACCTAGGTAAATAAAAACCAGCAACGCCACGATCCCGAACAGTAGGCCAAGTGGGAATAGAATCCTACGCATTCCAGCAGTTTAGCAGTTTAGCAGTCGTGCCAAACCTAGCGGATTACGCCGGAGGTTGTTGCTGCACAACTTCCAGATCTTCCAAACGAATCGCAGTTAACGGACCGCCATACACACACCCAGTATCTAAGCCGTATGCAAGTGGTACGTCAGCTTCACTTCGGTGCATGCCAGCGGCAGATTGGGCGTGGCCAAACACAATAAACTCGGGGCCGCGCCATTCTTTATGCCAAAGCGGTGCATCGGGGCGGTCGAGGCATCGGCTGAGGCGGACGATGTCGGCGGGCTGCATATCCTCCACCTTGCGGCCGGGCAGGACGGAACCGTGAACCAGGATCCATTCGCGTTGCTGAGCCTCGCTCGGCGAGTGCGCGTTTGGGGACGACTCGCTTTGCCAAGCAGGGCCATTGCATTTACCGCGCAGAAAATATGGGCGGTTTTGCAAAAAAGCTAAGAGCTCCTCCGCGGCGGGCAGTGCAGACGGATCCATCTTGGCCTGATTGTCGCCATGCAAATCATCGACCGATGAAGCGCCGTCGAACGAGGTCGAGGCATCGTCCCTAGTCGCCAAACGATTCAGCAAAGCCCACTCGTGGTTGCCAAGCACCATGTCGAAAGCGCTGCCGAGGCTTTTGAGAATGCGCATGACACCGACCGGATCAGGGCCGCGGTGAAACAAATCGCCAGCCGAGAGGAAGCGATCGCCGGGTTGCAGGTCGATGGTTTCCAACAGCAACGCCAACTCAGCGGCGYAACCGTGGATGTCCCCCACAACCCAGGTAGACGTCATACCGATTTCGCGACTTCTTCCGTCCACGCCGCTTCGACCTCTGCCATTAACTCACCTAAGTGGTCGCCACGTGGGTCGAACTTCAGGCCGGCGGCTTCAAACAGTTCCGGCAGTTTACGTGAACCGCCGAGTGCTAAGCCTTCGACGTAACGGTCGACCGCTTCGCTCGGGTTATTGCGGTAGCGCACCCACAACTGACAGGCGCCCATTTGCGCGAGTGCATATTCGATGTAGTAGAACGGCACCACAAAGATGTGCAACTGACGATGCCACAGGGTTGCGCGTTGTTCGGTTAAGCCACTCCAATCGACGCCTGCGGAAAAGCGTTCCTGAATCGCCATCCAAGCTTCGCGACGTTGCTCACGTGTGTGATTTTCATGCGTGTATATCCACTGCTGAAAACCATCGATGGCGGCTACCCACGGAAAAGTCGTGGCCATGCCTTCCAAAGCATCGATGCGGCAACTGCGCGCCTCGGCGGCGGGATAAACCTCGGCGTAATGCTCGGTGGCCATGGCTTCCATGCCCATCGATGCGACTTCGGCGAACTCAAGTGGTGGGTTCCGGTAGCCGACTGGCTCCAAATCGCGACACAGCAAACCATTTAAGGCATGTCCACCTTCGTGGACTAAGATTTCGACATCGCCGTGGGTGGTGCCGGAGTTGGCGAAGATGATTGGCACGCGTCTGCGCTCGAGAGTTTCCATGAAACCGCCGGGCGCTTTATGCGGACGCGTTTCTAGATCGAGTAATCCTTCCTCAAACATCCAGCGCAGTTCACCGCCGAAGGATTCGCGCACGCTCGACATCATCTTGGAGGCCACATCGACTTGACCTTGTGCGTCGGCGAAAGGCTCAAAGGCTTTGTCGGATTCTGGATCGACCGCCAAATCCCAGGGACGCAATGGATCTAAACCCAATAATTCTTTGCGCCGTGCAGACATCCGTTTTGCAACTGGCATGACGAACTTGGCAACGTTTTCCTGAAACGCCAAACAATCTTCCGGCGTGTAATCAAACCGCGCTTTGGCTTCGTGCATGTAGTCGCGATAGTTATCAAAGCCAGCAATCTTCGCCTGACGTTGACGCAACTCCAGCATCTCTTCAAACAAAGATTCCAACTTCTCCGCATCTTCCATGCGACGTCCCGATGTGGTGCGCCAGCTCGACTCGCGCAACTCCCGGTCTGGGTCCTCCACGTATTTCGCCATGGCGGAAAGCGTGTGCTCCTTACCTTGGAACTCCACCGTCATCGCACCMACRATRCGATCGTACTGATTGGTCAGCTTTTCCTCCTCCGCCTCCAGCGCGACGTTTTCCTCGCGGAACAAACGCACACCTAACTCCACCTCGCGGTCATAGACCTCCCACTTCGATGGCTCCAGCTCCTTACGGAATGGACAATCTAGATACTTGTGATCTAAACGGTCATCAATCGGCTTGATCAATGGCAAGGTGATGGTCTGGAAATCCATGTAGGTCTTTTCCAAAGCTTCATCATTGGTTCTACAAACACTCGCATACATACGTGCGACGGCTTCTTCACCGATGCAACTATCCAGCTCGGAGCGGTCGAGAATCCACTTCTCTAAGTCCTCCACGGATTCCAACTCGCGGTGCTCCAGCTCCGAGAACCAGGGCTCCATGGCATCGAAATCGACCGGGGCRAARTCYTCCGGCAARTARCGSAGTGCSGGAGTGGGATGARAAATGGATGGTGCAGTCGAGGGATTCATCGTTCAGCTTTGGAGGGACGTTGCATGAGATTCTTCACCGCAAYYMGCGGATCGACCTCATCGAAAAGGATTTCATAAACCTGSCGSGTRATSGGCATGTCGACGCCGAGRTCATCGGCCGCAGTGAAGATAGCTTTGCAGGTCCACACACCTTCSGAAACTTTTTCGGTGCGTGCGAGAATGTCTTTCAGCTTCTCACCTTTGCCGATGGCCTCMCCAAGAGACCGGTTACGCGAGTGTTGCGAGTAGCAAGTCACCATGAGGTCGCCGGAACCGGATAAACCGAAGAAGGTTTCCTTGTCCGCRCCTTGATGCACACCAAAGCGCGCCATTTCAACYAATCCGCGTGAGACTAAGGCGGCTTTTGCGTTATCGCCTAAWCCGACGCCATCGGCGATSCCTGCACCSAGCGCGATGATGTTYTTCAASGCACCACCRAGTTCYGCRCCGATTAAATCSGTAGCGGTGTAAACCCGAAGGCTCGAGCTACTCAAATGATCTTGTGCCATTTGCGCAAGCGCRGGATCATTCGCTGCGGCAACCACCGAGGTGGCAAGTCCACGCGCGGTTTCTTCTGCATGCGATGGTCCGGTGACGACGCCGAGTTGAGCATCTTTGCCGAGGACATCGGCAAGGATTTCGGTCGGGCGGAGCAGGGTGGAGAGTTCTAGGCCCTTCGATGCTGAGAACACTGGCAGTCCAGCAAGGCGTCCGCCGAAGGATGCGATGGTTGGACGTAAAAACTGTGTCGGCACCACGCTGTACACGTCTTCCACACCGTCAAGTGCAGCGTCCATGTCATGGGTCCACAACACATCTGCGGGGATTTCAATCCCAGGGAGATATTTGCGGTTGTCACGCGATGCAGCCACCTCTTTGGTGTACTCCGGATCGCGGCCCCACACATGGACCTCGCGGCCAGCGCGATGCAAAGACATAGCAATCGCCATGCCCCAACCACCATCGCCGATGACTAAACTTTTTCCTGACATCGTCCTAATTCTCCGTTCCTTGAATCATCTTTCTTAGGTTACTGCGGTGGGTGACGAATAAAAACAGGCCACCGCCAAGCCCGTACCAAAAAATCCAACTATGCTCACCCAAAGCCCAAGCGGCCAGCGGAAGCGCCACGCCAAAAGCCAGGGAGCCCAATGCGACGAAGCCGAAAACCTTCTTGGTGAGGATCCACGACAGCCCGGCGGCGAGAAAAACCAGCGGAGCCAGAGCCAAAAAGGTGCCACTTAAAGTTGCTACGCCTTTGCCGCCGCGGAATCCATTCCAGAACGGAAGGATATGTCCGGCATAAGCACTCGCCCCAGCAACCACGCTAGCTTCGACCCCCCAAAGCCAATCTCCTATCAAAACTGGTAACAAGCCCTTGAGCATGTCTAAAACGTAAACAGTAAAACCAATTTTTTTACCCATGGCGCGSGCSGCATTGGTSGCTCCAGGATTWCCRCTKCCCACSGAACGCAGRTCCACCCCCTTTGCCTTYGCRAAAAGCAAAGARAAGGAYACRGAACCGAGCARATARCTCRYAATTCCACAGCCAGCRAGCGTCATCCAAGGGGTCATTGGGGGCAAGGATAACGCGGCGAARRAAAAAAARACTTGACCCAATCTCAAACGACGCTATYAACATGGATTCACAGGGGATAATCCCCCCTGTCCATTAACCAATTAGAGAAGAATTTTGACTTACGTCATCGCCGAACCCTGCATCAACACCAAGGATACTGCCTGTGTAGATGTTTGCCCYGTGGAGTGCATTTACGAGACCGAGCCTGAGCCGAGTCAAAGCACGCTCCTGCTCCCGATGTTCATCCATCCAGATGAATGCATCGATTGTGGCGCCTGCGAGCCCGAGTGCCCAGTCGACGCAATTTTCCCCGAAGAAGATGTTCCAGATGACTGGGCACCCTTCATTCAGGCGAACGCTGATTTAGCGTCGGAAGCCGATATGTAGTYTCCCGGGCTTCACCGCCCCAGCAAAATYCCGGTAGCYTTTCGCGCKCTCCGGACAAAAAAGAAAACCGAGCTCCTTGCGGGGCTCGGTTCCTTTTTTNGGAGCGGCTGATCAGATTCGAACTGACGACAACGACCTTGGCAAGGTCGTGCTCTACCAACTGAGCTACAGCCGCGTGGTGAGGGGCGAAAAGATACGCCACCCCTCACCCCTTGTCAACGACCTCTTGCYGGAGAATCTTGAGACAAAAGGAAGCGTGGYTCCTCGCCTTGCAAACCAAACAGGTCAATGGCYCTTCTCTGGACCAATTCCTGGACATCGGCCAGCTCTCGGTCGGCCAAGCTGATCTGTCCRCCTGCCATGCGACCRTGACCACCACAGGCGCCCTCCTCACCAATGATGAAGCGCAAAGCTGGGTAKGCRTCGGCGTCGGGCATRTCGCAGCGTAAGGAGAGCTGATAACGGCCRTCACAGGCGCCTCCCGCAAGCGACCATTGCTGSCCTYCCAARCGCAAGAACCAGTCGGCAACTTCSGCCACCGMTTCTGGGCTTTGCACTTCCCCCATCARGGTCARCARCAGYGGGCCAWAGTCCTGACAGGARTCCATRGCCTCGCGCATYTGYTGRAAATACTTRCGCGAYAAWGGYGGCTGATCRATCGCRCCAATGATTTGSCGGTCRGCCAACTTCTCCAAGTTACGRAACGCGGTTTCGTCGAACTCGGTCGCGCCGCGCAGCAAGTTGTTGGTGTCGTAGCGCACTCCACAATACAAAGCCGTCGCGGTGCGCTTGTCTGGAACGACGCCATAGTGCTCCAATAGGAAATACACCATGGTCGAAGTGGCGCCATAGGAAGAGTCCACCCACTGCCACGGGTAAGTTTCCTCCTCTTCGCAACCGGCTTCTGCTTTGGGGCCATCGTGATGATCGATGATGCCAAGAATCGGCAGCCCGCCTGGCGGATGGGTGTGGCTGAAACAAGGCTGAGAATCCACCACAAAAATACCTTGAAAGTTGGCTGGATCGACTCCGCCCTTAGGCAGCGCTTTGATTTGCAGCAGCTCGCGCATGGCGACGTTTTCGGCGCGGCGAATGCGTCCTTCCAAAACCAAACTGGACTGGAGGCCAAACTTCTTCTCCAGCAAATACTCCAACCCCACAATCGCTCCCAAACCATCTGGGTCGGGGTGACGATGCGTGCATAAGACGAGGGCTCCTGAGGAAGGCAGCACCTCGGCGAAGCGGCTYAAAAGCTCTTCKTTCATGAGGGAAGTCGCGACTCTAAGGTCGTCCGGGCTTCAGCCAGGACCTCACTAGGATACGACGGCGCAACCGCCAAAATGCGTAGAGACTGGCGTGGCAGGTAGTCTGCGACCAGTGACCAGTCGACTTTYCCGATGCCCGGTGGSAGGTGTTCTGCCCCACCTGAAAAATCGTGTAATGTACTTCCATGCAATAGGTTAGCGAATCCATCTAGCCATTCKCCGGGGTGCTCAAGACCACCAGCATGACGCATYTCKAGCTGCCCGGAATCGTGCCAAAAACCTATATCCAAATCCTTGATTTCCTCCAGTAATAGGCGCAATCGGGCCGGATTCAGCAGGCTCGCGGCCGAGGCTTCCGGGGCGATGGCAACCTTYAACCCAGGTGCTCTTTTGCGTAAATCATGGAGATAGGCGGCGAAGCGCTCWAGTTGSCGYTCSGATTCCAACTCGGCTTGCACCAAGATTTCCTCTAGGGCCTCCTCCTCCGGGTCAATCGTTTCACCAGCATGGACCCGCGCCAGCAACTTGTCGGCCCGTGAACGCACTTCCACACGCAGATCCAGTCCCGCGGGGACTAAAAGTTGGCTGCAAGAGTGGACTTTGAGTGCTTTCAGGGTGTCTGCGATGGAGATTTGCTTCCAGGATGGGATGGCATCGTCCAACTCCCTTAGTGCTGCAAGGCTAATCACCGAGACGTGATCGGGAGTCTTCAGCGGAGTTTGTGAAAGGCTCGGAGCCGGGTTCAGTAGGCCTAAGCCGCGAAATCCGAGCGTGCGTGCCTGCTCCAGCTGCCCAGAAAGGGACGGGGATTGGGATCGAAACCAGAGATTGGCGAGCTCCATTTCTACATTTTCACCCATTTCCACCTGACTTGAAAGGATTTCCGTCCGCCAATAGGGGCTGAGATTCTTCCCACACCCAAGGATTTGCTCTAGAATGAAGAAACCTTGGGTAATTGACGCGGAATAAACCGCTCCATCCGAGGTCTAAGAAACATGATTCGATTCCTTCTGCCTGTTCTTCTCTTGGCGTTTGGTTCTTGCCAAGTACCAAACCAAACCACCGACGCGACTGCATCCCAAGCCTCATTAGAGGTTTCCGAGGATTGCGGTAGCGGTGATTGTTCTTCGGAAGCTACCGCCGCCTCTGCGGAGGAATGCACCGAAGGTCAGTCCGACTGTGCTTCCGAAGGTGCTGCTGAAGCCACCGCAATCGTTTTGCCTGTACAAGGCGATGGCGAGTGCTGCTCCGAAGGAGCTGAAGCAACTGCGGTTGCCATGGTAGACAGTGAAAGCTGCGCCATGAAGGCTGCTGGCGTCTGTGAAGACGATAGCGAGTGCCCAATGCAGGCTGCTGGCAACATGGAGTGCTCCGAGATGGGCACCAAGGAATGCCCGATGGAAGCTGCTAAGGCCGCTGCCGCTGTGCAAGCAAGTGCTACCGACATGGATCACTGCGAAAGCATGCAGGGCGACTGCCCAATGCAAGCTGCAGCAACTGCTGCTGCTGCCAAAGCTGAGTGCTCCGAGATGGCTAGCGAAGGCTGCCAAATGGAAGCCGCAGCAACCGCTGCTGCTGCCGCCGGCGAAAGCTGTGCAATGAAAGCCGCCGCTAAGGCTGAGTGCTCCGAGATGGGCTCTATGAAGGCAGCCATGAAAGGCGACAAAGAATGCCCGATGGAAGCTGCTAAGGCAGAAGCTGCTGCTTCCTCGACCGCTGTGCAAGCAAGCCTCATGATCACCGAAGGCTGCTGCGAAGGTAAGACCGTCGCTGATGCTTGTGGTGGCTGTGCTGAGAAGGCAACCGCTGCTTCCATGAAGCAGTGCGAAAGCATGAAGAGTGAGTGTCCAGAAGCTGCTGCTGCTGCAGCCGCAATGGTTGAGTGCTCCGAAATGGGCGCCAAGGAATGCCCAATGGAAGCCGCTGCAACTGCAGCTGCCGCCAAGAGCGAGTGCCCGTTGGAAGCTGCTGCAACCGCCGCAGCCGCAGCCAAGTCCGAGTGTTCTTCCGAAGCTTCCGCTAAGTCGGAGTGCTCCAGCGAGCAAGCTCCTGCTTCCGTAACCACCGGCGCAACGCAAGCGGGTGCTGCAAAAGAAGAAGAGTCTTCTTGCTGCTCCAGCGAAGTCGTCGAGCCTTCTAACTAAGGCGTCGTCATAAAAAAACCGTCACCCGTTAACGCGGGTGACGGTTTTCTTTTTGCCTGACGCATAGGGAAGCTCTGATTAAGTATGGTGAGGGAGGCCGTGGTTGGAAATCGTTTGCCCCAAGGCGCGAATCGAAGGCTGTAGTGTCGCTACAGGCAAGATGAAGCAACGCAGGGGCAAGCGATTTCGGCCGCGGAGTCGCCGCCAGACTAAATCAGGGTTTCCCTAGGTATTCAGACTTTGATGCCACCTTCCGGCACCGCAACATCGGCGCGAGCTTCGAGCACTGGCCCGACCACTTCCTTCAAGTACTCCTCGACCTGCTCAGGGGCGCGGCCGACGAAGTGTTTTGGATCGACTAAGTCGTTGAGAGAATCAGCAACCGCGGCAAAGGCAGGATCCCCAGCAATACGCTCCAGTAAGTCATTGTGGCCATCGCCGGCTTTCAAGCGATAGGCTGCTTCATGACTATGCACGCGAATGAGTTCGTGAAGTTCCTGACGATCGCCGCCGGCTTGAACGCAGGCCATGAGGATGGATTCGGTTGCCATGAATGGCATTTCCTTAGCCAGGTTTTGCCCAATCACATTTGGATAGGGAACCAAGCCCGATGCCACGTCTTGCACTAGAAGCAAAATCGCATCGGCGGCGAGGAAGGATTCCGGAATGGCGATACGACGGTTCGCTGAATCATCCAAGGTACGCTCCATCCATTGATGCGACGCCGTGTCCAACGCGTTCGGCGCAAGATTCAGCAAGTATCGCGAAAGGGCACCAATGCGTTCACTGCGCATCGGGTTGCGTTTGTACGGCATGGCGGAAGAGCCAATCTGCTTCTTGCCAAATGGTTCCTCCAACTCGCGACGATGCGCCATCAGGCGAACATCGACCGCAAACTTGGCTGCCGATGCCGCGATACCCGACACTGCATTCATGACTACGCCATCCCATTTACGCGGGTAGGTTTGGCCGGTGACCGAAACGCTGCGAGCGAACCCCATGCGCTTGGTAATGCGGGCATCTAACTCGCGTACTTTGGCGTGATCGCCATCGAAGAGTTGCAGGAAGGAGGCTTGGGTGCCGGTGGTTCCTTTGACACCACGGAAAGGCAAACGCTCCAAAGCACTCTCGACCTCTTCCAAGTCGAGCATGAAATCTTGCAACCACAAGGAGGCGCGTTTGCCCATGGTGGTCGGCTGCGCGGGCTGGAAATGGGTAAAACCCAGAACCGGCAAGTGACGTTGCTCTTCCACAAATCCGGAAAGGGCGCGAATCACTCCAATCAAGCGTGCGCGTAAGATTCCTAAGCCGCGCTGCATGCACACCAAATCGGCGCCATCGGCCACGTAGCAAGAGGTTGCGCCAAGGTGAATGATGGGCATGGCCGCCGGCGCTTTTTCACCATAGGCGTGTACGTGGGCCATGACATCGTGACGCAAATCGCGCTCCAGTTCGGCAACCCGATCAAAATCAATGTCGTCGCGTGCATCTTTGAGTTCCTGCACTTGCTCGGCGGTAATGGAAAGGCCAAGTTCGCGCTCGCTTTCGGCCAACGCAATCCAAAGATCGCGCCAGATCAAGGAACGGCTGCGGTAAGAAAAGTTGCCCTGCATGGCACTACTGGCGTAGCGCGTGGCAAGCGGTGAAGAGTAGGTGTCGTGAATGTCCGTCATCGGAGGGAGGGAAGCGGGATTTCCGGTGCGAAGGATGGTAGGCAATTCCATGCCAAACCTAAGGAAAGAAGAAGCCCCAGCGGAAGTGCATGATGCACCAGCCAGCGCGGGCTTTGCGAGAGATGCGCAAAGTAGGCTGCGCAAAAACCACCATAGGCATCGCTACCAAGATCCCACAAAGAGGAGGAGCGGCCGACTGTGTGGGCCTGGTGGATTTCATCGAGGATGCCGACCCCAAGCGCAAACGCTGCTGCGAGTATCCATTCGCGCATGCGGTCACTACTGCGGCCAAGCGCGAGCAGAAAACTCAATCCGACTCCGGCATACAGCGGCTGATGTAAAAAGTTACTGAAGTAAGCCCAGCCATGGCCCGCACTTGCTGGGCGATAGGTTCCGGGCATTCCCCCAAGAATGAAAACCGCAAGTAAGGCACCAAAACACGCCGCAATACGCCAGATCTTTGGCATTCCAAGCAGGCGGGCRTAGTTCATCCCGAGGTGATGGSTTGCAWCAGCATGGAAAGGTCTAAGGCCGTGACCGAGTGAGTGAGACCGCCCATGGAGACTCGAGTCAAACCCATTGCTGCAAGTCCTGAAAGCTCATCAATAGAATAGCCACCACTCGCTTCCAACTGTGCTTGCGGGAATTCATCCAACAGTTTCGCTGCCACTTCACGCAACGCATTTCCTTTGAAGTTATCGAGCAAGACATAAGCGGCACCAGCGGCCAAGGCTTGTTGCGCTTGAGCGTAAGTTTCCGCTTCCACTCCAACTTTGCGACCCTTTGCGTGTGCGATGGCAGCCTTCACCGTTTCGGCATACGGCAAGCCAGACAATGCAAAATGATTTTCCTTCAAGAGCATTTGATCCTCTAAATCGCGGCGATGATTTTCGCCACCACCGAGGACCACCGCTTGCTTTTGTGCATCGCGCAACATTGGAACGGTTTTACGCGTGTCCAAAACGCGCACACTTCCTGCTTGGGCTACGGCAAGGGCGGTTTGGGTGGCAACCCCGCTAAGCTGTTGCAAAAAATTCAGAGCGGTGCGTTCCGCGGCAAGGATCCCAACTGCGGAGCCTTCGCAGCGAAGGATTTGATCGCCCACAACCACAGCACTGCCGTCRGATTTYAACCACTGAATMTCCACKGCAGGATCRCATTGGCGCAGCGCGGCATCGGCGTATTTGCAGCCAGCTAAGACACCATTGGCGCGCGCCACAATCTCAGCTTTTGCACGCGCAGCRGATGGCACCACKGCCATAGAAGTTGCATCGGCCATRGMATGGTCCTCTTCGAGAGCCAAAGCTACCAGTTGCGCGACACCCTCGAGGCGTTCCGACCCCCTATTCATCCCCTTATTCTAACGATGCGTACCACTCCGCCACATCCYTAGCCGTGGTCTCCCCGATACCTGGCAATAAAGCCAATCGCTCGGGTGTCAGCGGTACCTGCAAGAAGGGCCGTTGCCGCACAATCTGGCCGGCACGGTAGGCGCCAACCCCCGGCAACCACGAGAGCCGCARGGCATCGTCGGTGGAAAGATTCGGGACAAAGGTTTTGGGTCCACCACYTGGATCCGTCCACCCAGGAAAGCGKTCGGCGGTTGGCAGAGAAAACCCGCGGAGKGCGCCGAGCAGTARTAACCCGGCGAGTAAGACATCGTGATGCCAATTCTTCACCTAGCGCAGACGAACTAGGCTACGTTTGACTCGCCCTTTTCTTGCATGCGCAAAAGAYGGTCGATCGCGAGGTCCACGGCATCGTCATCTTGGAGCCATAGCAAAGGTGACCCACGGAGTTTGCCGGGAACTGCGAAATACAAATGTTCTTCTTCACGCATTAATGTGGCGACCGGTCCGGTGGCGCTGGTCAAAAGCAGCGGCCAATCCCCTCCCTTGCATAAAACTTGCGGCTGCAACGCGGAGCAGGCGCGCAAAAGGCGGCGGACGAAGCGAGTTTCCACTTGAGGGTCCAGTAAATCGAGGTAATCCAAGTTGCTCGGCAGCGAGATCATTTCCTCCAAGTTAATCATTGGCACCCGCCGGCCATTCTCTGGGGGGCCAATGCGGAAACAGCGCAGAGGAAAAGCGCTGGCCAAAAGCTCGAGGCGTTCCCGGGCGGCATCGGGAAAGCTTGGCGCGAGCAAAAATAGACGTGGCTCATGCGGCCGAGCAAACAAGTCGCGATAACGTTCTCCACCGCCGCGTAATCGGGCAATCAGCACCAGGATTTTATCGTAGGTGGAGGCTTGGAATTTCTCCACATGCAGCATGAGACACGGACGACCCAACCCATCCACGCCGCAAACCTCGACGGTCAATTCAGACCCCAACTCTAGGCCATGCTCAAGTATCCGCAGCCCTGGCTCTAGGGCTTCCGGATGATGTGCGAGCCACTTTAAGAATTCGTCAAAATCCCAGCTCGGCTTTTCCTTAGGGGGGGTCACTGAAAAGTCGCTCCTGGAGGAAGCTTACCGCGATTTCGCGGCTCAATCCCTCCAGAAACGGCTGTTTTCAAGGATGTCGCATCTGGAGCGGCAGGCTCCAGGAGAGCACAGGCTGCTACCGCAAGGGCATCGGATTCGTCTGCGGTGGCCGGCGCAAAGTCCACCAGGCGGTAATGCACCGCAACCAAATGCTCCACCTGCTCCTTGGTGGCAGCTCCAGTTCCGGCCACGCGCGCTTTGACGGTGGCAGGGGTCATTTCCACCAACGGGACGCCGAAAGACTCCGCAGTCATCAAAACCACGCCTCGGGCCTCTCCAATGCGCAGCGCCGATTGCGCGTTCTTACCGAAAAAAGCCGCCTCTAGAGCCACCGATTCCGGCTTGTACGCCTTAAACACCTCCACCAAATGCTCATGCAAACGGTGCAAACGGACCCCCATTGCAATGGGTGCGCGACCGAGGGTCCAGGCGCCAGAAGCTATGCGGGTAAGCTGACCACGATCGTCGGATTCGGCAATTGCCCACCCCACAACCTGGCTTCCAGGATCAATCCCCAAAATGCGTCGGCGTACCACACGCCCATGCTACTCCTTCGGCAGGTCATGATTCAGCTGCTCGCCGGCGTGAATCTCGAGAATCTCCGAGGTGTAATCGCCATGGGTCACAATGTAGGAACCAGGTGCCAAATCCTTGAAGCTGTAACGGCCATCGGGCCCAGTCATGCAGATGTCCACCATGGCATCGGCATCATCGCGCAGCATGATCAAGGAGTTGGGGCCGAACATACTTCGCCCGGTCGATTCTGGATCGTAGGTGGCATCGGCGCCGGAAATGCTCGCACCCTTTTGCAGACGATGGGTTCCCAGGTCGACGTCTTTCCCTTCGCCGACACTGAACGGGGCGGAAGTCCAGCGTTCAAATCCGTTCGCCCTACACTTCACCACCCAGTTTCCAGCAGGAACATCGACAAAGCGATAATCACCTTTGCCGTCGGAAACTGCGCTGGCATCGTTTGCATTGCCACTGGCCATTTCCATGACTGGACCGTCACCGTTATCCACCATCATGATGGCAATACCTCGGGTCCGGGGTGCGTTTTCCTGGCCAGTGGTATCGCGTTCGAGGCTGAGACTTGCGCCGACCATTGGACGACCTTCCGCGAAGAGATTTCCAGAGACCATTACGCCCGGAATTTCAATCTCGAATTCTTGAGTACCTATTACGAGCTCAATGTCGGTGCGTACTTGCGGCGCTTGACGCCCAGCGCGCACCACCAGGATGTACTTTCCTGGCTCCTTCGGTTCAAGAAGGGCGCGGCCATCGGCGTTCGTTGTGCTTCCGCTTGGACGATTCAAATCCATACCGCGCGGTCCAGGTCCGCGAGAAGGAGTCTCCAACCAAGCTTCGACGCCGCCGACCGGGCTGCCGTTGCGAGTCACGAAAACCGTAGCGAGGCTGAGATCTTGAATCTTCATGATCAGCTCAGTACGCCCGGTGCCTTGCACATCGACTTGCTCGACGGGGTGCAAAATTTTCTTTGGTCCGCCGCCACCAAAGCTGAACATCATGCCACCACTGGACTGCGGCTTGGCTTCGCGATAACCCACTTCATAGCGACCCGATTCCAAACGCGGCCAAACTGCACGGCCAGTAGTGTCGCTGGTTTGACTCAACACTTCGCCTTCCCGATCCATTRGCTTGAGGTAGATGTCCACCCCGCGTAGAACAAGTTCTTCCGGAGTCATCGCAAATACAATGAGTTGCGATGCCGTCGGCAAAATCACTTCTTGCTCTTGAGCAGCTTTCACCCGTTCCAAAGTCACGCTGCGTTCCGCATAACGATCGGCCTTAACACTGACATCGTAAGATCCTTCAGGAACTCCATAGATGACCGCGCGACCGAATGCATCGGTGGTGCCGCGAAATCCTGGAGTGAGGGCAGCAATGCGAGTGGAACTTCCCTCGCCATCACCTTCGTCGCTAGATTCGGTGTGGCTAACGTTGAACTCTAAATCGTCCCAGTTGCCTTCGCTGCCTGCGATACGTACGGCTACGGAAGCTTCCGCAACGGGCTCTCCTGCCTGATTTGACACCATAATCACTAAATGACTCGCCGCCTCTAGGTTCACCGTCATGCCGATGACATCTTGCTTCATGCTCAACGGCGAGTCGATGAGCTGACCGATGGGCGCAAAAGAGTTGATTCGATATTCGCCAGGACGCAATCCTGTAATCTCAAAGCTGCCATCTGCTTTGCTTCGATAGGCGTTTTGCGTCGCACTCATTGGATTCTCTATGCCAAAACCCATCGAGTTACTTAAACGAATTTCCGCGTCGGCAACCGGATTGCCACCTGGACCAATCACTCTGCCCGAAAAAGTCAAACTGCGTTGGAGATGAACCACTAATTCGACACCATTGCCAGGCAAATTGGGGCGTTGTGTGGCATAGCCATCGCCGCGCACCACGATAGAGATCATGCTTTCTTCCAAGCCGGCCAAAGTGAAAGCACCTTGAGCATTGGTGCGGGCTCCGGAACCATCTTTAAGGTTGGACTCGTCATCGAATCCAAAAAAACTACCGCCGAGAATGCCTCGGTTTGGACTGACCACAACCCCCTCAACAGGGCGATTATTTTCATCCAAAACAACCCCGGAAACTGTGCGACCAGCGCCAAGGTGCAGATCTAAATCTTGTGTTTCTCCGCGGCCATTGACCACCACGGGGTCTTCGGCGGCCGGAGAGAACCCCCTAGAGAAGGCACGCAATCGGTAGATCCCCTGCGGAATTCCGCCGATTTCAAAATTTCCGTCTGCATCGGTGATGGCGCTTTGGTTGATGCTTGACCCACTCATGATGGACGATCCACTTTCGACTAGGTCGACCCGTGCGTTCTCAACCGGATTGCCCTTTGGGTCCAAAACACGTCCCGCCAAGGTATCTGCCGATGCCATGGTGAGTGCACCAAGGTCTAGTTCTTCACCGGGTTGCAGAGCGGCTAGGGCAAAGGATTGGGGCGCCCAAAAATCACCGTGACTACGCAGGTTTAGGTTTACATCGGCGGGAACTTCTAGGCGAACGTTACCGTTAGCATCGCTGATGGCTTCTGAGAGGAGGTCGCCATCGCCGAAGCGTTGCGTTTTGCGAGCACGCAAACTGCTACCGGAAATAGCACGGCCTTGCTGGTCGACTAGACGGGCATGCACCCAAGATGCATTTTCAAAACTGCCTGCATTGGCGGAAAGGGTGCCATCGTCCTTTTGCACCGAACGAGTCAGGCTGGTCGCGGCTTCGATGGGGCCTTCCTCGGAAGTAGCGCCTGCTTTTGAAACACTATCAGCCGCATCTAACTCCCAAGAGCTAGGTACCAAGGTCGCCTCCCCCATTTCGGTCGCAGGATCGGGCGTCGAGAAAAGGAAAAAGAGTGCGCCGCCGCATAAAGCGAGCAGCAGGAGAATGGCTGGGAGTAAACGTTGCATGGTCTTCTCGGGTGAGATTGAAGGAAGCTCTGATTTAGTCCGACGGCGATTCCGCGGTGGAAATCGTTTGCCCCGGCGTTGCTTCATCTCAGCTGTAGCGACACTACAGTCTTCGACTCCCGCCTTGGAGCAAGCGGTTTCAATCCACGGCCTCCCGCGCCTGACGCAATCAGAACTTCCTGGATTCTATAACGACCGAGGTAGTCGAATGTTGGTAATTTCTTCGAGTTTTCCGCCAGAGCCCCTTCCTGGTACTCTGAGCGCATGACTGCAGACACCGCCGCCGTTTTGGTCGCCGCTGGCCAAGGCCGTCGCATGGGAGGCATGAATAAAGCTCTTTTGCGGCTCGGAGGCCGGCCGGTGCTGGAATACAGCCTGCGGACCTTGCGAGAGTCACCGTCGATTGGGCGCATTCTGCTGGTCATGAACGCCTTCGACCTGGAACGCTTGGCCGCCGAATGGCAAACTGACCCGATGACCCTTGGTGCAGACGAGGTGGTTGCCGGCGGTGAGGAGCGCTGGTTATCGAGTCGCAACGGATGCGAAGCCGCTGCGAAATCTGCCCTCCCCTACTTATTGGTCCACGATGCCGCGCGCCCCTTGTTGCAAGCCAAGGATTTGGAATCGGTGCTTGCAGCTGCACGTAAAAGTGGTGCTGCTCTTGCCGCCGAACCGCTGTCCGATACCTTGAAGCAGAGTTGCTCCGACACCCGCGTGCAATCCACAGTGCCACGCGAGGGCTTATGGCGCGCACAAACTCCGCAAGTCGCCAGGATGCAATGGATGCTCCAGGCGTTTTCCTCCTGGAACACTGCTACCGATGGCCTCCCCACCGACGAATCCATGATGCTGGAGCGCATTGGACATCCGCCGGAGCTAGTTCCATGCCAAGGTCCGAATTTCAAAATCACTTTGCCACGCGATCTTTTACTCGCCGAAGCTTTAATGCGCGACTCTGCGGTGGTTGATTTTGGTTCCTGATTCCGCACCACGCATTGGACTTGGTTGGGATCGCCATGCTCTAGTCGAAGGACGTTCCTGCATTCTGGGTGGAATCGAAATCCCTAATCCTGTCGGCCCCAGCGGACACTCCGATGCCGATGTCGTGCTCCACGCACTCACCGATGCACTGCTCGGAGCGGCCGGCTTGGACGATCTTGGCACTTTGTTCCCCGACACCGACCCGAAATGGAAAGGTGCTGCAAGTACTCAGTTTGTCGCAGCTGCAGTCGCGTTATTGCACGCGGCAAACTTGATGGTGGCTTCGGCCGACCTGGTGGTGATCTGCGATACGCCGAAACTTGCCCCGCATCGCGCCGCAATCCGTACGAATCTTGCACGGCTGTTAGATTTACCAGTTAGCCGCGTAAATCTGAAAGGGAAARCCACCGAAGGTGGATCTGGCGGCGCGGTGGAAGTGCAGGCCGTGGTGCTGCTCGTTCCGGCAATATAGACCTAAGGAAACTCTGATTAAGAGTTTCCCTAAGCCTCGGTCCCCGGCACGCCCACCTGCAGCGCCCACATCTTGGCGTAACTACGGCCATCGGCAATCAGGCCATCGTGGGTACCACTTTCGATGATGCGCCCGTTTTCCAAGACTAAGATTTTATCGGCATTACGAATGGTGCCGAGGCGATGCGCAATCACGAAGGTCGTGCGTCCGTTCATGAGGTTCTCCAACGCGTCTTGCACCTTGCGTTCGGATTCGGAATCTAGCGCGCTGGTTGCTTCGTCGAGTAACAGCACATCGGCGTCTTTCAGCAAGGCACGTGCGATGGTGACGCGTTGCGCTTGCCCACCACTTAGGCGTGCGCCGGAATCACCAACCTGGGTATCGAGACCATCCGGAAGTTGCTGCAAAGTATCGGTGAGGTTCGCGGCTTTACAGGCGGCAAGAATGTCTTCCTCGCTCGCATCTAGACTTCCATAACGAATATTTTCGCGAATCGATGCTTGGAATAAAAACGGCTGTTGCTGCACCACGGCGAGGTGGTCCATCCAGTCGGCTTTGCGTAAGTCGCGCAGGTCGACGCCATCGATCAAGATTTTGCCTTCGGTAGCTTCATAAAAACGCGCCACCAAATCCAAGATGGTGGTCTTGCCAGCGCCGGATAAGCCAACTAAAGCAATGCGTTCGCCACGCGCAACTTCTAACTGGATGTCATGCAGCGCGGGGCCTTCGGAGTCCGGGTAAGTAAAGCCCACTCGTTCAAAGGTGATGCCCTGCTTTAATCCAGTGAACGGTTTTGCGTCAGCACTATCTTCACGGTCGGCTTCTAGATCGAAAACTTCAAACACGCGGTCGATAGAACCGAGTGATCCATAAATCGCGGCCACCGCGCGGGTGAGTCGCTTGACGTAGGCCATCAACATGCCAATCGATGTCAGGAACACCACCATGGTTCCTGCGTCACTGAAAATCGGGCCGCGACCGCTCGCAACCAAGGACAGGTGCAGGATGACTAAGAGCCCCAGAACCAGCCCGATACCACCATTGGCGAAGAATGCTGTCACTGCCAAACTAGTGGCTTGCGCGCGAATCATGCGCCCGGTTTCATGCACGAATTCATCATTGGCTTCCCTGAACTTCGCCACTTCTTGCTGTTCCATACGGAAAGCTTTCACCACCCGAATACCMGAAAGCATTTGAGTGAGGCGCTGGGTGGTATCGCCCAAACTATCTTGCGACTTCTTCGCACGACGGCGAATGCGTGGGCCAATCTTGGCCACCGGRTAAGCGATCACCGGAATCAAGACCAACATGCCCATGGTCGCAGTRGGCTCGGCAGCCCATGCCATAAACAAGGAAAACAAAATCGCMACTGGAGCTTGCACRATYTCCYCCAACATGACGCTGAGYACACGCAAACTTGCGGCAACATCGACCGTCAAACGCGARAGCAGGTCGCCAAGGCGTCGGTCGGAGTGGAAMCCCATGCCGAGCTTCATCACATGACTCGATAAATCGATMCGCAGATCCGTCACCGTTCGCACCGACAACATGCGCGCCAAACGYAGAAAGAAAAACTGRATGATGGAGACCACCAGCGCWATGCCGGACATCAACAGCAGCATGACTACAACCTGACTGACYCCTTCGGACAGGCCCCAATCGGAGAAGGATGCCAACCACGGTTCCATCGTGTTGGCGGTGAATTGCTCAAGAAGGGAAAGGGAGGCGTCTTCACCAGTGGCAACTTCTCCTAAGGCTTCTCCGCTCGATGCTTCGCCCARATCCAAACGGTCGGTCAGCGGCTTAAAGAAAAGCAGCGTCGCYCGGCCACCCATTGCGGCAATRGCKCCGAGYGCAATCACCCCAAAGGCTTGCCGCCGGTAAGGCCTTARATAAGGCGCCAACCGGCGGAAAGCGGAAAGGATCGAGCCCTTGTTTTTCTTCTTCTTTACCAAAGCGTCAGCCGATTGCGGAATGACGACTAAGCCAGAACTTACTTAGCTGGCAGTGCCTCGAGAAAGGTCAAGAAGCTGGTRGTGAGCAAGTCGTCGTTCACAATGTAAAGGTCGCGCTCGTTCTCGTCGATGTCCATCTTGTTTGGAGCAGCRATACGACTCTTCACGCGGTAGAAGTAGTAACCCAGTGGGCCTTTTACAGGTCCATAGATAGCGCCCTCTTCCGCATTGAAAAAGACGTCATCGGAGATGGAGTAGCCGAAAAGGAAATCGGTGTAATCGCTCTCTCCCATGAAACCACGCAAGTCGTTGCGGCTTTGTGGAGGGAAATGTCCGCGCTGCGGTTGCGGCATTGCAGACTGACTACCCGGAACCTTTTCTGGATAATCCGAGTACTCCATGAGCACTTCATCGAAATCGGTTCCGCCTGCAAGRATGTCGGCGACTTCATTCGCGCGCTCGCCGGCAGAAAGRTAAGGATCGCCTTCGAGGCTGAACTTGCCGGTGGATAAATCGCGCGCGCTGATCAGGATGACATCGACACTGACCTTGCCGGCACCATAGAAAGAACCGCGCTTCTCGATTTGCGCTTCTTGCAACTTACGGTAAGCCTCGCTGTCCATTGCCGGGAAGGTCTGCTTGAAGGAGTGCTTTGCGTGGAAGAACTGAGTGTAGATYTCCATGCTTGGRTAACCCAGRAACTGAGTGACCATCATTTCGTGVGGRATGAARGTACCTTCRTAYTCGGCCGCYTCMGCAGCAAGYWKSGCSGMAGAYTCYTCRTKGCTYAACCACTTGCCYTCWGCACTCARWGYMGCTTCGGTBGCYTCDAGRCGCCCGACRAARRKYTCCGCCCACTGRCGYTCGGTYKCACCCAARAAMGGWYYRATGATGGCRATRACCTCRTCGGTTTTGACATCGCGACCRTTAACGCGCATGGAYACGCCTTCTGGCAAACCRTCGGAWGGGTAGAGAATCTCAGCHTYRTCCATRAGRTRRCGCCAGATGGTYGGCATSARCARCATGTTGAGGGTYTGCGAGTTAATCTGCTCGAGGTCCTCATTRTTGGCTTTCGCATCTAGCCGTTGCTGCAAGCCGTCCTTCATCATGCCATCCCAATATTGYTCGCCCAAAATCTCAGCGAGTTGTACGGTTGGCCATTGCTCTGGATCGAGCGGGAAGAACATGGCGCGCGCTTTAATGCTRCGCCGCATTTCTTGRCGGAAGGTCACTTGGGTGAATCCCTGAGCAATCACCTGCTTCCAGAAATCCAGGTTGGGATCTTGGACTTTGACCGCATCGATACGCTCCTGCAGAGCCTTTTCCAACTCCTCGTCGGTGATGACGACATCGGCCAGGGGCAAATTGGCTTCCTTGCGGCGAATCTGTTCATCTGCCAAAAGCTCGTCAAGCATGCGTTGCAACATATAACGAGAACCGGTGGTGTAAATATAAGCCCGCTTTACCTTCTCCTCGTGGCTGATGGCCGGGGAAGAAGTGGATTGCGAGGTGCTAGCTGCGTCTTGGACCGAGATGGAAGCGGTCGCGGCTGGCTCTTGAAGCAGTGGCAGAGCAAGGAGCGCAAGAAGGATGGAAGACATGATCAAAATTTAAATTGGGGTTTCCGCAGGCCCGAGAATGCCGACGGCCAGTTATTTTACACTCCACAAGCCTCTCGCACCGGAAATGACCCTTAGGAACCAAACTCTTTTTTCAACCAACACCTGGTTACCATGGTGCTGGACCTTGGTCTTATGCACTTGCTTTGCCAGCTGCAGTCGGCCAGAAAGCTTATTCGTAGGCACCTATGAGCTTAGCTATCAAGTAGTTGCAGATGCTGAACAAGCTCTGAGGCTTTCTTTTCCGGTTGAGGGCGATGACAGCTTGCGTGCTCATTTACTGCAATTCGGCCTCGGAGAATCCGCAATCCTTCATCAAGCGCACCCACTAAAAAGCGCTTCTGCCCTTGCTGAAGCCGAACTTTGGGCCAAGCGAGTCCGCGAAACCAACAGTTTCATGCAGGTATTAGATGTTTACAGCACCGAAAAGGGCTTTTCGATAGAAGCCGATGGCGTCTCCATGCCCCATCCTTCTGGTCTTGGAGCATCGGTGGCGGCCGAGGTAGCGCAGATGGAGGACGGAGATTGGCGTGGCCCCATCGCAACGACCTATGGTTGGGAGTTGATTCGGCTCGATCAACGATTTGATGGCCCCCGTAACCGAGCCCAGATTTCTCTCTATCGGATGCAGTTTCCCGTCGGCTCCGATGCCGACCGCGCTCAAGCCARRAAGGACTGGGATACACTGCCTTTGCGCGGAAACCATGAGCTTCTTATGGCYCTCCCYCTCTCCTTCCGCCGCGRCCGCCTCGYAACTGAAACCGAGTGATACTTTCCCTACTGCTYCCTCTCCTTGGCTCTCCTGCCATMGACCATGCTTCCATGCTTTTCGTGCYYAYKRCRCAAGAGCCGGAGTCCGAACCACARGAGGAAAAGCCGAAGCCAAAGCCGAAGAAGAAAAAGTTTGCGCGCTTAACTAGTCCTAAAAAGAAGTCGGTGCAAAAGGGATTACGTCTGATTGAAAAGAGTAAGAAGCCGGAAGACCTTGAGGCCGGCGTCGCGCAGATCCTTGAGATTGGAGAGGCGGCCATTCCTTTGTGTTTCGATGCGATGAAGCGCATGACCCTTGCCAATCGTCAGGATGAAATCTACCAATGCCTCGATACGATTCTGGTCGATGACGACCTWGAGCTTGGTTGGAATATTTTGARAACCAAACATGAAGATGGGTTACGCATGTACTTGGTGCGCAGATGGGCGGACAGCAGCCTAAAGGGAAGTGAAAAGTTCTTAACCGAACAAATGAAGAGTGAAAACCCTGCGCTTGCCTATCAAGCAGCRCGAGGATTGGCYCTACGCGGCATCGCAAGTTCTGTTCCAGCGATTGCAGCAGAAGTCGATGCAAAATGGTTAAARGAAGCCGATCGCTTTCGGGCTGATTTTTCTGGGATAGAACGCGGTCCCCTGGTTGCTGAGATTACTCCTCTTCTGCAGCGTAAAAGGTTTAAGGAAAAACTCACTGGYATTCGCATGTTCGAATTRTTTGGTGTCGAAGAGCAAGCGCGTTTAATGGCTCCATTCCTTTCGGAATCGGACACCACCCTGCGCCTTGCCGCCATCAATGCTTGCCGCGTCATCATCGCCAAAGAAAAACCCTTGCAGCGCCCTTCCATGACCGAAATCATTGAACGYGCAGAAGCTTGGAAARCCAAACTATGAAATCCTCGATGAYSTTTTTCAGCGCACTCATCGCGCTGAGTATTCTTACTTTGCCYRCTTACGCGCAAAGTAAAAAGAAGAATGTGTGCACGGTTTGCGAATTCGATGAAGARGTTATGGAGGCTGCTGGGATTCAAAACCACGGCCCATTCATCTTCTTTAAATCGGATTCGAAAGACATCGAGCGCATCGTGGGTGCTAACAACATGGTTTGGTTAGAAACCACMCACTTCCGTTTTGGTTCGGACTTAAAGCCGTGGAAGATTCCGGTCAAAGATAAGAARGCTTATCGTGCGGAACTCACCGAGTTAAAGGAGTTGTTCCCAAAGGTTGACCCGAAGAAAACCAAAACTTTAGATCGGTGGATGCGGGTCCACCTGATGGCCTTTCGCATGGAAAAGGCGTATCAGCATTTGCTCGGCCTCACTGGCTATAGCGAAGATCAGTTCCTATACYTGCCATCGGAACAGGAGTTCCAAGATGCGGAGGCTAGTGGTTCTTGGAAAGATGACTTGGAGAAGCTTTAYATTGAAAACCAAGACCGCTCCAAGGGTATGCCGCTTTGGGTTGGCCTAGGTCAATACTATGGCATGCCGATGAAGTTTGAATTCTTGATGATGCGTTACCAAGAAGACTTCGGCATGATCAAGCGGACTTTTCTGGGTCACCTAGATGCACACCCACARCGTTGGCAYTGCACTTGGCGTCCACCAGATACGGAACCGGTTTCRCGCGCCCTTTGGTTCGGCATTTCGACCGAGCATGAGGACATTAAGCATGACCAACATTTRCATAATGCTTTGCAGCACAACTTCGCCATCAACTTCCTCGATGGCTTCATGCTCTACCTAGTCGAGGCGCCGATTTGGTTACGAGTTGGTTTGGGCCATTACATGTCCAAGCGCAATTCCCATGACTACAACTTCTATGACATGGATGAAGGCTCCACCAAGCTGCAAAAAGATGCGCAGAAATGGGAGCCTCTAGTGCGCAAGTATGTCGTGAANGGCRAWGCRMCWSSMYYYRMNNACCWRMRCCSYYTCCSCMSCWYMSRCGAWTWMNNGRATYTGAAGCTCACCTAACTTCGTGGTCGAAAGTGAATTTCCTTATGCAACGCGATCCAGAAAAGTTCGCGCTGTGGCTCACTAAGCTGAAAACCGCTGAGGACCTCACCAACAACTTGTCCACTCAGCGCAAAATCCTCAAAGAAGTTTGGGGTTGGTCATTTGGCAAGGCCGACGAAGAATGGGAAGCTTGGGTCCGAGAAACCTACCCGATTAAGTGAACCTAGCCGCAGAGCACGAGCCTTTTGCCAACAAGCCTCTCGAGGGGCGTGGCGAAGTCGTGTTCCTGATTCTGGCGGCCTTGTTCACCGGGTCTTTGGTGGTGACCAACTTGATCGCCAACAAGTTCATTCATGTGGAGTGGCTTGGGCGTGAGTTCATTTTGTCGGCTGGGGTTCTGCCCTACCCCATCACCTTTTTGATTACCGATTTACTGTCCGAGATATATGGACGACGGCGTGCGAGCCTAGTGGTGTTTGGCGGATTCCTTGCATCCATCTTGGTGTTGATCACGCTCTACTTAGGCGACCAGTTCCCAGCGATTGCAGACTCCACGGTGGACGATGGCATCTATTCACTCGTGTTCGGCAACACTTGGCGGATCATTGGTGCTTCCATGACGGCTTACTTAGTCGCACAGTTTGTCGATATTCGCATTTTCCATTTCTGGAAACGCCTAACCAAAGGCAAGCACCTTTGGTTGCGCAACAACGCCAGTACCTTGCTCTCGCAGTTACTAGATTCTGCCTTAGTGGTTTTCGTGCTGTTTGCGGGACAATGGCCCGCCTCGCAAATGGGATGGGTGATATTGGACCTGTGGATGTTCAAGGCATCGGTCGCGTTGCTGGACACGCCTTTGTTCTACTTGGGCGCCACTTATCTGCCGCGATGGATGCGCGGCGGAAAGGCCTAACCGCGCAGCAAGCTCAGCTTTACCGACGTCAGCCTTGACGTAGTCGCAGATTTCGGGAACACTCGTCTATGGCTTTACCTCGCGAGTTCGTGGTCTTCGATACCGAGACCACCGGCATGCCACCTGGAGCACGCCTGCTCGAAATCGGCGCTCTGAAGGTGCGTGGCCAAAATGTGGTCGATCGCTTTGAAGCCCTGGTCTATCCAGAGTGCCCAATACCTCAAGCCGTGATTCGCATTCATGGGATTCAAGACCGCGATGTCCAAGACGCCGATAGCGCAGACATCGTGCTGCCAGCCYTTCTCAAGTGGGCCGGAAAAGCACCTCTGGTGGGCCACAATGTCCGATTCGACGCCACTGTGCTCGCAGCCGAAGCCGCCCGATACGGAATAGCTTTGCCGAGTAATCCAACCCTCTGCACGCTAAAAGCATCGCGCAGGTTGCTGAAACGACGCTCGCACGCATTGCAGTCTTTAGTTAAAGAACTCGGTTTGCCGGCTGCAGCTCATCACCGCGCTTTGGCCGATGCCGAGCACACCCTGAATCTCATGTTCAAAATGGAGATGATGTTCGGCAAGGAGTTCCGCACTTCCTCGATGGGCTCTGGCATGGCCCTTAACGCACATGTTATTGAGCCGCCGCTTCCTGGCCCACAGACCGACATCCTTCAGCAAGCGATAGAGCAAGGCATTCCGGTGCAAATCACTTATCGTTTGAAGAGCGGAAGTGTTTTCCGCACCTTGGTGACCCCGCGTTTGCTTTATCGTTCCAGTCGCCAAGGCTGGATGGAAGCGCTTTGTCATGAAGCCGGTTTCTATAAGAGCTATCGACTGGATCGAGTCTTGGGTGCGCGTGCAGAACCCGATGCGCCTCCTGCGCATGCCCGCCGGATTCATGCAATCTGACGGTTTCACTGTTCCAAACTCAATTTTTAGATAGAATGTATACGTAGCCACCCTTCTCGGCCTTGGGGTGACATTCGCACATATTGCGACTTCCTTATGAAGGCCTTTGCTTCCCCCAGCAACACCTCCTAGAAAATGACTGAATCAACCACCATCAGTGACGACAGCGATGTCGTCTCTGCCAGCCCTGAAGATGCAGGAACTCCTGCACCACCTTCTTCTCATCAAGACTCTTCTTTGGTTTTAGATACCACTGAAGAAATCGCTGAATACGAGCGCGAAGATCTTGAAGATCGTTACCTAGATTTAAAGGATGAAGTTTGGCGCTTGCGCCGGCAATTAAACCTTGATCCAACCACCGGTAAGATTCCGAACAATGGTGGCTATGCATCTCCTGGCGGCTTTTTAAAGCGTCAGCGCGTTGCTGTTTTCGTCGATGTACAAAACATGTACCACTCGGCTAAGAAAACTTACGGCCGTAACCTTTCTTACTCGCGCATGCTTCGTGCTTGCGTGCGCAACCGTCGCCTGGTTCGTTCCATGGCTTACGTGATCGACCGCGATGGCATCGATCAAGTGAGCTTCACCGATCACTTGCGCTACTGTGGCTTTGAAGTCCGCCGTCGCGAAGTCATCGAGCGTATGGATGGCTCACGGAAAGCTGAGTGGGAAATTGGAATGGCCATGGACATGTTGCGTATCGCCGATAAGGTCGACAGCATCATCGTGGTTTCCGGCAATGGCGTTTTCGCCGATGTCGCCCCACTGATTCGCGCCAAGGGCACCAAGTTTGAGTGCTGTGCTTTCCGCGAAAGCATGAGCGATGTCCTCATCAAGGCCGTGGACCAGTACCACCTCTTGAGCGAAGACCACCTCTACCAGAACGACTAGTTCTCCACTGGTGAGCGAAGGGTGCAGCTACTTTGTGGCTGCACCCTTTTTCTTTTTATTGGGAAGGGCATCTCCCCTGCCGACAAACAGGCAGAGGGAATCTAGCCTTCCCTCCCCCGCAGACCTATTTCGCCTTCCCCCAACCGCCGCCGCCAGGGGTCTCGATGCGTACGCGGCCGCCAGGCTGTATTTCCACAGAATCACCTGATTTAAGGGTGCGAAAAGGCTTTCCCGGTTCAGCTATAAAATCCTTAGCATGCTTGCCCGCACCACCCTGGTGACTTCCAGAGGGCTGGCTATGGCGTCGACTCGCAGCCACTGTAAGTCGGACCGGCTGCAGGAAAGTAATCTCCTTCACCATGCCATCTCCACCCCGATGCTTGCCTTTGCCGCCACTGTTTTTGCGCAACGCAAGTTGCTCGATGCGCAAGGGAAGTTCCGATTCCAAAACTTCAATCGGAGTGTTCCGTGTATTGGTCATGTGCGACTGCACGGCTGAAGCTCCAGGTCCGTGCGGACCAGCACCAGCCCCACCTGCAAGAGTTTCATAATGCACAAAGGGGCTGCCATCGGAACGGGCGCCGCCGAAAAGGAGATTGTTCATGGTGCCTTGACTTGCGGCTGGATATTGACCTGGGAACAATTCTCCGAGCGCTTGCAGAAGTAAGTCCACTAAGCGTTGCGAAGTTTCAACATTACCCAGGGCGACTCCAGCTGGACTTTGACTATCGACTAAGCTGGCTTCAGGTAGCAGTATGTTCACTGCACTAAGCGTTCCCGATGTTTCAGGAAGTGCGCCTTTTCCGAGTGCTTGCAGAACATAAAACACTGCAGAAGTGGTGACCGCCCGGTGCGTATTCCAAGACCCAGGGATCTGCGCTGAGGAGCCGCTGAAATCTAAATATAGGCGCCCGTGTTGGACTTGCAGCTTGAGTTTAATAAGCGGAGTGCCGACTCCATCCAGGGTGTCTTCTACGCGCACCACTCGGCGCGGCCAATCACTCAACAGCTTCGATGCGAAACGCGCACCATAATCAAATAAGTCTGCCATCGCGTGGGTGATTTCATGCACGCCGTAACGCCGGACCAAGTCTTCAAAACGCGCGGCCCCGCGATGCATGGCGGCGCACTGCGCAAGCAAATCTCCGTGCGCGGAATGTGGGTCGCGCACATTGGCCTGGAAAATCTGCCAGACCTCGGAGACGTCTTTTCCCGCACGTCGCAGATGCACCGGCGGCAGACGCAATCCTTCGCCAAACAAATCGCGCGCGCCACTCATCGAACCGGGTTCGGCACCACCAATGTCTGCGTGGTGAGCGCGGTTAAGCAGAAAGCCAATGCGTTTTTTCTTATGAAAGAGAGGTGCGACTACGGTGACATCGTTGAGATGGGTGCCGCCGCGGTGCGGGTCGTTGAGGACGATGACATCGCCGGGTTGCGGGTCCACTTCTTTAAGCAGTTCCGGAACCGTGTGATGGGCGCTACCTAAATGGACCGGTATGAATGCGGCGTGGGCAGCGAGGCGGCCGTCGGCATCGAGAAGCGCGCAGGAATAATCTAAACGCTCCTTAATGTTGGGCGAGACCGCACTCTGTCGCAGGGCATAACCCATCTCGTCGGTCACGCTGGCGAAGAGGTGCCGAAAAACATGCAGTGCCGTGGCAGCTTGCCGGTTCATGATTGCGGCTCCAAGGTGAGGCAACTCCATGCGTCGAGCTTGGCAGTCCATTTGGGGGGGACCACACAGGTGGCGGAATACTCGGTGATGATCGCCGGGCCCTGGACGATGGCACCAGGACGCAAATCTTCCCGCGCGAAATATTTAGTTTTCATGCTGCGGTTTTGAGTGCCAAACCAACATGTCCCGCTCCCCCACGGTTTCGCAGCATGCTTGCGGGTTTTTTGCTTGCTCCACGGCACTGATATTTCACCATCGACCTGCACTGAAATAGCGTGAAGCTCCACCGGCCGATCGGTGCGCGAAAATCCAAAGCGCTGTTGATGCAAAGCATGAAACCGTTCGCGCAGTTTGGGTCCATCCTCCAGAGTAAGCACGCCAGCTTGCCCTTCACCACGCAACTCCACCATGCATCGGGTGGTAAGTTTCCGCAGCGCACAACCCTCGTCCTGCAACTCCTTCTTTAATTGCATCAACCAAGGGGCAAATAACTTCTTACGCACTCCTGCATTGGGCAAAGCTTGCAAAACCGAACGCGTGATGCGGCGTCGTGGAGGTGCGCCAAGTAAACCGAGCGCACTAAAGGCGCCAGCTAGGGGTGGCACCACCACACCTCGCATGCCTAGTCGTTCCGCCAACCAAGCAGCATGCAATCCACCTGCGCCGCCAAAGGAGTAAAGCATGGCGCTGCGGGGATCACGACCTTCGGCCAGAGAGACCTGTCGCAAAGCGCGCTCCATATCGGCGGTTGCGATTTGCAGGATTTGTTGCGCGCATACCGACTCGGACTGACCGACCCTGCGACTAAGTTTCTGAATCGCGGCCTGCGCAGCTTGCGCTTGCAATTGGAAGGTGCCGCCAAGAAAGGCTTGCGGAAGCAAACGACCACATTGAAGATGTGCATCGGTCACCGTTGCTTCTGTTCCACCTCGTGCATAACAAGCTGGTCCGGGAACAGCACCGGCGGAACGTGGACCGACTTGCAGTTGACCACCARGGTCAATGTCAGCCAARCTTCCACCTCCGGTTCCGACCGAATGAATCGGTAAGCCGCGCGCAAGCAAGGCAAGTCGTCCTACTGAAATKGGACGGTGTTCGGGCATTGCCGAATCCAGCCACGCGACATCGGTCGAAGTGCCACCCATATCTAGAGTCATRAGTTGGGCATCGCCACGGCATTGGGCGAGYGWAATMGCTGCGCTCAATCCGCCKGCGGGTCCTGAAAGAGCGAGCGCTACCGGATGCTCTACCGCAACATCGACMGATGCGGTCCCGCCATCGGAACGCATGATGCGCAATGACGAGGYCTGGTGCAGTTCACGGAATCCATCGCGCAAATCTAACAAGGCTTTGCGCACTACGGGAGCAAGCGCGGCATCGGCCCAAGTGGTGGTGGCGCGTTCGTACTCKCGAATCTCAGGGGCCACCTCATGCGACAACATGACTGGCACGCCGATCTTTTCTAAAGCACGTCCGAGTTTTTGCTCATGCGCTGGTGAAGCATAAGCGTGTAGAAACGCAACCGCGATCGCTTCCGGCTTCATGGCTTTAACCACCTTCACCACGCGACGAATTTCTGCGGAGGTCAAGACTTTCACCACGCCGCCATCAGCATCGAAGCGTTCCGCGACTTCCACGATTCTCTTCGTTGGCTGCMTMGGSMRRRKYSYCGRYGKCKCYRMGGSMKAYMYSKCRYMGCGATCNNNKTGGCGNMCWWYGGYCAWTMMWYMSYKKWAGCCTTGCGTGGTGACAAAGACCACCTTGCCCAACTTCCCSGTCAATAARGCATTGGTCGCATGGGTGGTTCCGTGCACCATCTCCACTTTGCCGGTTGGCTCGGTGGTGAACTGCTTCACCGCATTTAAGATGGCAGTCGACGGGCGCTCAGCTGTGGTGGGTAATTTCACCACTTGCCATRCACCACTYTCAGAAATCCCCACCGCATCGGTAAAGGTTCCCCCAGTGTCGACGCCGATTCTAACCACGATGCCTAAAGCCTTGGTTTACTTAAAGGCYACGGCGCAAGCTTCTTTGCGTGCACCCTTTTGATCCGCAATGGCAAAAGATGCRCCGCCGCGCATGGTTGCYGAACCGTAAAGTCCATCTTTRCGTACTGCRTAAAAGGTTAGGCCGAAGTTTGGCCGCCCGTCTTTCCACAGAGCTGGCTGCCATCGGGMTCCRCGCTCTGCTTGCTCGGMAACGCGTCTTAAAGCAWGTAAACAAGCCTCTTCGGGAGTATCGCCGGCACGCATGCGCTCGACAATGAGCCACGAACCACCACTCAARATCGCTGCTTCTCCACGACCCGTTGCRCCGGCACTGCCGACMCCRTTATCRCARTAGAGMCCGCAACCKATCAGCGGSGAGTCRCCAATCCGGCCCGGAATYTTGAACGCTAATCCGCTAGTGGTGGTGCARCACCCGAGGTTGCTGTCCGGCGCCAACACCGAACARTGAATGGTGCCCCACGGTCGAGGTTCGTCGGCCAAGACTGGATCCGCCGGTTCGGTATCTCCCAAAGGCCACAAACGATCATCTCCACTTCGTTTCGAGCGCCACTTCAACCAAATTTCACGCGCGCGTTCGGTGAGCAAATCCTCCGCCTTAAAACCATGGTCCAATGCGAACTGACGCGCACCGGGACCGACCAGATTCACGTGGTCGGTGTGGTCCATTACGATTTCCGCAACTTGCGCCGGATGCATGATGTCTTCCAATGAAGCCACACTGCCAGCGTTGTGCGTCGGGCCGTCCATGCATGCGCTATCCAGCTGCACCACGCCAAGTTCATTGGGTAGACCGCCGTAACCAACCGACAAATCATTGGGGTCGGCTTCCACAATCGCTACGCCGCGCACTGCTGCTGAAACCGGGCGCATATTTTGCTCTACCACTAACTTGCGTGCACGCGCAACAGCCTCCACTCCGTTGCCAGAGCTAATCGCAATACAATCCACCTTCTTCGGTGCAAGGTAATCGGAATTCGAAGTCGCTTGCAAAGCACCCGGCACTGCGCTGGCGGCGAGACCTGCTCCGGTCACGCGCAAAAAGGAGCGACGGTTGATGTTTGACATGCTGCCAGACTACTCGCGCGTGATGCGCGGATGCCCATAGATACGCATCAAACGTTGCGSTGARAYKCCCCATCGATACAAGGTKGGGAAACTCCACCAGCACARRACKGAACGRATMGGRCGCAGTTCAAAACGTCGGGCGGAAGTTTGGATTGCTTGGGGGATGATATGGAGGTCTCCCAACTCGCATAAGCGTTTGNCGAAYTCCAAGTCCTCCATCARGGGYTGATCCGGCATGCCGCCAACTYKRGCATAAGCATCGGCGGTRACAAARACTGCYTGATCGCCATAGGGCATRGTGGTTTTGCGCGAACGCTTATYYGCAATGCCAACCAGACGTCGGACCAAGGGCCCTGCGTTTYCGCTGAGCACATGKTGCACGTGGAAGGCGCCAGCGAAATGKCCGGCATCGATGGTTCTTTTGATATGAGTAAATGCACCTTGCGGRAGCCGGCAATCTGCGTGCAGRAAAAGGAGGACGTCGCCCTGGGCCGCTTCTGCACCCTTGCGCAATTGGGTACCGCGGCCTGGAGAAGACTGCAGAACTTGATTAGCTCCGCCTGCATGAGCAAACGCAACCGTGTCATCTGCGCTRCCACCATCGACGACAATGACTTCCACATCAAAACCCGCAGGGGCTTGAKCYTTCACCGCCAGCAGACATTCTGGCAATGCTGCCTCCTCATGGAGAGTCGGAATAATGACCGACAATCGTAAAGGAGTCTCTTTCATCAACGACGCCAGCCGATGATGCGTTTTAGCAGTTTGGCCACACTSGGAGTGAGRCGTGCGCCGCTTGCTTTATCACCCAGACGRCCCCAAACCGAAACCGACGTTGGGTAAGGATGAATGATGCCCGACAACTCCGAAACTTTCATGCCCTTGGTCACCGCAATCAACATCTCGCCGAGTACTTCTCCGGCGTGGGCGCCCACTGCAGTCGCTCCACGCAACTTACCGCTTTTGGTTTCGAAGATCACTTTGGCAAAGCCTTCGGTTTCTCCTTCCAGAATGTTGCGGTCAATCTCTTTAAAGTCCATGCGCAAGCTCGAAAGTTCACATCCGGCCTTCTCCGCTTCTGACTCATAGAGTCCCACATGCGCGATTTCTGGATCGGTGTAAGTACTCCACGGCATAGTCAAGTCACTCACCTTGCCTTTGCCGAAGAAGAAGGCGTTGCGAATCACGATGCGTGCCATGGCGTCGGCGGCGTGGGTGAACTGAAAGCTACCGGCAACATCGCCGGCGGCAAAGATGCGTGGGTTGGCCGTGCGCAAACGATCATCGACCTGAACGCCGCGGTTGCTGAACTGCACTCCCGCTTTCTCCAGCCCGATACCGTTGACGTTGGGGCTTCGACCAATTGCAATCAGAAGTTCTTCGGCCATCACTTCACCTTCTTGGCCATCGCGTTCAAAAATGAGCACCTTCTTGCCATCGCGAAGTTCTACGCGGCTCATTTTGGCGCCCAACTCAAACTTCACACCGTCTTGTTCTAAAACCGACTGCAGCACAGCCGCCGCTTCCGGATCTTCTCGCGGAAGAATATGCGGGTCCATGGCAACAATGGTGATTTCACATCCAAAGCGTGCGAAGGCTTGTGCCATTTCTATGCCAATCGGTCCGGCCCCCACCACCACCATGCTTTTCGGCAGTTCAGTCAGGGCAAACAAAGACAGGTTGGTGAGATAACCGGCTTCGTCCAAGCCTGGAGTTGGAAAAACCAATGGCTTGGCCCCGGTTGCGACGACGGCTCGCTTAAAGCGTAGGGAACGTAAGTTGCCATCGTTGAGTTTTACGTCGACGATGTTCTCTGCAGTGAACTGACCCTCACCAAGGAATACATCGACTCCTAAATCGCGAAAACGTGGCGCGCCATCGTGATGGCCAATCCCAGCGCGCAACTCACGCATGCGTTGCATGACTTTGCCGAAAGATGCCGAGGCACTGGCGCCATTCTCGATTCCATATTCGGCTGCGCGGCGCATCATGCCGAGACGTTTAGAAACCGACAACAATCCCTTCGAAGGCACGCAACCATAGTTCAGGCAATCTCCGCCTAATAACTCCCGCTCAATCATGGCGACCTTGGCGCCAAGACCTGCAGCGATTGCAGCAGTAATCAGGCCTGCGGTTCCACCACCTAAGACCACCATGTCGTAAAGCGGTTGCGCATCTGGGTTGGTCCAATCCTCCGGAGCCACTTGGGATTTGAGCTCTTGATCGGCCGGGTCGTTTTCGAGGAGCACCATTTAAGATTCCTTTTCCGCGCTAACTGCATCGGGTGCGGCTTCGGCGAGTGCTTTCTTTGCGGCCTTGGTGACGAACACCGTCACCACAATGGTTGCAGCAAGACCGCCGTACTTCAGCCATAGTCCTGCAGCTCCAGTATCACCCAATCCTTCGCTTGCTAGCTTGGTTATGTCACCGACCGCTGCACCTAAGTAAACGTACATGAGGGTGCCAGGCAGCATGCCGATAAAGGAACCAAGTACATAGTGCGATAGCTTTGCGCGGGTGAGGCCAAAGGCGTAGTTCACAATCGAGAACGGAAAGATTGGAGAAAGCCGCACCAAGGTAATAATCTTTAGGCCTTCTTTTTCCACCGCAGTGGTCAACGCATGGAACTTTGGATTGTTGCCCATCTTTAGTTCGATGGATGATCGAAAAACGCTTCGTCCAAGCAGGAAGGCGAGAGTTGCTCCAACCACACTTGCAGGCGATACCACCGCAGTGCCAAGCCACGGGCCGTAAATCGCGCCAATCATGATGGTGATGAGCGACCCTGGAATCATGAGCACGGTTGCGACCACATATCCTAAGCCCACAATCACAGCACCGGCCAAGCCCTGACCGCGCACCCACTCCATGAAAGCGGGAAGATTGTCCTGGAGGTAAAGGAACCACGCTGCGAGCGCGGCACCAATCACCAGGAGGAAAAGTAGGATTTTCTTCATCTCGACCTGTGTTCGCTGCCGCGCGAACCGCGTGACATCATCCTTAAACTACCAGCGCGCCACCGCAACTGGAACCAGCGCCGGCGGTGCATGCAAAGCAATGATCGTCGACCTGGATGGCAAGATTATCCATCAAGTCGAGGTCGGACAAGCTTAACTCCTGACCTTCTGGGCCTACCATGGCCAAATCCTTCACCAGATTAAAGTCGCAGTCAAACAAGCGACCATCCCAGCGCAAACTTAAGGCGTTGCGGCACATGACCGCAGCCAAGGTCGATGGGTTGTAGTTCTCGCGCAGGAGATCCATATAGGTCTCATAGTTTTTGCTACGCAGCAACCAATCTCTGAAGCGGTGGATGGGCTGATTAGTAATCGTCAATAGGTTGTTGAACTGAATGCCAAACTGCTGATCCAACTCTGCGTGATAAGTCGGCTCCAGTTCCTCTTGTGCTGGCGGCAAATTCGCGCCAATCGGGTTATAGACCAAATGTAAATCCAACCCACTTCCTTTCATGCCGAAGCCAACTGCATTCAGGTTTTTTAATCCCTGGATGCTGAGTTCAAAAACTCCGCGACCACGCTGCTTATCGACATTTTCCGCCGAGTAACAAGGCAAGGAGCAAAATAGCTCGACTTGGTTTTGTTTGAAGAACTCCGGCAGGTCCGCCATGCCTGGTTCAAACTGAACCGTGATGTTGTGCCGCACCAAAACTTTTCGACCAAGTGCTCGTGCCCCTTCCACCAAACGACGAAATCCTTCATTCAGTTCCGGGGCGCCACCGGTGATGTCGATGGTGCCAACCTTTGGGTTTGACCTCAAAAAGTCCAGCACTTCATCGATCAGTGCGGGCGGTGCATTGTCCTCAGCGCCGCTCTTCTTCGGCGAAGAATCCACATGGCAGTGCTGGCAGGCCTGATTGCACAGGCGACCAATGTTGAACTGAAGAATCGTAACCTGCGTCTTCCGAATCGGCGGAAAAACCGCAGTCTGGGTTTCTACCATTAACAACAACCAGAGGAAGATGTGTCTTCGAGAGTCTCCCCTTCATCGCTAAAACGCGTGAACTGACCTGCAAAAGGCTCCGCCGCAAGCTTGGCGAATGCGGCTGCATCGACTAACACACGACACCCTCGTGGGTAAATGTTGCCAGCGTCATCGGCGATCTCAGCAAAAGGACCGTGGTAAACCACTTCGCCGCCGGCTGCAGCGTCGGAAACTTCGACTGGACGATATGCAACTACCGTCATCGAGCGGAACTCAATGCCCTCAACCACTTGCCATGGCTCAGTTTGGCGCACCAAAATCTCAACGTCTTCCATGCCAGCATCTAAAAATGCTTGCAGGAAAGTCTCTTCTTCAAACGCACCGGAAATGCATCCGGACCATAAGTCCGAATCCTGTTGCATGGAAAGCGGCACGTCCTGATCGCAGACGATATCGGAAATCACCGCACGGCCACCAGGCTTTAAAGTGCGGAAGATCTCTTCGAACATTTGGCATTTCAACTCCGGCGCCACCAAGTTCAGCACGCAGTTAGAAACCACCACGTCGATGCTTTGATCTGCAACCATGATTTCCTCACGGCCGAGGCGTTCGATTTCCATTTGCATGGCTTCATARCCGGCKACATCGGCGACWGGRTTCTTRGTCAACCARCTGTCRAGGCGRTCCAAATCCAACTTYARATTTTCGATRTTGCCGCGGAAGAACTCCACRTTGCTCCASCCGATYTTCTCRGCAACGCCTTCYTTATGGCGYCGCGCSARATCYAACATRTCCGGAGTCATATCGACSCCAATCACATGYCCTTCCGGACCCACAACYTGACTCGCGATRTAACAAATYTTGCCACCACCACTRCCAAGGTCGAGCACGGTTTCRCCACTCTTCACATARGCGGATGGATCGCCACAACCATAATCACGRTCGAGGATTTCCTCGGGCATGACTTTGAGGTAGCGGGCATCGTAATCCACTGGRCARCACARYTCVGGYTGCACRGCRTTCGCACCTTCKGCATACYGTTCCGAGACGGCATCGTTCACAGTGCGTTGTTGGAGATCTTCTAATCTTTCGGAGGAAGCCATTGATTCAAGGACCAGTCGTAAGTGCGGTATTTCAGTTTTACCTTCGGCAGCGCTGGATCTTTCACCAGGGAGGGTGGGCCGAAGTCGAGGAGTAGTTTACGAATTCCWCCRCGATAGGTGTYTAACWCATCCTCTGCCCAATCGAAAATCTTCGATATGCGCAGCTTTCCRCCGACGATTTTTGGGCTATTGCGGCTGATATCGGCCAAGAACACCCGMGTYTGCTCCTTAAGTTGCTTATCAAGGCTTTCTGCAGTGTAAGCCTCGGCRCGCAAAACRGGGCAACTGGTCGATGCGCACACAATCGCAAAGTGAAACAGTGGTTGGCGTGAAATCGGGAACAGGATTCCATGCTCCACCTCGCCAAGACTCARYGCCTKACTCCGACTGGCTTTGGCGCGATGATCGACCGCAACCAAGTTTTGCARCGGRATGAATCGTTTATCGAACACACTGGAAAAGAAACCACCCATGTCCTTAATCGAGTCCACCGGGTAGTTGTCCAGAATCAGCTGGATGGCATAGGCGTTGTAGGCATTGATCCAAAAGGCTTCGCGCTGTTGGGGCTTCCAAGTACCAAACTCCTTGGCACTTACRCCCTCCAGGTTCGATATATAGAGGTCGAACTGACTACGATCGCGGCCGAGSCCTGCGTAATCCAYCAACCCGCCCTCATGCACGTACTCTTGGAGTAAGGCGYTCCAGACCTTATGCTCCTGRTCGAAAAAACTGGCAGCCGTTTCTTGAGCCTCCAAKACTCCCCCAAGCAGGAGGGCCCCGGCTACCAGCARTCTTCGTARTCCYTTTCCGTRTRCGRTKGKCGTCATCACAGTAGTYTTCGACATRGACACTGCWTCGTGACACAATAATCCCATGAATCCGCCAATCTTTTCGCGCCCCGCAGTCTTGGTGATGGCTCGCCATTGGGCTGTTGGGCCGGTGAAGACACGCCTAGCTGCCAGCATTGGGCAGGAGCCAGCGCGGAAAATCTACCGGTCCATGGTGGAGCGCCTTTGGGACAGGATTGCCAACCCATTGCTGGAGCGCCATTTATGGATGACACCAGCCGAGGAGGTCGATGCCTGCAACCTATGGCTGCCCAATGCCGACCATGTCCAAACTCAACCGGAAGGGGATCTCGGGGCAAGGATGTTGGCCGCTTTTGAGTTCGCGAAGGAATGCCCATGGGCCGCCGTCATTGGCACCGATTGCCCAGCTCTCAACGCAGACCTCATCCTCGAAGCGGGCGCCGCCCTAGACCATGCCGATGTCTTCCTGACCCCTACCTTCGACGGCGGTTATGCGCTCATGGCTCTGCGCGAGCCACAACCAGCCCTGTTCTCTGACATGCCATGGAGCAGCTCGAGTGTCCTAGCCTGTACTCTCCAACGTGCTGAATCCCTTGGCCTTTGCGTAGTCCTTGGCGCCACCCTTCGCGACCTGGATAATTTAGAAGACCTTCAGATTTTGCAATCGGAAGGTCTTGTCGATGCGGACTAGGAATTCTCTAGCGATTAGCCACCGGAGAGCGCTGACGGAAATTCAACTTGGTGATCTTCCATAAGTCTTCCCGTTCAACACCAGTATCCAACTTGCGGCCACGGCCATCTTGGCTTACCGGCTGCAGGTTCAAAGTGGTGGTGCGCACCCGAGGCATGAGCAGCTCGGAGTTGAACAAAAAGGCGCGCATCTGGTCACGACGGAATCCGGCATCCCCTTCCTGGAACTCAATCTCAAAGATTTTGTCCTCGTAGTTCTTTTGCGAACGCTCGCGCATCTTCACGTCGATGGTGCCCATCTGCGCGGGGTCATAAGCCTGAGCCTGAAAATGAGCGCGGAAGTAAAACTCCTCGTTGCTTTTCGGAGCGTTCTCACGGCGAACAGCAAGGTCATCCGAGGTTTCCCAGATAATCTTGTAGCTCCGCTTATGGTTCTCTAAGGCGGAATCCCAGTCGGAACGGTAGGACACCGACCAGAAGCGGCCGGCAACGGCTGCGAGAGCCAGGCCCATTAACAGGTAGAGAGTGGTGCGATTATTCATTTACCCGTCCTCCGGTCCAATCGGTTTGCCCGACAAGATTTTGGCCGAAACGATGCCAGTTTTGCCACCACCTTCCGCCGCATTCTCGGTGCTCGGCAAGGTTGGGCTGCCCAAGGTCCACGCCTCGCCTTTGAGATTCGCCAACAAGCGRTCGAATCTTCCGATGTAACTTCCACTGCCATCCGGGAAAATCGTGATGCCAAACTTCACGTTGACATGCGCATCTTCGCGCGCRTTYCCGTCCACCGAGGTGAAGCTGAAGCTCTCAATCATCCAGCGCCCTTGGTAGTCGCTCATCTCGTCTTCTAAGAACAACATGAGCAGTCGCCAGGCCTCCAAACAAGAAGGAGGCATTTCCAAATCCGACTCACCCATGAGYTCGTCGAGTTGCTTCTTGGCTTTCATCATGTTGGTGGTCAACAATATRATGCGCCCGTCTTCTGCAACATCGATGCCAGCGAAGTTGTTCTTGATGATCCACTCATCTGGATATTCTTCGTCTTCCTTGACCTTGTTGTTGAGCACCACAACCTTGTCGTTTGCCCGATTGAAAATCGCTGCTGAATCAAGCTTGTATTGCTGCGCGACTTTCAAGTTGATGGCTAGCTCGAAAGCAAAGAAAACGATTAAGCCGACTAGCGCCAAAGTGAGCGAACCTTCAATGCGCTCTAACCCACGTGCGTAACGGAACTCTTCTTGACGGAAGTTCATCGCTGCCGTCTCAACGCCGATGCCACGCATGGCAGCACCCAGAGCGACCGCATTGGGTTCTTCACCTTGCGCACCATTCACGCCCAAAGAAAGTGGAGCGACTTCACGGCCAAGGCGCGCTTGCAAGTGCTCCTCCAGTCCGGGCACGGAAGCGCCGAGCAGATAAACCGGACCGGCTTGACTACCCAAAGCCACCAAAGCGCGCCGTACTTCTTTAGCGATGTTAGCCAGGAACCCCTGCCTGCGCCCTTCATCGGCCATTTCAAGCGCAGTTTCAAAACCAATGCCATAAGGCAGAGAGATATCTCCACCTAAAGCTAGTTCTGCCTTTTCATCTGCATCGCTTTCGTCGGCGACTGTTTCTTCGMSYYYMKMKSMSYCSTCYWSKKMYMYTYSCWMRSYRMKYSCYKMSRSKTTSGYAKCMWSSWTKASCKKSYCKMKCWSRRCWKCYWCARGMGSARCWYCSMRRRWYMSYWMGYSSCATCCCATCGGGAGTGCGCGCGTACCGCGAAGCGTGCCATCGGCATTCAGCACCAGCAACAAACAAGACTCGGCACCAATCTCTAGATAGGTTTCCAGTTGCTSRYCMTSSKYCKARSMYGRACSYKKYWRMRSYWRCWRCRSKGTSYRSWAACYTSMMWGYGRRAGSRWSMTSRMMKRWGRSYSCCAATNSKRYSSYSMCSGWKACCKSTWSMKYWRCASAWWCYSGYWYYKKYTCCAGCACACTGACCAACAACGTTGGAGTTGCGCGGCCGTCGCTGAGTTCGATGAAGTCGGCAATGACATCGTCGAAGGCAAGGTGATACAGCTCAGATTCTATTTCGAATTTGAGCACCTGCATGACTTTTTCACGGTCACTAAAAGGTAGGCTCAACTCGCGCATCACTACGCCGGAGGCCGGCAGWGTGACAACGACCTGATCCACCTTGCCGCTCTTCACGGTGTCGGAGATCAATTTGCCGAGAAGCTTGCTGCTTTGGAGATCCTCAGAACGGTAAACCGCCCCTCCGGATGATTTCACGGWGTACTTTTTCGCACTGCCTTCAAGCAGAACGTAGTCGAAACCGTGAGATTGTAGATGTATGCCTAGGCTGGTTGCCATGCGATCAGGCCATCAGGTTAACGAGGAGCAGCACTCGGGGCTACCGTGTGAGGCTTGCGAAGATCTGCGGCCAACAATCGCTGGTCCGCGCGGAGAATACGGTTGGTCAAAAGAGACTCGAATACTTGGTCAAGACTGGTCCATTCTGAGTCTACAGCGGCCATTTGCTGCTCGAGCATGTGACCCCGCCTGCGCTCGTATTCGAAAAGGAGAATACGCAGGTCATTKGCTTGGGTGGAGTCCAAGGCMAGGRTTTCAATCATGCCTTCTGCATAGGAACGAAGATCCGCCGGGAGYTCCTCAAGGATTTCAWCGTTGGTATCGAAAGAAACYGACTGCCCCACCAGRAAACCGGCGAGAAAGGTCACTAAAGCGGGCATCARGATRCGCTTCCAGGGTGCTGGGCTCATTAATGCGAGCTAGCTGGGTCGGCGGGTGGGCGATTCAGGAGTTCTTCTATCGCGGCATCGAGGTCGCTGGATTGACTGGCGTAAACATTTTGCGGTCCGCTAGTCAAAAAGCGATCGCTAAGCCACATGCCCAGTCCAAAGGTCAAAAGRAGAGCGGCTGCCACATTCCACGAACGCAGGGCTCGGGAAACTTGAAACACCTCTTGAGCCATGCCGTCTTCAAAACGAAGGCGCATGCGCTCCAGCAGTATTTCGCTTGGCTCCTCCGGCTGCAGCAGGGCGAGGTTATCGCGCAGGCCACGCCATTCTTGCAGCTGAGCCCGTGATTGNGGGCTATCCAAAAGATGRGCCCGCACTTCGGCGGCATCGAGYTCGGAACACTCGCCATCAAACCATGCGCTTAAACGCCCTTGCCACTCCTTATGGCCACTTCCATCGGAAGARTGAGATTTCATCGTTCAACCCCCATGCGCTTCAATTCTTTKGCCATGCGTTCGCGCGCACGGAAAATGCGCGACTCAATGGTGCCTTGTTTWACRTTCAAGACCCGCGCGATATCGCGGTAGGCCAATCCTTGCAGTTCGCGCAGCACYAARACTTCGCGAAACTTYTCGGGTAGGCGATCCAAGGCTTCGCGGACYAGCTCCGCACGTTCTAAACGGGAAGCTTCGGCTTCGGGCGATGGCGCGCTRGTTGGAARAGTCGGGTCAGCGGCCTGGTCACTCACCACACTCATATCTAAAGCACGTGTTTGACGRACMACYTTACGCCGATGATCGCGCAAAGTATTCAGCGCTACTTGATAAAGCCAAGTGGAGAGTGCGGCCTCGCCACGGAAAGTACTAATCCGGCGCTGCACTTTCAAAAAGACTTCTTGGACCCCATCTTCCGCATCTTTGGGGGCAAGACCTGTGCGCAAAGCAAGGCCGTAGATCTTCGAACCATAATCGCGAAACAGCTCCTCGAGCTGATGCGGCGCAACTTTTACTTGCGGTGAGTTCGGTTTATTAGGCAGGGACATAGCCACGATGGACTTCAGACGCAGCCTCATGGTGGCATCTTCCTTGGGAAGGCCTGATTTCGTCAGACGAATTCAGGCCTTCCTTAGGTTATCGGCAGCAGGCACGCTATGCCTCCAAACCCTCAAGAAGGTGGAAACAAGTGGCCCATCTTGTCGCGCTTGGTGCGGAGGTAGCCCTCGTTGTGCTTCTGGGGCTCAATGTGAATCGGGACCTGTTCGACAATCTCAAGACCATAGCCCTTCAGACCAGCCAATTTCTTGGGATTATTAGTCAAAAGGCGCATTTTTCGCACCCCAAGATCATTCAAAATCTGCGCTCCCATGCCGTAATCGCGCATGTCCGCTGGATAGCCAAGCCTTTCATTGGCTTCCACGGTGTCGAGCCCTTGCTCTTGCAGCTGATAGGCACGCAACTTGTTCTCCAAGCCAATGCCACGCCCCTCTTGGCGGACGTAAAGCAACACCCCTTTGCCAGCATCTGCAATCGCTCGTAGAGCAGCATGCAGCTGTTGCCCACAATCGCAGCGCAAACTGGCCAATAAATCACCCGTCAGGCACTCCGAATGCACGCGCACCATGACATCTTCCTCGAGGCGATCAAAAGCCACTCCGTCTTCAGGAGGACTTTCCCACCCATAAGTTAAGGCGAAATGCTCTTTGTCGTCGGTCAGCGACTTATAGAGGTGCATTTTGAAGTCGCCAAACTCGGTTGGCAGATTCACGTTGGAGACCCGGCGCTCCACCAAAACCTCGCGGCGGCGGCGATATTCGATGAGGTCCTCAATGGTGAGGATGGGCATGTCATGCTTTTTGGAGAAAACCTCCAACTCAGGCATGCGCGCCATGGTGCCGTCTTCGTTCATGATCTCGCAAATCACGCCTGCTGGAGTGCAGCCAGCCATGCGTGCGATATCGACCGAGCCTTCGGTCTGGCCTGGACGCATGAGAACGCCGCCATCGCGAGCCCGTAGTGGGAAAATATGCCCAGGACGCGCTAGATCAGCCGGTTTCGCGCCATCGGCCACGGCAGCGAGAATGGTGGTGGCACGGTCAGCGGCAGAAATGCCAGTGGTGACGCCCACCCGAGCCTCAATCGACTCCAGGAATGCCGTCCCCATGCTCGAGGTGTTATCCGCAACCTGAGGACGCAAGTCCATGCGATCACAGATATTCCCCTCTAGGGCAAGGCAAATCAAGCCCCCCCCTTCTTTGCGCATGAAGTTAATAGCGTCTGGGGTGATCGCCTCAGCAGCCATCACCAAATCGCCTTCATTTTCACGCCGGGGATCATCTACCAGGATGATCATCCGACCTGCCGAAATCGCCTCTAAAGCCTGTTCAACACTTGCGTATGCCACAATTGGACCTCCGAACCAACCATTGTACCGGCTCGCCCTGTCGGCTGTGAAGCAAGCAGACTCAATAGGAAACCGGATATTGCCGATGGAAATATGTGCACTTGTTCCGCAACCCATCCTTCCTAGCCCTCGCCGCCGTTTTGGTGGGAGGCGCTCTCGTAGGCCTACCGCGAGTGGCTAGCTTCTCGGAGAAGGCCGAGCTCCAGGATGGGCAGATTCAGTACCTGCAACTGGAGGTCAAACGCCTCACTTCCATGCAACTGGAACTACAGGGTGGCATTCTTGGATACCGCGATGCCCTCGACGAGCAAGGCGCATTCATCCTCCTACAAGCAAGCCGCCTGGAGGATCAAGAATCGCAGTTGGCTGATGGCTTCTTGCGCCTCGATGGACTTCGCGATTCCTTTCATGCACAAGCGGTACTTGCCGCCGCTAAACCAGTTCTCACCCCAAGTATGCGCCGCAAGCAATTGCGCGATGACATCTTGCGCCCAGTATTCCAAGTGAGTGGGGACGATGCCGTCGGAAGCGCAGTCTTGGTGTACCGCGGTAAAGATGAACAAGGAGCTTATTACTTAGCGTTAAGCGCCTACCACGTGTTACGTGACATTGTCGCGAACGAGAACGATGTCGACCCGCATGAAGTCGTGTTCGATAACATCTTTGATCAAATCACCGGTGGTCCGGTGATTGTGCCAGGCATTATGCTTGCTGAAAAAATCGATTCTGATTTAGCTTTGTTGCGCATTAACACCGACATCGACCTTGGTGCCGTCGCCCAACTCGCCCCACTTGCCCGCTTAAATCTCATCGATGCCTTCTCACCGGTTTACACCGTGGGATGCCCGCTYGGCACCAATGCACAAGCAACTCGCGGCGAGATTACGCGTGACGATTGGGTGGTCGACGAACAACCGTACTGGATGGTTTCGTCGCCGGCCTATTTTGGGAATTCTGGTGGTGGAGTGTTTCTTGAAGAAACCCATGAACTCATCGGGATTTTCTCGAAGATTTACACGCATGGAAATTATCGCCCGCAAGTCGTGACCCACATGGGACTTGCTGTGCCGCTCGATACGATTCACGGTTGGCTGAACGGCATTGGCTACGGTTTCTTAGTGGCTGACAGCGAATTCACCACCAGTACTGCGGAAGAAGCCAGTGCTGCACAGCTGCAAGATTGAATTCCAGCTTCTAGCCGCACCCGAATCGGGGAAGTAGACTAGAGGGCAGTGGTCATCATGCTGAAGACGCCTCTCCTCTACACGCTCCTTGCTCTCGGCGCATCTGCCGTTGCAGCGCTCCCATCTCCAACCCCGCATCAAAGCTACGTCCCTTCCATGGGGCGGGCCATTATTCATGCTGAAGTCACTCCGCTTGCAGAAGGCTTTGAAGAAGCTCGCCAACTGCTGGCTGCTGGCAAATTAGAAGAAGCCATAGCCGCTGTTGCGCAAGAACTTTCGCGCGACCCCTACAACTCCGAAGGCTATGCGTTGATGTTCGACATTGCTCGTGCGCAACCCGAGCCCGATGTCGAAGCCATGTTGCGTTGGGGCAAATGGTTGAGCTGGTCCTATGCAGCCGGTGGACATTCGAGTGAACTAGAAGCCATCACTGAAGATTTGGACTTGCTTTATGAAGGCTGGAATGCCGACACCGTTGCCTTAGATGCATGGACCAAGAGCATGGAAAAGGCGGTCAAAAGTGCTTCCAGCAAAAAGCAATTTCGCCTTGCTGGCCACTTGATCGACAAGCTTTTGGATTTGCACCCGCAAGATAAAAAGCTTCTGAAAACTTACGACAAGCTTTCCGACAAAGCCGGTAATGAATTGTCAGGGGGCGCCTTTGTTTCTGCCAAGGTGAAACGCAAAAGTGCCAAGTGGTTGGCGAAAAACAACGCAAAGCATTCGGAATGGGATTCGCGCTGGACCAAGAAGACCAAAAACTACGACGTCGAAACCAACATGGATTATGAGTTTTTCGAAACGTTGTCTGCAGCAATGGATGAGATGAATCAGTTCTATCGTGACATCTATGCCTATAAGAAAAAGAGTGGTCGCGCGCGCCTGGCCGTACACCGTAAACGCTCCGATTTCGATCGTTTCGCACAAGAAATCCTGGGGCGCCCCATGCAAAGTGAAGCCATCGGTGGTTTCTGGGTCAACACTCTGAAAACTGTTGTGGCCTATGACCGTTCCATGGGTGACCCAAACCAAACCCGCGACGATCTTTGGAACACGCTATTCCACGAAGCCAGTCACCAATTCATGTCCTTGATTATGAAGAAAAGTGTGCGCAAGGGACTGTTTACGCCAGCATGGTTGGGCGAAGGCGCGGCATCGTATTTTGAAGGCTGCGTAATTAAGGCCGATGGCACCATTCTAAAAAACAACGTTGCCGAACATCGCCTGCGTAGTTGGTGGTTTATTGAACAATCCAATAGTCGGAAGTCGCTGGAGGATTTAATTGCTCACCCGCGCAACACCGGCCCTAAAGACGGCACACTGAGTTATGAAGGCGTTTTCTATCCATACGGATGGGCCTTCGTGTACTTCTTGCTCAACTACGAGGAGAATGACCGTCGTGTTTATGCGCCACCCATCACCCCGGGTCAAGGCATTCCTGCGGAATACCTGATGGTGCGTAAAGCCGGCAAGCTGGTCTACCGCGATGCCTACAACGAGTACATCGACTTCTTTGCAAAGGAAGGCAACAAAGACAACTCACAACAGTTTCCTTTAGAAGTAGCGAAACGGATTTTCATCGATGAGATTGGCGATCCAGACGTTCCTAACTGGGAAGCATTCGAAGACCGTTGGCGCAGATTCACCAACAGCCTGTATGGCGAGATGTTGGCCGGACCGGAACTTGCAGACGTACTACAGGCGCGGAGCCGTGGGTACATTCTTGCTGAAGACTATGAGCGCGCGCGCACCACTGCGGAGCAAGCCGACCTCAAGCGTCCCAACGATTCGGAGACTTACCGCCTTCTAGCTTTGGCCAACGAAGGCGAAGGCTTGGAGGGCGATGCCATGTACTGGATGGTGCGTCACTGGGAAAGCGCCTGGCCTGCCGGTGACGAAGTGGCTACCCAAGAAGCCGAGGAGTGGATTGCGAAGAATGGCGGTAAAGCTGTAATTCAGAATTACCTTGAACCGACCAAACTGGCCTTGACTGCAACTCGAGCCAACATGGAATCCGCACTGGGTGACGGACATCCGATTCTGGCTACGCTTTACGCATCGCATGCCATGCAAGCCTTCCAATTGACCTTCCCGGATCTTGTCGAGCAGTCGAAGGAAATGTCTGAAATCGCTGGCCAAGATTTACGCGTGTGGCAGTCGGCTTTCATCCAAGGATCGGAAGCGAACCGCAGAGCAAACACCGACGATGGCGCTTTGGTTGACGTGGTGCTTTACGAAAACGACGGCGTGCTGATTTACAACCCTGAAGGATGGGCATCACCAGGCTATGAGTTCTCCACGGTAAGCACCTTGCAGTACTTGTCGCCGCCTTACTCGATTCGTGGAACCTTGCAGGTCGATGGTCACGGCGCCATCATCCCGCTCGGCATTGACCGTTCGGGAAAAGCGCAGTGCTACCTCATGTTTGAAAGGAAGAACACCATTGAAGATGAGGTGGTTTTGAAGACCGCTTCCTTCTCGGTCGATTCTCGTCAAGGCAAAGCAACCTTGCGTCGGGTCACGGTGGGTGGCTTTTCTTGGGACCGCACCAAGCTCATTGATTTCCAGTTAGATGTGAATGAAGATGGCTCTGGAAAGATTACGGTGAACGGTGAATACGAAGAAGATCTTCCGAAGGAATTCCGTAAGGGTACCTTGACTGGAAGCTTTGCCATCACCGCTTACGATGACACCGCGGTGCTGTACAAAAACTTTGAAGTCCGTCCGAGCTCGGCGTTCTGGCCAGTCGCTGCTACCGACGACGAATAAGTTTATTAGGCTTATTGCGCGGTCGACTCCACCACCTGGAGTCGACCGCTTTTTTTATACACCAGAGTGCGCGTGGCATCGATGCCGGCGCGATTACGTTGTTGCAGTGCGCCTTCTAAATCACGCAGGCGTGCAGGGGRAACGGTTTCGCCGCACTCTTGTAAGTGGCGTTGGATCACGCAACGCCGGAAGTAGGACGGCAGCTTTTGGAAGTCGACATAGGTGTCGAGGATTTCATCGCGCGCATCTTTSCAGGCGGATGCTTCTTCGGCGAGGCGGAGTAAAGCGGTCGTCGGTTCTGCGGATGCGAGGACATCGAGTTGCGGCATGACTTGATGACGCAGATGATTGCGTGCGGCGAGTGCAGGGTCGGCGTTGCTGGGGTCTTCGATCCACGCTTGATGGGCATCGCGCAAGGTTTGGCGGATGGCGTCGGCGCGGAGGGCAAGCAGTGGGCGGAGCAGCTCGACACTCGGACTGAGGGCGCGTCGCGCGGGAATGCCGGAGAGGCCAGCTAGGCCGGTGCCGCGGAGGATGCGCAGGAGGACAGTCTCGGCATGGTCATCGGCGTGGTGCGCGAACAGGATGCGCGAGGCCTGGTGGTCGGCGGCGGCTTGGAGCAGGGCCGCATAACGTGCAGAGCGTAGAGCAGCTTCGTTGGCATCGGAGGAGAGCTGGAGAGTGCGGATTTCAGCGGCTAGGCCGAGAGACTTATAAAGCTCTAGGGCTTGTAATGCGTCGGAATCCGAGCCGGAGCGGTGGCCGTGATCGACGATGACTACGCTGGCTTCGGGCAAGGCATCGTCCTTAGTAGAGGGCAAATCTGCGGCATAACGCCAGGCGAGGGCGAGAAAGGTGGAGTCAGCGCCGCCGGAGCACGCCAGAATCACCGGCTGCCCCATCGGGTAGGGCGCGAAGCTGTGGATTCGGTCTGCCGCTTGAGCAAGCATGACACTAGAATCCCTGCTCCAACGGCCTGTGGATACCCCCCTTTCGGGATTTCCGGCCGCCCCCCTTCTCACTCTCAGAATTCTAAAACCATGGCCATTCGCATCGCCATCAACGGTTTCGGTCGTATCGGCCGGAACGTTTTCCGCATCATGCATGCTCGTAGTGCCGATTTTGAAATCGTTGCACTGAACGACCTTACCGACGCCAAGACCCTGGCTCACCTGCTTAAATACGACACCGTGGGTGGACGTTTTAATGGCAAGGTTGAGGTCGATGGCAACGACATCGTGGTCGACGGTAAGCGCATCAAAATCCTTGCCGAACGCAATCCTGCAGATCTACCTTGGGCTGACCTCGGCGTAGATTTCGTGGTCGAAGCGACCGGCATCTTCCGCAAACGCGCACAGTGCCAAATGCACATCGACGCCGGCGCGAAGAAGGTGTTGCTCACCGTTCCACCTGCCGATGAAATCGACAACATGGTCGTGCTCGGCGTGAACGATGAAACGCTCACCGCTGACCAAATGATTCTGTCGAATGCTTCTTGCACCACCAACTGCTTGGCGCCGATTGCCAAAGTGTTGCACGAGTCCTTCGGTATCAAGCGCGGTTTGATGAACACCATTCACGCGTACACCAATGATCAGCGCATCTTGGATTTGCCGCACAGTGATTTACGTCGTGCACGTGGTGCAGCCTCCAACATCATTCCAACTTCGACCGGTGCTGCACGCGCCGTCGGCAAAGTACTTCCTGAGTTGGAAGGCAAGCTAGACGGCATGTCGATGCGCGTTCCAGTTCCGGCTGGTTCGGTCGTCGATCTAGTTGCAGAACTAGACCAGGCCGATGTCACCGTCGAAGCCATCAACGCAGCCATGAAAGCTGCCGCTGAAGGTCCAATGAAAGGTGTGCTCGAGTACACCGAGGATCCAATCGTTTCGAGCGATGTCATCCACAACCCACACAGTTCCGTGTTCGACGCTGGCCAAACCATGGTCATGGGCGGCAACATGATCAAGATTGTGTCTTGGTACGACAACGAGTGGGGCTACTCCAACCGCGTCTGCGACTTGATCTTCAAGGCGCATAACGTTTAGGGCTTGCTCTAGATTGCGGGTTTTGAAGCCCGAACTGACCGCTGCACCTTTTTTGAGGTGTAGCGGTTTTTTTTCAATTCGTAAACCGCTAGCTATACTAAAAAGGTATGGGAACCCAAAGCAAAAGCAAAAGCAAAAGCAATCACCAGAAGAACTTTCTCTGGCTTGCAATTGGCACGGCCGTTGGCCTTCTTGTATTTTTCCTTTCGGGGCATTGGCCCTCCTCTTCGGAATGGGATAGCAAAGCCGATATGGAAGCAAGTGCTGTCATTAAAAGCGCTGACTCTGAGGAAGCAAACTTAAATTTATTGGAGAACGCATTGCCTGTAGATAGAACATTGGCCAACGATGTTCAACGACCAAGCGTTGCAGCAAGGCCCGATTTGCCCTTTAAGGTAAAGGTCGTACACGCTGGAAATCTCGAGCCCGTTCCCTTCGCGAGGCTCACGATTCGAGACGACGCAATCATGTGGACGCGGAACACACAGTTCCATTTTCCGATGTGGGCAGGAAACACGATGGATCCTGACCGAATTGAACCGACCCCTTACATAACCGATGAAAAGGGATTTGCCTCCTTGCCTTTGCCAGGCCGATTTACACGGATTGAAGCTCGGCAGAATGGGCTGTTTGGCTTTGTGGAGCCTAACGATGGGGCAAGCATGCCAACCGGATTCACCCTCATTCGCGTGGAAGAGGACGACCTCATTACCATTCACGTCGTCAATGAAAAAGGTGAAGCGGAAGCTGGACAAAGAGTCCTGCTGCGTCAGATTCACCCAAACGGTAGTCAAAAGTCAGTCTGGGCCATTTCCAACGAGGAGGGCATGGCCACCTTAAACCACCCGTTCCACATTCTGAGCAAACTTGGAAATCGAAAGTATGGATTCGGTTTTCACGGTGCCGGCGCGGCAACATCACCAGAACTCTATTCCCTTTGGGACCTCCCCAGGGAGGTCACTTTAGTCTCGAAACCAACGGGAAGCATCCGCCTACAACTACTCTATGCAGACGGTTCGGTTTACAAAGGGAATGCCCGCATCTCATTGAAAACGATAAGTAGCTCAAAATCGCCGCGGTTGAGTTGGGAGAAAACAGAGTTGGATGATGCCTCCATTCTCTTGGAGGGAGTGGCTCTTGGAGCCCAGTTCGAGTTATCAGTCCGCTTTGGCAAGACACGGGCACCTACTCAAACTTTCTTCGGCCCGGAGCGCCCAAACGAACTCGTCGAAGTTAGCGCCAAATGTCTCGTCGAGCACGCATTTCTCCCGATCACTGTTCTCAAGATCGATGGAACATTGCTTTCTTCAGCAGAAATTATCTCCAGAATTTATACTCAATCCGATCGGCCGAGGGAATTTGCGTTCTCAAGGCTGACCACGAGTAAGGACGGCCAGCTGCTCATCGCTATTCCGCAAACAAGTCATGAAAAGAAATATCGCGGGCGAGGTGAATCCATTACCGATCATTTTGTGCATTTGCGATGGACCGATCCAGAATCGAAGCTTAGCTATGAGAGTCAATTGAGTTTAGGTTCTGCGCTTCCTAAAGGAACTATGGAGAGGAAATCTATGAAACTAGAATTAGTTCCTATCTTGGCCGGTGGACATGTATTAGATGAACAAGGATTGCCTGTGCCAAACCTATGGGTAAAGGTTTATGAAACAAAACTAGGGAGGGGCGCTAAACATATGCGGACACTGCTGTCGGCCACACGAACCGATGCAAACGGCGGCTTCACGATCCAAGGGAATGTAACTCCTGATGTCGTATACCTACAAGGGCATGAGCGAGAAGTTCGCACCGATGTCATTCCAGTTCAACGGGGAAGCCTAGACCATGAATTAACTCTCCCTCCCCTGCCTTATAGACTCCAAGGACAAATCCAACTCCCTGAACAACTTCGAGGTACCCCTGGATTTGTCGGCTTCTACATTCCTTCTTCTACCGAACTCGTTGCCTCATCCACCCTTCGTGAGGGAGACGGGGATTTCCATTTCAATCTTGCCTCTGACGCTGAAGGGCTACTTGAGTATCGCTCGAACTCTGGCATTTCGGTGAGTATGGATAACATTTTCCCCTCTAAGGAAAACCGTCCCGGCGATTCAAGACTTCAACCTTGGGACCTCAAAAAGGAAATCACTTTCTCAAGTGTGGATGTCATTTTGGAGGGTAAACCTATCTCAGAATTCACACTAGGACTGGTGGAATCCAGAATGCGTGAACGTCTGAGAGAAATTCCAGGGCGAGAAAGAAATCAGTATGCAATTCCAACAGCGACCAGCCATCGAGCTTATTTGCGTGGAGAAGGTTTTCAGTCACAGGGATTCCTTTTAAGGCCAGGCTCTCAAGTGGTTCATGTCCAGCCAGAGCTATGGGCAAATTTCCATCTGCCTTCTGAGCTAAAGCTTCCGCCCGATTCATCGCTTTATTTTGACTTCCTTGCGATCGACCAATATGAGCCTGGTACGAATAGCACACCTAGCTTGGACCTTGGTTTTTCCGATGGCGCGATGCAACGGCGTAAGATTTTTCGCCCTAGCACCTGGACCAATACCGCCATTATTTTTGATGGGACGGATTCCAAAGGAAACGAAATATCGTTCACCATATTCGATGCCAGCATGGGCACTCCCGGCTTTGAGGTGCAAATCCCAGAAAGCTCCGTGGACGTTGAGGTTGAGTTACCGCTTTCTCAATCGGATTTCGACTTAGCCCTCCGTCAAAGCGGCTGGGTCATAGAATAATCGGAATCAAGCACTCCTGACACCTTCCACAACACTCACAGCTCGGTGATTGTCGTTGGCAAAGGTAGGCGACCAACCCTTTCTTAAGAAAACAATGGTCACCTTCCTTTCCAGTCAAGCTACCTTCAGAACGGAACTTACTATGCGTATCTGGCCCCCATTGCTTCTCGTGCTGTTCACCGCCACCTTGGTGTGGTGGCCTACCCCTTCTTCCCTACCAGTAGCAGAATCTAATCTGGCTCAGCCGACCACAAGTCTGCATTCTGAGGCGGTAACAGACTTCAGCGTCGAACGAGAACATGTGCCAATAGAGACCGTGGATTCCCTAGAGAGGGATAAGAACATGGTTCGCGTTGAGGTACTGAACGCAAAATCCTTGGAACCTGTTCTCGGTGCGCAGGTGTTCGTCTCCGCCGACAACCTGCTCGTTCACTCCTGGCAAAGGCAGCGTTACGGGAAACGGCCGAAACTCAGCGAAGAAACCCTTCATAACGGAGAGGGAGTCCCCACCGACTCCCTTGGAGTGGCATGGATTCCAAAGCCCTCCGCCAACAGTCTGGTAGTTGTATGGAATGGCGCTTTCGCCGGCCGAGCCGCAGCCACCGGAAAAGATGACCATTTCACCATTCTCCTTCACCATGACCCGCCCATTGAAATTGTTGCCAAACGGATGGATGGCAGCCCCCTTACAAACACGGAGGTTGGTCTCTTTTCGGGATCACGTTCTGGTTCTCCCAAACTAACCACAACGACGGACCATCAAGGGCGAGCCGTGCTTCTCGCACCGCGTCTTCATTTCATGAAAGAGCCGACCGGGCTGTACCGCATTGGCATGACAAATCTCGTTCCGGCCGAGGTAAAGTCCGTCCCTTTCTCCCAACTTCCACACACGGTCGAAATCGTAGAGGAGCCGTCCTCCTTCATTCGCCTCCAGTTGCAGGATCCAAATGGAGATCCCTACCTTGCTTCCGGAAAGGTCAGAGTCTTACTCGACCGAGGTCAATATCAGCGCAGCATACCCATTGCTCCCGGAAGTGGAGAACTTCTGTTACCGCCACTCCCGCTAGGCCGAACCATTCGCCTGTTTCTCGATTTTGAGGGAGCCCACTTCAAAGACTTGGAACTGAATCTCCAGTCTCCAGCTAGGGCCGGGGAGGTTGTAAAGGAAGTCGTTCTAGTGCCGATGATCAGTCATGAATACAAGATTCAGGTAAGCCGACCCAATGACTTGGATGAACTTCCGCCAAAGGCACTGGTTCGGCTTAAGCATGCCTCCGAGGATAAGCAGCGAGAATCCAAAGCTGAAATGGTGCTGGATAAGAACGGACGTGGCTCTGTCTACTTAGGCATATCTCCTAAACACCTGAATGAGGCCATGCTCATCGAAGTCGATGTCCGTCCCGCTTCCCCTGGTCCATATCGCTTCGGGTTCAGCAAGCCCTTTCAGGTTCCGTTCCTCGAAACCGTCAGCATTGAGTTAGATCGACCCTTCCCACTGGTGCTGGGCAGCGTTCGTGACCTTGAAGGCCATGCTCTGGAAGGCGCATCCGTGGGCATTTACCGGCGTCATTCCGCCACCCGTGTGTCCAGTACCTCCTATCAAAAGGCCGAGACCAAGCATGACGGTGCCTACACGATCCGTAGTCATAACCTCCCCGAACAGGGCGTGGTCAAAGTGTTTTATCAGGGAAGGAAAGTTGCTTCTCAAGAGTTTGACGCCGGTTTATCCACCTACGATTTCGAAGTCGCTCGAAACCCATTCATTCTTAAGGGCACCGTCACGCTTCCCTCAACGCTTCATGATGGAGTAACACTAAGAATGGACCAGAACGGTGTCGAAACCGAGGTCAACCTGAAGGCGCCAGTTGTTGGTCAGTCCTTCCGACTCGAGCTTCTTAGCGACGAACCTGGACAACTCTATTTGAGTCGTTATCCCATGGGCGACTTTGCGATCCTGGATGATGTTCAACCATCGCTTCCTGGACAGCAAGGTGATCAAAAACTTGCCCATTGGGACTTAAGAGATGCCCTGCCTTTAGCCTCGGTGGACGTGCGCATTGGCGCGCGGAGTATTCGCGAATACAGCATCGATCGAACGGGWGTTGACCCTCGTAGTTGGGGGAGAATGTCCGACACCATGTATCACGCGGAGAATAATCTCCGGGTGCGAACGGCCGAGGGGAATCAATTCCTACTCATCGACGGTAACTCAACTCGGGTCATGCTAAGCGGTCCTGAACTTAGCCCAATGGAAATAGAACTCCGTCCTGGCCATCAAATCATCCAGGCCGTGCCGGGCGCAAAGGGAATGTTGACGATTCGCGGGATTGAGTCCATTCCGGAGGGAGTCGACATCGTCTGCTTTGCCTCCCCCGTGAATGAAAACAGTCGCGATCTTCGCATTGCCAAAGCCATCCCTAAGGACCTCCGCCYAAGCAAATGGTTTCAGGAACCTGGGCCTTGGACTCTCAGCCTGGTTCTCTACCCAAAGAATAATTGGGGAGGCTGCTTTCCATCCTTTCGCCGACAAGATTTAGAGCTCAACGGCGGCGTGCAAGACCTCGAATTCACGGTAACCCAAGGGATGGGTGATTTCGACCTGGAGATCGAGATCGATGCTGCTGTGGTAGCGGCTTTTGCTAAGTCCTTACCCTAATCCCCACCCTTACTATTGGTAAGGTAAAGCGCCAATCCAATCAACGCAATGCCGCCACCAAACGCAAGCAAGTCCATCGGCGTTTCCACAGTAAGGTTGATTCCGTATTTGAAGAACTGAACAATCAGGATCATGAGGATGACTTTGCCGAGGCGGGTTTTGAGGTCATCGAGAGATTTAATGATGAGAACTTTGGATGAGTTCTCGGCGCCAATCGCTGGATCCAATTTGGAAATGAACAGTTCGTACATACCCAAACCGAAAATTACCAGGATGGTGGCGAGTAGGTAGCCATCGATAATTTCCACCGCGCTGGAAACGATGTGATGCCGTGCGAGTTCTTGGTCCGTAGTACCAAGAACAGAAAAATAATGGCCGACTTGGGTAAACAGTTCCACCACATCTAGGCTGGAGACTACGAACATGACAATCGCTGCGCCAAGGCTGCCGAACACCGCCAGCAAAACCATAAAGCGGCTGCGCCAAAGGGTGTGCTCCAGTGCATATTCCACCGGATGAGTCGAAGGTGCGCGTTCGTTTGAGTCAGCCATCGCTGGTAATCTATCCGCCCCACGGCGCCAAGCCCACCGTTCCCCTCAAATCTCCCCCGCCACCACTGTCATGAGCCTCGCTAAGCAAACCCTCGATTCCATTGACTTCACCGGCAAGCGCGCCTTTGTGCGTGTAGATTTTAACGTGCCGATGAAAGATGGCGTGATTGGCGATGACACCCGCATTCGCGCCGCTCTGCCAACGATTCAGGCCATTCTTCAAGGTGGTGGTTCAGTGATTTTGGGGTCGCACCTTGGCCGACCGAAAGGGCAAGTGGTCGAAGAGTTGCGCATGACACCGATAGCCACTCATCTACAAGCTTTGCTCGGTTCGCAAACCGAAGTGAAGGCAGTGAGTGAAGTGCAAGGCGAAGAAGTCAATGCCGCCGCGGCCGAACTCGCTCCAGGCGAAGTCCTGTTGCTCGAGAACCTCCGCTTCGATGAAGGTGAGACCAAGAACGATGCCAACCTAGCGCAAAGCCTTGCCGCACTGGCCGATGTCTTTGTACAAGATGCATTTGGTACATGCCATCGCGCRCATGCATCGACCACTGGAGTGCCAGCCATCTTGAAGCCTGCGGTTGCGGGAAAATTGTTGCAGAGGGAAATTGAAGCCTTCGACATGGCTTTTGGTAAACCGAAACGTCCGGTGGTTGCAGTCATCGGTGGCGCCAAAGTATCTGACAAAATCGTGGTGTTGGAAAGCTTGCTCGATAAGGTCGACACCGTGCTCATCGGCGGCGGCATGGCTTACACCTTCCTTGGCGCTGAAGGGATTGGCATCGGGAGTTCGCTGTGCGAGCAAGACAAGTTCGATGTCGCGCGTTCCGTCATCGCAAAAGCCAAAGAGAAAGGTGTGGAAGTTTTGATTCCAAGTGATCACCTTGTCGCCGATGCTTTTGCACCCGACGCCAACACCCAAATCATCGAAGGTGCGCTCCCCGATGGTTGGATGGGGCTGGACATCGGCCCCAAAACCGTGGCGCTTTACTCGCAGAAAGTCCGCGAAGCTGCAACCGTAGTGTGGAACGGACCGATGGGCGTTTTCGAAATGGAAGCCTTTAGTCACGGGACATCGGCGATTGCAAACGTACTTGCKGAAACCGASAACCTMTCYGTSGTKGGYGGCGGTGAYTCRGTYGCTGCRATCAARAAGAACAAAGTGGAAKCGCGCATCACCCATATCTCMACCGGMGGCGGCGCMTTYYTRGAAATGCTCGAAGGCAARGAACTGCCCGGYATTGCGGCWYTMGACGACGCMTAAACTTTYCGGGTARRCTRAGGAMRCTCTGACTAAGGACGTCCCCACTCCCTTATCTTGAAAAAACTCCTGCCATGGATRCTCCTTCTCGGACTCTTGTCCCTGATGTTTTGGGTATCCCTAGAATCCAATAAAGAATACTCATCAACTTTACAGGAGTTTGGCTTTGATGATTCGTCCCGGGAAAAGGTAAGCGCCGAAAMCAACCTYCAAGCTGCGGATTCTCTACACCGAGAAGTACAGAATGAGGTCATCGGGGAGCCATCCTCCGAGCCCCTTTCTGCGTCGTCCGTTGCAGTGAAAATTCTTGTTGTCTTGCGTGATGGCCACACCGGAGAACCGGTTGCCCATGCAAAAGTTTGGACCTACCCGTATTCAATGCCGGAACAAAACCCGCAGGTTCATACCTGGCTTATGCAGGGCAAAAGCCCGATCTGGATTGGTGAACAGTTTCATACTCCAGTCCTATCTAACTTAAAGGGAGAGGCCTGGATCCACCACTATCCTGATGGCCAATCCGTGGYTGCCAGTGACCTCGAGCTTTATGGATTCAATCTCCATCACCATGAGAACATCCGTCTCATCACYCTTTGGAAAGAGGCTTCGGTCACTCTGTCAYTCCGAAACCATGAAGGCCAAGCCCTGGCGAATCTTCCGGTAGGCCTAGCACGAGTTACCGAGAAGAAGACCGAGTTCCTCCTSGGGACGGTRGTGCTTTCTGACAGCAACGGCGAGGCGAGCTTGCAACATTTGGCGACTTGGAAAACGCAAAAGAATCCMGAGCAACTCCACGTACGACCTTTCGTTCATTTACGTGACCCAGTTGGGATTCCACTCCTAACTTGGCCAAGCGATTACCTGCCGACCTTGACCATGCCACCACTTGGCAGCCTAAAGGTTCGAGTTGTGGATCAGAATCAGGATCTCATCCACCAATCCGTTCCGGTGCTTCTTGCCATCGACCCAAACCCGGAACAAGGATTTRTTCTCCGCCGACWCCSGCCGAACCRMTATMCMTCTGGCGGCCTCACGGCMCTYACSRAAGGCGGAATCGCCRMGTTCCCATTTMTTGGACTGGGATTAGATTTAGCTGGCATGGCGCCTTTAGCCGACCCGATGGAATCAACCAGAGTTTATGGCGCTGGACCTTGGAAGGAAGGCCAARAARYTGTCTTAGAGGCSCGSCCCTTAGCTACAGCAACRAYTCTGCACTTCAGRGTTTTCGATTCYAGTGGAGAGGTTCTCMGGTCGACRCCTTTGCAAATGATTCTCGATYCCGGASATATCCTGCCCTCTAGAATCGCAATCGAGACCGACGATAGCGGCGAAGTTCACATGCCTTTAGGGCGCTTTCAGCATGCTGATTTACGGTCCAGCAAAAACTTTGTGGTTCGCCATTCAAGCCAAGACTTCAGCAGTATTGCTCAGGCTGAGGTGCAATTGCCAGAACTAAAAACCGGAACCATCGAAATCGGAGACATCCACCTTGCCCCTTTAGCCGCTTATCTTTCTGGACAGGTTTTCGATCCACAGGGAAATCCTCTACATGCCGTTTACATTAGGATGACCGACCCCAACGAGGTAAAACTATTTGCTCACTCCGATGCCCAAGTTCGTTTTTTCAAGGAGACCGATGAGCTTGGAGCCAGTTTTCGTATCGATATACATCAACCCGGGTTCATACCGCTGGTGATGGACCTCCCGAACACTGGCCAAGATATTGAAATCGTCCTAACACCAGGTTTGACAATCCACGGAACCATCATTCCACCCTCGGGAATGACCCTTCAAGAGCTCTCGGTTGCAGTCCTTGACCCCGAGGGTGAACGCTTGACCTACATTGATGATTTGCGTGGCGATGGCTCCTTTCTCCTGGAAGGTCTCGAAAGCGGCACGGTCGGCCTTGCCGTTTATGAAGCAAAGTACTCCACTCAGATCTTTACTGTTTCAGGCATTAACCCAACCAGCAAAGATTCCCCGCCTGACCCGCGCCTCGACCCGCTAGATCTAACCGATTTACTGCACTTCTGCGCTTTGCTTGTGGTGGATGATCGCGGGACACCTCTCAAATATGTACGCGTCTATCGTCTCGGGGATGACAACTACGGTGGTTGGATATCCACAGACAAAGACGGCTTGGCGCAAATCCCTCTGGGACCAAAAGGTGCAAAATGTTTGTTAACGGCCAACGGTTTTCAACCGCAAGAAGTGAACCTCCAAAGAAGCGACCAAACGATTGTTCTAGGGAATGGCTTCCAAACTGAAATCCAACTGAACCCGGTTCCAATCCTTCCACCTGGAATCAGCATGGGTGGGGCCTTCTGGCTTTATGATGAAACGGTTAGGAACCCGATTTCAACTGGTATGGTTTTTTTTAACGCCACCGGGGCGACCACCGCCGCTCTTCCGGGAGCTGGAGACTTACACGCTTCGATTTGGCTGCTTAAAGATGGAGACTTAGTCGGTTTCTTAGACGATTGGGACCCCAATGCTCCGACAAACTCCGTCAAAGTTTCGCCATCCGATCTAAACGGCACTATTCTATTTCCAATCGATTTAAAGCAGGTCGCCAAGTTGCTCGACGACGCGTAACGCATCTGCACAATGCTCCTTTACGCCTTCCAGCGCTGGGGATGTCGGATTAAGAGCGCTGCTGGAGAAAGGCCACACCTCTTCGCTTTTGGTTTTGCCCCCGAATCCTATGGACAAGATGCACAACCTAAGACCTGCAACGATTGGCTTATTAAGCCAATGTTAAGTTGTCGATTCCACTAGGAGCACATCATTTCTAGAAGCACGTACGGCCAAGGAGCGCTCAACCTGCACCTGCGGGATTAGCAACTTGGCATTGCTGCAATAAAGAGGTGAACCCGACGGCGCATGCTAGCGTTAGGCCATCATGCGCCGCCTCGGTCTCCTACTTATTGTCCTATTCTTGATTGCCGTAGTGCTGTGGAAGGCACCGCAGAGTGCTGACTCCCCTGAGAAATCCTCGCCAGTAGCTACTCCGGAGTTAGAACCGGCAACCGCCCTAGAGGTCGATGTTGAGTCTCGCGTGCAACCGCAGCGCGCACCCCTCGCTCCGAAACTCTCCGTGGAGCCGCCCGAGGAGGAGGAAGTCTATGAGGAGGCGGATGAGCTGGACCCTCTTGAAATGGGCTCCAGCACTTTGGAGCTGCGATTCTTTGACGCAGAAACTCTTTCTCCGGTTTCTGGCACCGTGCAACTATGGCGCATGAATGCACCGGCCACCCGTCATTGGGAAGCTGGCGACCAAATGCAAGTTCTCGCCTCTTTGGTGGATGGCATTCTCATCGCGACGGATCTACCCGAAGGGGAGTATCGATCCTTCGCCCTCTTTGGCCGTCCAAATTCACAAATGCAGGCTTCCTTTCAGGTCGAAGGGAAATACACCTTGATGGAAAGGTTTGTGTACTTACCCAAAAAAGAAGAAGCGCAGCTGCAGCTTGTAGATCTCGATGGCTTCCTTATCGAGTCCAATCCAAGCTACCAGTTTGAAATGCGTCACCGTGGCAAGCAATATATTCACACCGACCCGCAAACGCCTCCATGGATGAAGCAACGCTGGCCGAAGGGAAATGGAATGCTTATTTCCACTGGAACGGGAGGGGGCTTTATGTCCGGCAATCAACCTTGGGAGAACCCATTTAAACATGGCAATGAAATCCAACTCGGCTTCTTGGCCGGTGATACTCGTGAGCAGAAAACGCAATATCGATTTCAGTTTCGCACCGACAAGAAGCCCTGKACCGAGGTGGTGCTAGGTCTCAAAGGAACCGGAACCTACGTCGCGATTTTTGTCGATGAAACCGATCTCCATTCTCGAGTCATCTTTCCAACGGGTGCGATGCCAGTCGAGCTTGCCGATGCCATGTGGGTTACCAGCACCGCTATCCCGATAGCTAGCGGGTTTAGTACCTTAGATGCACGCCGTACCTATGCCGCGAACACTTGGCGCGATGCCACGCTAAACATTCGCATCAACCTCGACGGCTATCAAACCTTCGACTTCACCTGGAGCCCCAATGATGGGCCCCTACCGGAATTTTATCTGCAACGCTTGCCTGACGACGCCGAATAGCAGTCTAAATCCGTTCCGCCAACACTAAACGGTGACCGGAACCGACCACGAAGAGCATGGGGTCTTCCAAGATTTTGAAGCCCGCCTCTTTCGCTAAGGCCTGCACCTGAGTGCGACGCAAGGTATTCTTCGGACGCTTCTTCGACAAGCCCATTTTGGTGCGCGCTTTGCGGATGACGTTCTTCAACGAAGCGCTATCAAAGTAGGAGAAAATCACGAAGCGACTGGAGACGCGGAACAATTCTTCCACATGTTCGCGGCGCACCACTGGGTCGACTAAGTGGTGGTTAAGGCGCATGGAAAACACCACATCCATGGCTTGATCGTGCAAAGGAATCTTATGTCCGAAGCAACGCATGCGGCCGAGCAGTGGTGTATTCGGGAAGACATCGACCACTTTCGCCACCATGCTGCCGCTGTAATCGGCTTCGATGACTTCCGCACCTTGGGCCCGCAGCATGGGCATGTAACGCCCCCATCCGCAGGGCAAATCTAACGCAGTAGAAACCGAACCAATACGCTCGAAGTAACGATCCAGCAACTTGCGCTCACGCTTATCGCTAATCTTGCGATGCAGCTTGGTGTACTCATCGAGGTACTCTTCCGCACCGTCGGCGGCATGATAGGCAGCAAGTCGTTCGGGGAGGGTCATGGGTTGAGTCGGCGTGGCGAGTCGGCAGGRCGGGTTGGCTTAGGGGCGGTGGCCGCTCCAAATCGCAGCTAGATAATAGGCAATTCGACGCAGCTTCTGCCCCCATCGGCTGCGCAATCCTGGACGGTAATCGCCAAGAATCTCAGCGCCGTCGTAGGCCATGAGGATGGCATCGACCTGTTCTTCCTGCAAAACCGAATGCGCGCCGCAAAGATCCTCCAAATCCAAACGTCGGATGCGTGCCGAAACCGGCTGTTTCCAGCGACAGGAATAAGGCACGTCGATCATTTTGATCTTGGCGCCGTCTTCCAAACACACCATGAAGTTTTTGGCTTGCATGCGGAAATGGCCGAACCCAAGGTCGTGCAATTTGCGCGCGATCTCGCCCACTTGACTGCAAATGGGCAAAGAAGCAGCTCCTTGATTTTCTTGCAACCACTCAGGCAGCGGCTGGACCGTGCCTAAACACCGCGTGACCAAAACCGAATAATGCAAGAAGGGTCCTTTGCGCGATTCGGCAAACCAGTCCGGCGTRGCCACAGCTASACCGGCTTGGTCCATGGCGAGGAGTCCGCGAAACTCACGGGAAGCTCGGCTACGTGCAGCTCCACTAAACAAAAAGCGAGTACCAGGAATGCGGTATTCCTTGAAGTATAAAAAGCCGCCGCGCTCTTCCTCGGTGCGCCAAATACGCGTTTCCCGCTCATCTTTGAGCGGCACCACCGAAGTGCGCGAGCTTTGATAAAGCGCACTGCAGCACTCCATCGAATCGCACACCGCGCTTGGATGCATCTCACAGCGGGAGAAAGGGGACATCGCAAGAAATTCTAACGTTGCGTGGTGGAAAAAGTAGCATGAGGCATGCTTACGGTTCTCCTCTTAGCGCTATCCCCTTTCGCTCAATCCCCTAGCGTGCCCGAACCAGCCCGCGATTTTGATTTTTGGGCCGGCGAATGGACTGTGCAAAATCGGCATTTAGGTGCCAACGGAGTTTGGAACGATGGCACCCAAACACGCGCACGTATTACCCCAGTCCTTGATGGCGCGGCCTTATTGGAAGAATGGGCCGGTACCTTTGGAAACGGATTTATGAATGGGTTCAGTTTGCGCTCCTATGATCCAGCGCAAAAACTTTGGACCATCATTCTATTTTGGACCAYSGATGGRAATTCTAGTTTCGGCAARATGCARGGCASMTTTCGGCATGGRCGCGGTGAATTYTTGTCGCCGTTRAASCCAACGCCSGGGMAAGGAAACGTCACCCGYTACACCTTYTCCGATGGTTTGGCRSARTCCGTGCGTTGGGATCAGGCGAACTCSTTRGATGGTGGACTCACTTGGAARACMGATTGGATTATGGAATTCACGCGCACTGCGCCRGCCTCYAASGCCACCGAAACCGCGCTTTCSGTGAAGCCWTGGAATGCGGGTGCTTTAAGTCCGCATGTGGAAGCACGTCAATTGGATTGGYTGCGCGGTTCYTGGGCTGGCACCGAAATTCGCKMWSGRTWCMARGRMGCACGKGAAGCGACCTTAACYTGCAGCTTGCTTGATAAAGATTGCTTGCTACTCATGCAAGGATCYTCCGGGTACTTCGGTGAAGAGGATTGGGATCAAAACTTACAGATCCGCGGCTACGTGGCTGCCAATCAGCGCTGGGAAGCTTGGCAACTTACCGAGGATGACCCGGTTATGCGATCTTCCATAGGTGTGAAAACGGAAAACGGTTTTACCTTTACCACCTCTTTKCCGGAAGGTGGAGAACAACGCGAAACCATCACTCGGGTCGACCACMATCATYTGYTGTGGACTCTGCATAAAAAGGATTCGGCTGACGGCAAGGAGCGCATGRTGTGGTCGCGCGAATTAACGCGTGACGTTTAAGGGCTCCTTRGTTACTCCTCTGKATCTTTCTCGCAGCCYTTCTCAGCGGCGTATAGCTTGYTGAAGACAATYCCTAGGCATGCACCAACTCCAGAACCAATGGCTGTCCCCACCGCAAGGTTATCGAAAGCTATCCCMAAAGAGGTTCCAAGGCCTGTGCCCATGGCAACGCCCATGCTAATYCCYAAGGCTTTAGGATTCTCCACGCCCTKGCAYTCCGGGGTTTCCAGRATATCCAGGTCCTTCTGGTCGCTCCGGTTCGCYCGGTCGCTCCGGTTCGGCCGATGGCTCCGACTGATKCGTTTGGGACGACTGGTCCGGCTGGGACGGCTACTCCGTTTCTCTCGTTTCTTTTTGATCATGATTCTCCTCAACTTTTAATCTTCCRGCCTTTTGCACCACTTGGCGCARSAGCAATTCCACCTGAGCATTCAAGCTGCGGAAGTCATCGTCCGCCCAGCGACGCARTGCATCGTGGAGTTTCGGGTCGACCCGCAGCAAGAAACTTTTTCGCTCTTTCGCCATCGGCGTAGTCCTTTAACTAGTACACACTTCCGGCGTTAATGACTGGTTGGGTGGCTCTATCGCTACACAAGACAACAAGTAGGTTAGACACCATTTGCGCTTTACGCTCCTCGTCAAGTTGCACAATGTTGCGCTCACTTAGTTTATCCAAAGCCATTTCTACCATGCCTACCGCACCATCGACGATAAGCGTACGAGCAGCAATGATGGCCGCAGCTTGTTGACGTTGCAACATGGCGGAGGCAATCTCTTGCGCATAAGCCAAATGACTAATGCGAGCTTCCAAAACTTCTACGCCTGCTTTATTCAGACGTGCTTGCACCTCTAGCTTCAACTGTTCTGCRATCTCCGCAGTATGGCTGCGYAAAGCAAGGCTGCCATCTTCATGTGCATCGTAGGGRTACTGCGTYGCCATGTTGCGCAATGCAGCTTCRGTCTGCACCATGACAAAGTCTTCGTAATCATCGACCTCGAACAGAGCCTCGGCAGTRTCGACGACTTTCCAYACCACCACKGCACCAATCTCAATCGGGTTTCCTTCGAGATCGTTGACCTTTARCTTGTCACTATCAAAGTTCCGTACYCKCACTGAAATTTTGCGCTTCAAGGTAAATGGATTGGCAAACCAAAGACCTGTCTTATGCACGGTTCCAACGTAATTGCCGAATAAGGTCATCGCCCGGGCTTCGTTGGGGTTCACYGCGAACAAACCRCATAAGGCAAGRATGACTGAGAAACAGCACAGGAAGCCAAACACGCCAGCKGYAATCKCCARKCYGTYKGTWGAGGTCTCCGATGCGTAGATGAAGCTGAAAAAACTGAGTGCGATCAGCACCGGTATGCCCAGAGTGAGGACCAGCAGTCCAGATTTAGCTTTGAATGGGGTTTCTTGGATCATGACCTAGCGTACGGGCGAGATAGCAAAGTGATATCACTTTTTCGYATTTCCTTTSRRRYTCAKGACTTACTAGCTCCGCYACTTGTAGAAAATCTACCAGATACAGGGCTTGAACTRYRGSCCKSCACTACATATTGTGCTTATTGGGACAAGCAGCGACGGACCCCTCATCGGCGCGCACCCCATAATGCCTAAATCCCTATAGGCAAGTCACTTAGCAACCCAGTTAAAGCCAAAAAGGAGCCACGCCAAAGATGGAAGCSMCGMYMKCGYYRMMSRGCKNCCYCCCSGASSNGRYACMRSYWYWGCCGCTGACACCGATGTTGGCATGCAGGTAAAGAAACGGAACGGATCCCTAGAACCCGTCGATCTGAACAAGATTGTGCGCGCGATTACCCGCAGCGCCCAGGGTTTGGACGGAGTGGACAGCATGCGTGTTGCAACCCGGACCATCTCTGGCTTGTACGACGGAGCCACCACTGCGGAATTGGATCGCCTTTCGATTCAAACCGCAGCTTCTCTGATTGGCGAGGAGCCAAGTTACTCCTTTCTTGCCGGCCGACTTCTCGGAGCCTACATTGGCAAAGAAGTCCGCACCTTAGATATTCAATCCTTCTCGCAGTCGATTCGTTATGGATTTGAGCAGGGYCTGATYAAYCAAGARGTSTATGACTTYGTGCGCGCCAACCGYCGCAAGCTGAAYGAYGCGATTGARAAAGATCGCACCAACTTGTTCCGCTACTTCGGMYTGCGCACCGTTTACGATCGCTACCTACTGAAGGATCCGGAAAGCCGCTTGGTGACCGAAACTCCGCAGTACTTCTTCATGCGAGTCGCTTGTGGCTTGTCCAAGCAGCCAAGTGAAGCGATTGGTTTTTATCGCTTGATTAGCTCGCTGGCCTACCTGCCGAGTTCCCCGACCTTATTCAACTCCGGCACCGAGCGCACTCAGTTGAGCTCTTGCTATCTCCTCGATAGCCCTATCGACGACCTCGACGCCATTTACAACCGCTACCGCGACATCGCACGCTTGTCGAAGTATGCCGGCGGTATTGGTTTGTCGTTTAGCCGCGTGCGTTCTCAGGGATCTTTAATCAAGGGCACCAATGGACGCTCGAATGGCATTGTGCCTTTCTTGAAAACGCTGGACAGTTCCGTCGCAGCAGTCAACCAAGGTGGACGTCGAAAAGGCGCCGCTTGTGTTTACTTGGAAACTTGGCACGCGGACATTGAAGAGTTCTTGGAGCTACGCRAAAACACTGGCGATGAAATGCGTCGCGCGCACAACTTGAACTTGGCCAACTGGGTGCCWGACTTGTTCATGAACCGCGTCAAGCAAGATGGCGATTGGTCCTTGTTTGACCCAAAGGATGTGCCGCGYTTAGTGGACACCTTTGGTGCTGAGTTCGAAGCCATTTACGACCAGGCTGAGCAAGATGGCTTAGCCAGAAAGGTRGTTAAGGCGCGCAATCTTTACTCCAAGATGATGCGYTCYCTCGCGCAAACCGGAAACGGCTGGATGACCTTCAAAGATGCCTGCAAYRCCAAGTCSAACCAGACTGGYAAGCCGSATAACGTCATTCACTTGTCCAACTTGTGTACCGARATCGTCGAAGTCACCAATGCTGARGAAACCGCGGTGTGYAACCTCGGTTCGATCAACYTRGGGCACATGATTAAAGATGGCGCAGTTGATTTYGAACGCATCGGTGAAGTGGTGCGSACTGCGGTGCGTTTCCTCGACCGSGTGATYGACATCAACTATTACCCMACCGACGATGCCGCGCGCTCCAACACCCGTTGGCGYCCGATYGGTTTCGGCCTSATGGGTTTGCAAGACGCCTTCTTCAARTTGCGTCTGCCATTTGATAGTCAGGAAGCRAAAGATCTTTCCRCSCGCGTSCAGGAAGAGATTTACTACCACGCGATGTGGACTTCGAATCARCTAGCGCAAGAATTTGGCGCTCACGATGCTTTTGCAGAAACTCGTGCTGCTGAAGGTGTCATGCAGTTCGATCTCTGGGATGCAACCCCACGTCAGCCGGAGCGCTTTGATGCACTTCGCGAGGACATTAAGAAGCATGGTTTRCGTAACTCCTTRACCATCGCAATTGCACCAACCGCAACCATCTCCTCGATTGCCGGTTGCTATGAATGCACCGAACCACAGATTTCRAACCTGTTCAAGCGCGAAACGCTTTCTGGCGACTTCCTGCAAGTRAATAACTACTTGGYGGCRGACTTGAAAGARCGTGGCTTGTGGACCGAAGARATCCGCAGTGAAATCAARAARGCYGAAGGTTCGATTCAAAACATCGAYGCCATCCCGGGTGAGYTGAAGGCRCTTTACCGCACCGTCTGGGAAGTCCCWATGCGTTCCTTGATYGACATGGCGGTCGACCGYGGCGCCTTCATCGATCAATCRCAGTCTTTGAACTTGTTCATGGAAACRCCAAGCATYGGCAAGTTGTCGTCGATGTACATGTACGCCTGGGAGAAGGGCGTCAAAACGACTTAYTACTTGCGTTCMCGYCCWGCGACAAAGATTCGTCAAACYGACTCCGCTGAYRCATCGTCCGCMAAGAAAACCTACACCGAGGAAGAGGCKYTGMTGTGCTCCCTCGAAAACCCTGAATCCTGCGACGCCTGCGGCTAACCGATGCGTAAAGTTTCCATTCTCGACCCAGGTTTCGACCTGACCCTGCGCCCGATGCGCTACCCGGTGTTCTTTGACATGTACAAAGACGCCATCAARAACACCTGGACCGTCGATGAGATYGATTTCTCGACCGACCTCGTGGATYTKCGCGAACGTCTGCTACCAAGCGAGCGACAYCTGATTCACCGCCTRGTTGCMTTYTTCGCCACCGGCGATTCGATTGTGTCGAACAACTTGGTGCTGAATTTGTACAAGCACATCAACTCRCCGGAGGCACGCATGTACCTCTCGCGTCAGTTGTATGAAGARGCGCTGCACGTGCAKTTCTACCTCACGCTTTTGGATAACTACATTCCRGAGCCGAAGGAACGCAACGAAGCCTTTGCTGCRATTCAYAACATTCCRTCGATCAAGAAGAAAGCCGACTTCTGTTTTAARTGGATTGATTCCATTCAATCGCTCGAAAGGATTGAAACCGAAGAAGATCGTCGYAAGTTYCTGCTCAAYGTCATYTGCTTYGCRGCAGTGATTGAAGGCATGTTCTTCTTTGCAGCCTTCGCTTACGTTTACTTCTTGCGCTCCAAAGGATTGCTCAACGGTCTAGCCGCTGGCACCAACTGGGTGTTCCGCGATGAAAGCTGCCACATGAACTTTGCTTTTGAAGTCATCAACACGGTGCGTGAAGAAAGCCCTCATTTGTTTGATGACAAAATGCGCGCCGATGTTCTCGAGATGATGGACGATGCTCTGGAATGCGAAATGGCCTTTGCCGATGACCTTCTAGAGGGTGGCGTTCCTGGACTCTCGCCCACCGACATGCGTACTTACTTGCAGTTTTGCGCCGACCAACGTCTTGCCAACCTCGGTATGGAGAAGCACTATGGAGCGAAGAATCCCTTTGCATTCATGGAACTTCAAGACGTCCAAGAACTTTCCAACTTCTTCGAGCGCAGTGTTTCGGCGTATCAAATCGGAGTGACTGGAGAAGTGAGTTTCGACGAGGCTTTCTAAGGAAACTCTGATGGATTCAGGCGGCGATTCCGCCGCATTCCTTGGGACCTCCCAAGCTGAAAACCGCTCACGATTCAGTTTGTAAGCGGTTTTCTTTGGCCCTGAAGCAGCCTCGTTCAGAATTCCTTTTACGAGGAACAGCCTCGCCTTCTGCCGGCACTACTCCGACCGTAGTGCCACCACCGGGTCCAAGCGAGCAGCTCTCAGCGCAGGGACCACGCCGGCGAAAACACCGAGTACCAGGGAGGCCGCCAGGGCCGTAACGCACCATTCTGGCGAAACGTAGGTCGCCCACTCGGTCAACTCCCCTATCCCAAACGCAACCCCCAATCCCAGAGCGAGGCCGAATACGCCGCCAAAAGCACCAAGCAGGAGGGCCTCCGAGAGGAACTGAGCCAAAATGTCGCGGGGCCGGGCTCCGAGTGCCATCCGTAATCCAATCTCCCCCACGCGTTCCTTAATGGTGATGAGCATGATAGAAAGGATTCCAATGCCACCGACGAAAAGGGAAACGCCCGCAATCCCTGCAATCATGGTGGTGAAGGAATCTGCTGCATCCATCTCTGCACGAAGTGCTCGCACTTGATCTTCAATCTCAAAGTCATTCAACTTCCGAAAGCGGTCCAAGTCATGTCTTGTGCGCAAAAGAGTTGTAATTTCAGCCTCCGCATGCGGTAGCATTTCTCGGTTAGCTGCCTTCACGTAAATCTGGTTAAGGTAATCGACATTGAACACCCTGCGCATTGCGGTCTTGACCGGCACCAGAATCTGGTTGTCTTCGTCACCGCTTCCATCGGCGCTAGTCCCTTTGGAAGCAAGCACCCCGATCACCTGGAATGGAACGTGACCCACCCGAATTTGAGTACCCACTGGATTCTGCATTGGGAACAGATTCTTACTCACAGTTGCGCCGATGACTGATACGCGGCTCCCCGACATCGATTCTGCCAAGGTGAAGTATCGCCCCTGAGCAACTTGGGCATTGCGAATCTCTTGATACTCTAAGTTGGTTCCTATGATCGTCGCCATCGTCGATAACGAGCCGAACTTAATTCGCTTGGTTCCACTCGATATTGGCGCGACTCCAACCACCGCTCCGCACTCAGAATCGATGGCCTCGCTGTCGGACAGGAGAAGCGTTGTAGCGCGACGCGACTGCACTTCACGTCCAGGCACAGGAATGACCTCAGCTGGCGCAACCACGAGCGAGTGGGCGCCGAGACGCTCGATCTGCCCGAGGACTTCGCGCTTCGCACCCTCTCCAACCGCAACCATGACCAAGACGACGGCAACTCCAATGACTAGGCCAAGCATTGCCAGAAYCGCCCGGAGCTTGTGCCGCAGGAGACCTCCCACCGCAAGGCTCAAACTCCGGACAATCCTCATCGAAGGGTGTCGATTGGATTAAGAGCGGCCGCCCGACGTGCTGGAATGACGCCTGCTAGAGTCCCAACGGAAACAGACACAAGAAGACCGAGACCCATCGCTGCCCAAGGCAAGACGGGAGGTTTGTCCTGCATGTTCAGAATGACTTGACTTACCCCAGCTCCTAATGCCAGTCCTAGCACCGCCGCAATCACTGTAATCACGGTTGACTCGATGAGAAACTGCAATTGGATGTCCTTCGATCTAGCCCCAACTGCTTTCCTCAGGCCAATCTCCGGACGACGCTCGTTAACCGAAACGAGCATGAGGCTAGCGATAATCAGCGCCCCCACAAAAATTGCGATTGCGGAAATGAGCGGGAGGAACAGTGTGAAAGTGCGATTGTTCGACTCGACCATCTCCTGAACACTCACCGGCGTGATCATTGAAAAATCACTTTCCGCATCGCCGGACAGCTGGTGGCGCTCTCTCAGGGTCGCCTCGATAGCCCGCTCCGTAGCTGCCATTTTTCCTGCATCACGTAAGCGAATCTTCGCTGACGAAATATGCTCGACGTTCATCAAGCGGCGTTGAGCAGTCGAAATGGGAACGTAGATGACGTTATCGGTGTTGATGCCGTGCACCCCCATGCCACCACGCTCCAAAACACCGACGATTGTGAACGGCACAGGTCCGACCCGCACCTGTTCTCCCATAGGATCCGCGCCACCAAAAAGTTCCCGTGCAGCGTCTTGACCGATTAAAGCTACACGCGCCGACCCCCTTACGTCTTCACGAGTAAAGTAAGCCCCGCGGCTCAGTTGGCGCGTAAGTTGCTCTGCCTTCTCGGAGTAGCCGGTAATGCTCACTTCCCGATTGGTACCTTTGTAAGTCACCATTTTGCTGCCGACACGCAAGCCCGGTCCAGTCAAGTCGATATTCGGTACCCGCGCTTCAAGAGCCTCCAGATCCGCAATCGTGAGAGTCGTGGTTGGCCCTTCTCCACGCGCTGCACCATGCCGCGACCCACCGCCTGCAGTAATCAGAATGTTATTGGCGCTAAACGTCGATTGAACATTGTCCATCACCTCGGTGACCGCGCTCTTGCCGATTGCAGTCACCACCGTGAGAGCACCCACGCCTACGGTGACGCCCACCATCATGAGGATGGAACGAAGCTTGTTTCGGGTGACGGTCCGAAGGGCGTTCGACACAATTTGGCTGACGTTCATTCGGAAACTCCATGCTGGGCGTCCACTGCTTGCTGGTTAACCACAGATGCATTCTTGGCGCACCTTTCGTCAGCAACAATCTCGCCATCGACGATGCGAATCACGCGCTCGACCCGATCTGCAACCGCCTGCTCATGGGTGATTAAGATTACCGTCTTGCCCTGACGACTAAGTTCCGAAAAAATCTTCATCACTTCCTCGCCCGAGGCAGAGTCCAGGTTACCGGTCGGCTCATCCGCGAAAATTACTTCTGGCTCATTAACCAGGGCGCGCGCAATCGCCACCCTCTGCTGCTGCCCCCCAGACAGTTCATTCGAGAAGTGTGAGGCACGATCTTTAAGTCCAACACGCTCCAAAGCTGCTTCAGCCTTCCCGCGCAGCACACCTCCCTTGGCGTAAACGAGTGGGAGCTGCACGTTTTCAAGGGCGGTCGTCCTGGGCAACAGGTGAAACGCCTGAAATACAAAACCAATTTTTTCGTTGCGTAAATGTGCAAGCTGGTCGACAGAAAAGGAGCCAACGTCGTGGCCTTCCAGGCGGTAGGACCCTGCGTCTGGGCGATCTAGGAGGCCCAAGATATTCATGAGTGTCGACTTTCCTGAACCCGACGGTCCCATGATAGCCACGAATTCACCCTTCTCAATCGTAAGATTGATGTCTTTCAAAGCAT
>NVWJ01000004.1 GCA_002746235.1 Planctomycetota bacterium
CTTGCCTGTAGCGACACTACAGCCTTCGATTCGCGCCTTGGGGCAAACGATTTCCATCCACGGCCTCCCGCACCATACTTAATCAGAGCTTCCTTAACGGCAAGTGATGCGTCGGACCATGCCACTGATCCGCTTTTCACAGTTTCAGCTCTGGCAAGTTAAACAATAGGTGTACCAGCGCATGATTCACGTAGTAGCTTTCACGTCCAAGACGGTTTTTGATGAGGACTCCGCTTTCGGCCAGCGCATCTAAGTAACGCGTCGCCGTCGCTCGGGACACTCCAAGATCTTCCTTCAAGAACGCAACCTTGGTGTAGGGGTGACCAAAAATATTATTTATTAGCTCATGGCTATAGAATTTATGCTTCTCGCGGACTTCAAGCTTGGTCGCCTGAACTAAATCACGAATACTCGTCACGAGCTGGGTTGCATGTTGCGCAGTCACAGCCACACCACGCAACATATAAAGCAGCCACGGCTCCCATTCTTGGGTGCCTCGCGTTTCTTGTAGGAGCCGATAATACTCCGACTTGGTTTGGCTAATGTAGCGACTCATATAGAGAATCGGCGTATCGAGAAGCCCTTCTTTCACAAGATACAGAATGTTTAGAATGCGCCCGGTGCGTCCGTTTCCATCGTAAAACGGATGAATGGTTTCGAAACGGTGGTGGAGAATCGCCATTCGAACTAGCGCGTCTAAGTCACCGCAGTCATGTGCGAATTTCTCTAGGTCTGCCATAAGACTTGGCACCAACTCGGGTGACGGTGGCTCAAAAACGACTTCTCCAGTCTGTTCATTTTCAAGCACCGTACCTGGAAGTTTCCGAAACCCAGCATCGTTCCCTTCGAGCTTGGCCTGAACCTGCTTGACCGTTTTTAATGTTAATAAACCGCTTTCGCGCACCTGATGAAAACCCACCGTTAGGCCTTGGGCGTATCGCGCCACTTCCTTACTCACCGGATCTTCAATCGCCGCCTGGATTCGGTACTTGTAGAGCTTGTCCTGCGTAGTGATTATGTTTTCAATTTCCGAACTGCTCTGTGCCTCTTGGAGGGTGAGAGTTGAGATGAGCAAGCCTTCGTTTGGAAGGGTTAGGGCAACCCCCTTTAACTCAGCCAAAGCTCTGTGGGCTCGGACTAACTCACGCAAAACTGAGTTGGTTTCTAGCTCTCTTGCAGCAGGAAGTAAGGTCAGTGACGAAATGTTCATTTCTTCTATTTTCTGAGTAGCTCTCTCTTGTCCTTCTCAAATATATCGGATTTTGAGCACGTCTGCTCGGAACTTCTCAATAAAGTCTAAAAATGAGAGGGTTGATGAATCTAGGTGCTTCTACACGAATTTTTAGGAGGCTCTGGTAGGGTCGATTCTTATGCGGACATCTCTCCTCCTATTGGCTCTTGCCCCACTATTCTTCGCTCAACCGGCCATCGCGCAGGAAGTGACAAAAGGCTCTTCTGCAGTTGAGAAAAACCAAAAAGGCGGACAAGCCTCCAGCCGCGCCGACTACCGGGAAGCCCAAGGCCGATTGGCCAAAGCACGCGGCGTCTACCGCAAGAATCCCGGCAATGAAGCGGCAAGAACGGAATTGCAAGCGGCTCAGAAGGCGTCGGCTCAAACGAGAGCCGCATTAGAGGCTTCCGCTCAGGGGCAGTCCTCCGCCAATGGCGCAGCAGATGCGACCCTTAAGGGCAAAGAAAAAGGCCGGGCAGAGGGCAAGGGGCATGGCGTCGACAAGGACGGCGCGAAGAAGGGAAAGGATCGTGCGCGCGATGGCGGAAAGCAACGGGGGCTCGACAAGGATCAGACCAAAGGCAAAGGAAAGAATGCCGGTAAAGAGAAGACCAAGGGCAAGGGCAAGGGCAAAAACAAAGATCAGGGCAAAAACAAGGACGGCGGAAAGAGAGATAAAAAGGACAAGGCAAAAGGAGACGGCAAGGAAAGGGGGAAAGAGCAGGGCATCGGCAAGGATGCGTCCAAGAAGAAAGGCAAGGACCGTGCACGGGAAGGCGGCAAACAGCGCGGCCTAGACAGCAAGGGTGAAGCAAAAAGCAAGAAGAAGCACAATGCCGACCAGGCTGGTGAAGGCGAAAATGGGCGTAAGGGTTCCAACGGGAAGAAGCCTTCAGAAAAGGAGGGCTCCATGCTGCTTTCCAAACTGGAGCTCGACCGCAACCTCGAAGCCATCGAGCTTGAGCTCGACCGTGAGTTGGCTACAGCCTGGAAAAAGGCAGAACGCAACGGACAAACTGAGAAGTATGAGAGCCAGCGTTCTGGAATCGAGCGTCGCTATGACGAAAAGCGCAAAGAGGTCAAAGCGAACCACGACAAGAAGGCCAGAAGGCACAAAAAGGGCAGCTAGAGCCGCAGTCCCCCAGTCGGGAAAGTTCCTCGCGGAGCCCACTCCCGATTTGCGATTTCCCATTAGGATGGGTGCATGCTTCTCCTCCCCATCCTAATCCCACTACTGCAAGGCGCCGTTGCACCGCCTCAGGATTCCCTGCACAGTCAGGTTATGGAGGTCCGTTATGACGGTGTTTATCTGGTGGAGCAAAATACAGACCAGCGAGCGCAATCCGTTGGTTCGAGTCTGGCCGCCTCTACCGGCCCTCGTTGGCAGGTGGACGATGCCGGCCTAGCGTGGATTGGGCAACGCGTTGCCATGGGAGATTCCGGCGCGTGGATGGTCGGCGGAAAGGAGTTGAACAACGAGATGGTGTCCGCCTATGCAACTGGGTCACCCACTCCCCTCTTCGATTTCTCAGTGGTTGGCGCCACAGTGGTGCGCCCGGCAGCTTCCGATCGATCCGGGATTCTGGCTGCACTTGTAACCGTCGATCAAGGTGGATTCAGTTTTCAATCTACCGTCTACAGCTGGGACCGCATGAATGGAAGCACTCCTACTTGGACCGCAATCTTGCCGGTCACCGGAAACGTAATCGCAGGATTCATCGACGTCAATAACGATGGCAGCCGCACCGTTGCAGCAGTGAGCAACACCAACGGCACCACCCATATTCGTGTTTTTGACCGCGCAGGCCTGGTTGTGAAYTCTTATGACCTCGCTGCCGTTGCCAACATTCGCTACGGCGCAATTGATTTCACCGGCGACCGCCTTTACCTCGGCATGTATAACGGCTTTTGCGAAATCTATGATCTAAACACTGGAGTCTTGTTGCACTCACGCTCCCTCGGTGGCTCCTTCGACGCGCACGCTTTCTCAGCAGACGGAAAAACTTTTGCATACGGAAACTTCGGTGGCACTTTTGTCGCGCAAGAAACTGCACCTGGCGTTTGGTCGACCGTGGCTAGTCGTGGTGGAGTCGGCGGAACCTATGTTGGCCAAGTCGCCTTGAATGCAGATGGCAGTCGATGTGGTTTTGCTGTGCAGCGCTACACCCCGAACTATGATCACCTTGAAATTGGCATGATGGATGTCGCAAGTGGAGCTGACCTTTTCAGCAACAGTCTCGATGCACCCGGAACGACCGCACAGCTGGTTGCTTCCGGCTTGAAGATGGATGGAAGAGGTGATTACCTCGCCGGCATTTCTTGGGGGGACAGCCTCAACGCGACCCCTGAAGTTTTTGTCWACGATGCCACCGGAGTGCTCACTTCCTCCGTCGACACTCCCGGCTCTGCCTTTGGCCTCGACATGGACCAAGATGGCGATGTCCTCGCCGTTGGAACCAAGGCCGTGCACGCCAACACCTCCGGTAACGGTGGATCCATTTGGGCGGTCGATGCCTTTGAGCAAGACTTCCACATCGTGGGCTTCCCGCAACTTGGCGGTTCTCTTTCCTTCGAAACTCCGGATGGCGCAAACGCTTTTGCTTTCATTATCTCAAGCGGGCTCGACATTGCACTGACCCCCTTTGGCTTGCGTGAAGTCGACTTAGGTTTGGCCGTCCTCACCACCACGGCGGTGCCGATTCCAGTCGGCGGTCTTTCCATACCCACGACCATCCCGCTCATTCCTGGCTTGCTCGGCACGACTTACCACGCACAAGGCATTCGCCTAGATGTGAACAACACCTTGACCAACAAGGTGTCGTTCGACTTGGTTCCTTAAGTTTACTTCTCGCTGACGTTCTTCACTTTCACGCGCTGGAGCTGAAGCACCAGAACGATTTCCTTTTGATCCGAAGAACGGGTGGTGCGGAATACTGCGCCACCCCCACTCGGAATCACAAGATTTGAATCCAGAGAAGTGGTGATGACTTCGGGCGTGGCGCTTCGGCAATTCACTCCCGCAAGATTAATGTTTGAAGTTTTCATGGGGTGCATGAGATCCATGAGTTCATAGCTAATCGATACCCCGTATTGGTCATCGGCAACCTGAAGTACGCGAACCTTCATGGTGAGCCCCTCTTCCACCGTCTCAATCATCGGGTCCACCACGGTGACATCGCCGGGCTGAACGGTGCGCACCTCCCACTTTTCGACGTAACTGATTTCAGTCAGTACCGACAGGCTGCCCTCCATTCCAGGATTGGTCAAGATGCGTGGACTCACCATTTCCTCATCGCATGAGGCACTTAAACCCTTTACGATTTTCYCCATRACCTCAGCTTCAAGGAATGGAGTGGCCCTATCCTYAAAGCCATTTGCGTCGAGCCATTCCGATCCACCAATGAAAATATGCGCGCTGATGAGAGCCGTCCAGGTTTCCGTCTCTTCTTGAATCGTGAAAAACTCGTGCAACCATTCGCTTTGGCTAGGCTGAAGATACGCGAGCAAGACTCTTCYGTTTCCAGTTTGATCGACTTTCAAACTTTCGCGCGCACTATCGAAAGCCGGCACCATGTAAGTCTTGATGGAATCTAAAACATCTTGTGAGCCARAGAATGGRCCATGGCTKCGCGGCACRCCTGAATAGTAAGGCCACAAGCGTGGATCTTCCATCGCCGGGCGATCAAGAATTTCAGATTCCACCAGGCCTTCGACGGCCATGTTGAAAAAACCTGCRGCGAGTTGGGAACTGAAACTCGCGTCGTCCGACAAATYTGGAACTACGCCYTTGCCKGCAACCAAAGCAAGTAGGTCCAAAGCGAGACGTTCTTCGCGCATCTTYTCGGCTTCGCGYTTATGATTGATCAGGTGCTCAAACGGAATCAGGTCAAGCTCGTGCTGGACGGGAGTTTGCGCGCAAAGTAAAACGAGAGTGGTAAGCATGTTAGTTAAGAATGTTCTGTGTCGTTTGCGTATGCACGGAAAGGATCCGCGCCGAACGACTTGATTTATGATGAAGCACTTCGGAGGTCGAGTTCGAAGTACTGCGAGTGATTTTCACCGAAAGAAACTTTGCAACTGGAGCTTTGACTAACAACGTGGACGATGTCAGGTTGCCTTGATCATTCGACTCGAGTGGGTCCGGTTGTTGCATGACTACGGTGACAAGCAAAGCTGCGGCAGCGACTAGCGATACCCATTTCCACGGCAGCATTTTCCCGCGCTTGACGGTTGGTGGCCAGTCGGTGTGCATGCCAACCGCGCGCAAATCGACCAGTGCATCGAGTGCTTCTGGATGCGCCTCGACATAGGCCAGGATTGCAGTGTGATCCAGCGGGTCTTGCCTGGTATCTAAACATTCTTGAACCAGTTGCTCAAAGGAGTCGTGATTCATCCGAGCCAATCCTCCACTTGATAACGATCCGCCAAACGTTTGCGCGCGCGATGCAAATGCGATTTCACGGTGCCTTCTGCCATGCGCAACTCCAACGCGACATCGCGCAAACTGAATTGTTGTAGATAGAAAGCCGTGATGACCTTGCGCTCGATCTCCGGCAAGGTCTGCAACATGATTTCAAGTTGCGGTTGGGTCGAGGGTGGTGACGTGGCATCGTCCGCAACAAACTCAAGCGCATCGGCACGCCCCAACATGGACGGTTGACGTTTGGCCTTTGCGCGTGCATCTAAGAAAGCGCGGAAACCGATACGTTGCAACCACGGACGCAGCGCTTGATTGGCGTCGTAAGTGTGGCTGTATTGAAGCGCRCNGGYKCAYGGYYTCKYGCRSYASMTCGKCCASMTYGANGNCRSCTGNNTRCSMMGCWSSMMCTTGCGCAGGAATGCGCGCAAGTAGGGTGTTTCTGCGGCGAGGTTTTCCTCCACTGATGGGCTTACTGCAAGAGTACGAAATGGGTTGCAAAAACTTAGCCCAGAAAGAATATCCACCGAGGCGAAAGAGGGCGTGAATCCCATCGTTCTTCGTGTCGTAGTGCCACCCTCCCGTCTGCATGGTGTCGGGCAAGGAATGTCCGCACCTTGAAAACCATGAAACTAAAAACACTCATTGCGGCGCTACTTGCGCTTTGGCTAGTCGGAGGCGCGCTTCAAGCGCAGTCCTACGATTCTTATCCTCCTGGCTATCCGTTCGGCATGAATGGCGGTTGGGGACACCCCGGTGGTTACGACGGCTGGCCTGGCGACACTCCGGAAGGGACTCCTGGCGCCCCGAACGGCACTCCACCCAATGGTGGCACCGGCGGTGACGGCTTCGGAAGTGGAAATGGTGGTAACGGTGGCGATGGCGGCGAGACCGCGGGCGATGGTGGCACCGGTGGAGATGGTGGTGAAAGCGGTTCCAGCGGAGGGTTCGGTGGCGATGGCGGAACTGGCGGAGTGGGAGACGATGATCCCTTGTTCGGAGATGACGGCGGCGATGGCGGTGACGGAGGGGATGGCGTCGACGGCGGCGGTGAAGGTGGAGAGGGCGGCGACGGCGGAAACGGCCTTGTCTCTGGCGGAGATGGTGGTGATGGTGGAGAGGGCGGCACCAAACCGGGCGGCCCTTCTGCCGAAGATGGGGAAGATGGGGCGGACGGCGAGAGTCACATTCTGAACTTCTTAAACTCCATTGCTCCCATCTTGGAAGCCATCGGTGCCATCGGAGTTATCCTGGCCTAAGCAAATATGAAATCGATCCGACCCCTTCTTTTCCTCGGCGTATTTTCCCTTCTGATCGCCTGGCTGATATGGCCGGATCGAAACCAGCCAGACTCTCCATCGCATGGGGAGTCTGGTGATTTGATTGTGGAAGATCTTGCACCGGCGACTTTGACGGATCAGAGCTCGGGAACGACACTGCGCGAGACCCTAGCACTGGAGGTCGATGCTGTTGTTCCTGAGGTTGAAAAACCCGAACAACCGATTGACCCCGAGAGTGAGTTCGGAAAAATATCGGTTGGCATTGTGGATTCCTTTGGCAACCAGGTCCGCCACGGAAAGGTTTTAGTTCTCCAGCACGGTAAGGTAATTCGAACTCTGGTGATAGATGAAAGTGATTCTCGATTCCATTGCGAGCTGCCCGCAAGTGAAACCTACTTTGTCATGGTCCAGCCGGATTCTTTGCAGGCTGGGTTGATTCCTCAGTTGGTGCGTTCACGAAAGTCCAAGCCAGAACAGGTTTCGACAGGGGAATCTGACCTGAAAAATTATGCCAAATTCATGGTTCAACTAAGCGCGGACCAATGGGTGAAAGTCGATCTAGAGGTTGGAATCCCAGCACAAGTTTTTGGAAGGATTCTTGGCCCGCATGGAGCGCCGGCTGAAGGCGTCCTGGTGCGTTTGTCCGGCTTGGATAGAAATTCTGGCGCTCTCACTGAGAGTTCCATGACCAATGAGTTCGGCGAATACGCCTTCGAAGAGGTCTTCCCGGGCAATCATCGGTTGAAGCTACACGTTGACCCCTTAGCTGTTTCTGGAAGCGAGTCCTGGAACCCGCCTGCGCCTTGGGATATGGAAATTATGGCGGGCCAAGGCTTGGATCTCGGCGACACCTATTTAGGCGGAGGTCAAGGATCGGTGAGCGGCTGGATTGTCGACCAAGATGGGAACCCTTTTCCGGGGTTGCCGGTGCTTTGCTTTTCTAATCAAAAAGTTAAAGAAGGGTTAGACCCGCACACCTTTGTTTCCGAGCTTGGTCGCACTGTGACCAATGAAGAAGGCTTGTTTCAGATTACCGGGATGAAAGTTGGACCGATAAAGATTTCGGTGACTCCCGATTTTAATCCACGTCATGTTTTGGGACCGGGGCATCCCGCAATGTGGGAACCGAACATTGAGGTGGATTTGGAATCGGATGGTCCTCATGTAGACCTTGGAGGAATTGTTGTGGAAGACAGCCGACCTTTTGTGCTGAGCGGAAATCTGGTTTTTGACGATGCCTGGTTAGCTTCAGATTTGCATAGCAAAGGAGATTTACGCATCTCAATTTCTCAGGTGAAGGGTGCCGAATTGCCTGAGGGCGTGCGGCGAAACGCGGTGCGCAAGATGAAAGTTCGCCCGGACCTTGCAGCGAATACTTATCGCGCAGTGGTCGAAACGCCTATGACTCCAATAGAGATTAGCTTTCGCCTAAAAGGCTATTCGGATCTCCGTTTTCAAGTGAAGCCAGAAGCCCTGCGCACTTGGGCGCGGGACATTCAGATCCCCTCGGCATTTGAATAACGAGGGTTCGGATTTAGTCCGCCGGCGACTCGACAACCGGAATCGGCTGTCCCGCTTGCCAATCTTGCTTCTGCATGACGTCGAGGAGGTGCAGCACKTCCTCGCGTTGTTGCAGGGTCAGCAGTAGCAGCAAGTCGCCCGGTTTGGCCCACGTGAGCGCTTGAAGGGTGGCATCCATTTCGTTGTCGGCACGACTGATGTCCTCCGCTGGGGCACCATCGGCAAGTAAAGCCGCTTCCATGATGGCCGGTATTTCCCCAAGCTCGCGTCCACGCAAATGCTTGTCCTGCTCCTTGATGATGAGGCGATCCACTCCGCTGCGCCATGCCGTCAACGCAACTTCCTCGATGGATTCCGTTTCGCGATCCCCGGCATGCCCAACGGTGACTAACTTGCGTTCCGGCTTCATTGCCGTTGCCATTTCGAAGAGCGCTTGAAGGCCGTGCGGATTATGCGCGAAGTCGACCAGCACTTTTACCCCGTGGAAGTCAAACAGGTTCAGCCGTCCAGGATTATCTGCTGGGTCACTTTGGAAGGTGCGCAATCCTTCCACAATCGAGGCGTCGTCGAGGCCAAGCTCCTTAGCGACCGCAATCGCAGCCAAACTATTTGCGATGTTATGTCGCGCCGCACCACCCAATGCAATCGGGATCTCTGCAACATCAATCAACTTGTTCGCCTGCCCTTCCGCGCACCACCAAAGGGCATCGCTATCGAGAACGGCAGCCTGACCACCACTTGCGAGATGGTCTTGAATGCGTGGGTCTTGTGCATCTAACCCAAACCAAGTGATTGGGCATTCCACTAAGTGCACACGCTCGACGGATTTTTCATCCTGGGCATTGAGCACCAAGCGTTTGCCTGCATGACGAATAATAAACTTGGTGTCGGCCAACATGTCGAGATCTTGAATCCCCCATTCGCCAAGGTGATCTTCTGCAATGTTGGTGACCAATGCGACATCGGCTTCACCGGCTGCCAGTCCTAAACCACGACGCAACATGCCGCCGCGTGCCGTTTCGAGCAATGCGATGTCGGTTGAAGGGTGGCGCAGAATGTTGCGCGCACCGCCAGGCCCCRACCAATCTCCACGGTCGAGGATTTCATTGCCAACCATGAGCCAGTCGGTGGATGAAACGCCGGGAACTTTGCCTTGCGCATCGACCATGCATTTCAATAAACGAACGGTGGTAGTTTTACCGTTAGTGCCGGTGATCATGGCAATCGGGATTCGTTTTAGAGCGTCCCATTGCACCTCGCCAGCTTCCGGCAACTCTTTGACCGACCAGCTTTCGCAGTACCGTCCAGCGCCGATGGAAACCTCGTCGTCGTCGGTGAGGAAAAGTGCGCCCCGACGTGCTGCTGCCTTTTGCAAACGCAACAAAGACCCATTCGATTCCGCGCGGATTTCAGTTTTGAAATGCGCTATGGCGTCCTCAAGATTCGGCTCCGCGGTGTGATCTAACTGGGATTCTGCAACCGAYCACGCCCATTCATTCATTTCGCAAGCGGCATACAGTGCATCCATAGGAGCACTAAAAGCCAAACTCAATCCGCCAGGGAACTTGCGGAAGGCGGTTTCTTCCGCCCCCCACCCGACGCCTTCCAGCAAAGCCAAAATCGCGCCGGTCCATGCCAAACGAGCGGGCTCTGCATCTGAGTCTGCAATAGCAATGTCAATCACCGGGCCTGGCTTGCCCCAGATCACGTTGGGGCCGGTCAGACGGCGAGAATCGCGCATCTCCCGCTGTGGCGCGGCTTGTTCCGAAGTAGTCATGCTCTAAATCTGCTAGTCCGATTCTTCCGAAGCCGCAATCCGAACGCCGCGTTCATCGCGAATCAGCTCCACATCTTTATCCAATCCGAAATCAGAGAAGCCACCGAAAGCAGCGACATCAGCTGGAGTCGTGGAATGCACCTCATCTTTCGACCCTCCGCCTTCCGATTGGAACTCTTGAATCTGACGCCAACTCCGCGAAATCGCATCGACAAAAATGAGCAACTGGTCATCGCGTTGCGCCATGTTGAGCGCAGCATCGATGGCAGCCTGTTCATCTGGAATCATTTCGATTTGCTCGGTTGGAACACCATTAGCAAGTAATGTTTCGCGCAGCATCATCGGGATTTCGTCCGATTCACGCCCGCGCAAGCCATCGTCCCTACGACAGATGTAATGGTCGAACTTTCCCGAGCAAAGTCGTGCGATCTCTTGTACATCTTCATCGCGACGGTCGCCTGGAGCAGCAAGCACAATAATTTTGCGCCCCTTCGGCTCCATTCGTTCCGACAAGTCCACCATCGCCTTAATCGCGGCAGGGTTGTGGCCGTAATCCATGATGACCTTGAATGGATGGTCATCGTAGATGTTCATACGACCCGGAGCTTGGAAAAAGCTAGTGTCGAAAGTACGCAGACCATGACGGATTTCCTCAAGGCTCACTTTCATGCTGAACGCAATGGCCGCCGCAAACATGGCGTTCTGCACATTGTGCAAGGCGCGCCCATCAAGGGTTGCAGGAATCATGTGCGCCCACAGCAAAGGAATGTGCTGGCTCTTGTCGTAAATGGTGATCATTAAACCACCCATGCCTTGCTCCAACACCACTGCGCGTCCGCCGGCGCGGATGTGATCGCGCACGAGTGGATGATTCGCGTTCATGGTGATGTAACAAAGGTGCTCCGACTTAGTGTGGTCGGCCATCTTTAGACAATGTTCATCGTCTGCGTTGAGCACCGCAGTGTCCCGCGCAATCTCCACCACAATGCGTTTCACCTTCGCCAAATCCTCGAGCGTGTTCACACCCCTTAACCCAAGGTGATCCGCCTGTACATTCAGCACCGCGCCAACATCGCAACGGCGGTAGGCCAAACCGCGACGCAACATGCCGCCACGTGCAGTTTCAAGAACCGCCACTTCCACTTTCGGATCACGCAACACAATGCGCGCCGATGCTGGGCCAGTCATATCGCCGTTGACGGTCAGGTGGCCGTCGATGTAAACGCCATCGGTGGTGGTCAGWCCYGTCACCTTKCCAGTCATCTTRAARATGTGCGACACCATRCGCGCRGTRGTSGTTTTRCCGTTRGTGCCSGTGATRCTGCAAATCGGAATGCGCGATGGYGWGCCTTCCGGGAAYAACATGTCCATRACSGGWCCGGCAACATCGCGCGGGGTACCTTCAGAAGGTGCGACGTGCATACGGAAACCTGGTGCAGCGTTCACCTCACAGATACCGCCGCCGCCAACTTTGTAAGAAACCGAAATGTCATCGGTGAGGAAGTCTACGCCGCAGACATCGAGGCCGACGGCGCGTGCAGCACGTTCCGCCATAATCCGGTTGTCCGGGTGCATGATGTCGGTGACATCGACCGCGGTGCCACCAGTGGACAAGTTTCCCGTACTGCGCAAGTAAACCACCTTGCCTTCCTCAAGCACATCTTCTTTGACAAAGCCTTTGAGCTCCAACAAACGATTGGCCTGATAATCCAGCTCCAACTTGGTTAACACTTTCTCGTGACCGATACCACGGCGCGGATCGGAGTTCACAATTTCAATCAACTCTTCAATCGAGCTCTTGCCATCGCCAATCACGTGGCCAGGCACGCGCTTCGATGCTGCCACCAAGGTTCCATTCACCACCAACAAGCGGTGATCGAAACCCGACAAGAAATTCTCTACGATGACCGCGCGACTATGCAAGCGCGCATTTTCAAACGCGGTGCAAATCTCTTCGTCGGTCTTCAGGTTGATCGAAACACCACGCCCATGGTTTGCATTCAATGGCTTAATCACCACTGGGAAACCAATCCGCTTCGACATGCGGATCGCCGCTCGTTCGGAATAAACCAAGCCCTGCTTCGCAACTGGCAATCCCAAGTCGGCCAACAACTTATTGGTCTCTTCCTTGTCGGAAGCAATCTCTACACCAATGTGCCGCGTCTCCGAAGTAATGGTTGCTTGAATACGTTTGCCATAACAAGCGTGGCCAAGCTGCACCAAACTGTACTTATTCAAACGAATCCAAGGGATATCACGCTCTTCGGCCGCACGCACTAAAGATGCCGTCGAAGGGCCAAGCGCACGACGTTGCGCAAAGCGGATGAACGACTCGCGCTCTTCTTCCCAATCGAACTCCTCCTTACGAATCGATTCCGGCTGCAGCTCCACGGGCAACAAGTGCTGCAACAAACGCAACCCTAAGGAAGCGGCTTCCAAACCAACCTCTTCCGATTCGTACTGAAACACGACATCGTATTGACCGTGTTCGCCGTTGCCGCGCGTCTTGCCGAAAGTGACCGGACTACCCGCCATGGCTTGCAACTCAATCGCCACGTGTTCAAACACATGGCCCATCCAGGTGCCATCGTCCTCACGCATGCGACGCACAAAGCCGCCTTCCTCGCGGTAGGAACAACCGTGTTTATGCAGCCCCGGCAAAGATTCCAGCAAGCCATCGATGAATGCACTACCTAACTTTGCGGYCGGCCACTCCTCGAGTTCTTCCAGGTCCAAGGTCATGCGAATGACCGGGAAGTGGGCGTAAAGGCTAGGCCCAAGGTATACCGAACGGTCGAGGATTTTCATCGTGGGGGATTTCTAGGAGGTCGTTTGCGCGGAAGGGTGCGTGGCTTCGCGAGTACGGATGTCAAAAGTGCATCCGTGAGTGAGTATGTGCAGGCGAATGCCGAGCACGCTGACGGGTTCGTGGCGCCGCGCCGAATCCATGGAAGAGTATTCCATATTCGACGGGTCGATCAGGGTGATGGCACCGCTGCCCACCACTTCGATCAGGTCATCTGGGGAAATGAATGCGGCGGTGTCTTCGTCGAGTCCAATGCCAACCGGCCGTGGGTTAAATGCAAGGGCGGTCAGCAGTCGTCCAAGCCGATCGCGCTGCTGAAAGTGTTGGTCGACAATGAATTCATGAGTGAGTCCAAATCCTGGAGCGAGCGAAACCATATCGCAACGCGGCGTTCCACCTTCATCTCCGTAAGCAATCATGTGCTCACTCAAGATGGATGCGCCGGCAGAAGTTCCACCAACCGTCAACCCCTCATGGTTGTTGCGATGCCGCAGCATGTCGGCAACCGCAGTACCACCAATGGTGGTCGACAAGCGCAACTGATTACCGCCAGTGATGAACACGCCGGTAGCTTCTTTCAATTCCTTAAGCCAGTCTTCGCGCGCGCAATCTTTGCGGTCCTCAAAGGGCAGGCTCACTGCATGGGACACGCCGAGCTCTTTGAAGATTTCCACGTAGCGTGGACCAGTTTCTTCAAGGCGCGAAGCCGTAGGGATGATGACGATGCGCGCTTCACTTCCGCCGCAGATGTCGGCAAAGCGCTTAAGGATGGCAGGGTCGCGGAATTTTTCTTCCGCGCCACCGATAGGGATGAGGTAGCCGCGAGACATGGGTTAGTGAGATTCTACCAAGGCCTGGTGGAAAGTGAGTCCGTGAGGGCGGTTCAGGCGCTAAGAATCTGAGAAGGGTGRAGCTTCTCCTCGCCAATCCAAAATCATCCAATAAGGCGGCATTAATCGGATGCCATCCAAGGTGAATTTACCTGGGTTGACCTCTTCAAGGACAGGGAATGCATCATCCGGACGCGTCTTCCACGGTCCCCCACGACTAATGATGACGACTTCTTGGTAACCGTTCTGAGTACGAGTTGCCCTCCACTCGCGTCGGTTTGGCTCTGCTGCCCATGCTTCTTGTGGATCATGCAGCCACAACTCCCAAGCTTGCCCCTTGGGATTCTCTTCAGACAAATCATATTCCATGATCATTAAGCCAGAGTGCACCATGGCAGGCTCGCTGTCGTTGTACCAAGTGGAGCTCAAAAAACTTGCCTCTCCATTTTTAAACTCACGCATGAGCCAACGAACTTTTCGCGATTCTCCGCTCTCTATGTTGTCTCGATAATGGTCAACGGGATAAAGGCTCACAAGGAGAGTGCCCGTTTCATCGCGACCGATGTATCCAGAACAAGTCATCAGGCGGCCGGATTCTTCCACCTTCGCGCGTACCGGATGCCAATAATCGGTGATCCCAGGCCGGGTCGCGTAGGGGGCTGGGATTTGGCATGCGGAAAAGGACAAGCAAATCAAAAGAGCAAGAATTGTTTTCATGGAATCGTGGGTTGGTTATTGCATTGCGAATCTTGGAATCCAAATTTCTTGCATAAACTCAAGGTGGCGGAACCGATCTTTCCAAAACTCTGACTCGCGAACGGTCTGTCGATCCTGTTCCGACAACGGCAAGTCTTTGTTTGCGATATTCACTAAGAGGATTGCTTCGTCCAGGTAATCCAACTTATTGCGGTAAGGATTTGATTCGCCGAGTTCGCGTTGACGTTCTCTGGTAAGGCCTTNCCAAAACCCGACCCAATTCATGAGATCTCCTCGAAATCGCATGTAGCCCGCGTCGAGTCGGAGGGGATACCTCAGCAAGAGTTCATCCTTTTCTTCTTGGCTTAAGCTTGGCTCCTGGTCAAGCCATTGCCAAACGCCTTTGCAAAACACCTCTGATCCAATGCCAGTGCCATTGCTCCAGGCAATCTGTGCAGCATGAACAAATGCATCCATCAGTTCTTGCTCCTCCCAGCACACCTGAAATAGGAGTTCCAATTCCTTAGCGCCCCAGTGAATTGCCATTTCCGTATATGATTCGAAGTCACCCGTTAAATAACCAGGATCTAGCTCGAGCTGTTGCTTATGCCAACGAACCACCCCTTTCATGGCCAGGTGCACCTTGGGCGAGAGATCCTCCATCGTTTTCTCTGGAAGCGCATAGTATTCATAGCCATCAAGGTCCTTAAAACCAAGCCAGGYCCCCTCCGCTTCCTCAGAGAAAAATGCGGATTCCAAATCGAAAAAGACCTTGAGCGTCGATTTGTCGTTCACCGCCATAGAACCGAAATCGGACGGGAGCGACGCGCGAAGAATCGATGTATCCGGCCAAGCTGGTTCCGGGCTGCATCCGGCAAAAATAGTGACCAGCAGAGAAACAAAAGCGCCAGAAAACTTACTGCTCATTCAGCAAAAACTCCGCCGACCATGACGTCTTCGATTTCACAGTCATCATCTAGGACGACTAAGTCTGCATCGCCGCCGAGTTTGATGCGGCCCTTTCCTTCGAGTCGCAGATGATCAGCGGGGTTGGAGGTGAATGCCGGGAGTGCGTCTTCTAAGAGAGTGCCACCATTCACCAATGCTGCGATGGTTTGCGGCAAGGCAATGCTGGTGCCGATATCGAAAGAAATCATGCGGCCGTGTTCATCGAAATGAGGGAGACATCCGCCGCCGTCGCTGGAAATGCTAATCAGCTCGGGCGGAAGGCCGGCGTCTAGATAGCGACACAAACCTTCGGAGGCGCGGTAGGCATCTTCACCATCTTCAATAGGGAATGCGGTCAAGTCGATGTGGCATCCGCGCTCGGCGAGCTGCATGGCTTCGTCAAAAAGCGACTTGGTGCGGTTCACGTGAGTCGGTTGAAATACGCGAGGCGGCAATTCGCTTTGATCGAGAGCTTGGTGGATGAGCTCCATGCCGCGTTCGCCCTCGCCAAGGTGCAAGTGCAACACACCGGCCTTTCTTGCAATGAGCCCACCAACATGACAATCACTCGCGGTGCGGAGGATTTCGTCCAAGGTAGGTTGGCTCGAACGATGGTCGGAAATCGCAATCTCGCCGGCGCCGATGACCGCGTCTAAATGCACAATGTCGCCGCGAATACTTCCGGTGAGAGTGGTGGCAGGCAAGTGATAACCGCCGGTCCAACACCAGGCCGACATACCTTGTTCGCGCAAACCGCGTACGCCGGCAAGAAGTTCCGCGGTGCTGCGGGTGACATCGTCGGTGCCAAGTAAACCAACCACCGAGGTCACGCCCGCTTCCATATAGGTTGCAAACATGGGTGCCGGAACTTTGGTCGATGCCCCGTCCTCGCCACCGCCGCCAGTGATGTGCGCATGAATGTCCACCAGCCCTGGAATCACGCGCTTCTCTTCCAGGTCGATGACCTCAAGTTCGGCGCCAGCGGGTAACTCAGTAGGGGTCTCCCCCGCCGGCGAGATGCCAAGAATGCGACCGCCGCCAATCAGGAGGTTGCATAAACCGAGTGGTTTCGGGGCGAAGACATCGGCGTTGGTTAGGAGGGTCAGCACGGGGGCACATTGTATGTAAACATCAATCGCCCGTTGGCGGTTACTTTCGTTTCCGGCGAAACATATGACCGGACCAGTCGTCGTCGACGCGACATATCTTGGTGTCGGTCCATCCGCTGCCGCGTGCGAAGGCCATGACTGCAGCTTGGGTGACATCGGTGGTGATGCCGGAGGTTTTTTTGGGCCAGCAGATCCACATGGGGCGTTTATCGGGAGTGTGGTCAACCGCCTTTTGAAAGTGTTGATTGATGTCCTGTAACCGTTCCGCGAAAAGAAAAACCATGCAGACTTTTTTGGAGGCTCGTTTGGTGAGTGAAACCGAACTCGGTAAATCACTGCCAAGGATTTGGCGCAGTTGAGCGGGGCCACCGAGTTGGAGGATGACATCGTCCTCGCGCACTTCAAACTTTTGCCAAAGTGGTTTATTGCTGCAAACCGGAGAGGGCATTGCGGTTTGTGGAGTACGCAACGCCTTAGTGACCGCACCACGGATGCCGCGCCAGGTGCAAAACACTGCGTCCGGAAAAATCGCGCGCGCAAGCATTATTTTTTCATCCGCGCCGCCTACAAAAACAATGGGCGTCGATGCTGTGGCCTTGGTCGATCGAAACCAAGTAGCGACCTCCCGCCCATGCGAAGGGAGGCGCTCCAAACTAATCACCACGACCTCTGGGAGGTGTGACTTGAATTTGGCTAGTCCAATGCCGCCATGTGCCGAAAAAACCTCAACCTTATGGCCCGCTTTTTCCAACAGGGCCAGTCCCTCGCAAGCTTCTTCCGGTTTCCAATGGACAAGTAGGACGCGTGCCATGTTTTCAGATTATCATGTGCCAAGACTTATGGCTGAGCCCCTCAAGAATCTTTACGACCGCGCCTTCCTCGAAAAACTTGCGTCAGTGGTTCACTCTTGCGCTCCAAACGGAATCGATGAATCAAATTTTGTAAAAGCCGCCTTTGCCGATGGCTGGAATGATCTCGAACTAAAAGGCCGCATGGGTCGCATAACCGAATGCTTGCGCGATGCCCTCCCCGCTGATTATTTGGATGCCCTCCCCATCATGCGCGATGCCTCGCAGCTTTTCGACGGCTACATGTCGATGTTCTTTCCAGATTTCGTCGAGGTGTATGGCATGGACCATTGGGAAGAATCGGTCGATGCCTTGTGGTGGATGACTCGTTTTGGCAGTTCCGAGTTTGCAGTGCGCCCGTTTCTCAAGGCCGATGCCCCACGCATGTTGAAATCCATGCTGGAGTGGACGCAAGATGAGAACAAGCATGTCCGGCGCCTAGCCTCGGAAGGCAGTCGACCACTATTGCCCTGGGCGATGAATCTGCCGGCGTTTCAGAAAGACCCGCAGCCGGTACTTCCAATTTTGGAAGCACTTCATGAGGACCCAAGTGAGTACGTCCGACGTAGCGTTGCGAATAACCTAAATGACATTGCCAAGGATCACCCTGCCTTGGTGCTAAAGATTGCAAAAAAATGGAAGGGCCAGTCTAAGGATGTCGATCGGTTGGTGAAGCATGCCTGCCGCACCTTGTTGAAGAACGGCGATGCTGGCGCCATGTTGCTGTTTGGTTTTCGCGATCCAAAAGATTTAGAGGTCGCATCTTTGCAACTGAAAGAGACTGCGATTCCACTCGAAGGGGAGCTGAATTTCTCCTTCACCATAAAATCGCCAAATGCACTCGGCAAAGTGCGCCTGGAATACCTCCTTGAATTTGCCCGACCTCATGGACGTGGCGCATGCAAGGTGTTCAAGATATCGGAATCGGAGAGCGCGGAAACGCAACGTGTCATCTCCCGACGCCATTCCTTCATCGACCGCAGCACGCGTAAACATTACGTTGGTGAACACCGAGTTACGGTGATTGTGAATGGAGTTGCGAAGGCGTCGGCCGGTTTTGTGCTGCGGACGCCTTAATGTTCCTGGATAAAGGCCTCGATTTCTGACAGGTCCACCGTGAGTTCGAACTTTTGAACCTCTTGCGAATCCATAACTAACCAGAGCGGCCGAAGTTCGTCTTCAGGGAAGGACCGCACCACAGTGCTGCCATTTCTATTTCGCAGCTGAACATTTAGACTGGCTCGATATTCGCCAGGTTGTGGAACTGCAAAGCGCAAAATTCCGGTGTCGTCGATATCAACGTTCCAGATGTCTGGATAGTGTCCTCCTTCTGCGACGGGCTCCATGCCAAGGTAAWTCCTCCAAGACTTCTCAGGCAAGCCCAATGGATAAAGCTGAACTTCCACTGGCCAACCTYTTTCCATGACGAAGGTCTTCTCGCCAGGACCGTCTACTTGTCCATGCAAAACACGCATGTCGGGCGCGTTGGCAGTGAAACGCAGTTGGGTAGAAGGGAGAATCAAGGCTCCAGATCCTCTCCAGAAATCGGCTTGTACCTCCTCTTGGGAAGAAAACCCCATTTGCCCTTCAAGGTCTAAGGTCACTTGGCTAACCGGAAGGCTTTCGCTGTTCAAAAAGCGTAGGGAAAACATCGACAGTTGGCCGCGCATATCCCACTGCGCGAGTCGTGGATTTTCCTCCGCATCTGCTACCGAAGGCGTGACTTGCTCCAACTTGCCTAGCAATACACCTGATTGAGTATCTACCAAAACCAGGGTTCGTTCCTCATTGGTGGGGATGCGGATGTGAAAATAACCTGAGCCTTGCAACAACTGGCGCGGCCATTGCCAAACAGCACCTCCAGGATCGAGAGGCAAAGGAAAAGGTGCGACCACTAAACGGATATGGGTCGTGTCGATGCCATCGTCCAGCAGAACTTTGCCACGTACCTCGAATCCGCTCTTCATAACTAAGCTTAGCCCTTCAGAACCATGCTCCACTAAAAACTCGGCCTGTGGATAGTCACGATGTTTGGCAACCAAGGTCGCCCGAGGAAGGAAGGCTTTACCTCGGATGATGAAACCTCCTTGTTCATTTGTTTTCGCACTCTGTTGGTCCATCCGACGCCAACGAGTTTGCCCGTCTTCATATTTCAGTTGAAGAGATGCTCCAACAACGGGGCTGCSGAACTCATTCACGATGGTTCCCGAGCAAGCTAGTGGACCGACGTAAAAAACAACATCTCCGGCATCGTTCGGACCTGAATGCAATTTTTCTTGGAAAACCACCCGGCTTTTAAGCTCCGGCAAAGTGCCCATGACAACGAATTCCATCTCCAAAGATTGGCTGGTCGATTTCTCCAAGGTAGAGGTTACAGGGTATAGGCCGATTCCAAATTCATTGGTATGAACCACCGCCTCGTCCGTGGAACCAAACGATCCTTGTTCGTGGTAAGACTGCACGGTGATGTTTCTGTTTCCAAGGATCGCGCCAGTCGTATCCATCGCTCGAAAACGGATTCCGGGAGTTGCTTCCCCCGGATTAATCGTCACCGAAATCGTCGTGCCTAATTGAGAAGGGCCTGCAAAGACCTCCTCGGTAGGTTCTTTCGACTCAGGGAACCAAGCCGCCACACGCAGATCAAACCCAATACCAACATATGGAAAGAAGACCTCGCCCTCTTTACTTGTGGCTTCTGTCCCACCCAAGTCAAAGCGTTTCTGGAATCCCAAAAAGTCTGCCCACATGTCGCGCCCGGCAGATTCGCGCTGCAAAACGACTTTGCAATCTTCTTTTTCCGCAATCCCGTCGGCATCAAGAAGATGTATTAGGACGGACCCATGATGAGGAACTAGATATTCGATTGTGCCTTTCGAGGAATTATCGAGACTCAGTTCGATTTCAGGAGCGTCGCGAAATGGCGCGGATGCAGTCAGCACTACCCGCGGGCGAATCTTTCCATGTGGTAAAAAGCTCTGGATGTGGCGTAAGGAAACCATGCCATCTGAGTCACTCAAATATAGACCAAGTTGAGAAACATAACCTTCCTCAAAACGATGAATCCCCAAGGGAAAACCAACTAGTTTCTCTCCGCCTTCATTGATCACTAATACTTGAAACCCGAGATCCTCTTCCAAGTCCAAAGTCACGTTCTTTTGCGTGGTATTGAGCCAGCGTTCTGCATAAGCATTCCCATCCTTGGCAACAGCCAGTATCGGGCCAGGTGGCACGAGCACGGTGGCCTTCCCTTCCGCATCTGCGGTAAATGCAATGCCGGACTGCTTCGCGGTATTCCACGGGTCCAACCCGTTTGCACGCGAAGCCTCTTGCGCACGATACTCCCGAGCATGAAGATGCAACAGGAATCCCTTGGCGAAAGCCGCCGGTTCTGACTGCTCCCCTCGTTTCACGAAAACAAATAACTCGACCCAGTTATCGCGGGCAGCGACTTGGCTGACGCTTTCCTCGGAGGATACTTCGCGCTGAAGAGTCGCGTTGGGTGACTCCGCACCTTCAAGGGTTTTCGCTGGGGATACTTTTTCTGCCGCGTGCTCCAACAGGATTGCATCTGCACGAAGGGGGGTGCTCTCGTCCTCTGCGGTGGCAAAATCCCAAACTCCCACTCCTATCGCAAGTAACAGGATGGGTAATAAAAGGTAAAGGTAGTTGCTGCCTTTCTTCACTGCTGGGGCCACTTTAGCAGCGGCCCCGCAATGAGCTACTTCATCTCAGCAAAAGCCGCCTTCACCAAGCTGGCTTGCTCGACATGGTGGCGCTTGTAGCTTCCAGTTGCTGGGCTCGCAGCCGATGCGCGCCCGACAAAGAGAATCTTCCAGTGCAGGTCGCGGAAACGTTGCAACATTGAAGCCCACGGGCCCATGTTGCGCGGTTCCTCCTGACACCACACCAACTCTGCGTCTGGGTACTGCGCGATGAGAGCAGCAACTTTGTCCTTCGGGAACGGGTAAAGCTGTTCGACGCGCGCGAGGACGACGTCTTCAATTTCGTGCTCCTTGCGGTAGTCCGCAAGATCATGCGCAACTTTTCCGCTGCAGAACACAATCCGGCGTGGAGCCTTTACTGCATCTTCAACCAGCACGGTTTGAAATCCATCGCTCAGGAAGTCTTCAATCGGACTTGCTGCACGTGGATCACGCAATAACGATTTCGGCGTGAACACCACCATTGGACGACGCTCTAAAGCATTGCGATCGGTCTCTCCGATGACGTGGCCTTGGCGTCGCAGTAAGTGAAAGTACTGCGCTGCGGTGGAACAGTTAGCCAAGGTAAAGTTTCCCTCAGCCGCTAACTGCAAGAAACGTTCTGGACGTGCATTCGAATGCTCCGGTCCCTGTCCGTCGTAACCGTGCGGCAGCAACATGGTGAGTGCAACGTGCTCCCCCCACTTTGCGGTGCCAGACGCCAAGAACTGGTCAATCGGAATCTGTGCACCGTTGGCGAAGTCGCCAAACTGTGCTTCCCAAACCACCATGTCTTTACGGTCGGCAAGGCAGTAGCCATATTCAAATCCAAGCGCGGCTTCTTCGCTCAAAAAGGAGTCGCGGAACTCTACGTGCACGCCTTCCTTTAAATGCGCGAGTGGCACATGGTCCGAGGAAGTGCGTTGATCACGAATCACCGCATGACGATGCGAGAAGGTTCCACGTCCAGCATCTTGTCCAACCAAACGAACTCCAATGCCCGCCTCAATYAAAGTGCCCCATGCCAAGGTTTCTGCACAACCCCAATCGAGGTCGCGGCCACCGCTAGCCATTTCTTCACGCCGCTTCAGTTGACGCAGCAAGTTAGGGTGCACTACGTGGCCATCGGGCATGGCGTTGGTGCGCTCCACTAAGGAAAGTAAACCTTCCGCCGTGGATTTTGGCGGAGACACTGGATCCGGCGATGCAAAATCTGCATCGGTCCAGGGGTTGGCGTTGGCATCGATCTCGATGGAAACACTGCCGTCGCAATCTTTGGCCTCTGCACGAGAAGCCTCGAGAGCTTCGCGTAATTCCGCATCGAAMTMWTMANCNASTGCMKYSCMTNTYCWCSMKMSYNCRTCNAYGCMKYRSYNNGGMTKWGNCAWGRAGSTNGTWSAWKRRWCKKRCSRNNTCKGGYGGYWGGCGATGCGTCGGTACAGCAAGGGTTGCGTGTACATCGGTTCATCGCCTTCGTTGTGCCCGCGCCGGCGGTAACACACCATGTCAATGACGACATCGGAGCCAAACTCGCGCTGGTAATCGACTGCAACATGTGTCGAGCGCATGACCGCTTCCGGTGCATCGCCGTTTGCATGAAGCACGGGAGCTTGCACGGCCTTCGCGATATCGGTGCAGTAGTAAGTGCTGTAGAGGTCACGCGGACCAGCAGTGAAACCGATTTGGTTGTTCACTACCAAGTGAATGGTGCCACCAGTGCGGTACGCCGGAAGCTCCGACATTTGCAGCGTTTCCGCAACTACGCCTTGACCGGTGAAAGCGGCATCGCCGTGGATCAAAATGCCGAGAGTTTTCTTGCGCTCAACATCGCTCTCTAAATCCTGGTATGCACGCACTTCGCCACAAACTACCGGATCGACGGCTTCCAAGTGACTTGGGTTTGCTGCAAGAATGATTTCGACTTCACGGCCGTCCGGAGTGGTGTGCACGCCGCGTTGACCGAGGTGGTATTTCACGTCGCCGGAACCTTCTGCTTCGCCGGGCAGCAGCACACCTTCAAACTCACCGAAGATTTTTCGGTAAGACTTATGCAAGATGTTCGCCAGCACATTCAATCGCCCGCGGTGCGCCATGCCAATCACCACGCGCTCCACGCCGGATTCGGCGGCGCGGTCGATGATTTCTGAAAGTGCTGGAATCACGGTGTCGGCGCCTTCCAAAGAAAAACGCTTGTTGCCGGGATAACGCGTGTGCAAAAACTGCTCGAAGTTTTCCGCCTTCACCAAGCGTTGCAAAATGCGCTTGCGGTGATCTAAATCGAAGACTTCTTCGTTGCGACGCGATTCCACGCGCGCGCGCAGCCAATGTTTGCGCTTGCGGTCCGCGATGTGCATGTACTCCAAGCTCCAGCGACGACAATAAGTCTCGCGCAGAACTTCCAGAATCTCGCGCAAGGTCATGGAGGCCTTGTCGCACATGCCATCGGTCAAAAACTCACGGTCCAAATCCCAAATGGTAAAGCCGTACCAGCCTGGATCCAGCGACGGCAACATGTCCGGGTGATACTCGAGTGGGTCGAGGTCGGCGAGTTGGCATCCGCGCATGCGATAAGCGCTAATCAGCTGCCAAACTTTCGCTTGCTGCGAGGCGCTGTCATCGTCGTGTGCCTTGTGATGATCTTCATCGAGGTGTGCCGGAGTCCATGGCACGCGCAGCACGCGAAAAATATCGGTCCAGAAACCGTCGGCACCAGAGAGTAACTCTTCAATCCGACGCAGCAGTAATCCAGACTCGGATCCTTGCACCGTACGGTGGTCATAAGTGCTGGTGATGGTCATTACTGGACCCATCGCAATTTCCGCCAACATGCTTGGGTTCATGTTACGCGCCTGCACCGGAACGCCAATCGCGCCGGTTGCCAGAATCAGACCTTGGCCTTGCATCAGCCGTGGAATGCTGGCTTCGGTTCCAAAACCGCCAGGGTTAGTCAGGCTAAAAGTAGTGGAAGCAAAATCGGCGGCGGTCAACTTGCCTGCACGGCCGCGCGCAACAACATCTTGGTAGCCATCGAAGAACTGCTTGAAGTCCATCGAGCCAGAATCCTTAATGTTCGGCACCACCAGGCTACGCTTCTCGGCACCGCCGACATCGATCGCCATGCCAATATTGATCTTCTGCGGCGACATGCGCCACGGCTTGCCATCCTTCTCTAGATAGTAAGACTGAACGTTCGGCATTTCCGACACCGCACGCACCATGGCGTAAGCAACAAAGTGGGTGTACGACGCCTTGCCCAGCGCCCGATCACGCATGTGCGCATTGATGATTTTGCGATTCTCATCGAGGACTTTGACCGGAATCGTGCGCATTGAGGTCGCCGTCGGCACCGCCAAACTCGCATTCATGTTGGCCGCAATCCGAGCCGGGATTCCGCGCAGAGCCTCGGCATCGACCTCGGCCACTTCTGGGGACTCCACAACCTTGGCCGCCGTGGCCGTTGCTGTGCCACCCTTTGCAGCAGCGCCGGACGACGCCTTGTCCGCCTCGGTGAACCAATGGGCCCACTCGCCGTCTACCGCAGATGGCTCCGTAAGCCATTGCTCGTAAAGGGTTTCCACATACCCGGCGTTGACGCCGAACTGCTCCTCAAAGTCGATGCTCATGCGATTTCTCCTGTGAGCCCTAAGGGTAGTGCGGGCTCTTTAGAACCCACTAGTGTACCTCTGATTTGGAAGATACCCCAGTTTCATTCGACATGGACGGGGTACCGCCCCAGACTCACGAAACTGGGGTATCTTCCAAATCTGTTGGATTGACGGAGTCAGGAGTTTTGGAAATGAGGGGTTTTTGTTCTGATCAGGTCTGGTGTGAATCTAAGTCAGAGCTTCTCTAAGACTGGCTTGTCGCTATCCTGCAAATGGGAGCACGTGGAGCATGTAACTGAGCAAATCGCCCAACCGGACTGGGTTGCAGTCTTGTTCATGAATGCATCGTTGCGCAGTGGCACGGTTTCTGCACCAAGTCGAGTGAGTTCTTCTTTTTTGCGTTTCGGATTACGTACTGCAATCGCAATAGCGTAGGAATCAGTGAAACGCCGGCAAGCCAAGTCAATCCGCTGCATACGGCGTATCGTGCAGCGCGAAATCGCGGAGCTAAGTCCAGCAAGTCCATATCGTCTGCCGAAGCCACCAGAGATCTACGGCGAACCCGGCCTTCGAAGCTCTTGGCTATGCCGCGACCCAACAACATAAACAGCGCCATGATTTGGAGGGCGCTCCACAGGGCTATCCCTGCTGGAGTTTCTTCGGTGACCTGGAACCCCTCCAGCCAGGCAATAAGGAAAGAGGTTCCGGTAAAAAATAGTGTCCAGACCAGGCCAGCGAGTAGTGATGGCAAAGGCTATAGGTATGCATTGGCCAACTTCAAACTCAATGAGGCTTCTTGGCAGAACTCATGGTGTGCAGGATTGCTTGAAGGGAATCACCTCGCTCGTGCGAATCCGCACTGGACCGATTGCGGGGCCGCACATCCTTCCAAACATATCCCCAATTGAGGTTGGCACGGTAGTTGTAACCCTATCGGTAAGCCTCCGGGCTTGGGGCTCCTTGGAGCCCACATGGGATAAGGAGTTAAGTCTGTTCGAGTCATATAGTCGATGGGGGAAAAATCGGCTGACTCGTCCAGGCTTTTTCTTGTTCCTCAAGAGGAACAAAACGCGATGGCAGCCTAAAGCAGACCTGGCCTACGCCTTCCCACTTATCAAACCAACGGTGGCGTCTCCTTTCGAGAAGGCGCCATCGAATATATTTTCGCACGGCCAACCCATCCAATCGCGCAGGACTTCGCTAAACACGGAGCGGAAGTCGGTGTGCATTTTTAGGTTGCCGCCCTCGAGATCGCCGAGGTTTGGATTCGCGCCATGCACTCCGCCGGTTAGCCCACCGCCGATGGCAAACATGGGGCCTGCAGTTCCGTGGTCGGTGCCGGCGGAACCGTTTTCAAAAACCCGGCGACCGAACTCCGAGTAGATGAGAAGCAAAGTGTTTTCATCCGTGCCATCGATAGCGAGGTCGGTTTGGAATGCAGCGGTTGCATCGCCAAGTTGACGTAACAAGGAATTGTGGGTTCCAACTTGCAAGGCGTGCGTATCGAAGCCGCCCAACTTAGTCCAACAAACCGGGGGACCGTTTTCGGCACGCACTAGTCTTGCTGCCAAACGCAGGCGGTCACCCAATGCAGTGTCCGGATATCCTTTGCCAGCTGGAACTTTTTCTGCAGCCGCACGTAACTGTGCTGCCGTTTCATAAGCCATCTTGGAAGCTTGCCCAATGCGCGCCAGGGGCCCACTAGCGAGACGACCGCCTGGCATTTCAGGAGGTTGCTCAATCTGAAGCTTGGCGAGATTGGTCAAAGTAAGGCCAGAGGAAGAAGCGCTTTTCAATAACAGCGGAGACTCAGAAGTCCCCATGGCTACTGGCGGCAATCCACCCACCCCGCGTTGCCCTTCAAAGCAACGGCCAATCCATCCGCTGGTGCGTTCCTCGCTTTCGCGTAAGCCACTGTGCCAGATATCACGGGAAGTGAAGTGCGAAAGATTGGGTCGGTCATAGCCAACACCTTGCAAGATGCTTAACTTGCCACTGTCGAAAAGAGATTGCCAAGCACTGAGTTGTGCGTTCAAACCTACGGTGGCATTGAGCGCAATGATTTGATCCATCGGCAAGCCAATCTTGGGCCGAGCCTTGCGATACAAGTCATCGGCGAAAGGGACGATGGTGTTTAGGCCATCGTTGCCACCATCGAGAAACAGCAACACCAGACGCCGGTTGGTCTTGTTCGCTTTTGCAGCCGAGAACAAGGCCGATGGCATGAACATCGCACCGGCGCCCATCAGAGCGGAGAGTTGCAAAAATTCGCGGCGGTTAGCGTTCATGACATGTGGTATTCGGGAAGACAAAGCACCGTGTAAACCATGGATTGGAAACGGCGGGAGTCATTGTCGGTGGGGAGGTTATCAAGAGTAACAAGCAAAGCCCGATGCCGTTCTGCTGTAAGTCCAGCTGGGATTAAAGCGCGCAGGAGGTCATCGAGCGCAGTGCGTGCTAAGCGTCGCCGGTTCATCGGGAAGAGATTCGCCATCGGAGATTTGCGCAGCATGTCGCGGTGACCGGCGGAAACATCGGCGGCAAAACGAGTGCGTTCAATCCAAGATGCGGTGTGAATCCAAGCCTCCCCTCCTTTCCAACCTTGCACTCCAGGAGGTTCAAACAAGGCTTGCCCCATGTCCGCAATGGAGCGCTCCAGTTCGCGAGGGTCGGGGCGTCCGCCTAAAGCGCGCATGGCGCCAATGACAAAATCCACCGGCGACTTCACCAAACTCCCGAGGGCCTCGGGCTCATAAAAAGCACGACTTCCCAGAATAGTTTGCAGTAACCAGTTGATGTCGAGGTAGTTTTCACGCCAACGGGTTGCGAGTAAATCGAGAACATCGTCGTCTATTTCGGGGGCCACGTAAAAGGCCCAAAGTTTCCGCGCCAAAAATTTAGGGCACTCGTCTTCTGCAACCAATGTACGCACTAGATCATCGCCATCGTGCAGAGTGGTATTCAGAACTGTCTTCGCTTTATCGTCGTGATGAAGTTCCACAAAACGGTAACGACCCTTGTCAACCGTGCGCCCAGTAAGTGCTCGCGCGGCTTCTTGGACATCGCGCTCCGAGTAGTGTCCTTCGCCAAGCGCAAACAATTCCATAAGTTCACGCGCAAGGTTTTCATTCGGGATGCCTTTGCGATTGGAATCATTATCCAGGAAAACCAAAATCGCAGGGTCCTTGGCAATCGCAAGCAGTAAATCTTGAAAAGACCCTGAGCCCTTCTCTAAAAACAACAGATGTTGCCGGTACATCTTTTCGCTATCCGCCACTTTGCTCCAAGTGGTGGCAAAGTGACTATGCCAAAACAGTGCCAAGCGGGTGCCGGTAACGCGATCGTCCTGCACCATTTTCATCATCCACCATGCAGCGAGCTTCGATCGGTCGTCGTTGACCGACAGTGGCTCGCCGATACCCATCCAAGCCGCTTCCAGCATTTCTTGGTCGGGCTCAAACACAAAGTCCAATGCCTTTGCGGAGCCCACTTTCAACAGCTCTTTGATTTGCCCGGGCTTCGCACCGCCAATGGCGCGCGACAACAAATGTCCCACCTGAGTAGCCGTCCACGGCCCATGCCCCGCTTCGGGTGCATATGGTTCGAGGGCTTCTTCGGGGGTCAGCATGGGAAAGGCTGGGGTTAGCGGGAGAGGTTTAGTTGCAGTTCTAGGTGCATCTTTTCGCCGTCGAGAAAACTACGCACTCCGCCGCTTTGCATGAGGTCAATTGCAGCAAAAACGAATTCGGTGAACCTTTCGGCGGCTTCTAAATCTCCACCCTCCTCCAGCATACGATTTGCAACCACGTGTGCTCGGTCGCGATGCAAGATTGCAGCGAGTTCTTTCATTTCAAAATCGAGCCACATGCCGCCAGCAGAAACCATCTGCACCGGAGCCGATGCAATCTCTTCGAGCAATCCTAGGGAACTGGAAATCCAAAGTCCCCCGTTAGGCATGACTAACATGCTCGGCGACAAATTGTAGCGCCCAGGCTTTTTGTCTTCTGTGGTCCACTTTGGATAAGCGGCGGTGTAAATCTTGCCACTCTCATGCAGCCTGATGTTCATCTCCAAAGTGGGTTGCCCCATATTGCCGCCATCGAAATTCGCGAAGGTGATTGCGGAAAGGAATGCATTGGAGAATGCTTGCTCGAGGTCATCAGGAGCGTTTTCCTTAAACTGAAGGCCCATCGCGGCGGCCGGATACTCTACGCTGAGACGATCGGCATCGGAAGATTGCAGTGGCGCGACGAGCCAGCGGATTTCCGGTTCAAGGTGGAGGAAGACATCGGCGGCGGGATCGCGTGCAAAGAGAAGCTTCAACACGCCATCGCCCTCAATGGTTTCAGCAAGACCGCGCGCGGTGAGATATTCAGCGCGTCCGGCCCACCAATGGGCAAGATCGCGCGAGAAAACACCGTACAGGATTCCCTGCTCCAAAGCCGGCATTGGGATTTCGCGTACTCCAGGAAAGTAAGGGGCATGCGAATCACGAAAACTCTCGCTCGCGGGCGTGGTGAACTGTAGAGCCAAGCTCTGATCTTGAATGTCGAGCTCCACCGCCAGCCAAGGTGCGGTGCGCAAAGCTTCATGCAGTTCACCAAACAGATAGGATGCGCCAGCGTTATTGGGCTTATCGGTAAAGCCGTCTTTGCGGAGAGCATCGCCGTTGATCCAACCAGAAATATCTGGGGGCAAGTTGCCATCGACTTGGACGATGTCTTCATGAGCTGCAAGTTGAGCTAAGTCGGCGCCTACAAGTTGATGCAGGAGTGTGGCGTTGCTGCCAATCAAGAAGCGGTTTTCTTGGCGCATGAAGGTGATTTTGTCATCGACTTGAACCTCCCAGCTTTCTCCATGGAATGCACTGCGCGCCATTCCCTTCAATTGCAATGGCGGAACAAAGCAGTCTTGAGCCAATTCGCCGTCGTGGCCAAGCCCAACCAACGCCCATTCCCCTTTTCCTTTTTCCCCATTTTCCAGTTCCGGTCCGGCCACCACAAAAAGATAAAGCCCGTCACCTGCAAAGCTGGCGACGAATAGATTGGCATCGCCGCCGGCGGGTTTAAGGAAGAAATTCCAACCCACTTCCACTGCTGAAAACTCCGGTAGTTTTCGCGCCATTCCCCAAAGCTTCGACTGCACCACGGTTTCATGCAAAGCGCCGTGTAAGAATTCGCCCACAGTCGCCACCGGATCTGGCATTTTCAAAACCAATAACGGCTGCGGCGGCTCGAGCTCTGGAGTCGCGGGCGCCTGGAGAAACAGGCTAAGGCATAGAAGCGTGATTTGCATGGCGAAAATGTGACCCGCGCATGCGCCAACGGGTTGCGGGCGCTTGGAGAATTCCCATCTCTAATCTACTCCTTCCAACGATTCCCGCTCCAGACCTAAATAGAGCCTTTTTAGCCGCTAGCAACCGCGATAATGCCCCGATGCCCGACGCCTCCATGCCTCCCGAGTTGCAGACTCTTCATGAGTTCGCGCTTGAGGTTGGATTGGAGTTGCAGGGCACCATCCCCACCCAAACCTTAGAGCCTGAAATCATGGACCGGCTGAAGCGTTGGCTGGATGAAGGCCGCGCCGGTGAGATGGAGTATTTGCATAAGGTGCAAGAGGTTGGGGCGAATCTTCAGCAGTGGAAGCCGTGGGCGCGTGGGGCGGCTTTGTTCGTTTTGCCTTATCACCGGGCGGCTGGCTCTTTCCGCGGCGGAGGACGGGTGGCGCGTTATGCACTCGGCCGCGATTACCACAATGTGCTCGGAAAACGCTTGGAGCGCCTCGGCAAACGATTGCGTGCAGCCGGCTTGGCTAAGTCTTTCCGCGCCACGGTCGATGCCGCCCCAGTGCTCGAACGCGAGTGGGCCATTCGCGGTGGCCTCGGATGGCGCGGTAAGAACACTTTGCTGCTCCACCCTGTTCACGGTCCTTGGGTACTGCTTGGAGAACTTGTATTGGACTTCGAAGTCCCTGCATGGTCCCCGCCGGCAGCGCGAGAAGCGACTTGCGGATCCTGCACTCGCTGCCTCGACGCCTGCCCCACCGACGCCTTCACCTCCGCCTACGAGTTAGATCCGCGCAAGTGCATTTCCTACCTCACCATTGAGACCAAGGGCGAAATCCCTCTTAAGTGGCGCCGACCTATGGGTGAGTGGGTTTTCGGCTGCGATGTCTGCCAAGAAGTTTGCCCTTTCGGCGCCGCCGAGCTTGACCGGACAGCCGATTGGCCACAACTCGATGTCTTTGGCCAGCTTTCCCTGGAGGAACTTCTCCACCTCTCTGAACAGAGTTTCCACAAGTTATTCACAGGCTCTCCGTTACGGCGGCCCGGCTGGGCGGCCATCCTTCGCAACGTCTGCGTGGTACTTGGAAATCTGAAAAGAGGGGTTCCTGAGCTAGAACAGGCCCTTTTCCACCCGGAATCCTTGGTCCGTGGTCATGCCGCCTGGGCTCTCGGGGAAATTGGGGAACGAAAAGTTCTCCACAAAGTCTTAACAAATGAGTCTGACCCCTTTGTTCGCAAGGAGTTAGAAATGGCACTTTCGCAGTAACTCCCTTCGCTGAAATAGCTTAGGTTGAGCAGGAAAGAGATGTTCCTATTTGCGACTTCCTGGATTTCCCAATATTTTCTGGGTTTTCCACGTCACTAGTCAAAAAGAGGGGCTACGGTTTCAATGAGCCTGCGGGCCGATCTTTTTCTTCCCCCTCACCCAAATACCGTCATGCCACTTAGCGACTTCTTCAAGGACTCCAAATACTGTCCCCGCTGTCACGACTACGTTCGATACCTGCAAAGCCTAGACGCCAGCTTCTGCATCGACTGTGGAGGTAAGGTCCGGCTGTTCAGCGCAGCCGACAAGCGCGCCTTCCTGCGAGACCTCCAGCAGGCTAAGGAAGCGCGTCGAGCAGGCGGGAATAAGTGGGTCGGCTGAGCAACTGCTCATCGACTCTCTGATTCCTTGTTTCGGATGATTGTTTGCGCCCTGTTTTGTGCAGGGCGTTTTTTATGGACGGCCGCGGAGCCACCGGGATAACGAAGTCAGAGCTTGCTTTATGCTCTCGCGGACCCATGAACCACTCCCCCTTCCGGCTCTGCCTACTCCTCACCCGCGATTTGTGTGTGGAGGATCCGCTTAAACGCATGGAGGCCGCGGTACGCGAAGGCGTCGACATGGTTCAGGTGCGCGAGAAGGGAATGACGGCGGCGGAATTGTTTGAGTGGGGAGGCCAAGTGCTGGAGCTTGGACAACGTTTGAGAGTCCCAGTTCTCATCAATGACTCGGTGGAAGTGGCGCATGCCTTGGGTGCCGATGGCGTCCATCTTGGCCAGAACGACCTCCCTCCTGCCGAGGCGCGGGCCATTTTGGGTGAAAACAAGCTTATTGGCTTGAGTACTCAYAACMTGGATCAGGTGGAGGAGGCKCACATCCTCCCSGTGGACTATCTCGGCTTTGGRCCCATCTTCCCCACCGAGACCAAGGGATATACCGCTGGCCTAGGCCCCRACTCCTTAGTAAGCGCACTCATGGTGGCCCCGGTACCTTTGTTGGCAATCGGTGGAATCCATGGGGATAACTCGTGGAAAATCCCACGAGCWGCGGGCATCGCGGTKTCTTCGGCTATCTGTTCCACCAAAGAACTAGCCAAAGATTGTCTAGCCATCGGCCGTTTCGACCTATATTAGGGGCATGAGAAATCTCATCTTCACYCTGGCWGCTAGTGCAGCCGTGGTCGCCTTTAGCCCCRATGCTGCTGCGCAAGGCGTCGTTGCGGTCGGCGACACACCTTCCTACACCTTCAATGAGGAAACCTTCAACACCATGGGAGCCGCCGGCGGCGCAGATTTCGCTGGCAAACCGGTTCTTGTGGAGTTCTGGGGTACCAAATGACCGACTTGTATTGGGTCGTCCGTGCCGGCGGCCATTAAGCTTCAAAAAGAATACGGTGATGCCCTTCAGGTCATCTTCGTCGAATCCCAAAACTCGGGATACGGCAAATCGATTGGTATGGCTACTAAAAGTGGGTGGCTAGGCAACCAAGCGATTTGGACCAATCAGCATCCGTTTAGCACCGGCGGCAATGGCCTGCCATCTTTTGCACTGCTCGACGCCAATGGCAAGGTAGTCCTGAAAGGAAGCTCCAGTTCGATGCACGGTCAAATCAAAGACAGCATTGAGGAAATGGTAAAGGCAAGCAGTGGCGCTCCTGCCGATGTTCCTTCCAAGGTCGCTAAGGTTTACGCCACTCTGCAAAAAGGTAGTTACGCCAAAGCTGTGGTTGCTGCAAACAAAGTGATTGCAAAGCCTGGCTCGAAAGACACCGATGCCATCCTTGCTGCTGCCAATGCTGCACTTTCTGCAACCGAAGCCCAGTTCGCTGGACAGATTGCGCGTGCCGATTGGTTACTCGCGAATGGTTACCCAATGCGCGCGATGGACATCGCAAGCGGTCTAGTCAAAGGCGCAAAAGGTAACGACGGCATGTTCGCTCGTGCTACTGCGCTGAAAACTAAACTGGAGGGTGAAGACCTGAAGGTTGACTTTGCAGCTGCGAAAACTCTTGCCAAGTTGGAGTCCGCTCTTTACGAAGACGGCGGTTCTTCCAAGTTGATCAAGAAGCTCAACGAAGTGGCCAACGAAAATGCTGGTAGCGCCGTTTCGAAACGCGCCAAGCAGTTGGTCGAAGTCGCAAAGTACTCGCAGATGTAAGTTTCTGGGGGGAGGCGTTCCCTCCCCCCTCACTTACTTAGGGAAGCTCTGATTTAGATGGCTGCGTGGTCATGTAAAACTTTTGCCACGCAGCTGGTCAAACCTTTCCCCATAGGGATATGCAAAAACTCGTTTGGACCGTGAGCATTCGACTCCGGACCGAGCACGCCAGTGATTAAGAACTGCGCCGCCGGGAACTTTTCTCCCAACATTCCCATGAACGGAATCGACCCGCCTTCGCCCATGTATCCGGCMGGTTGATCGAAGAATTCMCGSGAGGCTSCATCRACCGAATCTTCSAGCCATYTGGCTAATTCMGGTGCGTTCCAGCCATTTGCGCCTTTTTCAGCAACGAAGGTTACCTTGGCGCCATAGGGCACATCCTTTTCAAGAATCTTGCGGATGGCAGCCTCGCAAACCACATTGTCTGCGGTGGGCGGAAGGCGGAAAGAAACTTTAATCGCACTGAAGGGGCGCAATACGTTTCCTGCGTCTTCGAGTGCTGGAAAACCGCCGGCGCCGGTGACGGAAATGGTTGGGCGCCAGGTGCGATTCAAAACCATTTCGACAAGCTCACTGACCATGGGCTTCGCATCGCCGACGAAAGTGTAAGGGCTGAAGATGGTATCGCCCAGAATCTCCGCAGCTTTTTCCGCTTGCTCAATGCGTTGTTGCGGAATCGGGTGGTGCAGTTCTTCGACCAACATCTTTCCAGTGTTCACATCTTCAATGCGGTCCAAAAGAATGCGCAAGATGCGGAAGCTCGAAGGAACGATGCCGCTGGCATCGCCAGAGTGCACGCCTTCGTCCAAAATATCTACGCGCAAATCGCCGGCGATCATGCCACGTAGGGAAGTGGTACTCCAAAGGCGTTCGTAATCACCAGCACCGGAGTCAAGACAAACCACTAGGCTGACATCGCCGATGCGGTCGGCTAGGTGGTCGATGTAATACGGAAGGTCGACGGATCCACTTTCTTCACAGGCTTCAATAATGACGACACAGCGCTTGTGACTGCCGCCGAATTTTTGCACGGCCTCAATTGCAGTGAGCGATGCAAAGGCAGAGTAGCCATCGTCCGCACCGCCGCGACCGTAAAGCTTGTCGCCTTCAAGGACTGGCTTCCAAGGCTCAAGTCCTTCGCGCCAACCGGTCATTTCCGGTTGCTTATCGAGGTGGCCGTAAAGCATGACGGTGTTGCCAACACTGGAACCGCTTTGCTCGCCAAAGGCTGGAATCTCCATGAAGATGAGCGGGGTGCGGCCTTCAAGCTGAATCACTTCGAGGGATAGGCCAGCGATTTCCCGCTTTTCACACCAACTTGCGATGAGCTTGACCGCCTGATCCATGTAGCCATGCTCCTTCCACTTCTTGTCGAACAAGGGAGACTTGTTCGGAATAGCAATGTATTCCATCAGCTGCGGAACGATTTCCTCGTCCCACGTGCGGTCGACATGAGCCTTAACGGAATCGAGGTTGAGAGCGGCGGCTGCGGAATCCATGCGCACAGGGTACGTCGTCGCGGATGTCTATGGCCTTCTAGGGGCCTGGCTTATTGTTCGATTGCGTTGCCATCTTCATCGAAGACGTAACCCATTTCGCTTAGGTTCATGCGCTCCTGTTCATCGAATGCGCGTAATTGACGATCCAATGCGGTGGCAATCAAGGCCTTCGCCGCTGCCAGAAGTGATTCCCGTTGTGCGGCAAAGTCGGCATCTTCAAGGAGGTTTTCGCTCTCCGCTATGCCTTCGGATACGCGGTAAAGCGCAAAGGGCGTAATCTCGGAACTTGCTCCATCCGACGCCTTCCACTCGAAGAGGAGCTTTAAGCCGTTTAAGTAAACCGCGCCCTTGTCCTCGTGAATCGCGATGTCAACACTCTCTTCYAGATCGAGCTGGAGTAARTCGCGGCCATCGCCAAAATCTTCCATCGGATARCCGGCAGCGCGCAACAAGGTCAGTGGGATGTCCGTCAAACGCGGCACCACCGRGAAATCCCCCGCCTCGATATTCGGCCCAGCAAGGAAAAACGGMACYTGCAGCACCGGTGCATAAACCGTGTTGCCGTGCGTCATGAAYTCATTCTCGCCAAAGTGTTCGCCRTGGTCGGAAGTGAAMARRATGACGGTTTCRCGGCCCGACTCTTCCACGCGCGCGAAAAYTTGGCCGAGCGCGGCRTCGATCATCATGACYTCTTCCTGGTAGAGGGCTTGCAAGTAACGCASGCCRGCAGGTCCATCCGCTTGGCCCTTGCGGATATCCGCCGAAACCTGATGRCAAAACTGCGTGGAGCCTGGGTCGAACTTGCGATAGCGTTGCGGCAGGTCGAGGTCCTTACTTAGGCGGCCACGGAATTCTGGAGACGCGAGATAAGGCGCATGCGGCGCCATGAAGTGCAGAAAGTAAAAGTACGGCGTTTCTGCGGCGTAGAGATCGTCGAGATAACCAAGTGCAAGATCGCGTACGTTCTCCGCAAAAAGGGCCTTGCTTTCAACCACCGAACCGTCGTTCACCGGAAAACGTCGGGAGGCGAGAAATTTGGAAACTTGCAGGGCGAACGCGTCGGTGAGTCCGGCGCTATACCAAACCATGCGCCGACCAGATGCGGTGACTTTCTTCGGCGAACCGGCGCGCGCATGGTGCGGCGCGACGTTTACCAAAAGTTCAAAACCACGGTCAAATCCAGTATAGCTATGCAGCAAGCCATTTGCCGCCGTTCCGAGTGTGCGATAACCAGCCTCTTGAAAGGTCTCAGCGAGAGTGGCAAAACCAGCGTCGGGCATGAAGCCGAGGTTGGTGTAAGCGCCGTGCTTAAGTGGCGTCACTCCGAGCATCATGGTTACATGACTGGGCAAAGTCGATGGCGTGGTGGCGTGACCGTATGGAGCTTGCAAGGAGCGGGCGCGAAGGGCATCTAGGTTTGGCGTCGGGACTTCGGGGTTGAGAATCGCGCCGGCACGCAGAGTATCGACCGAGATGAGGAGGACATCGGGGTGGCCGCTGGCATCGGCTTTGGGCGCTGTGACGGGAAGAGCTAGACGAGCGGCGACATCGAAATCCTTTTTGGCCACGGGGGCTGGCTTTCCAACCCCAAGCATGAGAATGAAAAAGAGCAATACGCCGACGCTTGCCAATTTCCCGGTGACGAATCGTGGCAAAGCCGGCAAAGGCAAGTGCATGATCACAAGCGCAACCGGAAATCCGGCTTCCAGCATGGCGTACTGCCGGCCAGTGGCATCGAACAACATCGAGCCAGCCAATCCGCCGAGCCCGACGCCTAAGCCGGTCATCCAACCGACAGAATCCATGGAGCGTTTACGCCAGCGCGCGGAAAGAAAACCAAGCACGCCGAATCCGACCAGGGCGAAGACATCGCCCAAGTAAATCATGAGGAACTTCAGGTCGAACAGCGCAAAGCCGGGGCGCAAAGGGTACGCCAAGGTGTGGACCAAGGCCCCAACAGTAAGACCAGCGAAGCACGCGACCACGAAGGATTTCATGGAAGTAGAGGGAGAGGGAGAGTTCGGCTCGACCATGGCGAGATTCTAACCAGGTGATTCCAGCCGAACACCTATCCTTAATCGGCTCCACGGAGAATCGCCGCCCTGCTAGGGTTGTTGGCCATGAGCGACGACGCAGCGCCTGCAACATCTCCACCCTCTCGCCCTACCGGATTTGGCAAAATCTTTTGGATTGCCAACGTCATGGAGCTTATCGAAAGATTCGCTTACTACGGAGTGCGAGTGGTCCTTCCCGTCCTCATGGTTAAGGCCATTGAACTTGGAGGACCTGAATTTACCCACATCCAAAAGGGTACTGTTTACGCAGTCTGGGCTTTGGTGCAGAGTTTTGTTCCGATCTTCACGGGAGGATTCGCCGACCGCTTTGGGTACAAGGCCAATATTGCAGTCGCCACAGTGCTAAAGATTGTGGGCTATCTGCTCATGGGCTACTGCATTCTATTAGCAGAATGGATGGCCGGAATGCCTTTGAGGGACGCACGAACTGCGGGTGTAGACAACACGTATTTTCTGTTCTTTATCGGAGCCATGTTCCTCGCTACTGGTACTGCTGTGTTTAAGCCTGGACTTCAGGGTCTCATCGCTCACCAAATGCCTAGAGGCAAGGAAGCGGTAGGGTGGGCACTCTTTTATGCCATGGTGAATGTGGGAGGTTTCCTTGGGCCGATTACTGCTGGATATATGGAAGCCATGCCTTGGCGCATTGTTTTCTTAATTAACACGGCCGCCATCTGCCTGAACTTTATCCCATTGTTTCTCTTTAAGGAGCCTGAGCATCATGGCGACGCAAACGACCAAGGAACGTTCCGCGTTTTAATTAACGCCTTCAAAGGTCTTCTAGAGCCGCGCCTGTTCTTCTTTACGATTGCATTTGCCGGTTTCTGGCTGATGTTCTATCAGCTCTTCGACATTCTCCCTAACTTCATTGACGATTGGGTGGATTCCAGAGAATCCGCTGCTTCTATTGACAGCGCTATTGGTGGAAAACCTACCTTCCTGATGGCCGCCGGGCTCACCTTTCTCATTGGCCTTTTTGTTTTAGGCAAGAAGGCTCTGAGCGGCAGAAAGGTCTCGTCAAGGAACCTTCTTCCATGGGGGATTGGCTTGGCCATCTTGGGCCTCCTGCACTGGGTCTTCAATGCCCCCGTCATTCGAATCCCAACCGTGAATGACGGCAACTTAACTCAGGCATGGATGATTAACTTCAACGCAATGCTAATCATTCCATTCGCTTATTTTGTGGGACGCCTCACAGGAAAGGTGAGATCCTTAAGTGCCATTATTCTCGGTATTGGAGTTTCTGCGGTTGCGATTTTTGCTTTCAGTGTTTCCGCCGATGGGTGGTGGACCCTGGCCGCAATTGGTGTTTTCTCCTTTGGCGAGATGACTGCCAGCCCAACCAAGATGCGCTATTTAGCGGGCATTGCTCCTCCAGGGAAAGAGGGCCTTTACATGGGGTACGTGAACTTCACTGTGGGAATTGGATGGTCCGTTGGATCCATTATTGCCGGCATCATGTACCAAAAGGGTGGAGACAAAACGATTCTTGCCAAACGTTACCTGGTTGAAGAGCAGGGACTTTCTGCAGCCACCGTCGATGCCTTGCCTAAAGCAGATGTGCTGCCATTCTTTGAAGAAACCGTTGGCGTCGATCCTTGGCAAACACGTGACCTGCTGTGGGATCTTTATTCTCCACAAGCCATGTGGAACGTCTTCGCCTTGATTGGAGTGGCCTCCATGATCGGGATCTTCTTTTACAACAAAACCGTGATGAGTGCGAAAGCAAACCCAAACCATGGTTTTAACCTGAAGGGGCATAACTATGTTTCGATGGCTTTGGCACCTATCGCGCTGGCCTTCTGGTGGGGATCTTGGCATCTTCATGGCACTGGAATGGGCATCATGGAAATCCTCGCCGTAATCGTGCAAGCAGTCATCTTTACATTATTGTTCCTGCTCTCCCTAACCATGGGACCTCCGGAAACTCCAGTCGATAACGGACGCGAGGACTAAACGAATCATGGCACTTTTCCAAAAAGCACCGAGTACTCCGGAAGAGGTGGCAGCATGCGCGCCGCTCGATATCCCACCATCCGAAGTCGCCGAAATGGATGAGGAGGAGTGGTATGAACGGGCGTACCGCGGTGATGATTCGCCGCAGTTAACTATTCGTGCGGTGCTTATGGGCTCGCTGCTTGGATTCCTACTTGCATTCACCAACCTTTACATCGGGTTGAAGACGGGGTGGCACTTAGGTGTTGCGATTACGGCGTGCATCATGTCGTATTCAATATGGCAGATGCTCATGTCCATGGGTGTTGCCAAAACGCAGATGACTATTCTGGAGAATAACTGCATGCAGTCGACGGCATCGGCAGCAGGTTATTCCACCGGCGGCACTTTTGTCTCTGCGATTGCAGCTTTGCTGATGATCTCGGCCACCGAAGATAATCCACAAGGCGAGCACCTTTCCTATGGAGTGCTCATCGCRTGGACCTTCTTCCTTGCCATCCTTGGYGTAGTGCTTGCGATTCCAATGAARCGCAACATGATCAACCAAGAGAAGTTGAAGTTTCCTTCGGGACTTGCTGCTGCAAGCACGCTTCAATCTCTTTACGCCGACGGCAAAGAAGCGGCGCGKAAAGCAAAAGCGCTTTTGTGGTCGGGAYTGGTTGGSGCTTCGGTGCCGTTGTTTATCGATGCSCACTTCTTGGTTGATAAAGCAAGAACCACTGCCGAACTCACTTACTACCGGACTATCCTCCCTGGTTCCTCGAAGCTCTTCGATTGGATCCCCGGTCGCGGCACYAARGTCGATGCCGACGGAGCCGTGGTCGAYGCCAAGCCTTCCGACTGGACCATCGTCATGGATCACAACCCAGTGATGATTGCAGCCGGAGCTCTTGTCGGTTTGCGCGTTGCCATCTGGATGACCATCAGTGCGTTGTCCTTGGCCTACATCATTGGGCCGGAAGCGCAGCTTGTCATGTCGCCTAACATCGACGGCGTTGATTTTGCCGCGGTAAGTAAACCAGGCAAAGCGTGGAAGGAGATCGGCCTTTGGCTTGGYGCTCCCATGATGGTCGCMTCTGGCCTAATCGCCTTTGCCTTCCAGTGGAAAACCATTGGACGTGCATTCAAAGGTCTTGGTGGTGGTGGCGAACAAAGCGCCGTCGACGTACGTGCTGCAGAAGTGGAAGTGCCGAACTCTTGGTTCCTCTGGGGAATGCTTCTTTCAGGCGCCGGCGTGGTCGCTGTTGCCGGTTTGGAATTTGGTGTTCCTTATCACTACGGAGCACTCGCAGTTGTCCTGACTTTCGTACTGGCCTTGGTCGCATGTCGCGCAACGGGCGAATCCGATATCACGCCAACTGGAGCCATGGGGAAAATCATGCAACTCACTTATGGCGTGTTGCTCCCCACGAACAGCCCAACCTTCGCGACTTCCAACTTAATGACTGCAGGTATTACCGCTGGAGCTGCAAGCTCTAGCGCTGACTTGYTRAACGACYTGAAGTCTGGCTACTTACTCGGMGCAAACCCACGGCGTCAGTTCATAGCTCAGTTCGCGGGTATCTTCACCGGAACGCTSGCAACSGTGTTCGGCTTTAAGTTGTTAGTGCCMGAYGCAACCAAACTTCTTGGTGATGGCGTRGTYGCTCCAGAATTCCCAGCACCTGCWGCYGTCGCATGGAAAGCCGTGGCCGATGTTTTCGCGGACGGCATTGAGCATATGCACAGCATGCACCAARGCGCCATCTTYGTYGGRCTYGGCATTGGYGCGCTTATGGTCYTAKCCGAAAAGTTCACCCCTAARGRCATGCATAAGTGGTTGCCMTCGGCGACTGGAGTTGGGCTCGGATTCATTCTCCCRTTCCAATACCCGCTTTCCATGTTGATTGGTGCTGGCATCGCGCATGTTTGGACCAAGCGCAATAAGAAATMTTCCGATGACKACTTGGTGCCCGTGGCATCTGGAATCATTGCAGGAGTTTCGATTTTGGGTGTAATCGCTGCGGCCATTAACAACTTCGTCTTCGTCAATCCGATCGGCGGACACTAAGCGCGCGCAATAAAAGATCTCGGGGTTGGCGACTGCTCTTATAGCAGCTGCCAACCCCGAGGCAATTCTTGTCGGGAGGTCGCTTAACTTGTAATTGTCGTCGTCACCAATATTGGAACCATCGACGCAGCCAATACTGCAGCCATTGCGGCGTTAATAGCATCTTGGGTTGCGGCACCAATCAATTCTCCTTTCGCAATTTGTTCGATGCGTTTCTTTTGCTCCTTCAGCTTTTTCTTATCGAAGGTGGCGCGCAACAATCCGGTTTTATCCGCAAGCGAGACCAACACCACGGTGCGCGGATCAATCTCTGAGACACGAGTGAAAATCGCTTTCTTCAACCGAGCAACGATTTCCTTTTCCACACGACCATCCAACTCAGGATAAATCTTGCGCTTGAAAATCAACAGCACCGTATCTTCTTGCGCTTTCAAAATTCCGCGAGCAACCAATTGTTCCGCCGCACGATGCTTGAGATTTCGCAACGCGCCAAAACGTTGCACCCAAGTCCCCAAGGTTGCACGACGCTTGGCATCGTGTAACTTCAGCGTGCATTCATCCAAAAGCGGATCGCCGGTTTCACTTGGGTCCACCAACTTCAAAAAGGACTGCTTCTTCACCTTCTCCACTTCCACTTTGCCGAGCAAAAGCAAATCGGCCAACAACGCACCCCCCAAACTGATCGGCAAGTTCACATAGGGATCTTTGGTCCCCTCCTCATCTTTCAACGCAAGCAAAAGGCATTCTTCATAGAGGTGGAGGTTTTCTTTAGATGGTTTCATGGGAGTAGGATTTTTAGGGATTGGGGGATGACTTCGAAACTGGCCGGCAGGAATCCAACCAGCTCGCCGTCGGCCTCTATGGGTACGCGCGAGGCAGACGCCGCATGGATGATTCTACATGTGGAGTAGTGCACATCGGGGTGATCGATAGGCTGGCCGCCGAAGGTTTCCTGCAGTCGGCGCATTGCTTCGATTCTACCTAAGTCACCTACCTGCACTAGGTTAAGGAGTCCATCGTCGATTTTCGCAGCGGGCGCAATGCACATACCGCCGCCAAAATAGCGACTGTTGGCCACCACTACCGTGATGATGATCTTGGGGTCTAACGCCGCCCCATCGATCTCCATGGAAACCTTGGGGTTCTTGAAAGTGACCAAGGTGCGCAGGGTTTGCCATAGATAGGAGGACCTTCCGGGCAACAGTCGCGAGCGTTTCTGCAGCCGCTCCACCACTTTGGCGCCAATCCCGAAATCTGCGGCGTTGAGGAAGTACTTTTCCACGGCAACACCATCGGAATCGACACATTGAATGTGCCCAACATCCACGAAACGCGGAGTGCCGGTGCTGATGAGCTCACAAATCGCATCGACTTGGTCAGGAATGTGCTGCCCACGCGCGAAATCCGCGCCACTTCCGGCGGGCCAGATGCCGAGGACTGCGGAACTACCGGCCGAAAGCATGCCGTTGACTACTTCGAAGAGGGTGCCATCGCCACCGACCGCGACAATGAGCTTTTGCCCGCGTAAAACGGCCTCGCGAGCTATCCGGGTGCCATCGCCCACGCCTTGGGTGAACTGAATCTCGCCGGTCGGAAAGGCCTGGCGCATGAGCGGTTCGCAGGCCGCCCAACGTTTTCCGCAACGCCCACCCGCCGCATGGGCATTAACCACGAAGGTGGCGCGCGGAATGGAGGACGTCATGCGCCTAGATTAGCAGCCGGTGGCCATAAGTTGGGCGAGCCTATAAGGGGGAGGAAGTGTTATCATCCGCCCGAAAATGAGCTTAGGTAAAACCCTCAAGTCCTCGATCGGGGCGAAGGTGCTGATGGCGGTCACAGGAATCCTCCTGACCCTGTTCGTCGTCGGCCACATGCTCGGAAACCTACAGGTTTTCCTGGGCCCCGAAAAGCTGAACCAATACGCAGAGACGCTGCACAACCTAGGGCCGTTGCTCTGGGTGATTCGCATTGGCCTGCTCGCGATTCTGCTTTTGCATGTTTTCGCCGCCYTGAAGGTGGTGAAAATGTCGAAAGCGGCGCGMCCGRTKGATTATCAGCAACGYAAAGATCTCGCGACTAGTTTCGCCGCGCGCACCATGTTGGTGTCCGGCCTKYTRCTCGTGGTTTTCATTGTGTTTCACATTCTYCACTTCACCGTGGGCGCCATCGACCTSGCSGGMTCCACKGGATTTGAAACSGARGATGGCCACAAAGATGTTTACTCCATGGTTGTGGTTGGATTTCAACACATGCCAACCACTGCGATTTACATYTTRGGCATGATGATTCTTTGCATGCACCTAAGYCACGGCGTAAGTTCACTCATGCAAACMCTCGGCATTCGCAAAGCTTCCAAYGCAAARACCATCGACAAGATTGGTCCTGTGTTTGCAGCCTTTATTTTCGTCKGCAACGTGTCGATGCCCCTCGCCGCAATCTCCGGCCTCATTTCTTAGGAGGAAACGAACATGGCATTCCAGCTCGATTCCAAAATCCCTGAAGGTCCACTCGCTGATAAATGGACGGAACACCGCTTCCACATGAAGTTGGTGAACCCGGCGAACAAGCGAAAATTCCGCATCATTGTGATTGGCTCCGGACTTGCGGGTGGTGCAGCAGCATCTTCGCTCGGCGAGCTTGGTTACAACGTCGACTGTTTCTGTTTCCAAGATTCCTCGCGTCGTGCGCACTCGATCGCTGCGCAAGGTGGCATTAACGCTGCGAAAAATTACCCGAACGATGGCGACTCGGTGCGTCGTTTGTTTTACGACACGATTAAGGGTGGYGAYTAYCGYTCSCGYGAGGCCAAYGTTTATCGYTTGGCMGAKGTTKCSAACAGCATCATTGATCARTGTGTTGCGCARGGTGTTCCGTTTGCACGYGAATACGGCGGCATGCTCGAYAACCGCTCCTTTGGTGGCGCSCAGGTYAGTCGTACTTTTTACGCRCGYGGCCAAACCGGACAGCAGTTGTTGATTGGTGCTTACCAATCCTTGCARCGTCAAGTGGCGAARGGCACGGTGARCATGCATGTGCGCACCGAAATGCTCGACATTGTGAAGGTCGATGGCCACGCAAAGGGCRTCATCGTGCGTGACTTGGTCAGCGGCGARATTCGTCGTCATGCKGCCGATGCKGTYYTGATYTGYAGCGGTGGYTAYGGCAACGTGTTTTACTTRTCGACCAACGCMATGGGYTCYAACGTGACCGCTGCATTGCGCGCRTTYAAGCGTGGCGCTGGTTTYGCGAATCCTTGCTTCACGCAGATTCACCCGACTTGCATTCCGGTTTCTTCRGAGCATCAGTCGAARCTCACYCTCATGTCSGARTCGTTGCGYAACGATGGCCGCGTTTGGGTKCCWAAGAAAGCTGGCGATGATCGTGCACCGCGCGACATTCCRGAAGACGAGCGCGACTACTACYTRGAGCGCCGTTAYCCAAGCTTCGGCAACCTRGTTCCRCGCGATGTCGCTTCCCGCGCCGCCAAGGAACGTTGCGATGCTGGCTTTGGCGTAGGCTCCACCAAGTTGGCGGTGTACCTCGACTTCTCCGATGCCATCAGCCGACTCGGCGAAGACACGGTGCGTGCGCGTTACGGCAACCTCTTCCAGATGTACGAGAAGATCACTGCCGAGAACCCGTACAAAACTCCCATGCGGATTTACCCAGCAGTGCACTACACCATGGGTGGTCTTTGGGTGGATTACAACTTGCAGACCACAGTCCCTGGTTTGTTCGCGCTCGGTGAAGCCAACTTCTCCGACCACGGCGCCAACCGTTTGGGTGCTTCGGCGCTCATGCAGGGCCTGGCCGACGGTTACTTTGTCGCGCCTTACACCGTGGGTAACTATCTCGCGGAGCATGGCAGCTTGGCTGCGGAAGGAAAGGTCACCACTGAGCACCCTGCCTTCGATGAAGTCGAAAAAGAAGTGCAGGATCGTTTGGATCGCTTGATGGCGGTCCAAGGTGAACGTTCGGTAGATTCCTTCCACAAAGAACTTGGTCTCATCATGTGGGACAACTGTGGCATGGGCCGGAMCCGCGAAGGTCTGGAAAAAGCATTACGCGAGATTCCAAAACTGCGCGAAGAGTTCTGGAACAACGTGCGTATTCCCGGAGACGCTACTAGCTTCAACCCGGAACTGGAAAAGGCCGCACGGGTTGCCGATTTCCTCGAGTTCGGCGAGATCATGTGCCACGATGCACTGACCCGCGAAGAATCTTGCGGCGGTCACTTCCGCGAAGAGCATCAAACCGAAGACGGAGAAGCGTTGCGTCGCGATGACGAGTTCGCTTATGCCGCAGTTTGGGAATACATGGGCGAAGGAAAAGCTCCGGAGATGTCGAAAGAAATCTTGGGATTCGAAAACGTCGAACTGACCACCCGTAGTTACAAGTAAAGGAGCAGCAAATGAAAATCTCTCTCCACGTTTGGCGTCAAAAGAACGCAACTTCCTCTGGTGGTATGGAGCCTTACGAGGTCGATGGCGTGTCAGAAGACATGTCCTTCCTCGAAATGCTCGACATGCTGAATGAGCAACTCATCGTGCAAGGCAAAGAGCCGATTGCATTCGATCATGATTGTCGCGAAGGCATTTGCGGTACTTGCTCGTTGATGATTAACGGTGTGGCGCACGGCCCCGATGGCGGCACCACCACCTGTCAATTGCACATGCGCAGTTTCAAAGATGGCGACGCCATCCACATTGAGCCGTGGCGTTCGGTCGCGTTCCCAGTGGTGCGCGACTTGGTGGTCGACCGCTCTTCCTTTGACCGCATTATTCAGTCGGGTGGATTTATTTCCATTAACGCTGGTGCGGCGCAAGATGCCAACAACCTGCCGATTGCAAAGCACTCGAGCGACCTGTCCATGGATGCTGCCGCATGTATCGGATGTGGTGCTTGTGTTGCGAGTTGTCCTAACGGTTCTGCCATGTTGTTTGTGGCGGCGAAGATTGGTCACTTGGCGCATGTGCCGCAAGGTCAACCGGAACGCGCCAAACGCGCGCGCGAAATGGTTGCACAAATGGATGCAGAAGGCTTCGGTGCCTGCTCCAACCACTACGAGTGTGAAGCTGTATGTCCGAAAGATATCCCTGTGAACTTCATCTCCGAGATGAACAAGGATTTCATGAAGGCATCGCTGTGCGGTGACTCCTGAGCGCTCCGAAATCGAGGCCAAACTGGTCGCGCCGAGTGCTGAGGAGTTGTTGAAACTACCTGAGCACTTACGCGCGCTTGGCTTTTTGACCACCGAACCGGAACGCGTGGTGGCGCTGGATCATTATTTGGACACGCCCGATTTAGATGTGTTCCGTGCAGGGTGGGCGTTGCGTTTGCGCGATCAAGGCGCAAAGAAATTTCTGACTTTGAAATCCTTGGTGGCTCCAGTGGATGGCATCGCGCACCGTGAAGAATACGAAGAGGAAGTCGATTGGGAAGGTACCGCCGATTGGTCCTTTGACGATGAGACTTTGGAAGGGCGAGTGAAGCCACTGGTCGGCGAAAAAACTTTGTGGTTGCTGTTCCAGTTGCGTCAAGAACGTATGCAATTTAATGTAGCTACCGAATCCAGTTTGTGGATTGAAGCCAGCATGGACATCATCCGCTGGGAAGGCAAAGACAAAACCATTGAGGGTTTTGAAGCCGAGTTGGAATACCAAAATGGCCCCGTGGAGGAACTCAAAGCCATGGCGCTTGCGTTACAGGAACGCACCGGCTGGGAGATCGCGCAGGAATCAAAGTTCGAGCGCGGGCTTTTGGTTGCTGGGTTGATTTAGGGTTGACCGGTAATCCTGCTAAAGCCCTTCTTCAATTGCTGCCGCGAGCCGAAAAGAACGGTTCTTTCGTGATGGGTCGTGCAAGGTCAAGAATCCCTCCTCCACCCAGGCTCGACAAAGAGTCACGACCGTACGAGGGCTAAGTCCCAAATGATTGGCCAGCTCGACCGTCGTCGCAGTGCCTTGACCTTTGAACAGCTCCAACACCCGCCTTTGCCGTGGGTCGAGTTGACGCAACAGAAAGCTTAGATCTTTAGCACCCCGATTAGCCGCGTCCAAGGCCTGAACCTGTACGGCCGTAAATGCCTCAGCCATACCTTGGCAGAAATACCCCAGGAAGCCCGTTACGTCGGCCTCCATGCGGCCCATGTAGTAGTTCTGAGAATCACCGACGGCAAGGGCGTCATAGTACGCGCCTAGATTTCGTGCATAGTGCTCTTCCAGGCTATAAATGCCTTTCAGACCGTAACCGCTTTTATGAAGGATCAGGGTGGTTAAAAGCCGCGCCGTGCGGCCGTTTCCATCGAAGTACGGATGCACGGTGGCAAATTGATAATGGGCCAGACCAGCAATGATTGGTGAAGGTAAATCCCGAGTCTCTAAGTTTTCATTCATCCAAGCCATAAGGTCGGCCATAAGCTCAGGTACATCTGGCGCTTCAGGGGGCATATATACGATTCCTCCGGAACCACCATCACGAATCACATTTTGCCCATCGCGATAGGGCGTGGAGGATGACTTGCCGTGAAAGGCGAGGCCATGGATCTTTTGAACGGTCGACTCTGGGATTGCCCCGGCTACATCTGCAAGTCGCTCTACTTCTTCCAGGGCTTGGTAGTAGTTGCGGACCTCTACTTCATCGCGCTCGCGGCCAGGGAATCGAGCTCCTGCAACAGCTTCAGCCACCTGGGCTTGAGAAAGTCGATTCCCCTCGATTTGGGTAGAGAAATGAGTCGTTAGAAGCTTTGCCGTTTGGCGTAAGCTTCGCAGCATTACCACATCAAAAGGCAAACCCATTACAGACTGGCGAACGGCCTCGATCTGCATTAGATCCTTGCTTATCGCAGCTGTTATCTGGAAATTGGGCTTAAACACCCTCNAAGCATAGCACGATAAATGTCATTTATCACGTCTTTATTACGCTGTTATCTAGCCGCTGACAGCAGGACTAGCAGGCCAGTTTCGGTGTGAATAGCGGAGGCCGGGTCAAGCCCTCTGGGCTTTCGCGGTCCAGGCATACGAAGGGCTGGTCGCGCCGAGTGGGCGTTGCGTTTGCGCGATCAAGGAACGAAGAAGTTTCTGACTTTGAAATCCTTGGTGGCTCCTGTCGATGGGATTGCGCATCGTGAAGAATACGAGGAAGAAGTCGATTGGGAAGGTACAGCCGATTGGTCCTTTGACGATGAGACTTTGGAAGGACGAGTGAAACCACTAGTCGGCGACAAAACTTTGTGGCTGCTGTTCCAGTTGCGTCAAGAGCGTATGCAATTCTACGTAGCTACCGAATCCAGTTTATGGATTGAAGCCAGCATGGACATCATCCGCTGGGAAGGCAAAGACAAAACCATTGAGGGTTTTGAAGCCGAACTGGAATACCAAAATGGCCCCGTGGAGGAACTCAAGGCCATGGTGCTTGCGTTACAAGAACGCACCGGCTGGGAGATCGCGCAGGAGTCGAAATTCGAACGCGGGCTTTTGGTTGCTGGGTTGATTTAGGGTTCTTTACATGTTCCTTTCTATCGAAAAAACACATTATCATCGAGAAATAATCGCTCTCCTGAGGCTGCGTGCCACTTGAGCGGGGAGAGGCGTAGGAGGAGGGTTGCCAGAATTGCATTGTGACTCTTAACGCGAGCCGTTTTTTTTCGTCTAGTGCTCGAAGCCTCCCTCAAGGTGACCATGAATTCTCAGCTGATTATTTTTTTGTCAAAAATTCTACGGGAAAAACCACCTTGGCGGCAACTATATATTGGAAGTAACGCGTAGTTCTCAAGCGTTAACGACATCCTAAGTGGCATACATTGAAAAGCGGTGCCGCAGTTCCTTCACTTGATCCAGGAGATACTGAAATGGTAAATTTAGTGCAGTTAAAATCACGACCCACACCTTTTTTTCGCGATCAACGGGCGAAAATCCAATCAAAGGTTAGTGCGCGCTATTTACGAGGATGTGGCCTGTCTGTACTTAGTCTAGTTGTTGCTATTGGGATTCTGAGTTGCACTTCAACTCGCGAAGACAATTCGATTCATGTCTTCGGCCCGGTCACTATTCCCTCTAACGGTTGGCAGGTGCCCGTCGACGTTTCAAACTCATACAACCCGAGTCGAAATGATTGGCTAGAGCTGGGTTGGGAAACCTTTATCGCGCTCTCCTGGCCCGCCAACTCAACCGGCCTAGCGGGCCAACCTGACGAGACCGTTTCAATTACAGACTTTAAAATTGGTCCTACCGTCTGGTCCACCTATTTAGCAAAGGAGCAGCTGTTTCAACCACTTGCCGCAGACCCAGGGACATGGGCTTCACCAACCAACGAAACAATCACCTTGAATGGGCTTCCTGTGCTCAACGGATNGAGCAAGAAGAATCCTGATCTAGATGGCGAGTTTAATGAAGCCTTCAGCGATGCCCCGCTGATCGACACTCGGAAGAACTACGTTCTCTTCGAGATACGAATGAACGAAGCCGAGTTCACCTACGTCGAATTGAATAAGTACTACGACGCCAATATGCAGAAGGAGGCTTTCATGACAAATCCTTCGAGCTTCGTCCCGTTCCCAAAAACCGGGAAGGACATCATCGACCCATCGACGAAGCAAGCTATCGAGTTACCCGATTGGGCTCAACAAGGTGCGTTGGAGGTCAAAGCGAGTTGGAGGATTCTCACTTCTGAAGACGACAATTCGCGCTACTACACTCAAGAGGCGTATGTCATGACACCCGACAAGCAAACCGAGGGGCCCTACACCCTGGGCCTTGTTGGTCTCCACATTCTTCGATTGACTCCCATGACCGGATCAACATGGTTTTGGGCAACCTTTGAGCAAGTGGACAACCTCGGCGAGTTAGGCCACAGCGCTTCATTCTATTCCTCGACTCTCCCGGAGCCCGGTGACGGCGGCTATTCGTACATGCCGCCGAAGATTGTGATAGGACAACCCTTGCCAGTGAATCCGACGCCGGTCAACGTCAGTCGGGTCTTCCCCATTCCTGGCGATGTAGCGCTCGCCAACGCGAGCTACCAGGGGCTTCTTAAGGACTCCGTTTGGAAGTACTACCAAATGATTGAAGTGCAAAATCCCGTCGACAAGAATGCAATCGGCGCAACTCCGGTTCCTCACAACCCGAATGCGTTCTCCAACACAGACCGTATGGCCAATGTGACGATGGAGACGTACGAACAAATTGTACCGGCCAACACAAATCAATCCACTTCAACCGATCAGCCTCAAAGCTGTGTTAACTGTCACGGACAGTTTGGATTCCCTCAAGGTGCCCCAACGACTCCCAGTAACCAGATATTCACCTTCTTGCTAGGCGACGCTCAATCGCCTATGTAGCGGCGGTAAGAAGCCAGTGAAAATCGCGCAAACCCCATCCAATCCTCGAATGAAGCCCAAACGCTTCCGAGGAGCCCAGAAAGAGTTTTCTGACGCCTRGCAATTACTATTGATAAAACACCTTTACATCCAAGGATTTAATCTCTCTAGCGATTGTGAGCCACTTGAGTGGAGGGGGAGCGAATATGGTAGCTCGAAGAAAAAGTCAAAAAATGGTGCATGATTGGTCGCAAGACATCATTAGTAAATGTGTGCGTAAGCCGTATTCAAAACCAACCATCTCATGAATGCATTTCTTTTTGCTAGCGCCGATTAAAACTGCCTCAGGAGCACTTCAATGAAACTTCTTACCTATATCACCCTAGTGGTGGCCCTTTTCTGCTGCCCTAAGCTTTCCGCTCAAATTCAAAAAGGACACGAGCCGATTATCAATTGGCAAAACACCTTGCAATATATGGGATCGAATGGGGCCTTCCAGCCTGGCTTCAATTTGGGAGGCGCCTGGAAATACTCTGTGACCTATGACAGGACGCTTGACCGGCTCTACGCGGTCGAGGGTAACAGCTTCCAGACCCGATACACCTTGTCGGCCATCGACATAAACACGGGTGCAATTCAGACCATTGGAGATCTCTCGCAGGAGATCAGTAGTATCGCGGTTCATCCCGTAACTGGAGTTATGTACGGAACGGACTTCTATGGTGGTTCACTCTGGGAGATCGACAAATTCACTGCCATGGTTACTCATGTGGCTTCCCTCGGTGTCCAAATCCCGTTTAGTGGCTTGGACTTTGATCCAGTCAGCCTGGAACTCTATTGCACGCGTGAGAACAGCCAATGGCCCTTATTCAATAGCTCTCTTTACACCATGGATCTGGTCAGCGGCAGTAGGCTGCGCATTCGTGATTACGATAGCTTGGGTACATTTAGCTTTGACTCTGAAGGCCTTCTTTTTGGCAAGGACTATTCCGTGCGCCAAGGCGGCCCCTACAAGCTTGCGTTGGTCAGCCAAACCTCCAGCGCCCTTCGTCCCCTGTCCACATTCACGAACGGATTTGGGGATATTGCCATCATCGAGCCCAATGCAAAGATCGTCCTGGACCCTCCCCTTCCCGTTGGTGGCCAGTTCGTGGACATTGATCTTTCGCGGGGCCGGGCTGAGGCAGATACTTGGATTGCCTCTAGCCTGCAGGGGCCTGGATCCTTTTACGTCGCACGCCTGGGGGTCACTATGGATTTGACGAACCCTACTATATTCGCAGGCCCCTTCCTTTCTGATCTGAAGGGTAGCCTTGCCATTTCCGCCCACGTTCCGCCCATGTTGTCTGGCACCCCAATTTGGTTTCAAGCTGTGCAATACCACACCACCTCTGAGGTAGTCAGTACCGTCATCCAGTAGCCCAGAAATAAATTGCTCCGTAACCTATTGGGATTCACAGTGCTACGATTGGGGTCGACGATCGCTTTGTTTCCCATCTGCCACTTTCAGATTACCCCATACTAGGGAAGCTCTGATTTAGCTCCCAAGAATTCCATTTCATGTCTGGTGCCCGTAGAATTTCTTCATGCGCCAGACGACATTCGCAGAAGAGGGATTCGAGCGGTACCGCAAACCGACTCATCGTGAAAAGTTTCTTGATGAGATGGACCAGATCGTTCCATGGAAGCGATTGTTCAAGGCTGTAAAGCCTTGCTACCCCAAAGGGCAAGGCGGCCGGCCACCGATTGGGATTGAGCGCATGCTGCGCATTTATTTCTTGCAGCACTGGTTTAATCTCTCGGACCCTGGAGCAAAAGAGGCTCTTTATGCGGAAGATTTGACGGCGGAGAGATGCTATCGAAATCGCCCGTTAACGGACGAGGCGCGTGCAAGGAACACAAAGAAATCGCAGATCCGTGCGCGAGTGGAGCATCCATTCCTGATTTTGAAAAGGGTCTTTGGATTTACCAAAGTCCGCTACCGAGGCCTTGCGAAGAATGAGCATCGCATGATGGTGGCCTTCGAATTAGTGAATCTCTAAATGTCACGAAGGAAGCTTTTGCAGCAAACATAGGGGCAATGTGTCCAGGCGGAAGTGTGGGAATGCAAAAGCATTAAAGTCGCGCGGCTTGTGCTCCTGGCGGGAGAGGCATGCCTTGAATCTCAGGATGCTTGCTGGATTCGGGGCTTTAATCAGAGCTTCCCTAACAAATATATAGTCCATCATTTTTTGCAATATCTTTGAAAAGCCTAACCGTTACGCGCGTATCGATCAGCTTATCCGCGTTGATAATTATATTGAAACATCCTCTTAATCGCGAGGTTAGCATAGTGCTTCTGTACCATTCATTCATCACACAAACAAGAAAATGTCAAGTACCCCACACCAATTGGCCATGACAAAGCGATGGTTTACCGCTGTGTTCTTTGCGCCTTTCATGCTTGTTTTCTTCTTTAGTTGCAATGGTAGTGGAGATGCTGAAGCACTTAACGATGTCTTCACTGATGTTGTCATCTTCAAGGGTAAGGTGCAAGCGACGAACCCGACATACTACGATATTGTTAACGGCCCAGGAACGTTTACGTACAATGCACCAGGCTGCGGTGTATTCACATACCAAACAAATTGTGCAGGTCTAGTACTTATCGTCATAGAGGATCCGATTCTTTTTGAAGTTCCGCAAAGTTGGACTTTTGTTAATGGTACGTGGACCTCATTAACGAGTGGTATAAGTGGCAACCTGATTGTTTCCGATGCAACTAATTACACCCCCCCTCAGGCAGGACCTATCATTACTAGCCCCGGAATGAAGGCAGTTGTTGTAGCCGCCGATACTTCCTTTAGTTTGCCGCAAGATGCAAAATACGAGGCCATATTTTCTGCGCCAAACGGTCCATGGGATGGCACCGTAATTAAGGGCACTCGGGTCGTCATCGTTCGTCGAGAACAGGGGGGCGTTGAGTGTGAGATCCCAAGCCTAGAAGTGCCAATCGGAGAGGAGCTTCCAGATTTTCCCAACCTGACGAATCCCGCAAATATTGTCGTTGTTGAGACCCGACCCATTTATTCAATTGACAGTTTGATTGCCGGCCAGTTGGCGACGTTCTCCATCAGAGGAGCTAGTCCTGGAGGTTCGGTGGTATTGGGTTACTCATTTACTGGTGCTGGACCAACAGTGACGCCCTTTGGTGTTGTGGACATGTCACTTCCAATCATGACACTGTTTGTTCTAAGCGTCGATGCAATGGGAGGCGCTTCGATCACGGTGCCGATACCAGGCGGAGCAATGGGTGCAACGCTCTACACTCAAGGTGTGGATCTCGTGTCTTTGCAACTCACAAGTTCATTGGCCGAAGTGGTCCAATAATGAGCCTCGTCCTACTAGGGGCGGTGCTGGCAACTCTTAAATCGAAAGAGTGAACGTAGCCCATTATGGGTATTCGACCACCGTCCCTAATCTAGTTGGTGCTTTTGACTAATAAATATTCCTAGGTAATCTGGAAGCCCAGCCAGCCGTTGCAGACAGACCTTCGTTCCGCTTCGCCACACTGCGGTCGATGAGAATGCCCGGTCAGTCTCCTCAAGAAGGGCTTGTGAAGGCGGAAGAACAAACGAAGGCTCCAGGCCAACAGCAGGCTCTTTAGAATTGGGGATCTTGAATCAAGACTTTTCCTCTTAAGCCCCCTATCCGCCCTTTTTTTACTATTGATAAAATACATTATCAATAGTAAACTCACTGGTAGGAGAGCCATGGAAGAGTCACCGAAATCACCCGAAGTTACTACGCTGCAAGAATCTACAAATGTCGCGCAGCTGGATTCTGGACGCTTGCTCTCGGCCGAGCAGTTTCATCGGCTGACCGATGTGCCGGCAATCCTGGTGTGGCTTGCCAACATTGACAACCCCAACACTCGCCGCGCTTATCAGAGCGACGTGGAAGCGTTTATTGCGTTTTGTGGCATTGAGGCTCCTGATGAGATCCGGCAGGTGACGCGGGCTCATATCATCGCCTGGAGAGGCCAAATTGAAGCCTTGGGACTGGCTCCGGCGACTATTCGTCGCAAGCTAGCATCGATTTCGTCGCTTTTCGACTATCTATGCAATGAAAACGCCGTGGAAAGCAATCCCGTGGCCGGTGTAAAGCGGCCAGCCGCCGACAACAATGAGGGCAAGACTCCTGCTCTGTCTGATAAGCAAGCTCGGAAGCTGCTTCAGGCTCCGGATGGGTCTACCTTGAAGGGTATTCGTGATCGAGCGATTATTGCCACCTATCTCTTTCACGCTCTCCGGAGGACGGAGTTGGCGTTGCTCGCGGTCGGCAGCCTGGAGGAACGGCGCGGCGTGATGCACTTTCGAGTGTTCGGGAAAGGATCGAAAACACGATACGTGCCGGTTCATCCTGCAGCGCTTGAAGCAATTTCAACTTACCTTGATGAGGCTGGCCACGGCGACGAAAAGAAAGGTGCACTCTTTCGTCCCGTAAAAAACAACACCACCGGAACGCTCGACGAAGCCATGACAGGTGACGGCCTCTACAAGATGATTAAGGCTTACGCCGCTCTCGCTGAGGTGGAAGTTGAAGGGTTGTGTTTGCATGCGCTGCGCGCAACTGCTGCTACTAACGCTTTGGAGCATGCCGCGGACATCGCATTCGTCCAGGGGTGGTTGGGGCATGCGAATATCAGCACGACGCGTCTTTATGACCGGAGGCGAGCACGGCCGGAAGACTCTCCTACCTTCAAGGTGAGCTACTAGCCTCTCAACAATTTAATTCTTAATTCTGTACGAACTTTGGGGTCAGGCCAGTCAGATCACGCCTATTTCTCCTCCAAGCGATAATCGAAAATAACATAATCTTTTGCTTCCCTCTTAAGTACAAAATCACTTTTGTCAACATTCTTAAGCAGTTCAAAATTTTCAACTTCTACCTTGTAAATCAAAGCCTGGTTTCTGTGCCATGAAACACCCAAAAGACTGCCAGTATTTTTCGAGAAACTAACAGTGTATTCAAATAGCACCTTTTCGTCAGATTCGGATTGTTCATGAACCTCCGCAAAATTAATAATAACCTTATCTAGAGCGTCTTCAATGCCGAACTCTCGACTCTTCGCAAACTCTAATATTTGCTCAATCGGGTGGATACCTTTGCTTGGAAGCAATACTGGGAGACTCGATGGCCAAAAAAGATCGGTGAAATCCAAATCTAGCGCCTGAATAGAAAGCGTTCTCTCTTCCAGAAACTCTCGATCAACATACCGGATTTCGCCATCTAAAAAGTAGCACTCGTCCCTCATGGCTGGATCTCCTTCAACGACATCCTCTGACATCCAAATAGATGCAAACGCATCATTTCCCCCGATAATTACCGAACCATTTGCTTTTCCTGTTGACTGAAGCGCCAAACTTGCAGAGTTATTCCAGAAAACTTTGTACTTAAATCGACAAGGCTTACTCGAAACAGCTTCGAGGGATTGCAAAAAGCTCGAACGGTTTAGACTTGAAGAGTCCTTTACCTTCAATTCAGGAATACCTACCTCCCCCCGGTACGCCTCAAACCGAACAAAATCCTCTGAAGTCAAATCATCGTGGGAACAACCTACAACAACTAAGCAACTTACGCTTAATGAAATAAGCTTCAGACGCACTCTCATCATCAGACGGATCACAAATGCTCCTTGGGTAAAAATCATTGAATTTTCCTCGGGAAATTAATTGTCATTGAACTGTACCATGTTGGTTTCGGAAACCGAGTTTGCTTCAGAAATAACCTCCGAAGAAGCTCCAGAAGAATTGGACTGATTAACACAGCTCACCACAGAGTTACCCAAAGCACAAAGCTTCTTCTGTGCCCCCAACCAACCCTTGTGATTCCAACTTGTATTTCCAGGTAATCTGCCACCACTGTATTTTTTAGTGTGGGCGAAGCACGCACTTCTTTGCTGCTGGACATCGCTGTCCACTTTCGTATTCAACGACCCACTACAGCTAAATGTTGATCTTCTCCGCGCAGGGAAATTGGGCAAAGATCTATCAAAATCATATTGTAATTTATTCGCATACCAATCACATGAAGGAAACGCCTCACTATCAATCTCAGCATAAAGGGCTTCGCATTCTGCCCAGCAAGGATCTTCACTACTCATTTCTGAACAAGCAACCAATGCGGCATCAAAATTTGGGCACTTACCGGGGCATGGATAGTCTGTCGAATTTCCAAAAGTATCTGTAAGGTGTAAAGGCCCACTTRWMRKWSMYKGMWRCRRAKTYTCNCKRKSARWWYRMKSWRSCGGAYMMSRRCTCANCMRWCCWCMNGCWTMKCNGGGGAGTACCATCTGTTCCTAAAGTCATAGAGCCCGGACACCTTTTCAGTAACTCCGCCATGCATCCGCTTCAAGTGGTACACATTTGACGCAAAGTTACCGATATTAGTGTCGCTATTGTCAAGCGTATGACTAGCACCAAAAGGATCATCCTGTTCGTAACGTTCTACGATCGCGCCAGACGTATCCGACAACGACCACACCGAGTTTTGCCAGTCTTCGTGCACCGCATACTGACGATACTCAGTCGTGTTACTATCCGTATCAACGTCATTCGTGTCCAAAGCAATGTGTTCCAACATCCCCTCGCCGCGATTCATTGGCACTTCTTGCCACAGCCATTTGCTGTTGGTTTGATCATACTCACCAATCATATGCCATCCATGATACAAGAATTGGGTTTCTGCGGAGCTAATCTTGGTGCTTACCCGCCTGCCAAAGGCATCATAGGTGTAGTCTCGTGCGGTTTCACCAATGACATCCGCCTGCGCAAGCTGCCCAAGAGCCGTCCACGCATAATCCGTCGTGCCCCAATCCGTAAGCTGACCATTGTCATCCCAAGTCAGGTTCACGGGCACGCTTTCAATGTTCGTGTACTGATAGCCCTCATTATTGGTGTAATCAGCGGTAACGGAAGAGCCTACCTTCGGAGTCGTTTTCACATCCTCGCGCTCATAAACCTTGCCAAGATTCCACTCCACAAGATCATCATAATGATCTGACCCCGTTGGATCTGTGGTTGAAAAATTGGCTGGGTTCCTCGTGTTCAACCACATCTTAGTCAGGCGACCCATTTCATCGTAGCGGTAAACTTCACCCCAATCATAGGTTCCATCGTTGTCATGGGTTCTTTGGCGCGTAGTGATGTAGCTATCAGCATTCCATGTGTTCGCAAACCCCGTTAACAAAGCATTGCTCGAATCCTTCTCATAGCGCAGCGCATTCGGCCTACGAAAACTCGTCCAGCTCTGGGTCCGGTCCAAATCGTACTTTGTCTGCGTCCGCTTAATCTCTCGATGACCTTCATACTTAAAGCTCGCGCTCGCCTCCCACACGGATGTCGAAATCCCCTCCACTACTGTGGAAAGCTTGCGGTCGACACCACTCACGCGACCTAAACCATCAAGCGTGTACTTCACACCAACAATCGGACCTCCAGAAGGAAATCCAATCTCTTTAACGGTACCGGCGCCGTCGTAGAGATAAGTCATTGTGCGGCTGCCGTGTTGGGTTTCAGACTTCATTTGGCCATAACCGTCATAGGCACGGGTTACAGTAGTGAGGTCTGAATAAGAACCGCCTGAATAGGACTGTGTCTTAGCGCTCGTCATGCGACCCATCACATCATAATCGAATTCCAGGCGGTCAGGCCCAGTTAGACCGGAAGATGCTTTGTCAATATCAACTCGCTCTATAAGGCCTTCGGGATCGTATGCATAAGTCTTCACTGTCCCCATTTCGTCTTCTTCAGTCAAGAGCCTGCCCTTGCCATCATATGTCATGGTTATTGTTGAGAGCTTAGTCGGTGAAACCTCTACGGTATATTCTGTAGTTAGCAACCCCCCCAAGGAATTATAAACAAAAGCCGTTTCGGAAAAATTAGCGTCAGTGATCGTCTTAGGCTTTCCTGTCGAAGTATATGAATAATTCGTTACTGCCGTGGTTACTGCGTCGATTTCCTCTATTACCGATTTAACTCGCCCTAGCTTGTCGTAGGAATTAGTTATTTTTACTCCAGAAGGAGAGCTTTCACTTTTTACTTTACCCCCTTCAAAATATGTGAATGAAGTTGTTTGGTTGCCCGAAGCACTCCCTTCTTCTTTCACGCTTAAGGTTGCCCCTGAAGAGCTATAAGTCGTAACGGTCTTAAAATCAGTGAATGACGAATCCAGCGTGTTCTTCTCATGCGAAGTCATTGTTGTAGTGCGAGTAATATCGTTGTATTCATAGCGCACCTCATTTCCTATTGGACCGATCAGCCTATCCACGCGGCCATCAGCAAACCAACGCGTTTCCCATTCCTCTCCCCTGGCATCCGTTTCAATTGTGACACGACCGTTCTTGTCGCGCTCGAGCTCCACAGTCCGGTCCGCCAATACATCTTCTGGATCTTCAGAAAGCGTCTTATATCGGCGATTGGCCTGGTCGTAATAATTCATCGTGGAAGCATGGAGAGTCGCGCCCTCCTTAACTTCTACCTTCTCTAGCCCACCCCAATCCTTCAAAGTGCGAATCGTTTTTCTGATCTTGCTGTGCGCAATGTCTTGGTGGGTTTCAGTCTGCCGGCCAAAATCATCATAGATATAATCAATCTCAGTACCGCCCATGAGTTTTCGCGTAATCACCCGACCCATCGTGTCGCGCTCAAGCGTTAAGGTCAGGGTAGTAGCCTTAGACGCGCCGGAATCGTCCACATTGAACGTTTCCCACGGTAGACCATAACTTCCGTAACCCCATTTACTCCTTGATCCGAAATCGTCCGAATCCAAATTTTCGCTGTAACGATACGCTTCATCCCCAACCACAGAGAAGGTTGTAATCAAGTTAAGCCCGCCATCATCGGCCTTGAGTTGAGTCCGAACTCCACCGACGGACAGGGTGTCCGTATTGGTCACCCAAATCGCTCCATCCACCTTCAACTTATCCTTTATCTGCCTGCCGCGAAGGTCGTATTCCCACTCACTGGCTTTACTGTCTGGGCCAGTGGCCTTTAACACTCGCCCATCTGGCGTAACGGTGTAAGTCCAGGCTGAGCTACTGCCAAACTTCCCTTCACTGGAAGTGACATTGCCCATTTCATCACGGGTCTCTTTGGTCACCAAAGTATTGGAAGACCCGGAACCCTTCGTCGTGGTTAAAATCAAACCCGAATAACTGTAATCCGTGCGTTTGTCCTCAGGATCTTCTAGCCAGTCCAAAATGCCATCAGCTCCGATTTCGTAATCGTAAACAATCACTTGGCTGGAGGGCACACCCGTGGTGACCGTTGGCCAAGTCACCGTGTTTAGGCCGCCATCAGCATCCCAAGCCCAAGTGACTTTTGAGGAAGGATTGGCTTCTGCGCGAAGCCATCCACTGGATGTCAGCATTCGGCTGTAATTTGCAAACGTAGCGTAAGTCCACTGCTTCACAAGGTCCGTTTCCGCCGATCCCGTCTTCGGGCCACGGGTGTACTTCGTCACCGAGCCGATTACTGAATCGTAAGCCCATTCCTCTGTGCTTCCGTCTGGGTACTCCAACTTCGTGATCTGACCGCAATCACAAGCACGCGTAATCTTCAAGTCGTAGTGCCCYGAAAGATCCGCACCAGTTTCATCCTCTAGGTATTCCCAAACTTGGTCAATCGTGCGATCGCCACCGGCATAATCGGTGTAAACGAAATCCCGTCGCTGATTCGAAGGGTCAATGTATTTCGTTAGGCGCTCAGACCCGTCCACCACATCAAAGGTGTACTTATGCACTTCGCCATCAGCATCGGTTACCTGAGTGCAACGATCTTGCACCGCATCGGTGTAGACAAAATCGTAAGAAACGTCGGTAGTGCTAGAATAGTAGATCTTCTGGAGATCGTTATCCCGGTTGCCAGAAGTGTAGTAACTGTACTCGGTGTATGGACGGACAACGGTGCCGGCATCCTCCTTCCGAGTTTTCTGCTTCTCAACCTTCTTCAAGGTGCCATCAGCGTTGTAGGTGTAGTCGATGACGATATCGCCATAAGCCACATCAATCTCTGTGTTGCTCACCGTGACTTTCGTAATCAAGCTATTCGAGCCATCGTAGGTAAAGGTTGCTTCATGCCCCTCAACATCTGCGACTTTGGTCAAGCGAACCACGTCGGTATCGTCATACTCCAAAGTGAACGAGTTGCCAAACGTGTCTTCAATGCTGGTGCATACATAGAGGGTTTTCCCTGCTGCAACTGCAAAATCAAATTCCCACTTCACGCCGTTTTTTTCGGTCTTGGTGAAAAAAGCTTTATCTGCATACTTTGAAGGAGTATGTCCGCTACCTCGTGTGCCCTTGGTGAGTTGGTCCCAAAATCCATCGGGACTCGTGTAAACGCCACCACTCACGGTGTAAACATCCTTCACCCGGCCATTGCCTAGGCTTGCCGAAACCTTGCCATTACCGCCTTCGGCAAGATAAAGCTCCGCGCTATGCGCCCAGCCATATCCCTGCCAACCTTCAAACTCGAGAGCACTGCGATAGGTCCTTGACCAGACAAAATCAAAGCCCTGACCAGGAATCACAAAGTCAATCTCGGTGTAAACCACTTCTCCTGTGTCTGCCATGACATAAGCGTGGTCATGAGGGGACGGTGGCAGCTGCCCCGCATCACTCGAAAAGTCATTCGGAGGCGAAAGAGCCAAGCCGAGTCCGGCTTGTTTGGGGTTCCCACTGAATGTCACTCCACCACCACACGTAGAGCATCCACTTGCGCTGGTTAATGCGGCTGGCCCCCAGTGTGGCATTGAAAACAAAGGTGGAGTCGTTTCAATGCGACCTCCAAGATCACAGAGTTCCCAATCTTTAAAGCCTGGGGTCAGGCTCGGCGCGGTGTTGTTGATGTAATCGGAACCAGACCACCGTGCAGATGTTCGATTGGGGTCGAGTTCAGTACCGGAACCGCTTAGGTAGAGTCCTCCGCCAGTGATGGCTGCGGAACCCAATAAAACTAAAACGAGAATGTTTGCTTGAAAACGTGTTTGCATGACAATGAGGTTTCGTGGGGAAACTTATGAGTTCCTGTTCTACATGGCGGTAACATGCAATAACAAAGAATTCCAGAAAAACTTTTGGTTCAAAATAGTTTGTGATTATTTCTCGCCCCCCCCTTTTTCGCGCCCAACGCATTTGCATCATCCTTTTCTATAAAGATGTTCTTGTGTCAAGAAGTGACATTGGTCCACCATGTTTTCCAAATGCCAACCCACACTTCCCTTAAACGCACAACACTCTACACGCACTCCTTTCGCCTGAATAAGAGGAATCATGTCCGCAAACGCGCCATTACCAGACGCCAAAATCACAACGTCCACCTTTTCTGCGATCCTCAACATGTCCACTGCAATCCCAACCTCCCACTCGGCCTTCTTAGTGCCATCGTTCCTTTTCATAACCTCGCGGTGGCGGATTTCGCAGCCGATGTAGCCCAAAGATTTGAGAAACTTGGTTTGATCGACGCCTTCGTGGTCTATCACATAGGCAATGGAGCGCACGAGTTGGCGAGTGCGAACACATTCGCGGAGCATCTTGGCAAAGGAAAGGCTTCGCCCATAGATATTCTTTGCCGAGTGATACATGTTCTGGACATCAACAAAAACGGCAACTTTTTGCTTCCTTAAGAAACCGCCGGGCGTGGCATAACTTCCCCCCTCTGTGGTTTTTCCTGTTTTGGGATTAAGGCCTAAGAGGCGTCGCAAGCTCAAAGCCTCGTCTTTGAGATCTAGGTAACGACCCTCAAGACCTTCACGGGAATAGCCGGATGGATCTTCAGTGTGCTCAAGAATTAGAGAGCTTTCTTTTCCAAGAGCCGCAGGATCTGGGTTTTCGGACTTAGCAATAATTTGATTGTCTTGTTGCATGGTGGGAATTTGGGGCATGCGGGGTTGATGGGAATTGGGAATTAAACATTCCACAGAACAAGGAGGAGGAACCAAATAACGCGGCTCCGCCTCTAGTAGCTGGATTGTAACTCGCTCAGTCCTTTACCCACTTGAATTATTGGCGATGTGGGGAATTCAAAACCCGTACTGAAACTTGACGCAATCCCCCATTCTATGCCATCACTATCCAATGAGCGCCCAAACCCTAACCGCCCAATTCCAGGCCGCGAAACTCTCGCAACGCTGGAAGCCTTACCTTAAACCGCGCTATAACTCCGCGCGGCCAAAGCGAAGATGGCGACCAAAGTTCAGCCGCATGAAACGGTAATCCCCCATCACCCGCAAAGATGGCAAGAAGGATGATGCTCCTGAAATCGCTCTGCCCCGACCTCGCAGTATCCATCTTCATCAAAGACACCGGCGTCCGCCTGCTCCACATACTGCTTTATCTTTTCAAGATCGCACCAGTCCACAGTGATGGATTCCACTTGTTGCCATTGGCCTTCCTTGTTTTGGAGCAGCACACTGAATTCCTGAATCGCATCTTCCGAGGTCGCATCATTCGCCCAGATGGTCCCTTTCGCTGAGCGAAACGCGGTGCATAACACCCAGTTTCCATCGACCAGCTTTTGCGCAAGCTCCTCTTGGTCTTCGCAGAGGGCAACGCCCCAAACCCTTGATTTATGCAGCATATTCTTATCCTTTCCTTGCTTCGAGCCTGAGGCTTTGCCGCTTCCCTATAGGCAGTATCAACATTCAAACTCCCCGCCTTCCATGCATCCATCAGAAAAGCGAGGGCTGAGTTGGTTCCGGTGAACCGGGGACCATCTGRGTTGGTGGRCCGGTGAGTACATAGGTATGCCCTCCATGAGAAACGGTCATGCCGTGATAAAAACCCATGGGGTCTTTCCGAGCTTTCGAGTGATCCTTTTCGGAATAGCTTGTCAGCGTTCCTTCAAAATCGCCGATGGCGCTCAGCCAATAAGCCTTCGCGGTCGATGCTCCATCCAGATGGGACATGCCAACAGTTGCCCAAAGCCATCCCTGTAAACGAAACGGGCGGCGGATCTTGCCTTGCATGCCAATCAGGTCCGCGCTGTATGCGCCGCAAATATCTCCCCTCCCTTTTTCACGTTGAGAGTCTTCGCACCAACTGCCTGATGTAAGGCGGTTTGGAGCCACTTCGATATAAGCTTTACTTAGTCTTCCCTGCCCTTTGCAATGATCCCTTTGGATGGGGTGGTTCATGATGTCGTCCTTTCGTTTTTGATTGCTATACCYGACAAAAGGACGTGGGACAAGAGAGCGGCGCAAGGGTTTGGCGCGGGCAGGAGCAAACGTTAGTACAGCGACAACACGGGCCCTTGCGCCGGGAACGCCCATGGCCAGGCTCAGATATTTATGCAAGCAAAAAGGAAAAGGCGTTTCATCCTTGCATATCGGGGAATCTTTGCTGAATTTGCAAGGATAAATCGCCCTATGCCTATCTACAGATTCTTGAGCGAACGCTAAAAACTACTCGAATCTAATCATCCGGGGCTAGACTCGGTTTTTGGCTGCCTTCTTTTTTAATCATTTTGAGCGGACGACCTGAACACTATTTTTCATTAGCGTCTGAAAATGGTTGAAGGTAAGTGGTTTGTCAATTCCGCAAATCGATTCAGTCTGTTATGAGTAATGCCCCTGAATGGGTTGTTTCTTCTTTTTTTCGCCAGGAATTTTGTTTGGCAAAAATTATTCCGGTTCTTTGAGAGAACCCTGTGGGGCGGAGTGCGAGCCACAAGCGGCGAAGCCACGCTTGTGGCGTAATTTTTTCAAGTCACGTGCAAGGCCATGCCCTCAACCCCAACGATTCAACATCCAAATCTCGCAGCCGCAATGAGCACTACCTGGAAGCGGTTCTTGCAAGATGTTGAAGCCAAGCTTTTGATAAAGGGCGATGGCCGCTTTCATGCCACCCATGGTTTCAAGATAACACTCTGTATATCCGTGGTTCTTTGCGTACTCCAGACACTGCACTGAGATGGTTTCGCCGATTCCAAGTCCGCGCGCCTTTGGCAACAGGAAAAGTTTACGCAGCTCACTGGTTTGTGGGCGCCCGACAAATGCTGCAACGCCTCCACCTCCGACAATCTCGCCGTCGATTTCAGCAACTAGGTAGAGGCTGCGATTCACGTTGCGATAGTTTTCGCTCATGGCAGAGACCTCTGCATCGGCGGGGCCAAATCCTTCGCCTACAGCGCCAAATTCTATGCCAACCGTAGTAATGATTTCCGCAATGGCTGCATCATGCGCCGCAGTGATTTCAAATATTTGAAACATCTAGTCAGTAAAAGTCACTGGAATCGTTTTGCCAACATAGAGTCCATCGCCAAAATCGACTTCTACGCGATATTGCCATGCACCATAGGCGTCGATGCCTTCCGGCAAATGCATCGGGCGGGACTCTAAATGCATGCCGTCGCTTTCCATCATGTTTATCATCCGTGTCACTTGCACTTCACCCTGTTGGGGCTTGCCGTCTTCCATAACAGTGTCATGCCAGAAGGAGACTTTGACGTCTTTGATGACGTAACCGGAGTTGGGCTCAATGTTGACCTTCGGCCACTGGAGATGGCCCTCTTCGTCTGGCCTGGATGGCGCCCACATTTCTATGGAGCCAAACCCAGTGGAAACCATGTGGTAGCTATAAAGCGTGTTGGTTTTGCACGACCCGAGAAAAACCAAAAGGATAAGGGAGAGAAATGCTTTCATGGGATTCACTCCTTTAGGCTATCTGTCCATTGGCTGCCAGTCCAAGGCGCAGGAGTTTGATCCGGAGCATCTTCTTCCTCGGTTGCGTAACCAAGTTCGCTGAGCGTGGCATCGTCCACAATATGATTTTCATCTTGGTGACTTGCAGTTTCCTGATCAAAAAACCAATCGTGCAATGCATCGAGCAATTTTTCGGTCACTTCCGGGTACTGCGTCGAAACATCTTCAAGTTCCAAGGGATCTTGAGTGCGTTCAAACAAAGCCACTGTCGGGTAAGGAAAAGCCGAACCTTTCGGGGTTCCTCCTGGGCCTGAAAGTCCACCAGCGGGATTGTGCACTAGCGTCCAACGTGCATCGCGAAGAGCAAAAAATCGATCGCCGAGTGACGAGACCATAAAAGGTGCTTCCGGCTCCGTTCCAGAAATCACCCAAGGGAGCAAGTCCTGCAAAGCAACTAGGCGGTCGTCATGTTGCGCAGGCCATTCTTTTCCAATGACGATGGCGGGAATGTGAATCACCCCCGAGTAAAGGCTTTTTGAATGCCGAATGAAAGAGTTGTGATCGCCCAATTCTTCTCCGTGATCGGAAGTGATGACCACCACAGCATTGTCGAGCAAGCCACCACGGCCACTTTCTTGATAGGCGGAATCGAGCCGCGTTAAAAGCCTGACCACGTAATAGTTTGCGGTCAAGATTTCCTCGTCGTAAAGGCCGCGAAGGTGCTCGATAGTTGCCGCATAATCTTCGCCTGGATTCAACTCTACTTCGAAAATCGTTTTGGCATCCCCTGCCGGTAGTGGCGACTCCGTAAAGCTGCCAACAAATTCTTCGCCCGGCGCATAAGGATGATGTGGAGTTACATAGTGTGCCCACAAAAATACCTTTTCGTTTGCTGCGATCGACGGGTTAACTTTTTCCAGCATTCGATTTGGCAGCTTCCATTCTTTGCCTTGCGAGATTGACTGATAAGAAACGTAGCCTCTGGCCAGGCCAGTTCCTTCCGCAAGTACTGCGCTTGCGTTCACACAGAATCCTGCCCAACCAGCCTGCTCTAAATCCATGGCGAACGTTTGCGCACTCGTCTTCTGACCGCGATTATCAAAAACTCCATGTTCCAGCGGTGAAAGGCCGGTCCAGAACGAAGTCATCGAGGGCAAAGTTTTGCCGACCGGGGCATAAGTTTGCTTCAGCACAGTCCCATGTTTTGCGAGCCAAGCCAAACTCCATTTTTGCTCCACATCGCCTCCGGTTGGACGGTCCGCTGCATAAAAAGGAAGGCGATCGGCACGCAAGGTATCGATGGTAATCACAATCAGGTCCTGCCCGCTTTCAACAATCCCTCTCCACGCAGGCTCGACTGCCGGAGCATCTTCAGCCTTTGCGCTMTGCGAAGTTTTGGCTTCAGCAGTACAGGAAGGAAGGAAACAACCTATTGCCGCTGCAAGAAGCAGAAGACTCTTGATGCTGCTCATGCTCCTCTACTCCACACCCATCTCAACCAGCAAACGTTGCGCTGGCCAGATGTCACGCATGAGCCACAGCACGTATTGCATGTCGACCGAAATGTTACGGCTACGATCGGCGTTCCATCCGAAGTCACCGCTGACGTTTTCGAAAACGCGGTCGAAGTTAAGTCCAACCAGTCGTCCCTTGCCGTCCACCACTGGGCTACCAGAGTTGCCGCCAGTGGTATCGCCATCGGCCAGGAAGCAAATACTGATGCTACCCTTCGATGGATCATCGTGGATGGCAGAAAGGATTTCGCGCGGCACTTCGAAATCGCCGGTGCCTTCGTTTTTGGCAATCATGCCGTCGACCGTAGTGTGGGGAACATACCAAACGCCATCGCGTGGAGCATAGCCCTTGACGGTTGCAGTGGAGACACGAAGGGTGGAGTTGGCATCTGGGTAGAAGTTTTTGCCGCGCCACTCTTCTTGCGCTTCAATCCACAAGGAACCAACCTTCATGCGGCGTCCTGCAACTTCGTTTTGGAAATCGGTCTGATTCTCCAACTCGGTGATCATGCCTTTGGCAAGTACATCGAGGCTGCTGAAATCGCCACCATTGCGGCGCCACTCGTCATAGCCATGAATACGTTCGGCAGATGGAAGATGGTCAGCCATGTCGAAGAGCACTTCCAAGGCGCGTTCATCGACGAGTGCAAACTCGCCAAGGCTGTCTTCGAGAGATGTGAACTCTGGAATCTCACCACGCATGAGCTCGCCAATCATGGTGCGCATAGCAGCAGAGCGGAAACGGATTTGACTCAAGACAAAATCATGCTCCTGACGTTCAAACTCTTCCAGGTCTAAGGCTAGCAACTGATTGAGCACTTGGCCAAAACGTCGTTCGCGCGATGCATCTTTGGCAATCCACTGACGGAAGGCATTCTCCTCTTGATTCTTGCGCTCTACCACACTGTTTTTCGCAAGACCCCAGACCATGCCATCGGCATTCTTCAAACCGTTCGAAAATCCCTTGATGGAAGATTGCACGCGCAGCTCCAACTCAGGGGATCGCGTACCGATTTCTTCATAGGCCTTGATAACGGCGTCGAACACCTTGTAACGCGATGGATAGTAGTAAGACTCCTTCGAAGCAACCGCTACCGAACTCAAGTAGCGACTGGTACGTCCTGGGTATCCCATGATCATGACGAAGTCGCCATCCTTCACTCCTTCTGGAGAAACTTCTAGGTGGCGTGGTGGGTTGTAAGGGATGTTCTCTTCTGCAAAACCGGCAGGGCTTCCATCCGGTGCGACATAGGCGCGGAAGAAACTGAAATCGCCGGTGTGGCGTGGCCACATCCAGTTGTCGGTTTCGCCGCCGTACTCCCCGACTGCGCGCGGCGGTGCGTAAACCAAACGCACATCGTTCAACACGGTGCGCCAAATCCTGCGCCACGAGCGGCCCTCAAAGTAAGGCACCACAATCGCGCTCGAGTCTGGACCGGTTGCTTCTTGTTCCAAACGACGGCGTTCTTTTTGCACCGCCTCCCAGCGAGCTGATGGATCAGAGCCAGCAGTATTGGCTGCTTCCTCGATTTGCGCGGTGACATCTTCATAGCGACGCACAAAGGAAACCGAATAACCTGGTGCTGGTATTTCAGCGGTGCCATCGACCGCAAAGAAACCGTCTCGTAGATAGTTATCTTCCACCGTGCTCRCWGCGTTAATCGCCGCAAARCCACAGTGATGGTTGGTCACAATCAAACCGGTYTCGGAAACGAAAGACGACGAGCACCCRTTGATTTGMACGGCTGCCGACAACAAGCCCGATTCACCATTCCAGATGTCGTTTGCAGACAACTCCAAACCGCGTGCTTTGAAAGCACCGAAATCCAAATCCTTMAGCTGCTCCGGCARCCACTCGCCYTCATCGGMGTTCAAGGATTGGARWACKGCRGTGGTGGTTGCGGCGCCWGCCAGCAACAAAACAAGGATGAGACGCAAGGGGGCGAAAGACTTCATGCCCCCTTACTTTAGGGTGKCCTACTTAGGCGTGTGCAGYTGCCAAGCATGYTCRCTGCCRTCGGGCAGGRCCACCTTGGCCKCACGGCCKTCCATCTGYTCGTCRATCCAGGCTTCCTGSGCATCGACYGCRGCATYTTTTTCGAGACGCGCAAGAAGMSYCTCTTTCATRGAAGCGTAAGAGACATCTTCACCTTCTGCGGCGTCCATGGTTGGRAGTTGCGAGAGYACATCGCGGTCATAGGCCTCCATGATTTGCTCTTCSGTGATTTCGGTTGCGTATTGAGYAAARTCTGCCATGAGAAGGCGCAARCGAAACTGRCGYTCCACATGACGTTGCCATCCATCTTCSCCCATGCGTTCRTRYAAGGCTGCAAAYGCRAGYCCTGCYGCKCCYTCCATCTGTTGGCGATAATGCTCGACATTGTGCATGGATAAATCARGAAAGCGCTCTTCCGCTTCCTGCAACAAAATCACGCCACGCAAGAATGGAGTGAACAAAGCTTCTGGCGATTGAAAGAARCCARCAGTTAACTTATCTACGCTAAGCCCAAATCCTTCTTCCGCACAATGGGTGGTCCACTCTTTGATCAAGTATCCATTTTGAATCTCAGCAAGTAGCACCTTGCCATCTAGTGAGACTTCAATCGGGTCTGGTAAAGGTGGCGTATCCCACAACAAATTACCGGCTTCAGCAAGCGCGGGATTACCCCAAGGATTCTCCGGTTGGGTGGCATCGTCCGTCTGCCGAGCGCTTAACTCAGGCGATTCGCTTTGACMRCAAGCACCCACRCCACYTGCAAGARGCAGTGTCWGTARAAAGACGGAGGGCCGCAAGCGACCCCCCGTCTGGATGAAATCATCCACCATTCTTAGTAGCGGTTACGCTGGTTATTGAAGGTGGAGWAGTGGTTCTGACCACTTGGGCTACTTTCRAAGAARTTGTGGAAGKTGCCYARGTTTGCGGCGCGYARRSTTGGGTACATGATGCAWGAACCCKRATTGCAATGCTGCAARGTGTAGTTRTGRCCKGCTTCGTGCTGCATGATCTCACCTTCGAGACCTTGGTACTTCTTAGTCRACTGACGTGGCCAACCGATATAACCAACTCCAATCGCTCCACCAGAAGTGAAGTCATTGGACAAGGCGATCATCATGTCTTTGCCGTTGTAGCCGTGCTCGGCGTATGCTTCGTCCAAGAGCCCGACAATGTCAGCCGAGTCATTGGAGTCCCAAGCTTGACCGGAAGAAGAGACGAAATCGATACCGAAGTTACTGTTCAGTGCGGCGTCGCAAGTAGCAACCTCAGCTAGAACCGCAGTCTTCAGTGCAGAAGTGCTGCCGTAAATACCGCGGTACTCTTCATCGACTGGGTGGTTCACGGTGACCACTGCGGCGATGGTTGCGCCGGAGCCGCCGTAAGACTGCATGGCGCGGGTGATGACCTGGTTGGACAAAGCAGTTGCCAATTCGGTTGGAGTCAACTCGCGGTCGATCTGAAACTGATGCCCGTTACGGGTGGTGAAAGTTTCATGGCCGATAGCTGCATCGAAATCCGCGACTGTGGCGAAATCGGAAACCTGTGGCAGGCGGTTGTAAGCATTGCCCTGCGAATCGGTGTAAGGACCGGCGGTGTCAGGGTTGATGGCAGTGAATGCGAGTGCCGGGATAGCCAGCAATGGAAGGAGCTTCTTCATGGAAAGGCAGGGTGTAGGAGGATTAGGGAGACGGGGGGCTAATTAGGATGCCAAAAAACCGACTTGAGTTCCGCAAATTACGCTTGATTCAAGCCTTTTCCGCAGGGATACGGACGACGGTTTGCTCCGGCTTAGCGTCTAGGTCGAAGCTTAGCGCAAGAATGTGGTCCGCGACGAAATCTGGCGAATTGAACAAGTTTTCCTTCTTGTATTCATGGAATTTTTCCACCATTGGGAAGACTTCAGGGCTGCTGGCACGARTCGTGGCCTGCATGGCGGTGTCGATGATTCCGGGTGCCACCGCGTAGGCTTGGAGGCCGTGCTCCAATTCTTCAAGGGCGAGAGTCTCGGTCAGGCGGTCGACCGCAGCCTTGCCCATGCAGTAAGCAGCCCATCCGGCATAGCCTCCCCAGGCGGCACCGGAGCTAATGTTGACTAGAACCCCCTCCCCATCGCGGCCGGCCACGTGCTGCAAGTAGGTCTGACTTCCGTAAAGCACGCCGAAGAGGTTGACGTCTAAATGTTGCCGCAGCTGGTCCGCGGTGAGGTCGCGCGCTTTGACCACCGGCTCCAATAGCCCGGCGTTGTTGATCCACAAATCGATCTGCCCGAACTTGGCGATAGCATCGGCGGCGAACTGGTGGACGGCGGCTTCGTCAGTGATGTCGAAGCGGGAAGTCAGGGTGTCGTCGTTCTCGGTAAAGGAAATTTCGCCGCGCGCGCATAGGGCAACTTTCATGCCTCGCGCGAGATAGTTCTTCGCCATGCCTTCACCAAGGCCACGGCTCGCACCCGTAATCACAACAACTTTTCCGGTCAGGTCAGGAAGACTCATGCACCTACAATAAGCGCGCGATGCGTCTTGCCCACACCATGCTGCGAGTCCGCGACCTTAAAAAGTCGTTGGAGTTCTACACCGGCTTCCTCGGATTGAAGGAAGTACGACGCCACGCTATCGACGACGAAGCCACTTTGGTTTTTTTGACCGACGATTCCGGCAACTATCACTTGGAGTTAACCCACAATCACGATGGCCGCGATTATGAATTAGGCACGCAGTTCGGACACATTGCTTTGTTGGCCGATGATTTAGAACCGCTCGTCGCGCACGCCGAAGCAAACGGATGGTGGTACCGTCGCAGCAAACCAGAGTCAGGGTCCAAGTACATCTTTGTGCATGACCCAGATGGTTACGACATTGAGATCCTTGAAAGTAAAACCCGCTGAAATTCATGCGATTGATTTAGGGCAGGGCGTGAGCTTTGACCCTCCCATGCTGCTCGCGCCCATGGAAGGCGTGACCGATCGCACCTTTCGTGGTTTAGTGCTGGAGCAAAATGGTGCGGCATCGGTGGGTGGTGCTTGCACTGAGTTTCAACGCGTGACTGGAGTGCCGCTAAAGACCGAGAAACTGCAAAAAGAGCTCGGTTCGCGGATAGATGGCGTTGCTGTCGGGATTCAGCTCATGGGCAATCAACCCGATGTCGTCGGCGAAAGCGCACGCAATGCTGCCGAGGCTGGCGCGGATTTCATTGACCTCAACTTCGGATGCCCTGCACCCCGCGTCTTTCAACACTGCGCAGGTTCTGCACTCCTCAATGACCCACCGTTACTCGAAGCCATGATTCGCGCGACGGTGGCGGCAAGCCCGATCCCGGTCACTGCAAAAATCCGTGGTGGCGTCGAGCACTCCGACAACCTGGAAGAAATCGCAAAACGGGTGGAGCAAGCTGGCGCAACCTCGCTCACCGTGCATGGACGCTTACGCAGCGATCGCTATTCCGATCCACCGAATTGGGATTACATCGTCCGCGCGAAATCGCAGGTGCAGATTCCGGTGATTGGCAACGGCAATGCCGACACTCCGGAATCCATCGAACGCATGTTCAAAGAAACTGGCTGCGATGGCGTGATGGTCGGCCGCGGTGCGATGCGTGACCCGTGGTTGTTCCGCCGCTGGATGGCGCTACGCAATGGCACACCGCAACCGCAATGGACGCGCACCGATGTCTACGATTGGCTGCAGCAGTATCACCAGCGCATGTCCGCTGGCGGAACCTTGCCGCGTCATTCCCTCGGGCGGTTGAAGCAAGCCATCAAGGCTTTCCGCGAGGGTGGACATTTACCCGAAGGAGCCGTCAACACCGCCCTGCGATGCAAGGCGGTGGATCAGCTCTACATGGAGCTCGGGTTTTAGGAAGAGGCGACCCCTCCTGCCCATAAACTAGGGAGCAATCGGGAGCTCTGCGTGGGAGCCATTACAGGTGCCGTCGTCGTGGCAAAACCCTGCAGGAGCATCACAGCTACCGCTACAGCAAATGACTTCTGCAGCCGCGGTGCCCATGTCGGCAGCAGCGTCGGCGGAAGCTTCAGATGCCTCCTCAGCGGCACCTTGGGTGATGGTCTCGAGCGCGTCATCGCTAGAGTCGGCCTCGCCACCACCGCACGAAGCGAGTGGCAACATCATGGCCGCAAGAAACAGAATGCGAAGCAAAGTTTTCATCCTGACAGTATAACCCGCGAAAGGCTCTGGAATCCAAGGTGACAACGGTCTAGCATTGTCCATTCATGGCACCCGCTCAGCGCTTCGGACTCGCATTTGGCACCGCTCCACGTCAACGAAAGACGTTGGAGGTGGCGTTTGGTGCCGATTTGGGGCCAGCTCTTGAGCTTTTCCGCGAGGAAATCACCGCTCAGCCCGTTTTAGACGGGGAAGGCAAGTTTGGCACCCTCATTTTGGGCGCCCCGGACCGCGCCTTCGATGTCGCTGTCGCCCTGCAAGAAGCAGCCTGGCCAGTACCTCTGCGTTTTGCCTTGATTGTTGCGCCACCCGCTGGCTCTGCCGGCCGAGATGAAGCGGTGCGCTCCAAAGCGGCGGTCACTCTGAGCGCTATGGGTCGCCAGCAGGTTTTCCACTTCGATCTTCCGAGTAAGGGAGAAGAGGAGTTGGCTTTGGCGGATACTTCCGCATCTTTGCACCGCACCCTAGTTTTAGGCTGGACCCGCACCCGCTTGCACGCCGTCCGCTCCTACCGACGCCACGGACGACAAGCATTAGTTGCGGTGGAACTCCAAGTCAGCCAGCAAGCCGTTTCGCAAATGTTGCTCGGTGCGCAGTATCGTCAGTTGAAAAGCACTGAGGACACATTACGTAAATGGTTAGCGCGTCCGCAGCGCACCATGCTGTGGCCGATGAAAAGCCGCACTGGGCGTCCAGGCGGATAAGTTTTTGCGTCTCCTGCTATGCTGCAGGAATGAACGTCAAACTTATCTTCCTCATGCTCACGCTAAGTTTGTGCTGCTGGAGTTGCGCCAGTCCAAGTACGACCTTGGAAGAACGCGCACCGGCCGCCGCTTCGGTTTTCTATTGGGAGCTGGACCAGGCGGAAAAGGAGTTAGATTCTTTGCGCACGCAATATCAGAGAGCGAATTTTTCCTCAGACGCGGTGAAAATTCTCGATACCTTTGCGAAGGGTATTCAAATCGATATTAAGCAGGCACGCTATGACATGGCACGTTTCGATGCCGGACCTGACGTTAGCATTTTGCATGCCGTTGGTGACAACACACTGGCGCTCTACGATGACCTCGCCGACTTGCGCATCATTTCGTTTCCTCAACGATAAGCAAGCTCTGATTCATCCGATCATCCAGGCGATGAAAAAATAGATGCCGGTAAAGATACCGAGCCACAGGATGATGCCGAGGRTCACAGCGAGGAAATGAAGAAAGCGGTTGTGGTTCGGCTCTCCTCCAAAAATTCGAATGATGGTTTCCCCCGAGCCCAGAACAAACTTGGTGAAAAGAGCCTCGATAAGCAAGTCTTCAAGCAAAATGCTATTCCTGAACCGGGCAAACTTCGGGGTATTCGATTACTTTCATGGCCTCGAATCCTAGCTTTTCTAGCATTCTGTGGGCTGYATTGCGCTCCTCCATTGTTTGCGCACGAACCACGATTATCGCTTGGTGGATCTGGGAAAAGGTGAACTCCCATCTTTTTCGATGGGCGAAGATTTTATCGAACACAAATCCATCATGTCTGCGACAGAGGAATCCCATATTCCATCCCTAGTTCGCAGATTCGAAACCACCTGCTTTCGATCCGCGCTGGATTGATTCTGACTCAGTTTCTTTTTGAAATCAATCCCAACCATCTTGATTCGAAAACAAACGATGGCGTTGATCTTTCCGTTTGCTGCGGACAACTCTTCACTCATGCTCCAAGGCTGGTCGCGTGAAGATTCATAGTGCTCAACCAAACGCTTTAGGACTGCAACTTTTTCCTCTACACCATCAAAAATTTGTATCTCGCCCTTAGCATGCACCGATGCATAGTTCCAGGTGGGAACGTGTCCCGGAGACGCATAATCTTGCGGTGAAATGTAGGCATGGGGTCCGTGAAAAATTAAATCCACCGACGGCGTTTCTTGCCACGCCTTCCATTGCGGGTTTGCCTTTGCCAGATGGCCATAAGCGTATTTCAAATCCTCATCAAAAAGAATCGCCAGATGAGAACTGACCAACTCTCCTTGCGTTTGAGAAAGGAGGATTCCAAAGCTATAGGTATTGAGAAAATCCGCAAGAGCGGCTCTGTCTTCGCAAGCAAAATGTTTGGGCAGATACATTAGGCCTCCGCAACCTGTTTTTCAAAACTCAAGTCGTCCTTAAAGGCACAAAGGTTGCCGTCGGAGTCGCGGAATTTTGCAACGGTGCCCCACGCATGTACTTGGTAGTCCACCTTGACTCCTTTCGCAAAAAGGGCGTCGGCAGCGAGTCGGGCGTCAGCAACATTCATTCGCAAGCCTATGCGATCCATTACGGTTGCGGCGGACGGCACCTTCTCGTCGTCGACCTCCACCAGGAGATCGCTTCCGCCAAAGTTGAAGCTAGTGAGTGCCTCGGTGTGAAACATTTTCTCTAGATCCAAAATATCATGATAAAAAGGAACGCGCACTGCATAGTCTTGCACATAAGAAATCGAGCCGGTGCGGGTCGGAGCTTGCATGTTGCAAATCTTAAGCCAGCGCAAAGAAGTAAACGTCCTCCACGTTGTCTTTGGTGAGTTCAAATCCTGCCATCGCCAACCTGAGACAAAGCTAGATCCAGCGCCGAACCGATGCTTTGTAGCGCACATACTCTTCGCCAAACTTCGCTTCTAAATAGGCTTCTTCCTTGCGAATGGCCAAGAAGTAAATCAACACCGCTGTGAACACGAACCCTCCCACCACCCAATAACTGTCTCTCCAGATCCCTCCCCCGATTTGCAGTAAGCAAAAGGACAGGTAAATCGGATTGCGAGAAAAAGCAAATACGCCCTGGGTCACAATCGAAGACGTCGGCTTCCATGGCTCCACATGGGTTTTATGGCGCTTGAAAGTCATGATGGAAAGCACCACCACCAAAATTGCGATGAGGCTAATCCCAAGGCCGAAGAACGCGACCCACTGCGCGAGACCAAAGCTGGTTGGCCATAGGTATTCTGCAGCGGCCGAAAGCAGGAGCACGCCCAGCATCAGTGCAGGAGGTGGGATCTGTACGCCGGGCCCTTTTGTGTCCTGATTCATCACCGCAGCATAGCCGTGGCTGGACCGGACAAGCCCGCGGAGCCGTGGCGCCTGACCAGTTTTCACTTTTCCTTCCGTACTCCCCATAATAATGCGCTAAAATATGCGCTTCATTCGGCCTAAGAAAGGCTGAAAACCCGCCAGAAACCGCTTTTAACCGCCAWGCCGCAAATCGAATCTACCCCTGAACTCGTCTCCAACACTTATCAAGCCATGCGCGAGCGTCTTGCGACCGTGCGCGAGCGTGAAAACAAACCTTTCACTTTGGCGGAGAAAATCATTCTTGGGCACCTCGACGACGCAAAGGGCCAAAAGCTCGAGCGCGGTTCGGCCTACCTCATGCTGCGCCCTGACCGCGTGGCCTTGCAAGACGCGACCGCACAAATGGCGCTGTTGCAATTCATGATGGCCGACAAAGACGAAGCTGCGGTTCCCACCACTGTGCACTGCGATCACTTGATCCGCGCCTACAAAGGTGCCGAGGCAGACCTCGCGGTTGCCAACGATGAGAACAAAGAGGTTTTTGATTTCCTCAGCAACGTTTCCGAAAGGTATAACTTGGGTTTTTGGAAGCCTGGCGCGGGCATTATTCACCAAACCGTACTTGAGAACTATGCATTCCCTGGCGGGCTCATGGTTGGAACCGATTCGCACACTCCCAATGCTGGCGGCTTGGGCATGTGCGCGATTGGAGTCGGCGGCGCAGACGCGGTCGATGTCATGGCTGGCTTTGCATGGGAACTTCTTCAGCCAATGGTGGTTGGCGTGAAGTTGGTCGGCAAGCTGAACGGCTGGACCGCACCAAAGGACGTCATCCTCAAACTGCTTAGCATGTTGACCGTGAAAGGCGGAACCAATCGCATCATTGAATACTTTGGCGAAGGCACCCAATCCCTGAGTTGCACCGGCAAAGCGACCATCTGCAATATGGGTGCGGAGCTCGGCGCGACTTGTTCGGTGTTCCCATACGACTCGCGCATGGGTGATTTCTTGCGCGCGACTAGCCGCACCGACCTTGCAGAACTCGCCGATGCAAACCTAGATCTACTCACCGCCGACGAGGGCGCCATCTACGACGAGGTTTACGAAATCAACCTCGATACTCTCGAGCCGCACTTGGTTGGACCGCACACGCCGGACCTTGCTCACGCAGTTTCCGACATGACTGCCGACGCCGAGCGCGAAGGTTACCCGCTGAAGGTGAGTGCTGCGCTCATCGGTTCATGCACCAACTCCAGTTACGAAGACATGTGTCGCGTAGTGGACATTGCCGAGCAAGCGAATGCAAAAGGCACCAAGCTCGCCACTTCCTTGATGATTAGCCCTGGCTCCGAACAGGTTTACGCGACCATCAAACGCGACGGTCAACTCGGTGTGCTCGAAGGCGCGGGAGCAACCGTACTCACCAATGCATGTGGCCCGTGCATTGGACAATGGCAACGGGAAGACGTGGAGCCTGGGGTTGCGAATAGCATCGTCACTTCCTTCAACCGCAACTTCCGCGGTCGCAACGATGCTAACCCAGACACTCTCGGCTTTATTGGCAGTCCGGAAATGGTCATGGTGTGCGCACTGAGCGGTCGGCTGGATTTCAATCCTCTCACCGATGAGCTGATGGATGCCGATGGCAAGCCGTACGTCCTCAACCCACCGGCGCAGGCTCCAGATATTCCTGCCGATGGCTTCGAATTGCGTCGCGATGGTTATCAGGCACCGAATCCTGCTGTCGGCGATGCGGAAATCGTGGTTTCGCCAACCAGCGAGCGCCTGCAACTGCTCACTCCCTTCGAGCCCATCCCGCTCGAAGCTTACAACGACATGGCGCTGCTTTTGAAGACCAAGGGCAAAACCACCACCGACCACATCTCCCCTGCAGGTAAATGGTTGAAGTTTCGTGGGCACCTGGACAACATTTCCAACAACATGTTTACCGGGGCTACAAACGCCTTTAACGAAGGTATCGGCACCACCAAAAACCCGGTCACTGGTGCGGAAGTCCAGCCAGTTCCAGCAGTTGCGCGCGAATTAAAGGCTGATGGCCAATCTTGGGTTGTCGTCGGCGATGAAAACTATGGTGAGGGAAGTTCTCGGGAACATGCGGCCATGTGCCCACGTCTTCTTGGTGCAGCAGCCATCATTGTGCGCGGATTTGCTAGAATCCACGAGACCAACCTGAAGAAACAAGGTGTTCTTGCCTTTACTTTTATCGATACCTCCGATTGGAACAAGGTGCAAGAAGACGACAGGGTTGGGCTTGAGGGTCTAGAAAATCTAGCTCCAGGCTCTGCGGTCAATGCAGTGTTCCGTCACGCCGATGGCAGTGAGGATCGTTGCGCATTGCATCACACACTAAACGCCGAGCAAATCGTGTGGTGGAAAGCAGGCTCGGCATTGAATTCCCTCAGAGTACAAGCATAAACCTCGATGCAAACATTTTCTAATCCAGTCATGAATCGCGAAGAAACTTGGTCCGAAGAGAACCACTCTTCCACTTTAGATCGTCTTCGTAACGATTACCCGAGTTACACCGACAATGAGCATTACGCCATTTGGTGTCACGAACAAAACTTGATCCCATCGGATCACATGGGCAAAGTGCTCATGGAAGAATGGCAGCTGCATGCATCGCATGACGGCCGCCATGTCTTGGCCGATGGATTTAAAGTTTCGCGGCCGCTTTACGGACGCGCGATGAAAGCTGAGAAGGGGGTTGCAAAACCTTCTTATAAGCGTCGCACCAAAGTGGAGATGGAAGACGGTGGCGCGGAGCCATCGACTAGTTACCGTGGCTCCGGGATTTCCCGCGCTGGATTAAGTGATCAGGCCATGGCTTTGGCTCTACGTTTTGATGAAGCCCGCCGTCGCATTGACGAGTCCCGCGATGCCTTCCGTCAGCTAGAAATGCTGCGTATGCGTATGGAGGATTTTGGTCCTGCACTCTTGCATGAGCTTTCTCGTACCGACATGGAAGCGCACGAAATGTTAGCGCGCCTTGGTTTACTAAACCCTGCTGGCCAAGAAGGCTAAGCCTCACTCAGGCGAGGCTAAAGCGCCGTAGGATTTGAATGTTTCCCATTCGAATCCTGCGGCGCTTCGCGTTTTGGCCTGGAATAGGGGCAGTGGAATCCTTAACTCCCTTGGACGTAAAAAGGATTCGTCGTTCCGCGTTTATTCTAATTATTTAGATTCTCTGATTTAGGAAGTTGCGGAATCTGCGTCTCGAGCTTCTGTCCACGCTTAGACTCAGATTCGCATTTCCTTTTACGTAATCCACCCTCACCATGCGCCATCTCCTGCTTTTTGCTTCTGCCCTCTTCCTATTTCTCTTTTCTTCAGGCCTTCAGGCGCAAACGCACGCCTGGTCCTCGCCTAGCAATGGAAATTGGGACGATCCGCTGAATTGGAATACCGGTTCGGTCCCAAACAGCGCCGGAGCCTACCCGACCATCAATGTAAGTGGCCTTACCCCTTACACGGTGACCATGAACATCAATACCTTGATGGATCGTTTTGACTTCATTGCCAACGACGCCGAAATCGTAATCAATGGTCGCACGGTCACCATGAATGGCGCGGGGCAGCTTGGCCCTGCAACCGGCGATGTGTTTACGATTACCAATAGCAGTTGGCTCGGCACAGGGACCTTACGCAATCAAACCGAAGTTGCGGCGCGCGGATCGGTCACGCTCGAGCACCTGTTACAAGACGGCACTTACCGCCTCCTTGGAAGTGCTACTGGGGGTAATGGCTTAACCACCCTTAACAACACCACCAACAACAATGGAGACTTCTTCCTCCTTTCAGAGGGTGCAGGTTTTGCCTCCACTTTAACCATGGGTGCAAGTCAGATTTTCTTAAATGCTGGCACTCTTGAATTCCAAGTCGGAGCAGGAGGGAATCGAACCTTTAACGGATGGTTGCGCAACACCGGCCAAGTTTCCATTGCTCAACCGACCATTTTTAACACCGGCCCGATTGAACAGCAAAGCGGGACCTTTACCGTTCAGGGTGGTGAATCGGTCAACTTGAATTCAGGTACGGATTTCTTTCATAACGGAGGCGTCTTACAGGTTGATGGTACCTTTGACCAAAACTCCTCAAACTTTGAAATGCTTGGAGGCAGTATCAATGGCTTCGTAAGCTTGCGCAACGGAACGCTCTCCATTTTGGATCCATCCTTGGGCACTTTCAAAATGCGTGGCACCAATACCTTCTTGGGTAGCATCTCTGGAGTGCAGGAAGTCCAGGTTATCGGATCACCGTCGAATGGAAATGCCGTTCTGAACATAACCAATCCGCTCTCCAACACTGGCAATCTCAAAATGCTGTCCGAAGGTGCTGGCTTTGCATCGACCATCACCATGGGCGCTGGCTCCGCGCTCACAAACGCAGCAACCTTCGAGATTCAAGTGGGCGCCAGTGGTTCCAGGACCTTTAATGGCGAGTTTATGAATGCAGCCTCGGGGACGTTGCAAATCAGTCAAAGTTCCACTTTCAATACCGGTCCATTTGAGAACTTGGGCAGTTGGACGGTTGCACCTTCGACCCATCTAATCCTTGGCTCCAACTCCACCTTTACCCAAAGTGCTGGAACCTTTGATCTTCAAGGAACCTGGCTTCATGCCAGTGGCACTGACCAGTTCAACGGTGGAACTTTCACAGGCACCCCGGAGTTGCGCGGTACCACCTTAGGTTTTGGCCCTGGGTTTAGCTCTACATTTACCCCGGACATCACTGGGAGCTCCAACCTTCAGTCCGACATCAATGCTGGAACCACTTTGAGCCTGCTTGGCTCCTCCGTGGCTGGTAATGGTTCGTTTACCTCAGCGAGTCATCGCACTTCGAATGGCAATATTAACTTCAGCTCCGTCGGTGCTGGTTTTGCTTCCACTTGGGCTGGCAACGGCGCAGTGCTGACTAACCAAGGAACTCTTCGGACCCTGGTTGGCGCTGGTGGAGCACGCACCATTCAAGGTGGCTTCGAAAACTTCGGGACCGTCGAGTTTTTCACAACGACCATTCACAACGGAGGAACCGTGAGGAACTCCGCAACTTGGACCATGGATCCAGGTGGGAACATGTCGATGCCAAGTGGCCAAGTTTTTGAACAACTAGCCGGCACCTTCGATGTTGGCGGCGGATTCCTTCATCTCAATGGCAGCAATGCCTTTAACGGAGGAACTTTATTGGGRRTCCCTGAGCTTMGCAATTCTGCGCTAAGTTTTGATCCACTTGGATTCACCAATCCTGCAACCATTCTYCTGACCGGCTCCACCACTCTGAATTCCGATGTACCGGCCGCKACCCARCTGAACCTGCACGGATCTTCCGTTGCAGGAAACCAACTGCTCACTGTTCCAGCATCGGCCAYCTWTGCRGGCACTACCGAGATGAGCAGTTTCGGAGCTGGCTTCGCATCGACCYTGACCACCGCCGCCGGCCAGACTTTGACCAATAGTGGYACCTTACGCACCGAAATYGGTGCCGGCGGTGGACGCRCSANTCRWYRKCRAWSKNGAYSAMSWSHNGGTMKSGTKKMMRWTSNAASAAGSRNCYRTTNCRCMRKWCTGGAATACTRCGTAACCAAGGAACGCTTGGGGTCGGCGCAGGAAGCACCTTCACCATGAATGCTTCCTCTCATCTCGAACAACTGTCGGGAGGTATCGTCAACTTGGGGAGCTTTATTCACAAYGGGGGCACCAACCTCTTTGTCTCTGGMAAAATGAAAGGTGTGGTGGATTTACGTAACGCAACCACAWCYTTTGACCCTGCCTTWGTCCAACCAATCAATCTACGCATGCTTGGTAGTCACACTTTTCTTGGAACGACCGTACAAGGGCAAACGATTAGCATTGAGGGCAACTCCAGTCTTGGAAATGCCGTGTTTACCACCAATGCTGGAYTCACCAACGGCGGYGACATCAACCTCACTTCTGTCGGCGCAGGTTTCGCTGCAACSCTGACCGTGAACAATGGTCCTTTCAACAACACTGGYTCCTTGGATGTGCTTCTTGGGGTTGGTGGTGGGCGCACCATTAATGGCCCAGTTCAAAACAGCGGMATCATTTCRGTCAATGAAACCACTGCRAACTTCAACACTGGCCATTTAACCAACCTAAGTGATGGCGTCATCCGCGGCGATGGAACCTACAAGGTGAACGGAGGATTCTCCTTAATGAATCAAGGCGCCATTCGCCCAGGCAACAATGGCATTGGCTCGCTCAACATCACTGGTCCTTAYTCACAAAGCGCAACCGGTTTCCTAGTTGCAGAACTTGGCGGYCTGGTCCCCATCRTCGAGCACGATGTACTTGTCATTTCTGGCAATGCGAGTCTAGACGGCGARGTGCGTGTGCGTGCAGTCAATGGATTCGTTCCAGTRYTTGGYCARCCGTTTGTCATTTTGACCGCCGGYAGCATYAGYGGTRYYTTCAGCGGTATYCGGTTRGTMGGTTCAAGTCTTCCGCTCGGACATAAGTTTGAGCTGACTTACACCAGCAACTCGGTCACAGCAGARGTGGTTGGAGCTTTCAACAACATTGACCCTGTRGTAACMCCGGTCATCGTTGCGGATCCTGTTCCAGGTCTCGCCGGGCAAAGCAACGCCTTCCAAATCAGCGGCTTAGGGGCCTTCCACAACACCCAACTTGCTTTTGGGCTAGGCCTTGGCACCACCGCCATCGCCGGTTGTCCGGTAGATTTTGGACTGCTCTCAGCAACCGTGATTGGAACCGCAGTGGCCGACGCCGATGGCAACGCATTGGTCAATGGCACGGTGCCTCCGTCTGCGATTGGGGTTACCGGCTACTTCCAAGCCTTGGACGTGGAAGAATGCCAGCTCAGTGAGGTTTCGACTTTCCTCTTCCCTTAATCTGCCTGCGCCTCTGAGCAAGAGCTTCGAATCCAGGGATTCGTTGGAAATTCCACCTCAGGGTCGAAATCCGAGACATGCAGCCGAACCAATTAGTTTTTCTGCGCTTAAGCCTTGGAGTGGAACGCCGCACCATCTCGCTGAACCAGCGAACCGATGAAACCGGCACTGCTTCCTAGCGGTAGACGATGATGATTGGTCATGGGGATTTTCAAATCTACGTCGGAGAGGCCCGAAGTCACTTGCACTAAGCGGCCGTCATCGAAGGAAACCGCAAGACAGGCGCCTGGTGTTGCGCCACTCACGACCTAAGTATCTAACTGCTCTTGCAGTTCTTGCTCAAGAGTGGGCGAGATTTGGAGGGCTGCAATCAGGAGGATGGACAACATGATTTCGCTACGCACCTTACATCGGAGCGTTGGACTTCGGCTAGAATCCGCTTATGAGCGCACGCAGAAGCACGGTTGTCATCACGGGAGCTGGCAGTGGCATCGGTCGAGCCACCGCTGAGGCATTCGCGGCCGATGGTTGGGACATGCTGCTCATCGGGCGACGTACGGAAAAACTTCAGGAGACCGTTGCGGGATTGAACAATTCGGATTGCGCCACCATCGCTGCACTCGATGTCGCGGAACCCGGCGCGATGAAGAACGCAGTGCAGGCCTTCGCCCAGAAGAAAGGCGGTATTGAGGCGCTGGTGGCCAACGCTGGCATCAATCCGCAGCGCGCCAACGCCATCGACACCACCGATGAGTTTTGGGATGAAACTCTGCGCGTGAACCTGACTGGAACACATCGGAGTTGCCAAGCGGTCCTTCCTTATATGCAGAAAGCGCAAGCGGGTGCCATCGTCACTCTCGGCAGCATTGCCGGACAAGTGGGCATGATCGATCGCGCCGCATATGGTCCGAGCAAGGCTGCGGTCATTGAATACACGCGCAACCTCGCTCTCGATTTTGGCGCCGACCACATTCGCGCCAACTGCGTCTGCCCCGGTTTTGTGATTACCGACATCAACCGCGATTGGTTGGAAGCCCTGCCCAAAGACGCGCATGCGCAACTGGTCGGCAAACACCCGTTGGGACTCGGCACTCCGGAAGATGTCGCCGCGACCATTCTGTTTTTATGCCAGCCTGGATCGCGCTGGATCTCTGGCGTCGACCTTTCCGTCGATGGCGGCTATACCGCTCAGTAGGAATGCTCTATTAAGGCCATCGAGCGGAGCGGCGAATTAAAATTTCCTGATTCAAGGCGCGCATCGCAGAGCGTAGTTCCACTACGATTAAGATGAAGTAACGCCGAAGCAGGAGATTTTGGTCGCCGGGCTGCCGGGGGACTTAATCAGAGTTTCCCGAAGGTCGGTGCCGGTACAATCCGGCCCATGACTGACCTCGACCGCATTCTTGAAGTCGCCCAGGAAGCTGGACGCCAAGCCGCTCATCTGTGCCGCGCCGTCCATGCAGACACGCCCGAATCGATGGATAAGGGCGATAAGTCGCCAGTCACGATTGCCGATTATGGTTCGCAAGCCGTCATCCTTCGCCTGATTGGAGATGCATTCCCCGACCACGGCGTGATTTCGGAAGAGGGTAGTGAACATCTTCGCGAAAGCGCGGGCGACGCTGGCATTGAAAAAATCGTTGGCCTGGTCAACGCACAAATCGGTGGCGGTGCAGACTTCGATCAAGTGTGCAACTGGATCGATCATGCCGGTGTCGAAGGCGCGGAATACACCTGGGCGATTGACCCGATCGATGGCACCAAAGGCTTTTTGCGTCGCCAACAATACGCGGTTGCGATTGGCCTGATGAAGAATGGTGTTCCATTCGCCGGTGTGTTGGTTTGTCCAAACCTACCGACCGACCTAGATCAACCGGAAGGCCAAAAAGGTGTGCTGTTCGTTGCCGCCAAAGGGCGCGGTGCTTTTAGCGTGCCGATTGATGGCGGTGAAACCGAACGCATTCATGTCAGCACCAGCACCGATTCTGCAACCTGGCGTGTTCTGGGTAGTGTCGAATCTGCACACGGCGACCCAAGTTTGGTGGTCGCTATGATGAAAGAAGCTGGCGTTGGCGGAGGATTCGTGCGCTACGATTCGCAAGTGAAGTACGGCGTGGTTGCGAACGGATCCTCCGAAATTTATGTCCGACCGCGTTCCAATCCGGAATACCGTGAGAACATTTGGGATCACGTCGCCGGTGTCATTGTGTGTGAAGAAGCCGGCGGCCGGGTCACCGATGTCGATGGCAAAGATCTGGATTTCTCCCTCGGCAAACGCCTGCTGGAGAATCGCGGAATCCTAGCAACCTGCGGTGGAGTGGTGCATGACGCCGTCGTTGCAGGTCTTGCGGCGGCCGAAAATCGGCCTTCTTCTTAAGCACGGTTTCAAGGACCCGCTAAGGTGGTGATGAGCATTCCCTAGTGCTCTCCCGTTCCCTAACGGTTCCCTCCGTGCTCCCCACACTTTTATTCGCCGCAATTTTTCTTTGCGCAACTACCCAAGGTGGTGGTGAAGCGGAAGTTTTGCATCGCTTCGATGGCTCAGCCGCAAGCGAACGTCTCGGCGAAGCGCTATCCATTGGTGGTGACATCAATGCCGATGGCACCCCAGATATTTTGGTCGGCGCAGAATTCGCCGACGTCGGTGCTCTTCCCCGCGCTGGATTAGTCATGGTGTTTTCCGGGGTCGATAGTTCATTGCTCTACCAATTCACCGGGACTGCCGCATTTGAAAATTTTGGCACCTCGGTAGTTTCACCCGGGGACATGAACAGCGACGGCTTTGATGACATCTTGGTTGGATCACCCGGCGCCGACCCACTTCTGCTCGGCAATGCCGGCGAGATCGATATTTTCTCGGGGGCCGATGGTTCCTTGCTTTTGCACATAGACGGAACCACCAATAGCGCATTGTTTGGTTCTGCGGTTGCTGCTCTCGGTGACATCGACGGCGATGGTGTCCCTGACTTTCTAGTTTCCGAAGTCGGCCGCAACTCTGGYGCCGGACGCGTTTATGTTTTCTCCGGCTTAACGAGTAATGTGATTTTYCAAATCGATGGTGCTGGCGACGAAGCACTTGGGACAGCCATTAGTTCTGCYGGCGATTACAATCTCGAYGGCACAGCAGATTTCTTAATCGGTAGTCCTTTCGCCGATTCRAGCGGACGCTCCGACAACGGTGAAGTTCAAATCTWTTCCGGCGCGACCGGCCAGGAAATCTTGCTTCTAGAAGGCYTGTCGTCTCTAGATTATTTTGGMTCGAGCCTTTCYGGCAATCAKTTYCTCGACGCCGACGCWAYYCCTGACTTCATCATCGGAAGCCCCAACCGCGACCCTGGCGGAGTCCCCGGCGCTGGTGCGGCAACTGTTTTTGATGGCGCAACCGCCACAGTGCTCTATCAGATAGCTGGCACATCTTTCGCCGACAACTTTGGCAACTCCGTCGCACTCRCCGGYGATGTAAACGGAGATGGCTTCGGCGATTWCATCATCGGCGCMCGTTTAGTAGATGTCGGTGGCCTTGTMGATGCTGGCTCGGTTTTTGTATTCAGCGGAATAGACGGCTCCATWCTCCTTCGCGTTGAYGGTGTGAACTCCCAAGACAACATGGGTGATAGCGTGGCCGGCGGCGTCGACATGAATGGCGACGGCTACACCGAAGTGGCSTACGCRGCACCCTTCGATGATTCGGCCGCGMTTCTTTCCGGTGCTGTCGAAGTGCAACGCCTAGTGCCWATYCTGGATCTTAGCCAGGACAGYKTTTCCAACGCGACGGGCGCTAGCGTGACCTTCAGTCTCGACTTCCCACTTTCCGAAGCTGGGTCGAGCTACATCCTGCTTGCCTCGCGCAGCGGCCTTGGCCCGACCGTTTTTATGGGCGTATCGATTCCRCTCACCGTCGATCCCTTGTTCAATCTCATGCTTGSCGGTGGCCCRCCRCCATTCACCAACAGCACGGGRATCTTGAATGCAGCCGGCGATGCAAACGCCTTGCTTACTTTGGCGAGTGGCGGAGCTTCCGGTTTGATTGGCACCACCGTTCAGTTTTCCGSSRTRAGTCATGTWGCTGGWGTGCCARSSATGGCATCTAACGCGCGCGGRCTTGARATTCTGCCTTAGTCGTCATCGCAGTTAAATTGCGCAGATTAARGGTTTTTTGCCGTCAACGTGGCACAATGGGTAGTCATGGAACCGCTAACCACACGCAATGAAGCCCTTCGCTATCACGTCGAAGGACGGCCAGGAAAAATTGAAGTTGTTCCAAGCAAGCCCTGTTTAACTCAGATCGATTTGTCGTTGGCGTATACGCCTGGGGTTGCGGAACCTTGYCGYGARATYGCAAARGACCCATCGAAGGTTTTTGAYTACACCGCAAAAGGTAACTTGGTTGCGGTGATCACCGATGGCTCGGCRGTKCTTGGSCTCGGCAACATTGGCCCYGATGCCGCTAAGCCGGTCATGGAAGGCAAGGCTATTTTGTTCAAGCGCTTTGCMGACATCGATGTGTTCGACATCGAACTCGGCACCCAAGATGTCGATGARATCGTGGCTGCGGTCAAAGCGATCGCACCAACCGTTTCYGGMATCAACCTSGAAGAYATTTCYGCACCRCGSTGTTTYGARATCGAGGAGCGTCTGCGTGAAGAACTAGATATCCCGGTGTTCCACGATGATCAGCATGGCACYGCCTTGATTGCGGGCGCTGCRYTSATYAATGCWGCRGAAGTTGCCGGCAAGAARATGGAAGAMTTGMAKGTGGTKGTRAATGGTGCYGGYGCKGCWGCGGTTGCTTGYGCTGAGTTTGCCATCAGCCTTGGTGTCCAACGCGAAAACCTTCTCATGTGCGAYTCCAAAGGCGTGYTGCATRCSGAGCGSGAAGAYRMRCTGAATATYTACAAGCAACGTTTCGTGCAGAAAACTRAGCGGCGCACTTTGGCCGATGCCATCCGCGGYGCCKWWRYSKWYMTMRRMRTTTCCGTAGGCGATGTCTTCACCCCCGACATGCTCTTGGACATGGCGCACAATCCCATCGTGCTTGCCATGGCGAATCCGGACCCGGAAATTTCCTATCCACTCGCAACCCGCACCCGCGCCGATGTCATCATGGCCACCGGACGTTCCGACTTTCCAAACCAAGTCAATAACGTCCTCGGCTTCCCGTTCATTTTTCGTGGCGCACTCGACGCACGCGCCACCACCATCAACACAGAAATGTTGCACGCGGCATGTTTCGCTTTGGCCGAACTTGCGAAAGAGCCGGTGCCGGAAAATGTGATGGCGGCTTATGGTTTAACTAGCATGGGGTTTGGGCGCGACTACTTGATTCCAAAACCACTGGATCAGCGCGTCTTGCGCAGAGTCGCTACTGCGGTTGCCAAAGCTGCGATTGACTCTGGCGTGGCGCGCGGCAACTTGGATTTAGAAACCTACACCCGCCAATTGGGTGAGCGGCTTGGCGATGAACGCGACCTCATGCGCAAAGTGGTTGCACGCGCGCGTCGTACCGATGGCTTAGTGGTTTATCCGGAAGGGGAGGAGGAGCGCATTTTGATTGCGGCGGAGGCGGTGGTGCAAGAACGCATTGCGCGGCCGCTTTTGCTGGGACGGGAGAACATCATCCGTGAAAAGGCGGCGGGGCTTGGTATTTCCTTAATGGGAGTCGAGATTCTCGATCCACGCACCGCTCCACAACGCGATGCCTACGCCAAGGAACTGCTGAAAATCCGTCGTCATCGTCGTGGCAATGAAGGGCGCGCCAAACAACTTCTCCTCGACCCGATGTGGTTTGGTCCGATGATGCTGCGCCTTGGAGATGCCGATGCCCTGGTTGGTGGCGTCACCCGTCACGTGCGTAAAGCCATGGGTCCTATGCTGAAAGTGGTCCCACTGCGTGAAGGGGTGCGTTTGGCCTGCGGCATGACCATTGTGTTTAGCTCCAAAGGCCCGATCTTCCTCACCGACACCGCAGTCAACATTGCACCAACCGCGGATGACCTCGCCGAGATCGCTCTGTTGGCAGCTGARGAGGTGCAATCGCTYGGTATTGAGCCKGTGGTSGCCATGCTGAGTTTCTCTAGTTTTGGGGGCACGCCTCATCCAAAGACAGATATGATTCGCCGCGCTGTGCAGATCGCGCGCGACGAAGCACCCGACATCCTCATTGATGGCGAAATGCGTGTCGACGCCGCCCTCGATCCCACCGTTCAAATGCGTTACCCCAACTGTCGCTTAAACGGCAAACGCGCGAACATTYTGGTTTTTCCTGACCTCGCCGCCGCCAACATTGGCTTTAACTTGGTTCGGATGCTCACCGACGCTCCAGTCGTGGGCCCCATGATGCTCGGYTTGGATCGCCCAGCGCACTTACTGCAACCGCACTCCTGCGGTGTTTCCGATGTCGTGCACCTGACCGCCATCGCCGCCATGGGCGGAACYGCAGTGCCCTACCCCGTCGAAGCCTGATGTCTTACWCCGTAGTTTTTGAACTTCCACCCGATTGCGATCCYGAAGAGCAGCCGCAGGAAGCRTGGCGCGATATGGCATCGCAGCAATTGGAAATTCCGATGGCGGACATCGCGCACGTTCAGTTAGTGCGGATTAGTTTCGATGCACGCGCACGTCACATGGAGTGGCGGATTAGTGCCACGGTTTACATGCAGGGTGAAGAGTTGCCGACGCCTCCTTCCGAGGAAGCTCCGCGCTACGACGCGCCCGCCGAAGATGCTGCGCATGTGGTCATCATCGGCAGTGGACCGGCCGGTTTGTTTGCTGCCATGCGCTTGATTGAGAAAGGCGTGAGGGTCACGGTTTGCGAACGCGGCAAAGAGATTCAAGAGCGGCGTCGGGATATCGCCGACCTCAACCGCGGCGAACAAGCCGAACCGGAAAGCAACTACGCCTTTGGTGAAGGTGGTGCCGGAACTTTTTCCGATGGCAAGCTCTACACCCGCAGCAGTAAACGTGGCAACGTAAACGACATTCTGGAAATGTTCGTCGCGCATGGTGCTCCGGCACGCATCCTTTCGGCATGGCGCCCGCACATCGGCAGTAACCTGCTGCCACGGGTAGTTAGCGCCATGACCGAAACCATCCGCGCCGCCGGCAGTGAAGTGTTGTTCGATGCCCGCGTCGATGAAATCCTCACCGACGGCGCAGAAAACCCCACTGTCAAGGGTGTGCGCTTAAGTAATGACCGCGAGATCGAGGCACAAGCCGTCGTCCTTGCCACCGGCCACTCCGCGCTCGACGCCTTGCAACTCGCACAACGCGCCGGGGCAACTTTGGAAGCCAAGGGTTTCGCCATGGGCTTGCGTGTCGAGCATGACCAAGAATGGTTGGACCAGGTGCAGTACCGCGGCCAGCGCGAAGATGCTGGACTGCCTGCTTCCTTTTACGAAGTGAATACGCAAATCCATGAGCGTGGTGTCTTTAGCTTTTGCATGTGCCCAGGCGGATGGATTGTTCCAAGTCAATCGACGCCAGGCACTCTGGTGGTCAACGGCATGTCGCTGTCAAAGCGCGACTCACCTTATGCTAATAGTGGCATAGTGGTTTCGATTGAGCCAAAGGACTGGTGTGGCAAGCGCGGATGGCGCTGGGGCTTCAACGACATGATGAAGAAGGCCGCCGAGGTTTCCGATCATCCAATGTTGCACGAATCGATCAAGGATCCACGCGGCGGAGATGACATCGACGTGGCCGAAGGTCGCCTTCCGGTGCACCCAGCCATCGACCCTTTCTTTGGCGTGCGTCTCCAACTCGCTCTCGAAGTCTTGGCCTCCCACGCTGGTGGCCTCGACGGCAAAGCTCCTTCCCAACGTTGCGATTTATTCGTTGCCGGTGAAGGTGAAATCGGCGAGGAGATGCCAACCAGCTACCTGCCAGGCGTCACTCCGTATGACCTGGCCAGCTTCCTTCCGCGCGGCATCACCAACCGCCTGCGCGAAGCCCTGACCGAGTTCGATGAGCATCTTCCAGGCTTTGCCGGAACCAATGGACAGCTTTTAGGTGTCGAAACCAGAACTTCTTCGCCRSTKCGMATWCTGCGSGRTAANNARACYYTGRAWMNGNCRACWCCMNAKMWNGNCTTTAYCCTWKMGGGGAAGGAGCAGGATATGCAGGTGGAATTGTTTCCGCCGCGCTCGATGGTGTCCAAGTCGCGAACAAAATTTTCGCGCAAATGCCGGTGAACTCTTGAGTTCAAAAGGCCAGATGGCCGATAAATGAGGGCTTATGCCCGTCCCGTTCCATCTAAGCTCCCAACCCGATGGTCTCCCGTACACTCGCGAGAGGTCGGTCGTCGATGGGATTGAACGCATCACCTACAAGCCGTTGGTGAAGCGCTACGACACGCCGTTGTTGTTCACGCACGGAATGTGGCACGGCGCCTGGTGCTGGCAAGGATGGCAACAGCTGTTCGCTCTCTGGGGCTGGGAAAGTGTTTCCTTCAGTCTTCCTGGACATGGCGAATCTCCGGTTCAGCGCCCAATTCGTTGGTGCACGCTCGGTTACTACACCAAGTTTTTGGAGCAAGAAATCGATCGCATGGCGCAAAAGCCAGTGGTTGTGGGACACAGTTTGGGCACTGCGCTTTGCCAACGCTACTTAAAGCACGTCGGCGATCTTCCAGCTGCAGTCATGCTCTCTCCGTGGTTATCCCATCGCATGATTGGTTTGTTCGCGCGCTACTTCGGCCTCGACTTTGCTGGCGGGCTTGCCGCATGCCTCACACTGTCGGCAACTCCTGCAGTGCGCAGTCCAGCCAACGCAGCACGCATTTTCCTTTCCGACTCCGCGGTTTGCACGCCAGAAGAATTGCACGAAGGCTTGTGCGATGAATCCATGTGGCTAGTGTTGCAGCACAATCCGCCGTTCTGGAAACCAAAGACCGATACCGACACTCCCATGCTGTGGATTTCGGCGGGTAAGGACTTGCTCATCCCGGAGCACCAATCGCGCGAGTCTGCAAAGCTGTTTAGCGCCGATTACATGGTGGCGGAACTCGCTGGACACGACCTCATGATGGAGCCCGACCACGCATTGACCGCGGCCTGGATTCATGATTGGCTATCGCAGCGCTTTCAAAGTGAGCGCACCAAGAACGACCAGTTAACCGCCGATTTTGCGGCCTAGTTATTCGCCTGCCCAGCTCGGTGCTGGCGCGGTGAAACATAAAACATCGTCTTTGGTTGGATGCTTGAACTCCAAGCTAAGTGCATGGAGCCCAACCGAACGATCCCTTAAGGGTTGTTCGGCGCCATACTTTAAATCTCCGGCCAACACTAATCCCATAGAGGCACAAGCAACTCGCAATTGATGCGCGCGCCCAGTCTTTGGCTGTAACTCTAAGAGAGTTCCTTTCGTGGTCACGCGCAAAACCTTCCACAGGGTGATGGCTTCCTTCGCTCCTTCACGCTGTCCAATGATGACCCGATTGCGTCCACGATCTTTCCACAACCATTGACGCCATTCACCTTCCTGGGCGACGCCTTCTTTGAGGGTTGCCCGGCTCCAAGCTAAATATGTTTTTTGCACCTCATGACGTTGCCAGGCTGCGGACAAACGTGAAGCTCCCTTGCTGGTGCGTGCAAAAACCACAACACCCGAGACTGGGCGGTCCAAGCGATGGACTACACCGAGAAATACATCGCCCGGTTTGTTGTATTCCTTTTTGACCCATTCCTTCGCCTGTTCAAAAAGAGAATCATCTCCGCTGTCGTCGGGAACTACCGGCTGGCATGCTGGCTTGACGACAACCAGTACATGGTTGTCTACATGCAAAACTTCGAGCTTTGACATTAGGCCGAATCCCCCTTCGCCAAACAATACTCCACCAGACTAAGTAACTCGGTGCGCGAGAACGGCTTTGCCAGGAAGCTCGCTTTTAACTCACGCACCTCTTCCATCGATAGATCGGTGACATAGCCTGTGGTAATGATGATGCTCCCTTGATAACCATCTTGCCGAAGCATGCGGGCAAGTTCCAAGCCTCCGACTTCTGGCATAAAAGTGTCCGTGAAAACCAAGTCAACCGGGCCGTGTTTGGTTAAATATTCCTGCGCCGCATTGCCGTTCGAAACCGAAACTACATTGTGTCCAACACTTTCCAGCATAGCGACGGAAACATCGCGTACAGCTTCCTCGTCTTCAACCACCAAAATATTGCACTCATTGATGCTCGTCTGCTCGGTGGTTYCTTCCAGTGTTTGRGTTTGTGAAYCAAGCTCCATGGGTAGGTATACATGGATCTTAGTGCCAACATCGGGCGCGCTTTCCACGTSCACGGATCCGTCCGCACCGTTTACGATTCCGTAAACAGTCGCCAATCCTAAGCCGGTTCCTTCGCCGGCTTTTTTARTGGTAAAGAAAGGCTCAAAGGCTCGTTCTTGTACCTCTCTTGGCATTCCAGRGCCATTATCGCYCACGCATAAATACAACCATKGCCTTTCCTGCCCCTGCTGGTCAACRCTTGCTGGCCGCGCCACSACTGACAAGCTCCCGCCGTCTGGCAAGGCATCCATWGCGTTGGTRACTAAGTTCAACACAATCTGTCCAAGCTCCGAAGGAGCTAGTGGAATCGTTTCAAGRTCRTCYGAAACTTCAAASGAAAYCTKGATRCCTTCCCTCAATAATGGCTTCAGCAATCCTTCCAGAGCAAGCATTTCGGAAGCAGCATGACAGCGCCCGCGGTCCAACTGATGGGTGCGGGAAAAAGTAAGCAGGCGCGAGGTCATTTCAGNGGCGCGCTTGCATGCCTGAACAATACGTTTGAGGTGACGGCCCGGGGCGCYGCCGGATTCAATGTCCAAAGCGGCAAGGCTTGCACTTCCAGCAATCGCGGTCAGCAAATTATTAAAGTCATGCGCAACGCCGCCGGCGAGCTGGCCAACGGCTTCCATTTTCTGTGCTTGCGCCAAACGGTCTTTCACCAAGCGTCGTTCTTCCATGACCCGGTATTGTTCCACCCGTCGCGAGAAGAAAAAGAATGCCCCTGCCGCAATCGCAAGGCAAAAACTAATGCCCCCAAGAAGAAATGAGAGAGGTTGATGATTTCCCAAGCTGGCCAAAGTTGAGGGCAAGGGGCGGAGCTCTAAGTCCCAATGCCGGTCCAAGAGATCGAAACCTGAAGAACCAGAAACATATGAAACTTGGACTACCTCTTCAAAGGGTGAAGAGGAATAGACCTCCATACCTTTATCCGAAATATGAACCGAATAGAGATCCCGGACGCCTGAATTAAGCGCTTCCTCCAACATAAAGTTTGTGCGAAAAACTCCATTCACAAATCCGAGAAGTTCCTCATTACGCCTCACTGGAAAATAAGTAGCAAATCCACGTCCTCCCTGAAATAAAGACTCGATCGGCTGAGAAAGGCCAGGTTGGTTTGTGCGCGCCGCGCCTTGGATTCCTACGATGGAATTGGGGCTGTCTAAAATATATTTCCCGAGAGCGGCTTCATTCCCATGCATGGGGACCACCCAAGAAATGGTGTATTGATGATTGATCCAATTTAACGCTTGGAAACCCCCAAACGCCTTTTGGATGATGATTGATTGTTCTCTAAACTCCTCCTCGGAAGCGATAATCCCAGTTTCCATGCCATGCTGCAATAACCCTACCGATAAAAAATGACTTTCCAAATACTCCCGCAAGCGCAACGCGGTTTGCGACGCAACCAAGTCGACACGCTCTTGAGTTTCACGCGCCGAGTTTTCGCGCATGCCTTGGGCGGTCCAAGCCACTGGAATCGCAAGAATCACGAATGTAATTCCTGCAAAGGCCAACGGGGACGAGACTTTCATGAACTAGAGGCGTTGCCAGCGCCCGCAAAACCCGCAAGGGAGGCGTCGTCCCGAAGCCGTTTCTGGAATCCAGAGTTCGCCACAGTGGACCTCGCCCGGGCCTAGGTCGCTGAGCATATTATGAAAGGCTAACGGAGAACAGCCAATCGCATAGGAGGAAAGAATGAGAAAACTTCCGGCCTCCGGTGCGAGCAAGCTGTGCGCCTCTTCTAACAAAGGCATGATTCCAGTTTCGAATTGCCATTTCTCGCCCTTCGGTCCGCGACCATAATGGGGAGGGTCAAGCAAGATGCCGTGATAAGTATTTCCTCGACGCTTCTCCCGCGCGACAAACTTGGCGGCATCTTCCAGGATCCAGCGCAGCGCGCGGTCATCTAATCCGCTACGGCTCGCATTCTCCGCAGCCCAATCCACCGATGCGCGCGAGGCATCTAGATGAGTGACTTCCCAACCGTCTTGCGCGGCGAGAATACTTGCAACCCCGGTGTAGCCGAACAAGTTGAGTAACCGCAAACCGCCATCGACCTGTTGATTCAAGACCTTGCGTTGCTCGCTCACCCATTTCCAGTTCGCTGCTTGCTCGGGGAAAATGCCAATGTGCTTAAACGGTGTCGGCTGGATTCGAAGGACCAGACCGTCGGCTCGAAGCTCCCAATGACTCGGAAGGGAGTTGGTTTTCTTATGCCAATAGCCGCCGCGATCGCTTTCGCGCTCAAACTTGTAATCGGCTTGTTGCCATTCCTTGGAATCCAAATGTGGACGCCACAAGGCTTGCGGATCGGGCCTACGTAAAACATAAGGCCCAACGCGCTCCAACTTCTCACCGCGACCACTGTCCAACAGCTCATAAGAAGCGAGGCCGGGGTAGGCGAAGTGGTCCATTGCGGCAAAGGATAGCGCGATTCAGGGGTGGCGGATGCCCTCGTAGGCGTTACCTTTGTTGGTCCGCATTCGCGGACCCCATAGTCCCATGACAACTCTCTTTGTGGCAAAGGAAAGCCGCGACGGCGAAACCCGTTGCGCGGCGACTCCTGAAACTGTCGGACGTTACGTGAAACGTGGCTTCAAAGTACTGGTGCAAGCTGGTGCTGGTGAAGCTGCGAACTATCGTGATGCCGATTTCTCTGATTCTGGCGCAGAAATCATTTCTGATTTTGCGACGGGGTGTACTCAAACTGACCTGGTGTTAAAGGTTGCACGCCCCACCGTAGAGGAGGCGGGCTTGATGAAGAAAGGATCCTTGGTGGTTTCCTTCTTGCAGGCCGTGCAGGATCCAGAATCAGCGAAAGCACTATTCGGTGCAGGCGTCGGAAGCTTCGCCATGGAGCTGGTGCCGCGCACGACTCTAGCGCAGAAGATGGATGCACTTTCTTCACAAGCCAATATCGCCGGATACAAAGCGGTGTTACTTGCCGCTTGTGAGCTAGGGCGCTACTTCCCTTTGTTGATGACTGCTGCAGGCACGGTGAAACCTGCGCGCGTAGTCATCTTCGGCGTCGGCGTTGCGGGTCTGCAAGCGATTGCAACTGCAAAACGCCTCGGCGCGATTGTGGAAGCTACCGACATCCGCCCGGAAGTGAAGGAGCAAGTCGAATCACTCGGCGGCAAGTTCATTGAAGTAAAGTCCGATGAGGACGGTGAAGAGGCCAGCGTTTACGCGAAGGAGGCTTCCGACGATTACAAAAAACGTCAGGCGGAAGCAGTGACTGCGAGTGTGGCTGCGGCAAACGTAGTCATCACCACTGCGCAAGTCCCCGGCAAGCGGGCTCCAATGCTGGTCCCCGACAGCATGATCGCGCAAATGCAAAACGGCGCGGTGATTGTCGACCTTGCAGTGGAGCAGGGCGGTAACGTCGAAGGCAGTGAGGTTGGAAAAATCGTGGTGAGACATGGAGTGCACATCGTGGGCACGCCAAACTTGCCTGCAACGGTTCCGCAACACGCTACGGATTTGTATGCACGCAATGTGCAACATGTTGTAGATCACATCGTCCCGAAAAAGGAGAACGATGACTTGGAGCTGCGACTCGATATGGAAGATGAAATCATCGCCGGATCGATTGCATTCCTAAATGGCGATGTTCGCCACGCCCCTACCGCTGAAGCCCTAAACCTCGAGGTTGCCAAGTCATGATTTTCCTGCTTATGCTTTTTGTTTTCATGCTGGCCATTGTGGTCGGCAATGAATTAATTTCAAAAGTGCCACCGACATTGCACACCCCGCTGATGTCCGGCGCCAATGCGATTTCTGGTATCACGATTGTGGGTGCCTTAATGTGCGCACAGTTCACCAACGGAATGGCTTCACAAGYTCTTGGCGTGATTGCGATTGCGCTGGCCACCATCAACGTGATTGGCGGCTTCATGGTCACYGACCGCATGCTTGGCATGTTCGCTTCTAAGAAGAAAAAGGGGAAGTAGGTYATGGAAGGCTTTCAAATTTCAGGACTGCTTTACCTAGTCGCTACCGCCTTGTTTGTRCTTGGCATCAAGCGRCTGTCGAAAGTMCGTACSGCKCAATCYGGCAACCAACTCGCTGCRGTGGGCATGYTKTTGGCMGTCATTGTTACCTTGGTTGCGCCAGAAGGAGGGATTKCTCTCGACTGGACCACGGTYGTCATCGGCCTTTTACTTGGCGGTGTAGTTGGCGGYGTCATGGCCAAGCGAGTCGAAATGACTGGCATGCCAGAACTCGTCGCATTGCTCAACGGCTTTGGCGGTTTGGCCTCGGTCATGGTTGCGCTCGCTGAATTCTGGGGACGCTTTGTAGCCGCCGMYGRCATTGTTGGCAGCCCCGCAGGCATCGTGGCCGAACCCCTTGGCGGTTCGGTGTGGGCCGTCGCGATTGTCATGTCYATCCTCATYGGAACCGTCACCTTCACCGGWTCGCTTTTGGCCATGGCYAAGTTGTCCGGSAAGATYTCCGGTAGTCCCATCATTCTTCCTGCGCGCCACCTCATTACCGGGGTGTTATTGCTCGGCGGWTTGGCCGCGGGCTTCTACGGAATGTTTGGCGCGGAAGGCGACATGGCAACCACCATGATCATCACGCTTTGTGTTGCGGCGGGATTATTCGGTATCACTTCGGTGCTGCCGATTGGCGGCGCCGACATGCCAGTCGTGGTTTCCTTGCTCAACAGTTACTCCGGGCTCGCCGCAGCCATGGCTGGCTTCGTGATTGGCAACTCTCTGTTGATTGTTGCCGGCGCGCTAGTGGGTGCAAGCGGACTGATTCTCACCATGGTCATGTGCAAAGCGATGAACCGCTCCCTCGGCAACGTATTGGTTGGTGGATTTGGTGCAACGGCAACCAAGAGTGGCGGCGGCAGCGCCGATGAATACACCACAGTGAAGTCGGCAGGTGCGGAAGAAGCAGCCATGATTTTGGAATCTGCAACCTCGGTCATCTTCATCCCTGGTTACGGCATGGCGGTGGCGCAAGCGCAGCACGTGGTGAAAGAACTTGGTGAAGAAATGGAGAGGCGTGGCGCAACCGTCATGTACGGCATTCACCCAGTCGCGGGTCGCATGCCGGGACACATGAACGTGCTGCTTGCCGAGGCCGATGTCCCTTATGAACAACTCCTCGAGCTCGAAAAGATTAACGGCGACTTCAAAACCACCGATGTCACCGTCGTCATTGGCGCCAACGACGTGGTCAACCCAGAAGCCATCGACAACCCGGAGAGCCCCATTGCCGGAATGCCGATTCTAAATGCACATGAATCAGGAACCGTGCTCGTGGTAAAGCGGTCCTTGTCGCCTGGTTATGCTGGCATCAAGAACCCACTGTTCGAGCGCGAGAATACTTACATGTGTTTCGGCGACGGCAAGGCCTTCCTGGTCGACGTGCTCGCTGAACTCAAGGATTCTTAAGCTCGCAAGTTGCGTAATCCACTAGCCACCGCCCTCGGATGTTTCCGCATCCTGCTGGCGGTGGCTTTCGCAATTCTTGGCTTGCCCATGGCGCTCGGCGTGCTGTTGTTTTCTTTCGGCAACCATCATCGGCGCGCAAGCCTTGGCGGACGCAGTGTACGCCTATGGAGTTGGGTCACTCGCCGCGCGCTTGGCATTCACGTCAGTGTGGAAGGCACGCCGCCCCCACCCGGAAGTTTTGTAGTCAGCAATCACGTTTCCCATTTTGATATCTTGGTGCTAACTAGCCTCTACCCAACCAGCTTGGTGGGCAAGAAAGAAATCATCAAGTGGCCACTACTCGGACAACTGGCGTGGATGATTGGCACCGTATTTGTCGATCGCGGCGACCGCAATAAAACTGCGGAAGTCGCCGAACAAATGCGCGGCTACTTAGATTCCGGCGCCACTGTCACTCTCTTTCCAGAAGGCACTTGCGGCGATGGCAAGCATGTCCTCCCATTTAAGCGCTCTCTTTTTTCCGTTCCCGCGGATTTAAATATTCCAACCTGGCCAGTCGCCATCCGTTACCCAGATCCCGCTGCAGCATGGACCGACGACACCCCTTTTGCCCTGCACATGTTCCGTCTGCTATGCCATACCAACCAAAAAGCCGTGGTCGAATTCGGTGAACCTATCGCAGCGGGAATGGAACGTAAGCCCCTTTCGTTTGAGGCTCACGCTCGGGTCGATGCATTGTTTGAGCACACACGCAACTAAAAATTTTGCGTTGGCCATCTGCGGAACATCCCCACACAGCCCTGCAGCTCAATAGACGATCTCGGCATTCACCACAAAAAACATGGCATCATCCAAAACCTGGGTGCACTGATATCCTATGCCCATGACTAAGGCGTCCCTCCTGCTTGCTTTCCTTCTTCTTTGTGCCGCTTCATGCTCCAGCTCAGAAGCCGCCAGCGACTCCGATATGCTCACCGTTGGCTCGCTCTTCACCTCCGAGGCGCCACCCCAGGAGGTCGACATTAGGAACTACACCATCTTGTCCACTCAAGTTGCGGGCGGCGGATCAATCACCCCCGAGCAGGTCGCGAGCCTTCCTGGCAAGGGCTACACCACGATTATCAGTCTCCGATTCGAACGTGAAAACGGCGTTGTTGCCGAAATGGCCGCTGCCGATGCCGCAGGGCTCACCTACGTTTCGATCCCTGTCGGTGGCGGCGATTTCACCTTGGAGCATGCCATGAAAGTCTCCGAGGCTATCCAAGCGAGCTCCGGGCACGTCTTGTTTCATTGCGCCAGCGGTGGACGGGTTTCGGCGGTGTGGGCATTGACCCGCGCGATTGATGAAGGCCTCACCCCTTCCGAGGCTGGCCGAGTTGCCGCAGAGGAAGGATGCCGTCCTATTCCAGAGTCGATGGTCAACCGGGTGATGGCCGAGCTCCAGGCCGCACGCTAAAAGTGCCCTCGCATTAGATAGACGGGTGATGGCTTCGGTCATCACCCGTTTTGAAATTATGCGCAAACTTTAATAAAGTTAAAGCGTATCTTGATATTGTGAAAGGGGCCGACCATGGCCCACCCACACTCCTCATGTCCGATTCGCCCGCAAACGCGCTCAAAGCCTTCCAGGCACTCGATCGAGCAGACCAAGAACTAGCGCTTGAGCTTGTTTCTTGCTCCGGTTCGCTCAAGGAGCTCGCCAAGCGTCGGTCGGTCAGCTATCCCACCATCCGCCAACGGCTGGACCGACTGATTGCCCGCCTTGAGGCCGCCCAGTCGGAACAACCGCTGGATCCGATGGCCGAGCACTTGGCCGATTTGGTCGAGCGAGGAGAGATGACTCTGGGTGGGGCAAAAGCCGCCCTGCTGGTACATCGCGAATTACTTCAAACTCAAACCCGAAAATCATCATGATCGAACTCCTTCTTCAAACCGACCCAACTCCTTGGTTTAGCGCCGAGACTGCAAACCTATTCGGCGGGTTTGGCGGTGCCGGGATAGGGGTCATCGGCGGTTCCTTGGGAGCTGCTGCCGGGGTACTTGCGCCAAAAGGGAAAGGACGCGGCATCGTCCTTGGAGGCATGATTATTTTTGCCGTCGTCGGTGTCATCACCCTCATCATTGGTGTGGTCGCCGTTTCGGGAGGCCAGCCCTACCACGTTTGGTATCCGATGGTGTTGTTGGGCGCCATGCTCGCAGGTTTGTTTGGCGGACTAACCCCGGTCATTCGCAAGCGCTATTCAGAAGCAGAAGCGCGCCGGCTCGATGCCGACGCGCTTCGTCGCTCCTAATCAGGAGGCTCAGGTTTGGGGGTGTGTTGTATGGAAGACTGGTAGCCTAAAAGCCACCGCCACCTTGGCTGCCGCGGTTTCCGCCACCACTGCCTCGGTTGCCGCCTCCTCCTCCTCCTCCGCCAAAGCCACCAAATCCACGCGAATCGTTCAATTCGGTGTATTGAGTCATTTGCTCCGGGGTCAAGGAAGCGCTGAGCGTCTGCGTTTCCAGCTCACTAATCTCAGCCATGCGAGTGCGGATTCCATCACGGTCACCCCAACCATTCTCGCGCATGTCAGCAAAGAATTCGGAGCGTGCAACAGAAGTATCGTTCAAGGCCTTAGTGAGAACCTCAGTTTGTCCGATATCGAGGCCAAGCTGTTCAGCCAACTCAGCAACTCGGGTTTCTAACTGCTCCTGACGGCGGTCTTCGCGCCGCGCACTTCGCTCTGCATCTTCTTGCTCCTCGCGCAGTTGAATCACTGCACCAACCGCTGCATCGAAACCCTGCCCTGTCGGTATGGAGTTTGCGGCCAACGGGAACTCTTCCCCGCCAGGCATACGGCCGTCGCGGAGAGCGCGATCCATTTCTACCGCACTGGTGACCCGGTCCTTCAGGGTCAAAATGCTGCCCCCTTGCACATCTAGCTGTCGCTCCATATTGTCGAGTTGCATTTGCAGGGCATCAAGTTGCTTGCCAAGGTCGGCCTCAGCCTCGGTGGCGGCGGTGATTTCCTGGCTGCTTGCAGGCTCCGCAGAGGAAGAGGAAAGCATGGCGCTTCCGACCAAGCCGCCGACGATTCCGGTGACGAAAATGAGAAAAGTTTGAAGGAGTTGGTTCATGGGAGGTGTTTGGGCCTAGCCATTTTGGCATAAATCGCCCGAATCCACCAAAACACCTGAACGTCGTCCAGGTTCCGCCTTGCTCATCCGCACCAAAACAGCGAGAATGGCCCTCGGAACCTGCTAATCCCATGAAAATTCGGTCTCTAGCCTTTTTGCCCCTTCTCCTGGTCGCTGCCTGCTCCTCGGAGCCGGTCCGCCTTTACCAACTGCGCGATGCCGATTCTGGCACTGAGGAGCAAGCCTCCTATTTGCGCTTGCAGGGTGCGGTCAACCTGGCCAACGAATTCCTCAGCAACTCGCCCTATGCCCGTGGCTTCCCAGCCGAAGAAGCCCACTTTTCCATGGGCTTGTCCGATTTGCTTTTGCATCTGAAAGGGGAAGACACCATCAGCATGCGCATTGAGACCACTGGTTGGGCTGACATGCGCACTGCATTCGGCGATGGCGTACATCCGACCGGTCAAGGTTTCCTAACCGCGCGGCGCACCAATGCCGATGCCACCGGCAACTCCACCTCCGATGCAGCCTTCTTGCAACTAAGTATTGCCGACATGGCAGCATTGTTGCTTCGTCAAGCTGCAACCCTTCGCGAGGTCCAAGAACGCGGTGAGTTCGATTTTTGGATTAACTACAACCTACTTGGACTTAACCCACAAACTGGTTGGCTGGAAAGCAATGTCGTCGAGCGCCGTGCCTATGCCGTGCAAGCTGGTTTTTATCAGTGGATGGATCAACGCAACATGACTGCTGTCGGCGAAGGCACCGTTACCTCTGAAGGCGAAGCTATGGAAGAAACACCTTTGGTGTTACCTGCCGTAACCCCACCTGGTGGCGGCAACTTTCCGGAACCAGACTTTCCTTAGAAAGCGCCGGTCATCCACGGTACGCAAAGCGTAATCGCAGCCCAAGCGATAAGGCTTACCGGGATTCCAATCTTCAGGAAGTCGCGCCAAACATAACCGCCTGGCCCGTAAATCATCAGGTTCGATTGGTGCCCGATCGGTGTTGCGAAACACACCGATGCGCTCATGGCAATCGCAAGAATGAACGCGCGGATGATGGAATGGCGATGGTCGTCGGTATAGCCGCCATCGTTCGCAATGGTTTCTGCCGCGTTAATGGCAATCGGCGTGAGCAACACCGCAACCGCCTGGTTGGAAATCAACGAGGAAAGCACCGCACCTAAAAGAGTGAGTCCGCCCAAGATGGCAATCGACCCAAATCCATCTAGGGAGTGCACAATGCCCTGCGCGATGACCGACGCAGCACCGGTATTTTGCATAGCAGTGCCAAGGCCAATGGTGCCAATCATGAACAAAAGAATCGGCCAATCGATGGCGCGATAAGCCCGGCGCGCAGTCAGGCAGCCCGATGCGATCATGGCCACAGCGCCGCCGAGCGCCGCAAACGGGAGCAAGTCTTTGTTGTTGGTCACCGACAACAGGGAGAACAACACCATGATGGCAACGGTGATAAACAGGGCGCGCCGTGCCAATCCGCGTAGCATGACCCACTTATGCGCACCGGTCAGCAGGAAGAAATCGGTGGAGTTGCGCAGTCGGGATTGCGAAGTTTCATCGCCGCAAACCAGGAGAAGGTCGCCCGGTTGCAGAACTTGCTTCGACGCGCGTTCACGAATGTGCTGATTGTTGCGCAACACCGCCACGGTAATCGCCCCGAAATCACGCCATAGGTGAAGATCGCCGATGGTGCGGCCGACCAATGCGGAGTGTGGAGAAACTGCCAGTTCGAAGAACTGCATGGTCTTGGGGTCGAAACGCGCTTCGTTGAACAGCTTCAAGCCGAGTTCATCTTGCAAACCGGCAAGATCATCTACTGAGCCGCGCAACATGACGACATCGCCCACTTCAATGGTTTCGCTGTAGTAAGGAGGCCAGACCATCTCCTCGCCACGTGCGAAGAAAAGCAGATTCGCGCGCACGCCATCGAAATTTTCTTTGTAGCTCAATCCCACCAAACGGGAGGTCGGGCCAATCTGGAGCTCGGTCACGTATTCGCGGTGAGTCGACCCCGCCATCATCGAAGTCAATGATTCGCGGGCGGGTAAAAGCTTACGCGCAAAGACTGCAATAAAAATGACGCCAACAAATAGCAGCGGGAACCCTACCGGCGAGAGCTCAAACATGCCAATCGGTTCGTAGCCCATTTGTTCGGCAACACCACTCACTAGCAAGTTGGTCGAGGTGCCAACCAAAGTGCTCATGCCGCCGAGGATGGTGCCGAAAGCCATTGGAATCAGCAGGCGGGTCACGCGAATGCCGGTCTTCTGCGCCATGTCCACCAGCACTGGAATAAACACCACCACCACCGCAGTGTTGTTAAGGAAGGCCGAAGTTAATCCGGAAACCAAGGCCACCGCAAGGATCACCCGACGTTCGCGTCCTTCCGATACGCGCAGCACAACGCGTGCGAAAAATTCCACTGCACCAGTGCGCGACAAGCCTTCGCCCATGACATAAAGCGCGGCCACAATGATGACCGCCGAGTTGCCAAATAGGCCGAGTGCTTCGTTTGCTCCAAGCAGATTTTCGGTTGGGTCGAAATCTGGCTTGAACATGCGAATGATCTGGCCCGAGCCAACCAAGATGATGAGCAGACCAATACCAATTGCATCAATGCTCGCCTTCTCGGTTACGAGGAGGACAAGGATTCCAACGATAAGCCCAAGGACTAGAAGACCTTCAACACCCATGCGTGGTCATACTAGCAGCCGAACCGCCGTGACCTTGTACTCGGGGGTACCGATTTTAGGGTCTTTGCCATCGCCGGTGAGCACGTTGGCTCGCGCTTCAGCGAAGTGCATCGGCATCCATAACACTCCAGGATGCACGGCATCGGTCACTTTCGCCTGAACCGTGATAACACCRCGGCGCGATTCMACTTGGAGGTCGGCTCCGTGCTCAATCCCTAAATCCCGGGCATCGGCCGGAGCGATTTCCACGAAACAGCGGTCCTGCTTATCCATGTGCCCTTCACTGCGCGCGGTTTGCGTTGCAGCGTTGTAGTGGTAGAGAGTGCGGCCGGTGGTGAGCAGGAATGGGTAGTCGTCGCACGGCTCCTCCCATGGTGGTACATGATCAAGGCCGTAGAACAATCCCTTGCCGCGAATGGGCGCTCCCTCGTGGAGGAACTTCGTGCCGGGATGGTCAAGCTCGGGGCATGGCCATTGCAAACCAAAGGTCTCAATGCGGTCATAGCGGATGCCGAAGAAGCGTGGTGAGTAATCGGCAAACTCATTCCACACCGTTTCCGGATCTGCGGGTCCCCAGTCATCGCCAAGTGCGGCCGCGACTTCGTGCAAGATTTGCAAGTCGGCGCGCGCTTCGCCAGGTGGGTCGATAGCTTTACGCACTCGTTGCACGCGACGTTCCGAGTTAGTGAAAGTCCCGTCCTTTTCCGCGAAGCAGGTCGCTGGTAGGACGACGTCCGCATACTTGCGCGAAGTTTCGTTGAGGAAGATGTCTTGGCAAACCACAAACTCAACCTGGTCGAATCCGCTTTCCACGTGGTTGGCGTTGGGCTCGGAGATGACTGGATCTTCACCCATGACGTAAAAAGCCTTGAGGCGGCCATCGTGCATGCCGTCCATCATTTGGTCGAGCCGCAAACCTGGAACTTTGCTTAGCTCCTTGCCCCAGACTTTACTGAACTTGGCATGAACTTCTTCATCGTCGACCTCCTGATAACCCGGAAAGTAAACCGGGTTGTTGCCGACGTCGTTACAGCCTTGCACATTATTTTGTCCGCGCAAAGGATTCACTCCAACGGATTCCCTTCCAAGGTGGCCGGTGACCAGTGCGAGGTTGGATAAAGAGCGCACATTGTCGACACCGCAAACATGTTCGGTAATACCAAGCGTGTAGTAGATGCCWGCTTTRTCGGTGGTTGCGTAAATGCGCGCAGCTTTACGAATGTCYTCTGCGCTGACCTCRCAAAGTTCGGCGGCRCGTTCCGGCGGCCACTCCTTTGCGGCGGCGGCGAACTCATCGAAATTCTCGGTTAAGTTTTCGATGTAAGTGTTRTCYGCYAAYCCTTCCTCCAAGATGACGTACGCRAATGCGTTCATCAAGGGGATGTCCGTTCCGGGGCGAAGTTGCAGATGCACATCGGCGCGTTCCGCCAACCATGTCCGACGTGGATCCACMACGATTAAAGTTGCGCCGTTACGCATAGCTTTCTTCATGCGYAAAGCCAACACCGGATGCGCTTCGGTGGTRTTGCTGCCAACYACGAGTAGACATTCTGCATCTTCAATTTCYGCCATCGAGTTTGTCATMGCTCCGGCACCTARCGACCTGACCAGGCCGTATACGGTTGGAGCGTGTCAGGTYGCGGCRCARCTRTGYACGTTGTTGGTGCCRACKGCGGARCGCGCYAAYTTYTGYARCGCRTARACATCTTCRTTGGTGCAACGACYCGATGCAAGRAAWCCAATRCTGTCGGCGCCGTACTTTTCTTTGACTGCGTTTAGGCCATCCGCAACACGCGCGTACGCAATGTCCCAAGTGGTTTCTTCCAACTCGCCTTGCGCGTTGCGCACCAACGGCATGGTTAGGCGATCYTTGTGATGAATGAACTGCCAGGCGAAACGCCCTTTATTGCACAAATGCCCATCGTTCGGACCACTTCCTTCTTCRGAGCTRATCTTGACGACTTTGCCRTCTTTGGTGTGCACGTCTAACACACAGCCAACCCCGCAGAAGGTGCARACCGAGCGTGTGGTTTCGGTTTCTGCYACTGGTGCGGTCGCTTGCTTTTCATACAAGGCTCCGGTCGGGCAAGTGTCAATGCATCCGCCACATAACTCRCACGAGGTGTCYARGAARGACGCGCCATCGGTSGGTTGGATGAAGGCTTCRCTGCCYTGRCCKACRTGYTCYAAMGCGGTGCAYTGCATGACTTCRTCGCAGTAGCGCACGCATCGGTCGCACAAAATGCAAGCGCCGGGGTCGAATGCGAKGAAGCGATTRCGRTCTTCCCAAKTRCGCTCGATTTCAAACTTGATCGGCATGGCGCCTACACCAAGTTCYTTTGCACAATCTTCCAGYCCGTCGACCTGCACGCCATTGCCGGARGTGTGCTCGGTCATGAGCATTTCCGCCATGGTGCGACGTACGCGCTCCAACATAGGCGATTGCGAAATCACCTTCATGCCTTCCGAGGCKGTGGTCTTACATGCCGGCACTGGACGCGGYGCACCTTCCAACTCCACCARGCACATGCGACATCCGCCGTATGGATCTAGGCGGTCATCGTGGCACAGRGTTGGGACTTTGGAGCACGTCTTACGACAAGCATCRAGCAAAGTTTGCCCGGCTTCCACTTCGACSGTCTTGCCATCGAGTTCAAAAGATACGTWTTGATCTGCGYTCATACGACCACTCCRCTTTCMGAAAACCAGCGYCGCCACARACGCAAWACYAAGGGWGCRGTAAATCCTAAACCGCAAATRGAACCTAACTCCATRCTTTCCAGCCAACGCTCTTCGGTGTCGGCATCGGGGAATGCGGAGCTTCCGCTTAACCACGAGGCTACGGCGCGGCATCCAAGACGACAGGGGGTGCATTGGGTGCACGATTCTTGCGCGAAGAAAGTCATGATGCTAGCCGCGACTTCACGTGGATCACGGTCGGCGAAGATGACCACCGCAGCAGTGCCCGGTGCAGTGCCGACTTCTTTCAAGCCATCGGAAGAGAGCGGGGTGTCGAGAAGGTGTCCCGGAAGAACTCCAGTTGCAGCGCCGCCAGGAATCCAACACGCGACACTAGCGCCGTCTTTTACGCCACCGCCAAACTGATCGACGAGCTCTCTTGCGGTGATGCCGACCGGCGCTTCATAAACGCCGGGTTGATTGACATCGCCGGAGAGGGAATACAAACGATGGGTTCCGCCTTCACCCTTAAAGTCACCCGACAACAAACGCTCCGCCCACCAGAAGGTTTCCACGTTATTCATCAAGGTTGGCAAACCCCACAAGCCGGACTGCGTTGGGAACGGAGGTTTGTGGCGCGGTTGAGGACGTCGGCCTTCCATGCTTTCAAGCAGCGCCGTTTCTTCACCGCAGATATAAGCGCCACCACCGATGCAAATGTCTATGCGAAACGCAAAGCCGGTTGCACTTGCGGGCGCGATGGGATCGGAGCACCGTGGAGTTAAAGGAAAGGCGAGTCCTTCACCGAAAGCATGGCCAGTAGCGAGTCCACCATGCTCAGTGACTTCACCCTGCAATCCTTGCGCGCCGTGTTCCACAAACCAATCCAAGGCGGATAGGGCGACATCGTCTAGGCCGGTGTCATGCGATTGCGCCGGACGCCCCGCAAAACCGGATCCCGCCCAAACTGCGCCGGAGCCTTCACTTAAAACGCCGGCCTTCACCAAAGTAGAAATGGCAGTTTTTAAGAACGCCAACTGATCCACGTACTCCGGTCGCAAGTAAACATAGCCACGTGCAGCGCCGGCGAACTCTGCAGCACGCTGCATGCCGCGCAACACCACTTCGGGCTGCTCGCGAAACAGCCAGCCATCCTTAAAGGTGCCCGGCTCGCCTTCATCTGCGTTACACACAATCACTTTGCCGCCACCCGTTTCGGGAGTGCCTACCAGTGGTTCATCCCGCACCGCATTCCATTTGAATGCCGCCGGGAAACCAGCGCCGCCGCAGCCGCGCAGTCCGTCAAGACGAGAAAGGTCCATCACCCTATCCTAACGTGGTGTGCTAGTCTGGCTTCCTTATGGGTAGGCATCTATTCCTCGCCAAAAATCGGCCATGGCTCGCGGCGGCTTAATCTTTGCATTGATCTTGGTCATTTCCACGGGAATATTCCTTTGGCCTGACCAGCAACGATCCACCGAGACCTCGCCCTCCGAATTGTCTGAGGGACTCCAAGCTGAATTCACCGAAACCTCGGAGCCGATTCAAGCCTTCGCCCTAGACCGTGCGGCGGCCAACACCAACGCTAGCAACGCGCGAGGAAAGGATGAAAACTCTGGATCAAAGATGGTCGGCCAACGGGTGAGAGTTCTTAGTGGACAAGGAACCCGCCCTATCGCTGGCGCCTATATCTCATCCTTCCCGAAACAGCCCCGCTTTGCGTCCTGGCCCCTTTTGCGCCCTGCCTTTTTTGGCACGGATCAAGGAGAATTCCTTCGTCGCCATGCCAATCTTGCGATTACAGATTTACACGGCTTTGCAAACTTGCCCCATGGTTCGCAGACCCTTGCCATTGAGGCTGAAGGGAAGCGTGGGGTTGCTCGGCTAACTCGCGCCGGCTCCTCATTGGCAGCAAAAAAAATCCGCGCCTTTGGTTTTAAGAATTGGCCTGTTCGGGTCGTAGACGAGGACGGCGATCCAATCGAGCACGCCAAGTTCGGCATCTACAGCCCAAGGCGTAAAAGCGGTGGAAACCTAATCGGGGTCACCAATCAGGATGGCCGAGCAGAAATCCTTATCGATGAGTTCTCACGCCAAGATCTCATGAATCCAGAAGGCTATCTCTACCTGGAATCGGTTGGGTTGCCGCCCATCAAGATTCATCTTCAACCCATGGAAGAAACCCAGGTCACGGTCCCTGGCCTGGCACCTTTGTTAGTGGAGTTTTTGCACCCTGCTGGCGGACTCGTAACCGAAACCTTGATTTACCGCCTAACCACCAACAATGAGGATTCGCCTGAACTCTTACAAGGTGGATGCACCCAAGGCCGGGTGGTCTTTCCGATCATTGCGCCGAACAGCTCTTTCTCTTTAGAGGTCCACGACTGGGACAATCACCTCAAAGCCACGGCGGTCGTGCGCATGGGCGTTGAAACTCCCCGCTCCCATCGAGGCGCATACCAGCTCAAGGTCCAAATGGAATGGAATGGATTTTCTCTTTCCGGCCGTTTGCTTGATCTCGACGGCAGCCCAATGAGGTTGGAGCACGGGGTTCTTTCCGTAGGCAATGGCGATTCAAAAAACCCGAAACACATGACCAGAGGTTTCGACACCGATGGCCAAGGCCGATTCGCAGTCCACTTCGCCCCTCGAAACAAAGTCGATTGGGCGCAAGGTTGGGAGGGGTTAGATATCCGCCTGCTCGGAAAAGAGCCTCGTGGATATTCAGCCGTTTACTTGGGTTTGGCCTCCTCAGCCTTCGGGCCCCAAGAACTTGGCGACCTCTCCCTCTCGCCACCTATCGTTCTGGCACAAGGAATCGTGGTGGATCAATTTGGCAACCCAGACTCCACCGCTCACCTCACTCTCGAAACCAGAGATTTCCGGCGAGACTACAAACATGAGCGGCATGGTTTGCTCAAAGAGCGCAATGAAAGCGGAGAATTCGTTTTCTATGGCCCGCATCATCCGGGGGGAGCAGGGCCTATGTTTCTTTCGGTAAAAGGCAAAMCGATAGACTCTTCTTCCATAGAAATCATGGCGCCAAGCAAGAATTTGATTGTCGTCGCGCGGCAGAAGATCCACCTGAGTGGCGAAATCCTGGCATCGCCCTCCATCGTCATGGAAGGATTTTCGGTGACGATGTCGCGAGTCGACGCGCCTGAGTCAAAAACCGAAACGCTCCGCTCTTCCTTTAGCCCATTGGATTACTCCTTCCGCGACGTACAGAAAGGAGTGTATGACCTCACCTTGTTCATGCCTTCGGGCAAGCCGGTCAGTTCGCATAAAAATGTTCGGCTGGGGCACCCGCAAGACACTCAACGGCTTCCGACCTTCGACCTTCGCGGCAAGTTAAGTTCTCACTTGATTACCGTTCTCTCTAAGCAGAAGGAAGCTCTTGGTCTCGCATGGATTCGGGTCGGCGAGAACGGTAAGGAGATTCGGGTCCGCCGAGGTGGGGCAAATTTGATCTTGCATGAGAGTGAAAATTCGATTTTGGTCGGCGCCTATGGGATGAGAAGCCAATCTCTAACGAACCTAAAGCCGAAAGAAGAAATCATTTTGGATCACGGGGTCAATGTCTTGGTTGACTTCCCGCCTGGATTAATCCTCCCGGATGGGTGGACTCTAAAAGTTCGACTCCTCCAAATACACAATGGTACGACCTCTCCTTCCGGCATTACGGATCGGTGGCGCACTCTGCACTCGGACCGCGCCAACCCGTTTCGCCTTGCCGGGCCTGGGACTTATCAAATAGAAATGAGCCTCCGCGGAGTCGGTCGAGGCAATCGAATCCTTAGCCCCGTTTTATTATCCTCCGCCCACGACACCATTGAGATTCCAGAACGCGGCCTCGCGTCTATATCACTACCCATGAACAGCTCAGAAATTTTGCGTCAGCTACAGAGCTCAAACCAATTGATTGATTAGGGAAACTCTGATTAAGTCTAGTGGCAACTCCGCGGCCTTCCGCACCATACTTAATCAGAGCTTCCTTAGAAAAGACTTCCGAATCACCTTTTCTTTTTGCGAAACAATCCCTGTTTAACCGAGTTTCTTTGTTAAGGTGCCACCCCCCCCCGTACCCATTGGTTTCCCTAAACCTCCCCCCGAATGAATAAAAAAACCCTTCTTGCTGGTCTGGCCCTGTTTTTGGGCCTCACTAACCTCTCCTCCTCTCAGACCCAGTCTCAGTCCCCGAACCTCGTCTTCGAAGAAACCGCCGGCTTGCGCGAGTTCTCCGGATGGATGATTGCCCGCCCGATGCAAGTCGGTGCGCTGACCGAACGCGGCATGAACATGGAATCGAGTCAAGCTGTGCATGCACGCGGACACGAAATCATGCTTGGTTTTGAAATTCAAAACTTTGTCGATGTCACCGATGAATACATTTTCGCGGTTCCCCCGGGATCCAACGAGAATGCAGTTTCCGCCGAGCTCATGGCGAGTGGCGCCTTCCAATACGTCGAGCCGGATTGGACCCTGTACCCGGTTGGCGATCCCAACGATACGTTTTACAACCTGCAGTACCACCATCAGGTGGACATCATGCAGTCGGCATTGGGCTGGGATTTGCATACTGGCAACTCGAGTGTGACCATTGCCTTTTGTGATACCGGCGTGCTCACGACGCACAATGACCTGCTGCTGAACCGCAAAGAAGGTTACAACGCCGTCGACCAGCTTTGGGAAAGTAACGGTGGCGACATTAGCCCTGTAGCCAGCCATGGAACCAATGTGACTGGATGCGGCGCTGCTAATGGCAACAATGGTTTGGGCGTTTCKGGAGTGGGTTGGAACCTTAGCCATCGCATGATGCGGGTTTCCAATGTMTCGTCCGGCTCCGCTGCAACCAGCACTTTGCAACATGCCGCACGGACTGCGATTGAGGTCGGTGACCGCGTTGCTAGCGTGAGTTACTCCGGCCCAGATTCATCGTCGAACCTAACTACAGCAACTTACATTAAGTCGATTGGCGGCTTGTTGATTTGGGCTGCTGGCAACGACCGYCGCAACTTACGCCTCARYRACCGCGATGCCGATGACCTCATTGTGGTTGGYGCRACCGATTCCAATGACAACAAGGCTAACTTTTCCGCGCGYGGCAAGATGGTCGATCTTGTAGCACCTGGGGTTGGCGTTCTCACCACSGACAGCAGCAGCAACGGYACCTACGCTTAYGTCGATGGCACCAGCTTCTCTTGYCCGCTCACCGCTGGCTTGGTTGGATTAATCTGGTCCGCGGACCCGACCCTAACCCCTGACCAAGTGGAAGCCATTCTGAAGTCYTCTTGCGATGACGTCGGCAACTCGGGCGTCGACAACGTGCACGGCTACGGTCGCATTAACGTTTTCAACGCMATGACCGAAACTCTCGGCGGTAGCGGCAGYRGTAACCCTCCAACCGCATCGTTCTCGGGCGTGCCTACTTCAGGCACCGCACCTCTAGATGTAAGCTTCTCCGATACCAGCAGCAATGCYCCKACTTCGTGGGCTTGGGATTTCGGCGAYGGCGCATCTTCGACCGCRCAGAACCCAATGCAYACCTACACCAGTACCGGCAGCTACACGGTTAGCCTTACGGTGGTCAATGCAGACGGCTCCGACACCGATGTGCAAACCAACTACGTAACCGTGACCACCAATGGCGGCGGCTTTACCGGCCAGGGATTCACTCTTTCYAARAATGCCGACTTCTCCACCAACGACTCAAGCTACACCCGCGCCGACACCCTCTACATGTTGGTCTGGGATGATCRCTTGAATGTGAATAGCATGCGTCGTGACTCGTGGCAGCTTAAAGCTGGYAACCGTAAGTCGAATGGCAACTTCACCAACAATGGCGATGGCAGCTTTACTTTCACTTACGACCTCTCCCAGCTTCCATCCTCCTCCACCTCGTGGAACTGGTCGGCGAACCTGGAAGATACTTCGCGAGTCAGGTACAAGCCTTCTTCCTCGATTGCCGTGAACTAGTCACGACGAAGGCAAACTTACGCGGTGGATTTCCTCACGGGAATCCACCGCGTTTTTTATCATGCCGCGATGCGCTTTAGCCGCCTACTCTTGCCATGCCTCTTGCTCGCTTGCACGCGCGCTGAGGATTCATCCGAGGTGCAAGGCCGGGTCATCACTGCAGCGCAGCGCATTGTGGTTTTAGGTCCAAGTACTAGCGCGAACCTATTTGCAATGGCACAAGGGCACCGGGTGGTTGGAGTTTCCGATTACTGCACCGTAGGCGAAGCAGCGGACATTGCTCGAGTCGGTGGCTTGGCAGACCCTTCTTTGGAGCGCATCCTTGCCTTGCATCCGGATCTCGTTTTGGCACAGGGCAACATCCCNTTAGTGGAACAGCTTTGTGCGGAGTCAGAGATTCCGTTTCACGCATTCACCACCGACACCTTGGCCGAATGGGATGATGAAATCGAGTGGCTTGGTGAAACCCTAAACGCCAAACAGAGCGCCGATGCCTTGCGTGAAAAAATGGATCTCGGCTTAGCCTCCTTCACCCCCGAACCGGAGGAACAGCCTTCGGTACTCTTGGTCATTTTTCGCAGCACAGAAGAAGCTTCCAAAATCATGGTGGCCGGCGACCGCGGTTTTTTAGATGAACTGCTCCAGGCCGCCGGAGGACGCAACATCTTGCAAGGGAGCGCGAGGGATTACTTCGACCTCAATGAGGAAAAATTATTGCGCCTTGCTCCAGACTTGATTTTGGAGTTCAACACTTCTGCCGCAGAGGAAAACCGCAAGGCCCTCGATGAAAAAGCGCGAACTATTTGGCTGCGCGATTTCCCAAGCCTGCCGGCCTCAAAAGCCGCGCGCATCTACACCCTCATCGGTGAAGATCTCTTGATTCCAGGTCCCGGCATGCTCGAGACGGCTGAGCAAATCCGCCTGTTGCTTAGCGCGAAATAATCGCGAAGCCGGTTCCCAGCTCGGAATCGACGCCGGGACCACTCATCAGCGTGCCTTCTTCGTTTATTAATAAAAAGCGGAAGGTCAGAGTCGAGCCATCGTCGGCCGCCATGACTACATTGTTCATGCGCCCAATGGCGTCATCGGAGAGGCTGAAGTCCGCGGAGCCAAAGGAATAGGCATGCACTGCTTTCCCGGTGAGTGGATGGAGCACTTCGGCGGCAATCAGAACTCCAGTTTCGTCAATCTCAAGTGTTGCTAGGCGAAACTTCGAGCGTTCGTTCACCGCTTCGCCCAGCCACGCCCCACTCACAAGATCCTTAAGAAAGTGACCTGGGCCGGTGGATTTGGTGACAGAGAAAGTGCCCGTCGTGGTTGCACCTTTGTCTGGGCGCAAAGTGTAAGTGCCAGAAATCAAAACCATGGCATCGTCCATTTGGCCGCTTAGGGCAAGTCGGCCGCTTGCCAAATCGGAGTTAAAGGTGCCCCGGAAACGACCTACTTCATCAAAGCTCAACGAGAACTGAGCGCTTGCCGTGTCCCACTCCAAGCCGGTGCCTTCTGCACTATTAGTTATAAGGCCATCTAGAATCGCCATGTAAAAGTTGCGCGGCGATTCGCCAATAAGATCGGCTTGCAGGGTACCGGTCCAGTCGCCGTTTAGGTCCGCTTGACTGAAAATCACATTCCCTCCACCACCGTTGCTTCCGTTCCCACCATTACCTGCACCACCGCCTGCGCTCCCACTCCCCGTTGACGTGCGCGAACAAGAACAGAAAACGGCCAACGCCACGAGAAGAGCAAGGCGTAATGGGGATGCGAAAAGGGGATGTTGCATGATGAAAACAAAAACGCCGGGCGACCCATTTTGGATCGCCCGGCGCCTCAGGAGTCTCTAGGATAACCGATATCCTAGATTCAGGGGGATTGGAGACTAGCGTGTCAGCTCGACGCGGCCTTCTCCAAGCGTGGAATCAACACCGGGGCCAGAGATAAGTGTTCCTGCATCGTTGATGAGCAGAAAATCAAAGGTCAGGGTCGATCCATCGTCGCCAGTAATGACGACGTTATCGATGCGGCCGATTGCGTCATCTGCAAAGACTAAACTGCCTGCGCCAGAAGAGTAGCTGTGTACGGTGTTGGAGGAACCTGGGTTCACAACTTCCGCTTCGACCACCACTCCATCGCGATCAAACTCAATCGCAGCGACGCGGAAACGATCTCGGCTGTTCGAGCCTTGCCCCTGCCAAACGCCTTCCGCAAGGCCGATGGTGAAGTGACCGGCGCCAGTACTGCGCCGCAACTCAAATGTACCTTCGAACATAGTGCCGTCAGCGTGAAGGATGCGCACCGTTCCATTGATCTGGTTCAGTGCGACGTTCATGGTTCCTTCCAAAGACATATCTTCATCATCAAGCATGGACTCGATCGCCAAATCTAGAAAACCTTGCGTGTTGAAATCGAGCTGAATGCTCGCGTTGGATGGATCCCAATCGCCACCGCCCCCTTCTGCGCTATCGGTAAGCTGACCATTCGCCACGCGGATGTAAACATTGCGCTTAATCAGGGCGCGGTTGTCGGGAATCAACTCACCGGTCCAGTCGCCGTTGAGATCGCCCATCGAGAAGGAAAGGCCGCCGCCGGACCCACCGGAGCCCGAACCAGATCCGGAGCCGGCATTGCCGCCGGTCGATGTGAGGCCGCCTCCACCACAGGAAGCGAGAACGCCCACTGTCAGGAGTAAAGCGAGGCGAGAAAAGGTCATTGAGAGGTTTTGAAACATAATTCGGTTAAGCTAGGGTCTCCGAGAAAAGTGTAAGTCTTGTGGCTGTAATGGCTTGTGTTCGTGAGGCACTAGCCGCCAACACCCAAGACTACCCCACAAATCAGAGTTTGCCGGATATTTTCCGATTTCCTTCTAAACCGCTCTGTTATGCACCGCGCGCAAACGCCGCCTCGACAAGCTCACAGAAGCAATGCCCAAAGAATAGATGGGCCTCCTGGATCCTGGGGGTGTCGGTGCTTGGGGCGCGAAAGCAGACATCGGAGACTCCAGCCAACTCGCCACCTTTGGCTCCAGTCACGCCAATAATCTTGGCGCCTAGGGCGCGGGCGGCCTCCACGGCACGCAAGATGTTCTTGCTGTTGCCGCTGGTGGAGATCGCGAGGAAGACATCGCCCTTCTTTACGTGGGCGCGAACCTGGCGCTCGAAAACTTCCTCGGGGGGATAGTCGTTCACCAGCGCGGTATAGGTGCTCGAGTTCACGGTTAGCGCATGCACGTTTAATGGCTCGCGCTCTTCGAGATAGCGGCCGACGAGTTCCGCAGCCCAATGTTGCGCATCGGCGGCACTGCCACCATTGCCTGCGAGAAAAACTCCACCACCGTTCTTTAGCGTGGCGATGGCCAGCTCGGCAGCGGCGATGGCGGCAGCAAARAAGTCATCGTCCAGAGCTGCAAAGGTGCTTTGAGCTTGTTCCAGGCGGTGGCGCAAAAGGGCGTCGGGCGACGTCGACATGGGGTGGATTGTACTTCTTCCGCAACGCTTCCCCGAAATGCATCGGGTGGTCATCATGGGGTGGTGAGCTTATGTGCCACCTCCCTCACGGTCGCCTTTGGACCGAAACCAGTATCCGCGGTGCTGCAGAGCCTCGATTTTGAACTCCAGGCCGGCCGCTTCGATGTTCTGGTTGGCGCGAATGGAGTGGGGAAAAGTACTTTGCTGCGTGCGCTGGCTGGACTGCTTCCCTTGCAGGGTGGGCAAGTTTTGTTGGATGGCAAACCTTTAGCCGCCATCCCCCTTCCTGAGCGTGCGCGGGCGATTGGATTTTTACCGCAAGAGATTACCCCTGCTTTTTCCTACACCGTGGAGCAAGCGGTTGCCCTTGGCGCTCGAGTTGCAGGTCATGGACACTGGTTCGATACAAAGTCGAAACCTGAAACCGAGCGTGCGATCGATGCAGCCCTAGATTTGGTCGACGCCCGGTCTTTACGCGACCGTCGTTTATCAGAATTGTCTGGTGGCGAACGTCGACGCGTTTTGATTGCCAGTGTGTTGGCGCAGGAGCCTAAATATTTGTTGTTGGATGAACCGGCTGCCATGTTGGATTTGCATCATCAAGCGGAGTTGTTTCGCTTGCTTGCGCGTTTGGCTGAAAGTGGGCTGTCGGTTGCCTGTGTTACCCATGACTGGAACCTTGCGGTTGGTTTTGCCGATCGCTTAACCGTGTTAAAAGATGGTGGTGTATTAGCAAGTGGAGCGCCTACCGATTTAATGGTGCCGGATATTCTGCAACAGGTGTATGGCGATTCGTTTCTGTTACTACACCATGAAGATGGACGCCCAGTGGTGGTTCCGCGGTGACCCATAGACCTAGATTTTTGTTGCTGTTGCTCGGCCTGTTTTCTTTGGCGTGTGCAAGCTTGGCTCCACTGTTTGGTGCAGAGTCAATTAACGCAACGATTGCGCTGGGCGAGTGGTTTTCACAGAACCCTGCAGACTGGTCCCTGCATGCCCGAATCTTCGATTTGCGGCTACCCCGCGTTCTGCTTGCTTGGTTGTCGGGCGGCGCTCTCGCCGTCGCCGGCGCCACTATGCAAACTCTTTTGCGCAATGGATTAGCCACGCCCTACACCCTTGGTGTTTCTACCGCCGGAACTTTTGGCGCATTCCTCTGCTTAGCGTTTCCATCCATATCCGGTTGGCTATTCCTGCCACGCTTTGTTGCGCTCGCCTTTGCTTTATTGGCAACCGGCTTAGTCCTCCTCGTCGCCCGACGCAGCCCCCGCTCCGATGGCCTCATTCTTGCCGGTGTCACGCTTAACTTTATGTTCGGCGCCGCGCTCATGCTGATTCGCTATCTCGCAGATCCTTACCGCTTGGCCGTGCTCGACCGCTGGCTCATGGGTTCGCTCGATGTCGTCGGTTTCCAAACCTCCCTTGGCCTCATCCCGTGGTTAGCGGTCGGCATATTCATCTTGGTGCGCCTGATGCCAGCGCTCGACCAACTCGCCTTCGATACCGAGTTAGCTGCAGCACGTGGCTTTGATCCGAAACGTGTGCAGCGCAATGGATTACTCGCAGCAAGTTTGCTCGCAGCGGCGGTGGTGGCACACACTGGACCGATTGGTTTTATTGGCTTACTGGTTCCGCACGCATTGCGACGCTTTACCGGCATGCGCCACGGCCTCATGCTTCCAGCATGTTGGCTGCTCGGTTCCGGGTTTTTGGTCCTCGCCGATCTATGCGCACGATCGCTCGAACTCTTCGGCCGACATAGTGATTTGCCGGTTGGTATTTTGACTTCGCTAATCGGTGCCCCGTTCTTCCTCTTGTTGTTAGTTAGAGAACGCCACTAAACAAAGCTCTACGATGCGCCGCGTACTTCTCGTTCGTGATCGAGAAGCTTTTGTTTACGCCACAAGCCACCTCCGTAACCGGACAAGCTCCCATCGGCGCGAATCACCCGATGACATGGAACCAAAATTGTTAACCGGTTGCGTCCATTCGCTGTCCCCACTGCGCGGCTTGCTTTCGGACGCTTTAAAGTTTTGGCGATGTCGGAGTATGCGCAGGTTTCCCCATAGGGAATGGCGAGCAATTGCTCCCACACCGAACGTTCCCAATCACTTCCCGGCATAGCCATCGGAACATCGAAGTCTAAGCGGGTGCCGGCAAAGTACTCCTCCAACTCCAGCTCGGTTTGTTGCAAGATGGCATTGTCCCCAGGGGAATAGGTGGCTCCAGCACGGCGGGCTAAGGTTTTGACTTGAGCTTCGAAGGCGCGGCGGTCATGGAATTCTAAAAAACACAGTTCGGTATCGGTCGCAGCGGCCACCATCATGCCCAGTGGAGTGGTGAGCGGGCGCACCACTAAAGCGGTTTGATTGCGTGCACGACCTGGCGAAAGGCGAAACATTTTTTCGAAAGCCTCACGGAATCCGCTGACCGATTCATAGCCGGCATCGAATCCAGCGTTTAGAAGAGGTTCGCCCTCACCGATTTTGCCTAGGGCGGCGCCAAGGCGTCGGGCGCGAAGGTAGCCGTGAAAGGTCATGCCATGTTGGGATTGGAACCAGCGTCGGACGCGCACTGGATGGAAGCCGGCGGCTTGGAGCTCGGCGTCGCGCCAACGCCGGGCGGGATCTTTCTCAACCTCGGCGAGGAGTGGGCGCAGCCAATCTGGAGTTTCCCCGCATCGCTCGAGGGGACGACAGCGTCGGCAGGGTCGGAACCCATGAGCCAGACTCTCCGCTACGCTAGGAAAGAAGCGCAGGTTTTCGGGCTTAGGGGTGCGTGCTGGACATCCGGGGCGGCAAAAAATACGCGTGCTGGTCACGCCAAGCCAAAACACGCCCTCAAAGGATTTGTCGCGCTCGCACACCGCCTGGTGCATGACGCGCGGCGAAGGCATCGTGCTGCTAATCATGAAACCAGCCTAAACCAGCCGAGAATCCTCGCTACCGCTGTTTGGACTTCAATGTGACGGCTACAATATGCGGCTCATGTCCGAGCCCGAACGCATTGAAATCCAACACGTCCTGGTTTCCTTTAAGGAGACTCAGGTTGCCGCCGACCGCACCAAGGAAGAGGCTGAAACTCTCGCCGCTCAAGTTTTGGAGCGCGCTAAAGGCGGCGATGACTTCACCGCTCTAGTGCGCGAATTTTCCGATGACCCGGTGCACGAGGAAGATCCGTCTCCTGGTGTTTACAAGATGATCAACGCTGGCGTCGATGGCATGGACTTTGGTCAGGTCATCTCTGAACTGAACGGCCGTGCAGCAGAAAAGGAAGCTGAGCTCACCAAAAAAATTGAGGAAGGCGATCTTTCGGTCGATGACGCACAGGTCGTCATGCAAGACTTTGTCGAGGAGTTACAAGCCGACGCCGCCAAGCGTCAAGCCGACACTCCACACCCGCGCAAAGCCATGGTTGCGGCCTTCGGCGATGTAGGATTCTCACTCGAAGCAGGCGAAGTTGGGCTTGCTGTTTTTGACGATGAGAAGTCGCCCTTCGGCTGGCACATCATCAAGCGTCTTTCTTAAGCAACGCTAATTTTTGAGCCCGGCGCATCCGGGCACGTTGACGAACGACTGAAGTTATTCTGCAACTGCGGACTTCACTGGCGGAGTATCCTCTTCGCCGGTGAAGGAGTAACTAGAGCTCTCTCGGTTGAGAACATCCTTTGCGCAATCGGGACGTTGATAGCCCTCAACCAAGTTTTCCAAGATTCCATACACCGCCGGCAGCGCACCTTTATCCAGCGCTGCCTCTAGTTGAGCAAGCAAGCGCGTCATGGTGCTTGAGTCAGAGCCACTCTCCAATGCCTTGAAAATTTTGGGATGCGATGTGGATTCGGTTCGGCGTGGATCCACGAGTAATTCTTCAACCAACTTTTCACCTTGACGAAGGCCGGTAAATTTAATCGGTATTTCGCGTCCGGTGCCGCGGGTGGCAAGTTCAACCATGCGATTGGCCAAGTCTAAAACACGAACTGGCTCACCCATGTCGAGTAGGTAGACCTCGCCAGAACATCCCATGGCGGAAGCCTGCACCACCAATTGCGCAGCTTCTGGAATGGTCATGAAATAACGCATGACATTGGGGTCGGTCACAGTCACCGGCCCGCCCGATGCAATCTGTCGGCGGAATAGAGGAACAACGGAGCCTGCGCTATCTAAAACATTGCCAAAGCGCACCACGGTAAAGCGTGTGCTGATTTGCGGGGACGCCAATTTTGCTTGCGCCTTTTTTGCTTCTTCGTCCACCAACAACACGGCAAGTTCAGCAAGGCGTTTACTCGCACCCATCACGTTGCACGGCCGCACCGCTTTGTCAGTAGAAACAAAGAGAAAGGAGCTGACCCCAGCACGCACCGCCGCACGTGCAGCTGTGAAGGTACCAATCGCATTATTGCGAACACCCTCGATCGGGTTTTGTTCGACCAATGGCACATGTTTGTAGGCCGCTGCGTGATAAACCGATTCCACCCTAAAACGCTTGAAGGTATTTTCCAGTCGCCCCTCATCTAAAACCGAACCGAGTACGGCCGCCACTTTTAAGTCGGGATAAAGTTCATGCAGCTGCATTTCAATGCGGTAAAGCGCATACTCATTAATCTCAAACAGCACCAGCTGCGAAGGCCCCAATGCCGCGACTTGACGACAAAGTTCACTACCAATCGATCCGCCGGCGCCGGTCACCATAACGGAGTGGCCAGGGATGACTTTGCGTAGAAGATTGTCATCGGGAAGGACCGCGCTACGCCCGAGTAAGTCTTCTACTGGTACTTCTGCCAGGTCCGCTACGCTTTGCTCGCCGCGGACTAGGTCGAGGAAGTTGGGGACTTCCAAAATACTCAGGCCTGCGCCCTTCAACATCTCAATCATCTGACGTCGATGGGAGGCATCGGAGGCGGGGGCTGCAAGCAAAGCTTTCTTAATGCCATGCTTCTCCACCAATTTTGTGATCCGTGCCGGCGGATAAACATCGAGCTCGGCCATGCGAATGCCCCACTTCGAGGGCTCATCGTCCAGGAATGCAACTGGACGCATTTCGGTGCTGTAAGCCAACGCTTGGGCCAACTGCAAGCCGGCAGAACCGGCGCCATAAATCAAAACGGGCTCTACTTTCTTGCCATCGCGAGTCAGGTGCCTAGCAACGCGTTGCAGAATCTCGCGACTTGCAATGATGAGGGTGGTTGCAATAAATGGTTCCAGCAGCAGAACGGAGCGCGGAACCCCTTGCAGGCGCATCATGAATACCGCAGCTCCAAATGCCAAGGTAGAGATTGCTACGCCTTGCAAGGTCTGCACCACCAACTGCTGGTTCGGAAGACGCAGCATGGATTTATACAACCCAACCAGAGTAAAGGCCGGAATCCGCACCGCGGTCATGGCCAAAACCATCCACGGGTAGTTGCCCCAATAATCGGGAGCAAAGGTGGTCCGGCGCAACGCCAACGCAATCCACAAAGCCAATGCCGAAATGCCAACATCCATCAGGACGAGTAACAGGCGCTTTTGGCGTCGAGAAATGGTGTTGATGAACATTTGGGGGGACCAAAAGTGAACTCAAAAGATGAATCTTGAGCACCTACAGGGCGCACATTGTACCAGAGGCTAAAAATTCACCCTGCCCGATATTGGTGCGGAAGGCGTTGTCAACCAAGGGGTTTTTAGGAACGTGCTTATATTCAGACGGCAAGTGCCGAGTATTCTTTCACCCTTCTTTCCCCTCCTTGGGGCCTACCTCTTATTCCTTAACTGCCCGATAGGACCTCTCAACGGCCCGAACCCCAAGCCACAACAGCAGGAAAAGCAAAAGGATCGCAAACAGCAAAGTAAGCTGCCCCTGCTCCTCGAGCTCCCCGAACCACCACGCAGCTGCCAGCATCAGAAGCATTAAGCCATATTCGGCAAGAGCGGTTTTGCGGTGCCCCCAACCGGCATTGGCCAAGCGTTGGTAGCCGTGAGTCCGGTGCGCTTCCCAGATTCGATCCCTCTTGGCCAAACGTCGCAGCAAGGTGGCGGTGGCATCTACCCAGAAGGGGGAAAATATGATTAGGGTCTGCCACAAGTCCAGAGACTGGTGCTTGTGGCCAAGAAAAGCAACCATAGCCACCAAATACCCAAGTGGTGCTGCGGCGACATCGCCCATAAAAATCTTGGCGGGCGGAAAGTTCCAGCACAAGAAGCCGCCGCCCGATGCCGCAATCACGGCGCAAAACAAGGCGAGGCTGGCATCGTCCTGGGCCCACGCCAACATGGCGCAACCGGCAAAACCCAACACCGTCATACCGCCGGCGAACCCATCCATGCCATCCATGAAGTTGTAAAGGTTGGTAAACCACACGGTGAAAACAACCGCAAGTGGAATCGCGAGCCAACCCAGAGCGGCCGGCTGATCGAGCAATCCGGGCAGCGGAATCTCAAAAACATAAAGGCCGCTGAGCACCAGGCAAAGCGCTCCGCCCAAGTGCACCGCAAGCCGAATGCTGGAACGAATCGGCCGGCGATCGTCAAGAAACGAAATCCCAGCAATGCCAATAAACCCCATCAGGGCGAGTGCATTGGGGAAAAAGGAGCCGCCAAGCAACTGCTGACAAACCTCCACCAGCAAAATGCCGATTACGATGGCAAGCCCCCCGCCATTAGGAGTGCTCTTTTTATGCAGCGACCGATGATTGGGCTCGGCCACGGTGCTCAGTGAATTCCCCGACCCCATCAGCCAACGCGTACCAGCGAAGGCGAAAAGAAAAGTCCCAAGGGTTAGGGGAATCATCGGTTGTGGAAAAACCGTAAGGGGGAGTCGACGGAGTGTCTCTCTAGCGGAGGATAGCAAGGTGGGCGATGCCATCCAGCGCCAGGTTCCTACCGCTTATTTCCAGCGCCAGCCGTGCTTGCGGAAATACTTCCACGCAGAAACACAGAACATGCGGATGTGAGCAAGCCCTTTCCGCGACGCCCCTCCGCCAAAATGCTCAATCACCACTTTGGGCTGATACGCCAGAGGTGCCGATTTCCTAACCATGCGGCTTAGATCATTGTCCTCGAAGTAAAGGAAATAGCGGGGATCAAAGCCGCCAGCCTGCTGCAGCGCACGTGTCCTGCAATATAAAAAGCACCCGCTCAAAACTGGAAGGCCAATGCGCGGCTCATCAATCTTCATGTTTGCTATGGCGTAGCGATCCAGGCGTTTTTGGAAACGAGCCTGTAGCCATCGTGGTGTGAAGCCGCGCAAAAAAAGATCCGCCATGTTGGGATCTTCCTTACATAGGTGCTGATTGTCTCCCGCCCCAGCACGCACACGCGGAGCCAGCATGCCAACTTCCGAGTTCGCCTCCATGAATTGAGTCGCTTCCACAAGTGCGTCTTCATCCATGACTGCGTCTGGATTCAACACCAGGTAATAGCGTTTTCGGCAACGCAAAATTCCGAGGTTGTGACCGCGGCCATAACCCAGATTGCGTTTCGCCGGGTGTATTTCTACGGGCCCGACAGTTTCGGTGCACCACACTTCGTCCAGAACGGCTTGAATTTTTTCTCTCCATCCACCTCCCGGACCATTGTCGACCATCAGCAAGTCCACTTCCGAAAGGACGCCTTCCCGCAATGCGCGGCGCGAGGCTTTGCACGCCGCCTCCAAAGTTTGCTTTAAGAAATTTAGGTTCGGGTCGTAGGAAACAACCGATATGGTCAGGCCCGGGGTCTTGGAGGAATCGTTCACCTTAATCCTCGAACCCTTTCTCATAGGCAGCAATCACTTCGTCTGGTTCACCGTCCATGACAACTTGTCCGCCATCCAACCACAACACTCGATTGGCAATGCGTTTCAAGATGGGCATCGAGTGTGAGACCGTCACCACAATCGGCGTCCGCTCAATCAACTCTTCCATGCGCCGTACCGCTTTTTCTCGGAAGCCTTGGTCGCCGCCGCCGAAGACTTCATCGAGCAGCAGCACTTCTGGTTGAATCGAAGTTATAGAGGTGAAAGCCAGGCGCATGCCCATGCCGCGAGAATAATACTTCACTGGCGTCTGGCGAAACTTCTCGAGCTCAGCAAACTCAAAGATGGCATCGGCCTTGGCTAACATTTCTTCGCGAGTAATACCAAACAGCGCCCCTGCCTGTTCCACATTTTCTTCTCCAGTGAGCTCGGGCTGAAAACCCAACCCTACCTGGAAAAGGGGCACAACAAATCCTTCCACTTCCACGCTGCCGTGGCTAGGACGATAAATGCCTGCAATCGTGCGCAACAAACTGCTCTTTCCTGCGCCATTGCGGCCAATAATTCCAATTCGATCTCCCGGACGAAACTCAAGGTTGATGTCTTCCAGCGCGCGGAACACATGCTTTTGGTTCGACTCCTTAGCGCCAAGCTTAAACATGCTCAACAGTGCAGATTTCAGGCTTGGGCGTCGATTCTGATAAKCGCGGAAATCCAATCCGACGCCGGCCAGGCTAACCTTGACCTTAGAGTCGGAATACGATTTCATCTTTGTAGCGGGAAACTACGAAGCTTCCGAGGAGAGTTGAAGCAAGCGCGATGCCAACCGCCATGAAGATAGTTTCCGTCGGAGGAAGCTCAGCAAGGGTGATGGGGCTGTCGAACATTTGGAGCAAGTAATACGCCGGGTTGAGTTTGAAATATGGGACTAGATTTTCTGGTATCGAAGTAAACGGAAGAATGACTGGTGTGAGATAAAACCACGCTTTCAGGAAAACTGAAATTAGGTGTTCGGTATCACGGAAATACACCACCAAAATGCTCGACATGGCTGCAACCCCATATCCGAAACCGAAGAGGCACAGCACAGACAACGGAAGGATGAGTAGTGACCAGCTTGGAACAAAGCCGACGAACCAAACAATCATTGCCAAGGCAAGCAGTGACAAGGTGTRTTCGGTAATCGCAAAAAGCGAGCGGCGCATGGGGAAGATCCAGATGGGGATCGGCGCTTGCATAATCATGCGTTCTCCCGCTATCAAGGAGCGACTGCCTTGCCCAATGCAGGCCGATAAACATTGCCAAGGTAGGAGGCAAGCAAACAGGTGCAATGCAAATCCGCCGGGCCCGGTATCTCTAGAAAATAGAAACGAAAACGCGATGGTCATTGCGGTGAGCATCAGCATCGGGTTTAGCAAGGACCAAACGAACCCAAGCACCGAGCGCCGGTACTTCAGTGCAAGGTCTTGGCGCAGAAAGTTCTGCACGATTACCCATGACGATGTTGACCTTGAGTGACTCAACTTCTTAAACGATGTGGAGTGCGTTTCATGAACTGGGTTGGTCGCCTGAACGACGCAATGTACGCCGAAGGGCAGAGCCCAGCCGGACCTCCAAACGCTTCTGCAGATTGTCCATGCGCGTCCGCTCGGCCTCAAGCTCTGCTGCGGCCGAGATTCGTGCTACAACTGCAGACGCACAACTCTCTTCAGCAGCCCTCTGTGCTGAGCGGGCGTCTACAGCTTCTTCGACCCGGTCCTCATAGGCATTATTTTTCACATCTAGCTCCTCTGCCAAAAGCGCCGCTTCCCGCATTAACGAGCAAAAGGCGGGATCTCGTGACGGTTTTGTTGCATGAATCTCATTCCAAGCCATGTCGCCATGAGCGCACCGCTCAAGCTGATCGAACAGGTCTGCGCCGCCTGGATGCCAGCCCGCAAAGGAGTCGGAACCCGGTGCAGCATGGTTCAAGCTCGGGTCAACGCTCTGCATCATGGCTTCTGAATCTAGGAGGACTCCAAACTCTCCGAAAAACTTTATGCAGCGCTGCACCTCCACCTGAGTTCGACTCAACATGGATTCATAACTAACCACCAGCACCTCGGAACCATTTAGCGCCAAGCAGGCCGACGCCATGTATTCCTGCCATAGGAATCCCGCGAGCTGCGCTGAAATGCGATTCCGCTTTTGCAAGGAGTCCGCGACCGCCGAAGGATGACGCAGGCAAAGGACCGCGCGCACGGGGCTTCGAAGCAAAGATTGCCAAAACGGTAGCACCAAACTCATTCGTGGGTCCTTCATGCTCCAACATGGCTTCGAAGTCGAAGCCAACTTTTCTAGACAGGTTGTCGCCTGCACGCGCAAATCTTCAACTTCCAGTCCGCCAAGTGCCTGGTTATTGATCCCGGGCGGGTTTCTCCAGTCGCCACCAAGCCGGCGCAGCAACTCTTCATTGATCTGCCGGATCTCTAAATTTTCCCAATAGCCATGTTGATTGTCGGCAGCCGGCCCAGCGAGGTCTTCTCCGACGCCAAAGGCAACGCCTCCGGCCTCAAGGACACGTGAAACCATAGACGTGCCACTTCGGTGCATGCCTAAAACAGGGACGGCGATGGCGGATGTCGAATCCATCTGGCCTATGCTATCAGGCTAACTGCTCACAGCGCGTCCGATAGGACTCAAGACAGGCTTCCTCGTTTTCCAACCCTGCAAGGCGCTCTCGCAAAAGCTCGGAGGCTAGGGCGTATAGCTCTAAATCCAGCTCGTTACGGGCGGCAACTTCTGCAAACAGTTCCCCGCCACAAGCCTTCTCGGCTTCGTCGATGCGACCTTGAAGCGAAGACTTCCTCCCAACGGTTACATTTTGCGGGGTGGTGGCAAGGTTCAGCTCGGGGAAAATCGGCCGCAACTGTTGTTCTGCCAACGCGAGACTGACCTCCAGCTGATCGACCGTCCCGCAAGCCGCCACTTCGCGCAATCGCTCAAGCGCCAGGCCCCGATCCGGAACCCTGCGGCCTTCTCTTGGATTACAGGTCAAAATGGACGCGTGGTAGTTGCACAACAAATTGGATCGCCCCTGATCCAAGCGCCACCGAATGTAGTCCGGAAAGTCAAACTTCTTTGCATGCTGACTTCCTGGTGAATCGCTTTTCTGCTTTCGTTCATACTTGTAGATCGAATGCATACGATCGAAAGGGTGGCGCAAAAACACCACGCCATACAGCTTCAGGTTTTCATCTCCCGCCAACGGGAAGCGAAGGTGGTGGCTGGACAGAGCCTTTACTTTCGGCCGCGTGTGAAGGAAGGCCGAAACCTCGGAAGGTAAGTGGACCGAATTCGCGGCATGACCATCGAACTCAACAAATCCACCCTTAAATTCTCGCTTCAGGGCGTGATCAAAAGTGGTTCCGCCGTTTTTGAAAATATGAAAATGAACTAGTACATTCCTCACTTCTTCCGTTTTCCGTTTCCGCCTTAGCACGACGCATTCTCCGTTCGTTTTCCAAGCTCGGGGTGCGGAAAATCTTGCTTTAGAATTTCTACCGCTCGCGCACGGGAGAAGTTCTTAAGCACAAAGGCTTGCCCTTGCTCTGCCAGGCTGCTTCGCGCAGAACCGTCATCCAGAAGAGCATTAATTCGTGCAGCAATCTCTTGTGCAGTATTGCCAATCACTAGAGGGCAGCCTTTTTCTTCAATGCCTTCCGCGCCAATACTTGTAGTGACGACCGGCAACCCGTTCGCCATCGCTTCCACAACCTTCCCTTTGACTCCGGCGCCGAAGCGTAAAGGAACAACGGCGATATCTGCCGTTTTGTACGCCGCCTGGAGCGCTTCGTCGTCAATGCGACCGTGCAACTTGGTTGTGGTTGAAGCTAAGGCCTGGGTTGATCGACCAGCTCCACCGCCAACCAGATGCACCTTTACGTCTGGGTGCTTCTCAACAATCAGAGGCAAAACTTCCGCGTGGAACCAGTGCACTGCATCTTCGTTCGGTGGGTGCCCGTAGCCGCCGACAAACAATAGGTTCTTGCCGCAAGAGGAAACTGTGTAGTCCGGCAAATCTTGGTAAAAGAAAATCGGGACATCTAGCACTCGCTTGTGCGGGAAATCGCGCTGCATGATTTGAGCTTCATAAATACTTGGAGTATGAATGGCATCGGAGGCTTCCATGATGCGGTGTTCGATCTCCTTTTGCCGCGCAGACTCTGGGGACGTGCCGGTTWTGCCCGCATTCTCCCATTGGCGTTGCTCGCGAAGGTAATGCAAGTCTACGACCTGAAAGACAATCCGCGCCTTGGTATGCCGACGCAGAGAATCCATCAGTGGCTCAGCAACCTCCCAGCGACTTAGGTAGGCATAATCAATGCTCTTGCCGTGCTCCTTAAGCCAGGAATCCATATCCAAATATTCTTGGCCATGGAGCACCTCCACGCCTGCTGCTTCCATGATTGCGGTATTGGGTTGAACCGGAAACAGGTTCGATGGGCGGAATAGCACCCGAAAGCCAAGGTCCAGGAATAACTGAATGTACATCCAGGTTAAGCGAAGCCCAGCTTCGTTTTCCCATTGAGGAATTTGATAATCCGCAATCAGCACACATGGCCGATGGGTTCCCCGACATTGCGCGCGATCTAAGTCTTCCGGACCCATCGCCTGCTCGGCCTTCAGGGTCTTTCTCCATTTCTGTTCAAACTTGACCTGGTTCTCAACCTGGTACCGCTTAAGTCCGCTATTCAAATCAGTGCCATGAGAAACACCTTCTAGGTGAGTCACAACGGCAAGCGGCTCAAAGACCGTGCGATAACCGGCAGCGCGCACTGAAAACGCCAAGTCCGCATCTTCGTAATATGCCGGCGCAAAGCGTTCATCGAAACCGCCTAGCTCTTGCCACAATTCATTGGGAATCAAAATGCAGGCGCCCGAACCGAAGTCCATGTCCTTCACGAAGGAGAATGCTGGGAGGCTTGGGTTCTGGCCGCGCCCATAATTCCATCCACTACCGTCCTGAAAAATAATCCCGCMTGCTTCTTGCAGGAGTCCGTCAGCACACAGTAATTTTGCCCCGACTAATCCGATCTTAGGGTCAGATTCAATCCGGTTCACCATGGCTTCTAGCCAGCCTTCGTGAACAAGGGTGTCGTTGTTCAAGAAAAGAAGATGCTTACCGCGTGCAAAAGAGGCGCCATGGTTGCAGTTTTTTAAGAATCGCAAATTGCTTTCGTTACGGATATAGCGCACGCCTGGAGTCTTTTCCGAAAGCCTCTGAATTTCATCCTGAGAGTTGTCGTCGAGGATGAGCACCTCATAAGAAACCTCATCCCCGGAATAGGCAAGGATTGATTGCAGGCAGCCATACGTTATGCGCCATTGCYCATAAACTGGAATCAAAATCGAAACCAAGGGGTCTTTGGGCTGTCCAAAGTTGAGCATTTCAACCTCCTCGAAAACTAGTCCGCTCGAAGCATGAATGTCCGGRTGCTCCCCCGTCCCAACCACTTGCCAGGTGCGATAGGCATAACGCAGAATCGGCCCGGAACATCTTCCAAATGTCGCTTGGTAAAAACTCAGGCGCCGCGTTCCTTTCGGCAGGGTAAATCCTTTTACCTTTTGCGCGACCAAAATGCCCCTTGCGAAAAGTGGTACCCCTTGCGACTTCAACGTCTGATTGAAGTGGCGCGCGCGCCGAGTGCCTCTTGAGAGAAAGCGGAACATGGTGGAAAGGGTAGGTCCTTGGCTCGGGGGCCGGCGCTAGGGACTTGGGCCTATTGTCTCATTTCCCTGCAAGGATGCCAGGGTTTGCCACATGCCAATTTCTTCGTGCGGCAAGGCCAACCTGCACTTATTGACTCTTTTGAACCGCCTCGAACTTTCGTTGAATGATGGCCTCAAGGTCATAACCCAACCGCCGGCATGGCTCTTCGAAGGTCTTCAAGAAATCCTTCAGAACATGCTTCATGAAAATCTCGTAATCAGAAACATTTCGCTTTCCGCCGACAAAGCGGCCACCGTGTGCTTCAAAGGCCTCGGCACGGATGGGGCTATAAAACATCCCTGGGATTTGACTGGCAACCTCATGGCTTTCAATGGCAGACATCCACTGCTTACTGCCAAAAAGCGCACCGCGCTGAATCTCAAGGGGTTGCCAACCAAGGCCTAGATCAGCATTCAACCTTTCCAGGGTCCCCACACTGTCTTTCACCAAATCCTCAAAACGAATGAGAGAAACTGGCCCAGAGAGATTTTCCGCGTCACGCCAAGATTCATAGTGATTGGTCCACCCCCCATCGAGCCGATCTGGGCGGATTTCGTGCTGCTTCATGTGCGCAGACTCGACAAAGCTCGCGAAGAACCTTCGGATTTTCGGATCTTCGGAAATATCCACCCCATGCAAGCGATTGTGCGACAGCCGGGACATCATGCAGTCGAAGGGGTTGCGCACCAAAAGGATGATGGCATCGGCCTCTTGCGCTGCAAAATTGCTGTCCCAAAAGGGCATGTGCGTTTTCACAAACGATCGTTCACCCTCACCGGCGAGCTGCGGCCAATGAGTGTCCTTGCCCGTCTCCGGATTATGCTTTTTAACAGAACGAGAATCTAGGGCCCAACCTTTCTCAATCCCATAAGCCAAAAACCGAAACCAGGTCGCTCCAGATTTGGGGTAGGAGGCAGTGAGGACTTTTTGTGGCTTGGCTGTAGACATGGGTCCGTTAAAATTGAAAGTAAAGGAATCGGCTGCCCTCTGGGGCGTGGAAAAGCGCTATGAGGATAATGGACCCACCAAAGAAAAGGGAGAGTCGAAATGCGCTGGCATGAGCAATCTTGGGATGAGCCAGGCCGCTGCCGCGCAAAATGTGTGCGAGAACGGCCACGCCTAATGCAATGCCTGCACGCAGCGACGTTTCTGGGTCTGGGCCGAATGTGACCGTTCCCCAGTCGCTACCCAAAACACGGAACCCTGCAAGTGCTTGGTCCAGATCTGCCGCACGAAAGAAGACCCATGCTCCAAGCATGATTGTATAGGTCAATAAAATCCCGCTTACGCGCATCACCGGGTCGGGAATGGCTCCAAGCGGGCCACGAGAAAGAAACGGCTTTAAGAGAACATGTAGCGCCAGGGCCAGCCCAATCCAAAGTCCCCAAAGAATGTAAGTGTAAGCCGCGCCGTGCCAAAGCCCGCCAAGGAACATCACGATAAAGAAATTGCGTAGGGTTTTTGCTTTCCCACCGCGCGATCCACCAAGCGGAATGTACAGATAATCCCGCAGCCATGTGGAAAGGCTAATGTGCCAACGGCGCCAAAAGTCAGAGATACTGCGTGACATGTATGGCCATTGAAAGTTTTCACGAAGATTAACTCCCAAGAGTCGCGCTAGGCCAATTGCAATGTCGGAATAGGCCGAAAAATCTAGGTATATCTGGAATGCAAAGGCGTTCATCGCCAATAAGAAAGCCCATGGCCCACCAAAGCCTTCCAATGCAAATATCTGGTCCACATAAAACGCCAGCCAATCTGCAAAAACTACTTTTTTAACCAGCCCCCAAAGGATGCGGCACCACCCTGAGAGTTGGTCTTGAGAGGAGACACGTCGCTTCTCCTTGAGTTGAGGGAGCAAGTGTGTTGCACGCTCAATCGGACCAGCCACAAGTTGTGGGAAGAACGCTACATATAAAGCGAAGGTTGAAAAAGACTCCTCGGCTTTCATGTTGCCGCGATACACATCAATGGTGTAGCTAAGCGTTTGGAAGGTGTAAAAGCTAATCCCGACAGGGAGTAGAATCGCCGGGATCGCCATCTCATAACCAGCCCCTAGAGCGGCAAGCAAATCATTCATCGCAACTGCTGCCATGCCAGAGTATTTAAATGCCGCTAAAAGGCCCAGGTTCCCGCAAAGGCTCGCAACCAAAAGCCGGCGTCGGCGCACCGAGTCGCTAGTCGCATGCATCCGCCGCCCAATATTAAAATCCAACACTGTGGATGCCACCAGAAGTAAGCAATGCCAAGGCGTAGCCCAGCCGTAGAAAATATAACTAAGGATGACTAGCCAAATGCGTCTTGCCTTACCAGAAAGAAACTTAGCCCCCAATAACGCAATCGGTAAAAAGGCAAGAAACTCAAATGAGTTAAACAGCATTACTCTTGCACCCTTGCGGGAGATGGGAGCAAGGCCAACAAGGTGTCGGCGAACATCTTGTGTGCCTCTGGACGCATGTGGCGCCCTCCGTAGAACAATTCAGCCGGAAATAAGCGCGTGGCGTTAAATGCCTCTGCCTGGGGCCAGGCGTTCGTCACATCCCTCGCCACCTTATAAAACTTATCTACTCTTTCAAACCCCTTAAACTGCTCCCCGTTTAAGGGCATGGACACCAATCTCACAATGGTATCCGAACCCCCACCTGTGGCCGCTTGAAGAAAATTCTCGATAAGTTCGGGCGAGACATTCTCGACCAAGTCAAAGACTTTCAACTTCGTCCGCCCTTTGGGCTCCCTTGAAACAAAAGTCCACTCCTTTTTATTTCGAGCAAACCAATTATGCCAAGCAACCAGGTTGGAATTCATCCCAAGCCAATCACGGACGTCAAAGGCGCGAATGTTCTGTAAATAACGATTTGGAATATTTTCTCGAACCTCGCTTAAATAGGCCAGGTAAACGATGTCCGAAGGCATAGATGACAGCTTCTGCTCATTCCAATATTCACTGAAGTCGTTGTTGTATCCTGACAGAATCACCGCATCTGGCTGATGCGCCACGGCTCGCGCAGCAAGAATCGTGAACTCCATCGCGCTGCCCCCGGGGATGGACCAATTTAGGACTTCGGCATCGGCTCCGTATCCGGACTCGCGTAGTTTGTCCTCCAAAATGCTCGCGTAGCACAGCTCGCCTTCCGGGCGCTCCCGAATAAAGCCCTGCGAATTGCTAATCACGATGACTCGATACCCCGCTTTCGACACTGCTGGAGGCTCGGTATATCCAATCCAATCGCCAAGAAAATGCGGATTGCGCGGTTCGTCATACGAGGAGGGCCTCTCCAAGCCGTTCAAAGTAAAGCCGGTAATCCCTTCTCCTATGCCCAAGTAGCAGGCCATCAAAAAAAGCACCATGGCGGCCTTTCTGTGCCTAGCTGGTTCCTTCATTCGTTTGTTAAAGAACAGCACGAAGAGGCAATACCCAACCCAAACAGCGGGGACGATTAAGACGATCACGGYCTGAATGTTGAACCACATGGTGAAAGGTAAGGACGGAGTATATCCTAGCTTCACAGATGTCCGACAACCTCCAACTGCCGCCGCTCGGCCGAGGAAAGCTTGCTCTTTGCCTAGGCATGGGCGGCGCGGGTCTCGGGTGTTTTGTTGGCGCCCTCGAGGGTCGTTGGATTGCCTACCGCGACCTTATTCCAACAACGCCCTTTGCATTGGAGCTCTTGGCCATCTGCATGACCTATGCAATTCTCTTAGGCGGACTGGGCTGCCTACTTGGATTCCTGCGCCGCTGGAAAAAACCACGGCGAGTCTTGAGCGGGTTACTCCTAACGAGCGCCGCATGGCTCCTTCCCTATCAAACTCATTCTGCCTGGGTGACCCCGCTCGGACTAAGCGTGATCTTCCTGTTTTACTTTTGGTGGAAACCTTCGACATTAAAGCTGCGCTTTCTGTCCTCGACTTGCATTGCCGGCTTCACCCTCGTTCTGCTTTCTGGTTATCCAAAGCATCCGAATGCGCCAAGAATTACCGGCGCGAAAGATTTACCGAACATCGTGCTGGTTGTGATTGACACGCTGCGTGCAGATTTCCTATCAAGTTATGGTCATCTCGCAGACGGCAAGGCAACAACTCCAGTCCTTGACCGCTTAGCCACCAAGGGCGTGCGCTTTGAAGCCGCTTATGCGCAAGCTCCCTGGACTAGACCATCGACGGCTTCATTATTCACCGGCCTTTACCCTGCAAGCCATGGCATTGTCACACCTTTCGATCCGCTTGCAAAAGCGCTGCCGACCATGGCCAGCATGTTGCAGAATCGTGGATATCAGACCGCTGCGTTTTCTGCGAACCCTCAAATCTCGACCGCCTTTGGCTTTAACCACGGATTCGACCGGTTTTGGAGTTCCACGGCTAGATTGAAAGATCGCTCTGCTGGCATTCGCTTGGCAAGAAAATTGGGCCTGGGCAGTGTCGAAGTGCAACCGGAAAGAGGTGTTCTCCATTCCACCGCGGACGATGTCAACCAAGCCGTCGGACAATGGCTCGACCACAAAGCATCAGGCGAAGCAACTTTCCTTTACGTGCATTACTTGGACCCGCACGATCCGTATTCCGCTCCGGAAGACYTGCTTGGCGTGAAGCCCGGCCTTCCCGTCGACGAATCGATTTTATACGCAAGCCAGGATTTGCCGCCCTTCCCATTAGAGGCGGCCTTGCTCCCTGGCCTCGACAGTAAGGAGTTGCGTGAATTAAAGCGTCGTTATGAAACCGAAATTCGCTTTGTGGATGACCGACTGGGCAAGATGTTAGAGCGCCTGCGCGAAGAAGGGATTTGGGGCGAAAACGATTACCTGGTGATCACTTCCGATCACGGCGAGGAATTTCATGAACATCAGCAGTGGCAGCATGGCCGCTCGCTCTACGAGGAAATGATCCATGTTCCTCTCATTGTGCTCGGGCCGAATATTCCACCGGGCACGGTCGTTTCAGAATCTGTGGAGCTGGTTGACGTACTCCCAACTATGGCAAACTGGAGCGGCGCGCCGCCGGACTTTGACCAGCATGGCGAAGGGTTGTTTGGAGAGCGTCTAAAGTTTGGAGCTTTTTCTCATCGGCCACGCGAGAAGTACCCGATTTGGTCCCTTCGCATTGAGAATCAAAAAACGGTTTGGATTCAAAACCAGAAGGAGCTTCTGAGGCTCGACTTTGACCTCCAGCAAGACCCAAAGGAAACGAATCCATTAAATCCAGGAGGACCAACCGTGTTCCCTCAGTTGCACCGCCGACTTGAGGAATTGATGACATCGTCCGCAGAATATAAACATGGTCCAGTAGACGCTTTGGAGTTGGACTCGCGGGCCGCTCAAGATCTGGAACAACTCGGTTACATCGACGGTGCGGAAGAGGATTAGCTGCTTATGGAGTTAGGGCGTGCTGCTTTATGATGGCAGAGATTCCGTTTGCCCATGTTGCTCGCCCTCTTACCGCTCCTCCTCCCCGCCGCCGCCGCTTTCCCACTCCCGCAAGAGAGTGCGGCAGAGGCGGACAAGACCTATCAGGGACCACACTGCTCCTTTTCTTACAAGAAAGATGCCAAGGTCAGCGAGTATGGCACGGGCTGGGGCGTGGTTGCAGAGCTGCATTCCACGAAGGTTGCTGATGGCAGCCAGCAGCCTCTACTTCGCGTCACTTCCGTTTTGAGTACCGCCGATGCAGCTGATTTAGCTGGGCAATTAGTGGATTTGGATCGTGAAGAGATTGCCGCCAATGCCTGGGTGATGGATGCCGATGGCGTTTCAGTAACGCGCGTGATTGACGGTGCGGAGCGCAGCGGAACGCAATATGGCTTAAGCCGCGATGCCGGCGAAGGCACCTATGCGCTTTTTGCCTGGGGGCATGAAGGCTCGGTCAATCTGGTGCGTACCATCGTCCGTAATCAAGATCACCAGGACATTGTCGATGCGTGCATAAATGGCCTGACGGTGCGGGGCATGAAGCCCGATTCCAAACGCAAGATAGGAATCCGCGAATATGGTTTTCAGATTCCCGCAAACTGGATGAGTTCTTTTCAAGGCCTTCCTTCGGACATGAGTCTATTCACGATTTCCTTCCCCTCCGGAAAGGTCGAAATCTTAATCACTGGTCCGGGGTATCCAGATGCCTTGGAGGATTTCATCGACCGGGCCATGGGCGATGCAACCTCTAAGTTTATTTCTGCGTCCGTGAGTGATGACAATCTTGGGACATATTTAGGCAAGCGCCGGTCGTGGCTTCACGCAGAGGGGAGTTTAGYGCAGGGGCTCATTCATCAATGGAAAGATGCGAGCGGCACCTTGTACGAATACCCGCTGTTCGCCTACATTCCGGAAGGCGTGAATCGGGTGATTCAAATACAGCTTTCCCCTAACCCGGGCGCCAATGAAAACTTGCTTGCCGAGTTAGGCGGCGTCACAAGGAGTGAAATTTATCGGGAGCAGGCTCAAGGCCCACATCAGGACAGCGTGAGCTTTCCCGGCTTTTCGGTTTCTCTCCCCAGCGGAATGGAGCGTTTTGATTTATTGAGGGACACCTTTGCAGATGGAACTGGTGTCGTTCTCGGCGCGGCAAATGATGGCGGACCGCGTATGTTCTTCTGGAACATCCCTCACAAAATCGATCCAGCGGAGCTTCCCGAGCTGCAAGCTGCCTGGCTACAGAAATGGTTGGACCGTGATTTCAAGGGAGCTGAAGTTTTGCAGCGTCAGACCATCGGTGTTGAAATCCCCAATGCAGGCACTTATCAGGGAGTGGCTTGGACGGTGAAACACACCCAGGCCGACACCGAAGGCACACTCGATTGGATTCACTCTGCAACTCGAGACTGGATGTGCACCGCGGTTGCGATTCCTTACGGCGATCAAACCTTGCTTGCCATTATGCAAGTCGACAATAGGGATCGAGGCCCCATGTTTGATGAATACCGAGAGGCCATTAAGCGCACCTATACCAGCCGCTCTTTAGGGGTTAGTGCAGAGGGGTTTGCGTTGGCACTCTCCCAAGGAAGTCCATGGGCCGTTTTTCAACATCCTGGTGAAGTCTATGAGGAGTACGTATTTTTGCACAAGTACGGTCGAGTCCGCGCTGCGCTCCACCATTTCTCTTCCGAGGACATTGAAAACGAAGTACCCAAAACATGGCCTGCTCGAGGAGCTTCTACGAGGCAGGAACAGCGGGTTAAGGCCAAGGGTGGTGAGCTCGGACGATCCGCACATTATGGCTTCATCAAACTTGGTGCTCGCATCGTGCCATATCACCACTTTGGGTACACCACTTCCAAAGAGCAGATTCAATTCATGCAATTCTCGGATTGGATGGAAGGAAACACCCAGGTCATTTGGTCGATTGAGCCTGGCAAGCATCACTCTATTTTTCTGAAAGATGCACCAGAATTAACCCCCGCAGGTGGAACCCCAACCGACTTCCATTCCTCTTCTTTTTCCTACCAAGGCCTTCGTTTGCCAACCCCAGAGCCCTTTGAGTGGGTCGGCCGCGGAGGCTTTATCACCCAACAACATTCACTCAAGTTCGACTCTGTGCTTGGATTTGATGTCAGCCTAGAGTTCCTAGCGGACCCAGGCGAGAGCTACTCCGACAGAGACTTGCTAAACGCCTTCTTGCCTCAAGCGCCGGAATGGAATCCGCTTGGTGCGCTCCATACGGTTGAAGTCGAGTCCGAGATATTTGGTCGTACCGTTACCGGCCTTAGGCGCACAGGTCTTCCCATGGATGGTGAGTCGCGCTGGGATGAAGTTTATGTAGACCGCAATCAGGGCACTCTTCGCATCCTCCGCATTGGCAGCTCCCGCAATCTTGTGGAGGCCGCTTATCCCGCGATTAGAGAACTGATCGCCGGGATTCGTCCAGAGGAAAACGATTACGTTATGAATCCCAATCTGGTGTCGAAAGAAGCCAAAGCTAAGTTGACCATTCAAGAAGTTGGCCCCATCTCCCTTGCTTTACCCGAGGGTTTTTCTGAAGTCAAAGAAAACGAAGAGGCCACCGGGATAACTTGGAGTAACGGATTGGGAATGAGCCTTACGGTTTTTACTCTCGGGTCAAATGAGGCTCTAAGCGATGTCATGACCTCCTTCATAGCAAACGCAAAGCAAAGCCCAAGCGAGCCCGCCTTTGGTGAAGACCCTCCGATGGCCCCTTACTCCTTTTTAGCCTTGGTGGACGGAAGAACCTGCCCCGGTATTGGCCTTCAGCTACAAGGCGCGCCTACCTTTATGGTTGCAGTCACCCAAGGAAAATTAAACTACATCGTAATGGCCAACTCTTGGACCGAAAAAGATACTAGAGATCTTCTTTGGGAAGCACTGATTGCGACCAAACTAGACTCGCCAATTTTCCGACCATCGTGGTAGGACTGCTTCAGCGGTAAATCTTTTTTCCGCTAAAGCCCGAGAGCGTTTACGTTTTTCATCGAGGTCCGTGCGCTCGGCATAGGCTAAGCGGATGACGTCGGCCAGGGCTTGCGGATTGCCTTGGGGTGCGTGATAACCAATGCGTTCTTTCTCGACCATTTGTGCAAGTTCGCTTTCAGCTTCAATCACTAACAAGAYGGGAGCACCGACTCCAAGGTAAGTCATGGTTTTGCTTGGGTAGGCGTAGCGGTAAATGTTTGGGTTGAGTGCGATCAACCCGAGGTCCGCAGTTTTAATCACATGAATCGTATTTTCAATCGGCTGGTAGCCATGGAAAAAAACTCTCTGGTTCAAACGTGGCCCGGCGAGTGCTTCTAAAGATTTGCGGCCCGCGCCGTCACCAAGTAGGTCAAAACGGATTGCTGGAAAGTCGTCGAGAAGGGCGATGGCTTCGATGACGGTTTCTAGGCCCTGGAAGCGTCCAAGGTTGCCAGCGAAAAGAATGCGGAAACTTCCCTCAGGTTTTTCGAGGCCTTGGGGCATGCAGCCTTCGCCATCGAAAGATTCGAGTTGGAAGTTGTTGAGGACTTCCACGTTGTCGACTGAGTTTCCGCGTGCTGCGATTGCGTCGCGCATGTCACTGGAGAGGACGATGACGCGTTCCGCTTTTGCGCAATTATTACCATCGATGCGTGCCAGTAGATTGGTAAGCAAATTTTTCTTGGCCATGCCGGAGGTGAGTGCAATCTCCGGGTAGATGTCCATCATGTGGTAAACAAATTGACCGCCGCGTAAGTGAGCGCAAGTTCTTGCGGTTGCAGCAACCAAGACTGGCGGCATGGTCGATGCCATCACCCTGTTGTAGCAATTCTTTTTTTGCCGGAAAAGGATGTGGCTGAAAATCGCGCCCATAAACAACAACATGTTGATTGCGCGTAAGGCGTAATTACTCTTCGATTCCGGCAGTAATCGTACGCGCTTCACCTGAAATCCATCCAACTCCTGACGCCGCGGCATTTTGATTTGCGCGGTGGCCATGGTGTACGAGGGTTGTGCAGTCAACACCGTCACGTCGTGGCCATCGGCTGCAAGCTGTGTCGCAATCGACCGCAACATAGATGCATATGGCGGGGAATCCGGCCAGAACCAGCGATGGATCAGGAGGACCTTCAACGGCTTGCCTTAGGCGTCGCGAGTGAAACCGGTGGACATGGCTAAGTTGGACCATGCTTTATGTTGGCGTGCCGTGCCAAGGATCAGGTTCACCACTCGCTGCGAGGTATTGGTGACTTGGTAATCGGCCGGAACCTCTGGGATTTTCCCCGCTGCATATTGTTTGATGGTCGCAGCAACCGCTTGGCAAACATTAACCGTGTCCAACCCACACACGGTGATCACGCCAGTGTCCATGGCTTCCGGTCGTTCGATTGCCTGACGCAAGGTCACTGCAGGGAACTTCATCATGGAAGACTCTTCCGAAATGGTTCCACTGTCCGACAACGCGCACAAACAGTCTCGTTGCAATCGGTTGTAGTCAAAGTAGCCAAACGGCTTAAGCAAACGAATGTCCCCCTTTAACTCACCGCGGCCTAAATCGTCTAAACGTTTTTGCGTGCGTGGGTGCGTCGATACCAAAACCGGCACCTGATGCTCCTCCGCCAATGCTTCTAGAGAATCCAACAGCATGCCCAAGCGTTCCGGGTTGTCCACATTCTCCTCGCGATGCGCACTGACAATGAAGTACTTGCCCTTCTCTAGCTGGTGGTCTTGAAGAACCGTCGAGGCCTCAATGCCATCGCGATAGGTGTTAAACACTTCGCGTAGCGGGGAACCGGTTACATAAACTCGACGTGGCWCACATCCTTCGTGCAGCAAGTGGCGGCGTGCATGTTCGGTGTAAGCAAGGTTGAAGTCCGCCAAATGGTCAATCAGTTTGCGGTTGGTTTCTTCTGGCACGTTTGCATCGAAGCAGCGGTTGCCGGCTTCCATGTGATACACCGGCACACGCATACGTTTGGCCATGATGGCCGCGATGGCGCTGTTGGTGTCGCCGAGTACGAGGAATGCATCTGGCTTTTCCTTAAGCAACACCTTCTCGATCTCGATCAGGATGTTACCGAGGACCGCACCAAGCGAGCTGACATCGACCTCGAGGAAATGGTCCGGCTTACGTACCTTTAATTCCTCAAAGAACAACTCGTTCAGTTCGTAATCCCAGTTCTGTCCGGTATGCACCAACACGTGATCGGTGTGCTCATCTAAGGCAGCAAGTACGCGCGACAAACGGATAATCTCTGGCCTTGTGCCAAGACAGGTCATGACTTTTAACTTCTTCACTGAACCTTCTCCCAAACTGTGTCCGGAGCTTCCGGGTTAAAAACTTCATGCGACCAAAACATGGTTAGCAAATCGGATTCGCCTACGTTGGTGATTTCATGCGTATGCAAAGTCGGCATGTCAATAAACTGATGCCGCTCACCACTGACGCGAAACTCTTCCACCTTGTCGTCGTACAGGCGACGAATGCGGATCACCGCTTCGCCGGACACCACCAAAAATCGCTCCACCTTGTGGTAGTGATAATGATGGCCACGCGTAATGCCTGGGCGCGTGGTCGAAACAAAGGTTTGCCCTCCGTTGTCTTCGCGCACCGCCTCAAATAGCCATCCGCGGTCATCCGTATGGAGTTGGATGTCAACCGGGAAGCCCTGTGGATAAAGTGCGGCGCGGTAGGTATTGAACAAACGCAGATCCAAGCGGTCGCGCAAATCAGGAACGATGCGTTGCGAACGGTAAGAGTGGTGAAACCCTTGCAGCTTGTTCAACAAGTCTGAAGTCTTCATCTTCACCCCCGCCGGCTGCACCGTTTGCACAACCTCATCGCCGCCATTGCGGATGCACTGCAAAGCCAGTGCGGCGACATCGGATGCATGGAGCAATTCCAAATCCCCGTCGACATGAATCTCCGGTTTCTCATCCTGCGCGATTTGTGAACAAAAGGTATGCACCACCGAGTTGTAAAACGGGCGTCCATGTTCGCCGAACACATGCGGCAAAATCAGGTTGGTAAAGCGTGTGCCTTCTGATTCAGCCCACGACGCCAGGGTACCGGCGGCATCGCGCTTGGACGCGCCATAACGGCTATCGCCAAAACTATGTGTGGAGTTCGCAAAGAGAATGTGCGGCTGGGCATTCACCGCGCGACAGGCTTCGACCAAATCATTGGCTAGCTTTAGGTTCGCAGCATAAACCTCCTCGTCTTCACCGCGGTTCATGCCCGCAAGATGCACAATCGCATCGCACTGAGCGACGAAGGCTTGTAAGGATTGTGCGCTCTCAAACTCAACCCGACCCGCGGGGATGACATCGACCTCTTCTTCCTGCAAGTAAGCACAACGCGTATGCCAACCTATCAAGCCATGCGCGCCGGTAATGCCTATCTTAAGTTTCGATTTCAAAACTTAGAGTCCCGCCTCTTTGCGTGCCGCCCGAATCTCCGGCAAAGACAACAGCAACTCCTCCACTGCGGCAACATTTAGCTGCTCGGTGTTATGCGAGGTGTAATCTTCCACATCAATCTCTTTGGTGTCACCTTCGGTAAAGAACTTCCCGTAGTTCAAGTCGCGGCCGTCCATGCGCACGCGTAGATAGTCCCCCATGTCCTCAGAGCGACGCAACTCTTCCGCGCTCGAAAGCGCTTCGTACAATTTTTCCCCGTGACGAATGCCGATGACTTTCACTTCATTGTCAGCCTGAAAGAGATTCTTCATAGCCGTGACTAGATCCCCCATGGTGCACGCCGGAGCCTTGCGCACAAACAAATCACCCTGCTCCGCGTTGGTGAAGGCAAACTCCACCAAATCTACCGCCTGTGCCAGCGGCATTAAAAAGCGCGTCATGCTTGGTTCGGTCAAAGTAAGTGGCTTGCCGCTGCGAATCTGCTTCACAAACAATGGAATCACTGAGCCGCGCGAGTACATCACGTTYCCGTAGCGAACACAGGAAACCCGTGTTTCTTCCGCGGACAGGCTGCGCGCAGCTGCCATAGCGACCTTYTCCATGAGCGCCTTGGTCATGCCCATGGCGTTGACTGGATAAACCGCTTTGTCCGTAGACAAACAAACTACGCTTTCTGCGCCGGCAGCAACTGCAGCATCGATTACGTTTCGGCTGCCCTCAACATTGGTACGCACCGCTTCCATCGGGAAGAACTCGCAGGAAGGAACTTGCTTCAAAGCCGCCGCGTGAAACACCATGTTCACGCCCTTCATGACTCGTTGTACCGATCCGGCATCGCGGACATCGCCAAGGTGAAACTTTAGGCGTGAATCTTCATAGGTCGTACGCATGGCATCTTGCTTCGCTTCATCGCGACTAAAAATGCGAATCTCGTCGACCGAGCCTTGCAGCAAATGGTCCACCATGGCGGTTCCAAAAGATCCGGTGCCTCCGGTGATGAGGATGGTTTTATTCTGCAACATGGTTTGCGGTCGACGCCCCGACTGGCCGCATATAGGTTAGCGGAGCCGATGCCAACGCACCGGCCGACTTACCCATCCAGAAGTCCTAAAATCATGCGCGTGAAGCTCCCACCTCTGCGCAAGCTCGCCGTCCCAGCCCTTCTAGGCTTCGGGATTGTGGTCACCTTGGGGCGCGAGGTCGTTTTTGCGCTTGGCCTTGGCGGCAGCTCCGATTTAGAAGTCTTCCGCCTGGCCTTTGGCGCCCCAAACATGATGGGCCAATCCATGGCACCCACTTTTGTCGGCGTCATGCTGCCACTTCTTGCACACGCCGCTGCACAAGGGCGCGACCAGGAAGCGCGCATGCGGCAAAGGATTTTGCGCTTCAACTTTTTTGGCGTAGCCGCGCTTTGCTTGCTCGGCATGGTGACCGCCTACCCACTCAGTCGCGTGCTCGCTCCCGGATATCAAGGAGAAATGCTCGACCAAGTGGCCACTCAGTTGCGCATCCTGTGGCTTTTCTTTGGCATCACTGGTCTTTCTTTTTCCGCACGCACATTCCTCAATCAGCGCGAGGTTTTCTGGCCTGGCGCATCTACCAGCCTTGCGGTTTCCCTTTGCTTCGTTGTTGCTGGTTTCGGGATCGCCTCCGGAGCGTTGCCTAAAGAAGCCACCCCTCTTTCTTGGGCGGCAGTTGCGGGCGGAGCCGTGGTTCTATTACTGCAAATGCAAGCCAAGCCATACCGCAGGCTCGATTTTGCAAAACCACCGGCGCGCTCCCCACACGACGTCCCCATCTTGCTGCCTATGCTTGGTGCCTTGTTTGCAACAATTTGCGCTTCGGCGCCGCGCTTTTTAGACCGAGCCTATGCCAGCTCCATGCCTTCCGGCTCCGTGGCCGCTTTGGAATACAGTTACAACGTGTTGGCCGCTCCAGGGATCTTGCTCGGCACGACTTTCGTCATGGTGATGTTCCCATCCTTCGCCCGTGGCGTTGCTGCCGGCGCTCCACGAGCAGCTGCGCGGAAAGTTTTGCCGCTCTTTCTCTGGACGACGTCCGGTGCATTAGCCATCAGCTTATTGGTGCATGGTTTCGCTGATTCTCTGGTCACCCTTTTCTACCAACGTGGCGCATTCGCCGAGGCCGATGCCGCTGCCACCGCCGATGTCCTTCGCTGGCAATGCTTAGGCATGATGCCCATGGTCGCCGGAATGATCCTTGCGCAAGGCTTCCTCGGCTTACGCCTGATTCGGTTCTTGCTGCTTTTAAGCTTCCTTCGCATTGGGTTGCGTTGGATCGCATTAGAAGTTTTTGTGCCACGCTTCGGGCTCGAAGGCTTAGGTTTGGCTTACACTTTCACCGAGGCCATCGCTCTTGTCATCGCGGCTCTCCTGTTCGCCCGACGCCTTCCGCGCGACTCCTCTACTGCAAGCCTCTCTTCCTAAACCATGAGTTCCTCCGCAACCACCAACTACCGGCCTGTCGTAATCCTCGGCGCCGGACGGTCAGGAACCAACATGTTGCGCGATGTCTTGTGTCGCCTGCCAAACTACGGGACCTGGCCTTGCGATGAAATCAACTACATTTGGCGTCACGGGAATAAGCAACTTGCAGTCGATGAATTTTCCGCCGACCTTGCTCGACCAGAGGTGAAGCGATTCATTCAACGCGCCTTTCAGGCATGCGCCAAGCGTGAGGCATGCACTCATGTCGTGGAAAAAACCTGCGCCAATACCCTGCGTCCCGAGTTTGTTGTGGCCGCCTTGCCAGAGCATGCGGTTTTCCTCCACATTGTGCGCAATGGAGAAGACGTTATGGCAAGCGCAAGCCGTCGATGGAAAGCGGAGCTAGACCTCCCATACTTATGGAAGAAGGCCCGCTTTGTGCCCTTGCTCGATTTGCCTTATTACGCTTTGCGTTACCTCGGCACACGCCTAAGTCGCTTGTTTGACCGTGAAGGGAAGGTTTCCTTTTGGGGGCCACGCTATTTCGGCATGCAAGAGGATCTGCAAACCAAAAGCCTTGCCGAAGTTTGCGCATTACAGTGGAAGCGCTGCGTTGAGCGATCTCTGGAGGGGTTAAATACACTTCCCGGTCATCGAGTTTTGCATTTGCGCTATGAAAACTTTGTGGGAAACCCGGTGCAGGAGCTCCAGCGCATCGGCCTCTTTCTCGGCGAGGAATGGTCCAAGTGTGCCATCGAAAAGGCCGTCGCCAATGTTTCACAAGGCAGTGTTGGCAAAGGCCAGCGGAACCCTGACTCGCAGCACCAATCGGCAGTCGAAGACTATGTCCGGCCCCTTATGGGGTCCATTGATGCCGATCCGCGCTTTTCGGAATAAGCCCAACAAAGCAATAAGCCGATTAGCAAAAAACCCACCATGGCAGAAATGGGTTCGCGCAAGGGTGTGCGCAAATTACAGCTGATCAGTAATAGACCTATTGCGGGTGCGGCCGCCGCACGTGCCGCAAGATGAAGCCGGTTGGGCACCTTGCCCAAACGCTTTGACGGAATGAAGGACTGCAGGAGCAGCTTTAATGCGGCCTGGCCCGCAGGGAGAATCATCCCAAGGAATGCCAATAATCCGATTGGCCCACTGCGCGCAAGGATATCAAGGTAAGTATTATGCGCGCTCTTAGCGACCACTCCAGATTCAGGGTCTGCTATGGAGGGAGGGAGTAAGCGTAATCCTGTCCACGGGTGTCGCTCAGCTAGTCCCCAATAACTTTCCATGACTTCAGCCCGCGCTCCGAACATGCCGCTCAATGTGGTTGCGCCGTAGCTTGAGAAAGTGCCGTGGAGCTTGTGGAAAAGCAATAGGTTGCCATCGGCCAAAAGAAGGAACCCAAAGGACAGGACGGCAGACCCCAAAACTAAACCGAGTAAACCTCGCGCGCCATACGCCCACCAAGCCGGAAATGGGGCTGCCAGCAAGAAAATCAATGCCGGGTCGCGGGCACCGGTCATCAACGGAACTATTGCCGCTCCAAAAAGGAAGGCCCACACCTTCCATGGCTTTTCATCGCCCTGGTTCCCTGCCACTAAGCCCGCGCAAAACAAACCTGCCAAGGTCAAGCTAACCGGCACATAGTTGTATAGCTGGTACATTCCAGGCAAGAAAGCGTTTTGCGTAATACGGTCGGCGAAACTACCCACGGTAACGATCTCGATGAAGAACAAGATGCCGAGGTAAAGCAATGCGATTCCGGTGCCCGCCCGGATTCCAATCAATAGATGGTTCAAGCGTTGCGAACTTTGGACGACTAAACCTAAGTAAACCATCAGTAACACTGGAGCGACCCATTGTGCGGCATAAAGCAGTGCCACGCTGTCGAGCTGGGCGCCAAGAATGCCAAGAAACAAAACCCATAAACAAAAGGTGGTCATGGCCCAATAAGGAAGGCGACCAAGGGGCAGGGGTTGCGCCATCTTTGGCACATCTGGAAGCAGCAAGAATAGAGCGGCCAAAAACCCAATCGGGACGCCTAGGCCTATCGGCAGCTCCTCCGGTTCCGAGTAAAGCCCAAAAGCTCCGCGCATTTGCAAGAATAAAGGGAGAGGAACCAAAAGTCCAAACCACTTGTCGCGCATGCCGCGCATGAACCAATGCCCTCCAATCATGCGCTGGGATTGTAACAATCGCGACTTCCGCCGGTCCAGAGGTATGTAACAATGGCCAAGTGACTCCCATTCAAATGCGCTGCAAGAGATGCCTCGACATCGTCATTGCGTCCATTGGCTTGCTGCTCTTGGGATGGTTGATTTTGCTGGCGGCCGCTTTGGCCTGGATGAGCTCGGGCGGCAGTGGGTTTTTCCGTCAAGAGCGAGTTGGGCGCAATGGGAAATTGTTTCGCATTGTCAAACTTCGCACCATGCGCATGGTGAATGGAGAGCAAACTACGGCTACCGCCCTTGGTGATCCGCGCATTACTCGAGTTGGCGCCCTGCTGCGCGCAACCAAGCTGGATGAACTGCCTCAATTTTGGAATGTGTTTTGGGGTGAGATGAGCGTGGTTGGCCCACGGCCAGACGTGCCTGGGTTCGCTGACCGCCTCCAGGGCAAAGACCGAAACATTCTTCAGCTGCGGCCAGGCATTACCGGCTTGGCTTCTTTAGTTTTTCGTCACGAAGAGGAATTATTGGCCGCTGTGGACGACCCGGACCAGTTTAATTCGGAAATTATTTATCCCGCTAAAGTAAGTTTGAACCTACGATATTTGGAAGACTACACATTGCGACGCGATTTCGTGTACATTCTTGCCACTTTCGTGCCCAGCCTTCGCGCCCGGGTAGCGCCCGCCTTCTCTGCCTCATAGCTTTTTGGACCGCATTTACCTCTCTCCGCCGCACATGGGTGCAGCCGAGCGCGAGCTTTTGCTTGATGCTTTCGACTCCAATTGGATTGCTCCGCTGGGTGAGCACGTCGATGCCTTCGAAGCGGAATGTTCGGCCTATTTAGGCGCAAAAGATGCCGCTGCCTTATCCAGCGGAACTGCAGCCATCCATCTGGCTTTCATCCTTCTTGGGATTGGCCATGGCGATCGTGTTTACGCCCCCTCCTTTACCTTCACCGCAAGTGTGAATCCGATTCTCTATGTTGGCGCCACGCCGGTGCTGATCGATTCGGAGGCAGAAACTTGGGGCATGGATCCTGAGCTTCTTGCCGAAGAGCTGGAAAAAGACGCTCGCGAAGGCACGCTCCCAAAAGCCGTCATGGTCGTTCATATTTACGGCCAAGCTTCTAAGCTAGAGGAGATTGCTTTGCTTTGCGCGAAGTACGGCGTGGTTTTAATTGAAGATGCGGCGGAAGCTCTTGGCACATTCCATTCTGGCAAGCATGTCGGCACCACGGGTCGCATTGGTTTGTTTTCCTTTAACGGGAATAAGATTATCACTACTTCAGGTGGCGGCTTACTGGTTTCTGACGACGCCGACCTCGTCGCCAAAGCTCGCCACATTGGGAGCCAAGCACGCATATCTGGAGCCGGTTATGAGCACGATGCCCTCGGCTACAACTATCGATTATCAAACCTGCTTGCTGCCGTCGGACGCGGACAAATGCAACACATTGAAGACCGAGTAGCCGCGCGCCGGGCAAATTTTGAGGATTACCGTAATCGTTTAAACCAAGTCGAGGGCCTATCTTTCCTGGAAGAACCGGAGGGCGATCGTGGAACTCGTTGGCTAAGCGTGGTCAACATTGATCCGAAAGTTTTTGGAGCAACCCCGGAGCAAATCCGACTCAAGCTCGAAGAAGGTGACATCGAAAGTCGTCCACTCTGGATGCCTATGCACATGCAGCCGCTCTTCCGCAACGCACGCATGGTTGGAGGCGAGGTTTGTGAAGCTCTTTACCGCAAAGGCCTTTGTTTGCCAAGCGGCTCTTCACTAAAGACTGAAGATAGAGAGCGCGTAATGGAAGCGGTGGAAGCTTGCGCCGCGCCAGGTATTCGTTCCTAGGCACGCTTCGCCACTCTGCCTCCCCTCCAGTGAAAGTAAACTTCTCTATTTGTGGAACTCAAAAAGGTGGGACCACTGCGCTCGATTCTTATTTGAGGGATCACCCTGAAGTTTGTATGGCAAAGAGAAAGGAAGTTCACTTTTTCGACCACGACGACTTTTTTAAACGGGGAGGACCTGACTACTCCAACTATCACTCGTGGTTCCAGCCAAGTTCACACCACCTGGTTATTGGAGAAGCAACCCCAATCTATATGTATTGGAAAAGCGCACCTCAGCGCATGCACCAATACAACCCGGAGATGAAACTCATCTTCTTGCTCCGCAACCCAATTCAAAGGGCCTATTCGCACTGGAACATGGAGCGCACGCGCGGAACAGAAAAATTGACCTTCCTTGATGCGCTACTAGCGGAGAAGGGCCGCCTCGCAAAGGCTACGCCAACTCAGCACCGCGTTTACTCCTATATCGACCGCGGGCTTTACTCCCAACAACTCCGAAGGGTAGAATATGTCTTTCCCCGAAAACAGCTTTTGGTCCTTAAACAAGAAGACCTCGCAACGGCTTCTGGGGTCGCTCTTCAGTCGATCGCAGACTTTCTCAATCTTTCCGCTTTTCCAAAAATCGAGAATCGAAAGGTTCACTCAACTCCCTATGCGGCCACCATGTCATCCGCCGAAACCAATCTCTTAAGAGGAGCCTTCCGCCAGGAAATTACAGRCMKTGRRKRTTMCYYWSKKKRRSRYTKYRKGRAKTKKMTGSRMWRMRCCTTCCMWCATTCTKMAAKKGYWYTCATACTCTTARYGTCATGCTCGCCTTCGACCCCGCGACTCTYCTGCCYTTGYTGCAGTGCCCYGTAAGCCGCAAGCCRCTCAARCTGGTTGGTGAAGAATATTTGGTGTCCACCGATGCCGAAACTCGCCTGCGTTTCCCTATTGTCGATGGCATCCCYGTGCTRYTGGAGGAAGAGGCTACTRCTTTGTCCGAAGAGGAGTGGAAAGCSTTGTTGGAAAAAGCTGGTGAGTGAAACCATCTTCAGCAAAATCCTCTCCGGCGAGATCCCGGCGGACWTTGTGTATGAAGATGAACATGCGGTTGCTTTTMAAGATGTAGCCCCRCAGGCTCCGGTTCATTTATTAGTGATTCCCCGCAAACCCYTRCAAAGTTTGCACRCGGCTTCAAATGATCACGYTGAATTGCTTGGCCACCTCCTGCGGGTMTGCAGCAAGGTGGCYGAAGMTGCCGGWTTAGCAGCTGGCGGTTATCGCGTAGTGACTAACGTGGGAACTGACGGCGGTCAGAGCGTGGAGCATCTGCATTTTCACGTCCTTGGCGGCCGCGCTCTTGCCTGGCCTCCCGGGTAGGTCCACCTTGTCCTTGACCTTGCATTTCCATGCGACGCTGTTGCATGGCTTCTTGTAGAGCAACACGCTCATGCTGGTCGAGCTTGCCGTCCTGGTTTGCATCGAAGTGCTGGAGAATGCGTGCACGGCGTTGTTCTTGAGTTGCGCCTTGTTGGTTCTGGCCTCGACCTTGACCCTCGCGCTGTTGTCGATCCACACCTTGGCCTTGGCGGTTTTGGTTTTGACCACCACGCGAAGGTCGCTGTTCACCCTGGCCTTGTTGGCGGCGCTCGAATTCTTGGCGCTGGTTTTGCGGCCGACGACTTCCGAGTTCTTCATTCTGCTCACGTTGACGACGCACTTCTTCTTTAGGCCCTTGCGATTGGCCTTTACGACGTGAGTTTTGCATTTCTTGACGGCGCGCCTGCCTAGCCTCATGCGCAGCGCGGCGTTCTGCTTGATTTAAACGACCGTCGCCATCTTTATCAAAGTGTTGAATCATACGCTCACGCATTTGTTCGCGTGACGGGCGTTGTTGTTCTCCAGCTTGTCCGCGCTGCTGACGCTGCTGTTCGCCCTGGTGCTGACGATCCATCCGCTGGGTTCGCTGCTCTCCACGCGGCTGTGCGTTCTGGCCTTGGCGTGGGAATTGTCGGGTAGTTTCCTGCGCAAGAAGATCAGTACTTCCAAAGGCGCACAGGAGAAAAAGAATGTTGAGGAGTTTCGGTTTCATGGCTCAATACGGATTTTTCCGATGTCACCCGAACCCCCACCCCTCCGCTCGGTTCCTCAACCAGCGTATTTATTCGCTTGGCACCAGTAGCCCAATACTTGCAGAGAGGCCGTGAATGTACGGCAGACCACATACAGGGGCTATTTCACCTGCAGCAAAACATCCGGCGACTGGTAGATTCGGCCAAAGTTTGTGCACCATTTCAATGTCGTGGTCCGCGCGCTGAAACAAATGGAGGCCGCGGGCGGTGCAGTCAAAAATGAGTGCGCCGAGGACCTCGGGGTCAAAGGAGCCTGCAAGCTTGAGGGCCGATTCCATTTGCTCGTGGGCAAACTCGCGGTCGCGCGATTGAAACTGCAGCATGTCACCTTCTTCCACGGTATCCGAAACGGCAATCGCGCCAGCATCGGGGTCTACACCCATCACGCCGCGGATTAGGCTATCGCCTCCAGATTCTCCGCTTGTGCTTTGCAATGGCTGAATCCCAATGTGCGGTGCACGCATGAAACGGTTTCGCTCCTCCTCACCAATCGCAATGAGAACTTCGCTAAGTTCTTCGTAAGCAGAGCGTCCACCAAGTTCGTAAACCACATTCCCTTCGCTGCGCGTCACTAAAAACGAAGGACCAACAGGTCGACATCCTTGCGCGAGTACCGTTTCAAAACGATAACCACCATCCAAAGCAAAACCAACGGCGCCTTTATCTACTAGGGTGTCATCGTGCAGTAAAACATTTTCACCTACACGGTCTGCGCCGCTAGCGATTCCACCCAACATGGTTGGAAGGTCCGGCGTTCTACGCAACGATTCAAAGAATGGCTCTAATGGAAAAGTGAACGGCTCCACCAACATGACTGCGCTTGCGCTTTGCGGAATATCAGGCCATCCGCCAATGCGACTCTTCTTGGAATCAAGCTCCAAACAAAAGGTTTGCAAACGTGCGCCAGGTAAACGTGCCGCCCACAAGGAAATCCCTGGGCCTGCCTGGTGTTCTCGTCCTCCACCAATCACGCCTGACATAGAGCTTCCCGCAATGGAGTCTGGAGTGAGATCGCGTTGAATAACCTGCAGAAGTTTTCCCGCGTGTTCACGGTGGTGCGGGCTAAAAAAAGCTAAAACAATGTCAGGGCTGCCACCAATCTGCTCCTTGATCTTGGCGCAGACTTCTTCAAAGGCCCCTATGCTGTCGACTCGCGTTGAGACGGCATCGGCGACTGCGGCTTTTCCAGGGACTCCCATGACTGATTTCAGTGAATTCTATTACTTCTTTATCGGCCAAGAAAAGTGATTCCCTCGGCTTTCTCACAATACCGCAAGCTCAATATTCTTGAGGTCCAGAAGGGATAATGCTGTCAAATCCAGTATTTGCGTCGAAGGACTCTGGCGCATCAGGATCATCGAACTCTAAGATCCGGTAGGTCACATCTTCTAGACGAAAAATATCCTCCACCAATCCATCGACCATTTCAAAAGTTACCACCAAGCGACCGCGCACCTCAATGGTGTTGTAGGTGTAATCCATACCGTCTTCGTCAGCCRAAGTCACGCGCATGATTTCATTGATTTGGGGTGGTGCGCCAAAGCAACAGCTAAACAAACTGCGCACCAAGTGAAAGCTACGAATGTGTTCAAAATCAATGTCCGGCATCATGAAGCCACGCATGATGAATTCTTTACCGTCTAGATCGAGGATGTAATCTGGAATCGGACTTTCTTCGCGTTCATCTAACTCCCAGCCGCCAAGGTCGTGCATATCGATAACGTAGGGGCCGCTCTCTACGGCCAAAGCTTCGTCAAGATTCGCGCGTCGCTCTTCCGGGGTGGTGGCCTGTGACCAAGTTGGCTTAGCGCTTTCTGGCACAGGAGTCGTCTTTATGCGGTCGCGGAGTGAACTCGAAACCTGGTCATCGACCTCTGCAACTTGTCCCATTTCCTCCATGGGCTGAGCTTCGCGCATTTCCTCCATCTGTGGCATGTCCGGCATCGCTTCCATTTCTTGCATGGGTTGTGTGGCTCCTTGCGCAATCTCAGGAGCCTCCATCTCTGCTTCTCCTTTGCCGCATGATGAAATTACAACAACGATCCAAAGGGCCGTCGTTAGGCGGAGGGAGATGCGATGAAAGTTGTAGGAAGAATCAAACATTGGACGACAAAATGTGCGCGGCTTCGGTGCGGTAGGCCGAAAGTGCGGGAACCAGCCCAGCAAGCGCACCTGCTAGGGTAACCGCCAGAATCAATTGGAGTTCAGCGAATCCAAACACGGGCGACAGGCTTACGCCGGTTTGCATTTGAACTTGCCCCGAAATGGCGTAAATCAAAGCACCTGCAAAGCCAAGCCCTGCGAGTCCTCCTAGTAAGGCAAGAAGTGCAGACTCGCAAGTCACTAAGCCCAAAATCGTGCGTCGACGAGCTCCAAGCGCGCGCAGCACTGCAAACTCACGGCGGCGCGATCCCATGGTGTTGTAAATCGCGACCATGACTCCGATGAGTGCAACCACCACAATCAGTGCGGTAATCCAACGCAAGATTAAATCGCCGGCGCCAAGAATAGCAAACAAGTTGCGCACCTCCACGCTCGGATAAACCGCCATCGTGTCCAAGCGATCATTCACAGAACGATAAATGCGTGTGCGGTAGAAGCCCGCCTTGGTGCGCAACATGACCGCGCTTAATCCACGGGGGTCGCGTGCACCACCTTCCTTCATCCCCTCCACCGGCTCGTGCCCTTCTAAAACATAGTAAGCGCCAATCGGAATTAGGATTGCGCGATCAATCGGCGTTCCGGTTGGAGCCAACACGCCAACGATTTCCGATTCACCATCTTCATGTGACTTAGAAACTCCTTCGACGCCGTGGCTCGGATGAAAATGGTCGCCAACTTTAAGCCCCGTGCGCAGTGCGGCTTCCGAACCTAAAACGGCGCGGAACATCTTTGCGTCGTGCAATTCATCATGCCCACCCTCGCTTTGACCCGCCCCGTGGCCATCGTGGTCATCGTGCTCCGCCGCTAACTCTTCCTTTAACGCGACAAAGTCCTGATGAGAATATTCAAATCCATGCCCTGAAGAAAACTCCAGGGGATCTTCTTCGCCTAAACTTAACAACTTGAGGTCGGTGAAAAAGTTTCCGGTAATCCCCACAATCCGATGCCCGCGGTAACTGTCTCCAACCGCCAACGGCACAGACCACAAGACGCCTGGGGTTTCCGCAATCTCTTGGTAAGCCTCGAAGGGAAGATTCCCCTGGCTCTGGCCCATGTGATAAAGCGCGTTAAGGGTGAGTTGCAAACTCGATCCTTTGGCGCCGACCAGCATGTCGCACATGGATGCCGATCGTTGGAAGCCCACTTCACTGGCTTCGCGCAGGGCTCCGACCGTAGCGAATAGTCCAACTCCTAAAGAAACCGATAAGCCGGTCAGCCATGAGGCGAGCGGGCGGCGGCGGAGATTGCGCAGAACTAGGGAGTGAAACTTCACCTCAAATCCTCCACGCGGACGATACGGTCGAAGGCATCGGCCACCTTTGGGTCGTGCGTAGCGCAAACTACGGTAATGCCCTGCTCCTTGGAAGTTTCCAGCATCAACTCTAGGACCAGGCGACCGGTTTTATGGTCCAAGGCCCCAGTGGGCTCGTCCGCCAACAATAGCTCCGGCTTGTTTACCAGAGCTCTGGCGAATGCCACCCTGGCCTGCTGCCCCACTGAAAGCTGACTAGGTAGGTAGTCCTTCCGCTCGGCAARCYCNNNCWYRRKRTCGASCAGMATGWNNCCGYKSGCMSCGSCNNTCKMNGCGTCCCTTGGCGAACAGGGCTCCAAGTTCCACGTTTTCCAGAACCGTATACCCTTCCAGCAAATGGAAGGTCTGGAACACATATCCAATGTGAGCGGCGCGAAAACGGTCGCGGCGCGCCTCCGACAGGGTTGCGAGATCAGTGCCGGCAACCTCAACGACTCCAGAATCTGGAATCAACAAGCCGCTGAGCAGATTCAACAGGGTGGTTTTCCCTGAGCCACTTTCCCCCATGAGAGCCACCCGTTCGCCGGGAACCAGCCGCCACTCGTCAAACGCGAGCACGGGCGTGGCTTCAGCATCGTGTTCGTAACTCTTGCGGATGTTCTGGAGGTGAATCATGGGCGGGCGGATTCGCGCTTGGGGTTAGAATACGGGACTCGGGCCACTTTGCTTGCCCCCTTAAGGACATGAGTCAGTACAACATTAAGAAATACGCAGTCATTGGCGCCGGAAACATGGGTTCCGGCATCGCTCAGAAAATCGCTACTGAGGGTCACCCTTGCATTCTCGTCGACCTTGACGATGAAAAGGTTGAGCGCGGCATGAACATTATTAAGGACCTGCTTGCCCAAGGCGTGGAGCGCAAAGTGTTTCGCCCGCAGCAAGTGGAGAAGATTCTCGCCAACCTGCACGGCACCAGCGATTGGTCGGAATTGGCTGACGTCGATTTGGTCATCGAAGCGGTGTTCGAAAATGTTGACGTGAAGCGTTCCGTGTTCGAACGTCTTTCCAAAAACTGTAAGGAGACTGCGATTCTCGCAACCAACACTTCCAGTTTTTACGTGCGCGATCTCGTGAGTGCCGTCTCGCACCCGGAGCGCCTGATTGGATTGCACTACTTCTTCCACCCTGCGAAAAACCGTTTGGTCGAAGTGATTGGTCATGAGGGAACTTCCCCAGAAGCTTATGCCGCAGCTTGGGCTTCCCAAGAAGCGATTGGCAAGACTCCAATTTGGTCAGCCGATGCACCAGGCTTTGTGGTCAACCGTTACTTCGTTCCATGGGTCAACGAAGGCGTTCGCCTGCTTGGAGAAGGTGTTGCCAATCTTGCAACCATTGAATGGGCCGCAAAGAAAGCTTTCGGTGTTGGCATGGGACCGTTCGAATTGATGAACGTTACTGGCGTTCCTATTTCCATGCACGCGGCCAATACACTTGGCGAAACACTTGGTGCTTTCTATGCGCCTGGTCAAGCACTGATCGATTTTTGCGCCACTGGCGAGAAAAACTGGAGCCTCGAAGGCGAAGTCGACGAAAGCAAGTACGACGTCATCGCTGACCGCATGTTGGGCGTGACTTTCTACGTGGCTTCCAAATTAGTCGACGAAGGTGTCGCCTCGGTAGAAGACATCGATATTGGTGCACGTGTTGGTCTGCGTTGGCCTGCCGGCCCTTTTGAGTTATTAAACCAAACCGGCGTGGAGCGCTCTCGTTCACTAGCCGAAGCTGCTGCTGCGACTTATGACCTGGAAATTCCAGAGATACTCGTAAAGGCAGAGAACCATGGCATTCCAATCGAATTGGTTTCCTTGTCCGATGTGGGCGATGTCGAGGAAGTGCGCTTCAACCGTCCCGCTGCTATGAACGCTCTGGATAAAACCATGTTCATTCAGTTCGACGGAAAGCTTCAACTCGCACGCGCAACGGGCAAGCCTTTTGTCCTGCGGGGAACAGGTAAAGCTTTCGTCGCGGGTGCCGATATAAAGTTCTTCGTCGATTCCCTCAATAGCGACAGCTACCCAGCCATTGCTGAATTTGCCGGTTACGGACAGAAGTTGTTCGCAACTCTTGGTGGCGGAGAACACGCAACGGTTTCTCGTTTGCATGGACTCGCGCTTGGAGGTGGCGCTGAAATGGCGATCTCCACCGATTACATTGTCGCTTCTCCAAATGCAGTACTGGGATTCCCGGAAACTAGCATTGGCATTTTCCCGGGCCTCGGCGGTACGCAACGCTTACCCCGCCGCATCGGTTATCCGTTCGCAAAGTACTTGCTTTACACCGGCCAAATGTTGGATGCGCGCACCGCACTTTCGATTGGCTTGATTGATGCCGTCGCCGACTTCTCTGAACTCGATGCAACTTGTTATGAGTGGGCAACAAAGAAATCTATCGTTGGCCGCGAGGCGCCGACCTCTTGCAGTCATGAAAAGATGCAGGCTGTCTGGGATTTCTTCGAACAGTACAGTGTCGATGAAATCCTTTCTGGTGAAGCCGATTGCATGGGTAATCCAAATCTAGAAAAGGCCGTGAAACGTATGAGCCAGAAGTCTTATCACGCATTGAAGCTTTGTGAAGCTTTGTTCGTGGAAGGTGCGCACCTCGAGCTTGATCGCGCACTGGAGCTGGAGTCGCGGGATTTAGCCACCGCCTTCAACCACGCCGATGCATTGGAAGGGTTAAGCGCGCTCCTGGAGGGTCGTCGTCCGAACTTCCAGCAACCGGCCTTCGCCTGAACCCTTAGGGAAGCTCTGATTTAGGCCTGCTGACGGGTTGCGCCATCTGACGCAATCCGTCCATCGAGCATGCGCAGAACACGATTGGTGCGTTCTGCAAGGCTCTCATCGTGAGTCACGATAATGACTGTGGTGCCCTCTTGGTTTAGCTCCTCCAAGAGTTCTACGATTTGTCGGCCAGATTCGGAATCTAGATTGCCGGTCGGCTCATCAGCCAATAGTAGACGTGGCCGGTTGGCTAATGCGCGCGCAATAGCAACACGTTGTTGCTGACCTCCAGACAATTCCGACGGCTTGTGCGTTGCCCGGTCAGTCAAGCCAACCCGCTCCAATAAATCCGCCGCGCGTTGTTTTTGTTCGTTGATGGGAACTCTTGCAAAACGCATCGGCATCATGATGTTTTGCATCGCGCTAGAACGTGGCAGAAGATGAAAGCGCTGAAAGACAAAACCAATGTCGCGATTACGGAATTTGGCTTTCTCTTCTATCGTGAAGTGACCCACTTCCTCTCCTTCAAAAAGATACGATCCAGCGCTTGGAGTATCGAGGCATCCGAGAAGATGCATAAGGGTGGACTTTCCTGAACCGGAAGGGCCGAGAATCGAAACGTATTCCCCTTGATCGATCATGAGATCAACCTCGCGCAGAGCATGCACCTTGGTTTCGCCTTGATCGTAAGTCCGACAAATTTGTTGCATGGTAATCATGTTTAGTCTTCTCTTAAAGCCTCTAGGGGATCTAACAAGGCGGCGCGGCGCGCCGGGAACCATCCTGCAACACAACCTGCCACCGCAAGGATGAGGGTAACGACAATGCCGAGTTCAATTGAGATTTGCGGATAGCCCATATAGGCGCGCGCATCTGCATCGAGCGGCATGCTACCAAGTACGAAAAACAAWCCCATGCAACTCAAGATGCCTGCCGCTCCGCCAACCAGCGTTACCAAAATGGCTTCTGACATGCGCTCTCGAAGAATGTGCCCCGGAAGCGCACCGAGTGCCATGCGCACACCGATTTCCTTTTTACGTTCCTCCACGAGAACGTACATCACATTCATCACGCCGAGGATTGCTACAAGCAATCCAAAAAAACTAACGATGCCATTGAAGTAACGGCTGCCATCCAACATGCCATCAATCATGTCTACGACGGCCATATAATCCTGAACGTCGAGTGCATCTTTATCATTGGGGTCAAAGTGGTGCCGCGTGCCTAGCACWTGATAGATRGAATCGAAWGCTCGCTCCTTYACCTCCGGAGTTTGAATCCGTGCGAAAAGAAAGCTTGGRTTGGTCCAYCCCTTCAAATCCTGAAAGGATGTATARGGRATGGTKACTTTTTCWCGGTCATCGCCGTTATAGCTTGAAATCGAAACCGCKGGAATGCGTACCCCGATCACCAAGTACGGAGTGTCGTGAAGTTGAATTGTTTTCCCAACAGCTRGCTCCTCCCCGAACAGTCGCTGTTTCGTTTTATGTCCAAGGAAGCAAACACGACGATGGCCCGCAATRTCTGTTTCATTCAAAAAYCTGCCSCCGGGCTGGGGRATCATTCCGCGCAGCGATTGAAACTTTGAATCGCTTCCTGAAAGAGAWACGTTCATGCGCRTGYCTTGATAAGCAACCGGGTTGACTCCKCCACTTGAAAACTCAATGGCAATGCCCGTTGCATCAACCACRCCMTCGCGGAGAGCTTGCGCATCAGCCAAAGTTAGTGCAATGGGRCGCCCTGCAGGAATCCCGCGGTACGCAATGGTGGTTGAYCCGCCGCCAATGCGCACAAGGTTYTCGCCGAAATTATTCACYGTCTGATGAATTGCATCCAGYGAGCTRCTTCCAAARGCCACCARCATCGTGAGCGATAAAGTTCCCCAAGCCACRCCGAGTGCGACCCAAAARATACGYCGCCTTTCRCTCCAGAGYTCGTGCAGCTGTTCTATGAAAAACAACATTCAGGCCACCAATGCCTGTACMGGRTCCAACTGAGATGCGCGRCGTGCTGGAACAATTCCGGCRGCCAACCCAACKARGCAAAGYAAGCMAACCGTGGCCAGYCCGACGAYYCCTGAGATTTGTGGAACCCCAATGGCRTCGGTAATSGGAGTTARCYTAATTAAGGCCGTGACYCCCCARGCGCCCAGAAAACCWAGAAGTCCGCCTGCTCCAACAAGRAGAAAGCACTGGCTAAGGACTTCCAATAAAACCCAACGYGGCAGTGCCCCAATTGCCATYTGAATACCAATCTCTCGGGTRCGTCGGCGAACTAAAACAAACATAAGGTTGCCCACGCCCAAGCCGCCAACCAACAAGGTTAGSGTTCCRGCAAAAGCTGTCATCATGCTCATTGCTCCAAAAATCGTGTCGCGGATYTTGTCRCYTTCGGTGGYGTCCCAAGTRTTGAGAGCATCAAGGTCGTTGGGRTCAAAACCTAAACGYYTGCCAAGYRCYTCATAAACACCAYTGATAACGGTGGRMGTATTCTTGCGGTCCAACGCWGAATAAACAAAGTTATCTACAAAMCGATCGCCAAACAARCGACGGTAGGTAGACGATGGAATGCAAATTCGRGATTCATCTCGWCCTCCGTAATCGCTATCTTGRAGTTTCGGCTTCARGACTCCRATAACCAGGAACGGAGCTCCGCCCATAACGATTTGTTCGCCGACAGCCTGTTTCTCGCCAAAAAGTTGTTGCTTGATGCGATCTCCAAGAAACATCACCCGGCGCCCTTGCCTTTGATCTTCTTCATTTAGAAATCTTSCGCCTGGTTCCACTCCCATCGAACGAAGCTTCCCAAATTGGGGAAACACGCCACTCAGTGCTGTGCGAAAAATGTTCTGTCCAATTTGAACCTTCTCGCTCCGTCCATATTCGGAACTCACTGCGCCTATTCCTGGAACTTCCTCCATAAGCGCAAGAATGTCTTGGTCTGTTGCCAAWAGCTGRCGCCCCTGCGGRAATCCYTKCCACGGCCGTGTTGTTTTGTTGACCCAAGTAACCACCACGCCCTGACCGAGRCCKGCCGCGCGTTCTTTCATTAGGTTTTCTAGRCCAACTCCAAAAGCAAGCATGGAGACCACCGCAAAGGTRCCCCAACCCACTCCCATCAAAGTAGAGATSGTGCGACTGCGTTGTTCRTTTAGGCTTTTTAGCCAATCGCCAAAGGAAATGGTCCACATAGCGACGAYTTAGTAAATGCGTTCGAGGACGACATCGCCCTCATTCAGKCCTGAAATGATTTCGATTTTTAGGCCATCGCTGAGMCCYGTTTCAACCACAACCTCTACAAYTYCCCCKGCTGAATCGCTCTGCAAAACAAAGGCCTTGCCGTCGCGGAAATCAAGCAGMCGYTCWGGYAGRACCAAAACATCGRYGACTTCCTTGACGCGAATATTAGCAACCGCTGAATAGCCAGAACGTAAAACCAAATCTGCGGGAGGCGTTACATCCATCTCCACGGGAAAGACCACAGCGTTATTTTTCGATTCCGCGCGCAGCGATATTTCAGTGAGGTTCGCCAATAACTCAATCCCTGGTCGTGCACCGAGTGTAAGCATTCCCTTCATTCCAGTGCTTAGGCGACCGACGTCGATTTCGTCCACCGTTCCACGAAACACCGGGTGGTCTAAATCCGCCAGAGTCACCAACACCGTTCCTGCGCCGAAAGTACTTGCTGGAACAACTGGCTCGCCAACTTCAAGATCCTCGGCGATAACGTGACCCTCGATCGGGGACCGCACCAGAAAATCAATAGTTCTTCCGTCCATTTCCACTTTTCCGTTCAACAGCAACTCCAACTGAGCTTCGGCGTCCGAGCGGGCGAGCACCGCGGATTCTTGCATGCGATCCATGCTCTTCCCGCCTTGAATCATCCATAAAGCCCAACCAGCAACCGTTTCGCCATTTGCCATTTCTTCCACACTTTCAGCGGCTTTGTGCGCTGCATTCAGCGAGCGCTGAGCCTGAAATCTTTGACGTTCCGTAAGGATTGGACGCACCTCAAAAAGTGGATCTCCTTTATGGACATATTGCCCGAGTTCAACAAATTTTTGCGTGACGACGCCACCTGTAGTTGCAGTAACAGGAACTTCAAAACGCGCTTCCACAGTTCCGACGGCTACCGCATCGATGTGGATTGAGCCGCGTTTCACTGTCACTGTTGGGCGCCCTCCATCGTCATCCTTTGACCCTCCAAGGAAATGGTTTGCGACAAATGCAAGAATTGCCAAAACGACAAGGAGGAGAAGGGTCTTTTTCATGATCTAGGGGGCTAGTCGCTCCACAATCCAATCGGAGCTAGATTCCTGCTTACGGTAACAAAACCTATCATGTAGCCGATTTTCTCGTCCTTGCCAAAATTCCATCGTTTCCGGAACAATACGGTACCCGCCCCATTTCTCTGGCATTGGGACTTCTCCACCTGCCAATGTCTCAATGGCCTCGCATAGCTTTCCCTCCAACAGTTTGCGCGAGGAAATCACCGCACTCTGCGGCGATATCCAAGCTCCTAACTGACTGCCTCGTGGGCGCGTAGCAAAGTACTTCGCGGATTCCTTCGTCGGAATTTTTTCAGCCCGGCCGGTTATTTTTATTTGACGCTCCAATGGAAGCCAGTGACAAAGCATGCCCACTTGCGAGTTCTCTTCAATCTGTTGCGCCTTCTTGCTGGCATAGTTGGTGAAGAAAACGAATCCCCGTTGGTCAAAAAGTTTTAGCAACACAGTGCGCACCGTAGGAGCCCCACTTGCCGATGCGGTAGCAAGACTGAATGCACTTGGGTCTCCAAGGCCGGCATCGCAAGCTTGCTGAAACCAGAGTTCGAATTGACGCATAGGATCCGCGTGCAAGTCTTTGCGCCTGAGCCCGGTCCGGCTGTATTCCCGTCGTAGTTCGCCTAAGTTCATGTGCTCTAATTTTCGCTTAGTTTGCCGAAGCTTTCCAGCCAAATTTTTGGGGTTGGTAGGGCACTTCTCCTTCGGGCCATTTTTCGAAGATCGAAAGTGCTTCCAAAATAAGTGTGTCCTTGCCCTTCGCTAAATCTTCGGCGCGAAACTCTACCAATTGATGTGGCTGAATGCCCAGCCCCTCTATCCCTTTGCCCTCTTGCCAGCGACCCTTATTTGAGTAGCGGCTGACATAGAGCTTAAATTTCCCCGTTGGAAGATCGAGCGTTATTTTTGCAGCCGACATGCCGGCGGTTGGGCTTTCTCCGATCATGTATCCGCGGCCTTCTTCTTTGAACATGCCGCTTGCGGTTTCGCCTGCGCTAACAACAGTCCCGTCGACAATGACAATGATGGGGCCGCCATATTGAGAGGAACCCGTGCTAGAGATGGATTTCACAAAGCTCATGGTTTGGCCTTCGGGAACGAAGCGTCCGAGAAGGTCGTCATGATCAAAGCCACCGCCACTGTTTCCGCGGAAGTCGATGATTAAGCCTCGAGGATTGCCAAGTGCCTCCATGGCGACGTCCACCTGTTCAGGTAAATCCGATTTGCAACGCCTAATGTACAGATATCCATAACCACCTGGAAGCAAAGTGTGCGAGACATCTTTTTCTCCGGTCAACCCTTCTGGCCAAAACGCCGGGCCCGGCATGCGCACTCGAGATTTACCGATAGAGATGGTCCTCTTTTTCTTTTTCCCATCGAACTGCTTAACCTCGACTTTCAGGCGCGATCCCGCTTCTCCCGACAAACCCCCGTGAGTCGCCCAAAAAAAAGCTTGATGCTCGGTGGACCACGAAACAATTCGACGAGCTTCTTCTATTTTCTCTTCAAGCCATGCGCCAGGCTTTTGGCCACCGATCTTTAGGATCTCTGATCCGGGCTGCAAGTTTGCATCCTTCGCCGGGCCAGCAACGGCCTTCACGTAATACTTCTTTCCTATACGGCATACCGCCAAACCAGAATCTCCGCGGGTTATCGACGAATCATAAAGAGAATCGTCTTCCGGCCACAAAAGTCCCTTTGTTTTCTCAGTGAGCTGCACCCTCGCGTGGCCATCTTCTAAGCGCGCAAGCAACTCGACTAATAAAACGAATTCATCCTGGTCGGTTTTGATTTTCTTCGCACGTTTCGTGAATTCCTTTTCAAGTTTCATAAACGAAATCTCTTTCAAATCCAAGAGGTCGCCACATTCCTTTTCAATCTGATCCAGAGCTGACTGGATATCCTCTTGGTAGGGTGTCTGTGAAAAATCCCCGCTCACAAAAAATGAGTAAAGAGTAAAAACTACGGCGCTTAACATTTCAAAGGAATAGGATACGCGCTCCCAAAAGGAGCGTGACGCCAAGGAAAACGCCTCGGCAAATCCATAAACCTAAAGGTGGGCTTACCAGGCCACCCTCCGCCCATAACCCCCTGGCGTGATGCAAGGCAACACTCGCCCATAAAGCCCCTGCGAAGGAAATGCTGAAAAAGCCTCCTTGCCATGCCCCAAATAAGAATTGGAACACTCCTATTCCGGCAGTGGCGCTACCTATCATCATCCTGCACCACTCCCGCGACATTCCTTGCGGAAGGTAAGAGATGGGAGATGCTGAGGAGCCGGGGAACTTCGCCATACAGGCTGGAGGCTTTATTGGGGGGCACGAGGCCGATGCTCCGTGGAATCAGAACCCTAACCATTTGGCTGGTAATAAAGCCCTTTGCGTTGCAAAAATATTCCTCATTGCAACATCCTAAACTCCCAGGCAGCTTAAGCGTCGACTTCAGAGTGAAGTGCCAATCGGTTGCCTTCGCTGTCGCGAATCAGCGCACGAAAACCGTGAGGGCCGATAGGGTGAACATCTTCCAAAATGTCCGCACCGTGCTCTTTTGCCTTTGTAACGGCATCGTGAATGCGGCCGTGAACATTCAGGTAAAGCAGGATTCCTGAATCTGAAGCGATCTCGTCAGGTTTTGGCACCAGGCACCCACCGTTCCCTTCCTTGTGATCCAGAACCCCAAAGGAGAAGCCTTCCATTTCGTGGACGCTGACCTCGATGGCTAGCACAGCCTTGTAAAACTTCACCGCACGGTCCAATTCGATGACTGGGATATCAAACCAAACGGCTCGGTTGTGGACAGTATTGAGATCGCTCATGACACTTGCAGTCTACTCAAGATTTTGTGCTTAAGGCCAAAAGATCTCCCCCGCTTGGGCGCTGATAAACCTTGAGGGCAAACTCTGGGACTACCGCGATTAGGTGATCGAAGATATCGCCGATGATGGCTTCGTATTGCGCCCAGCGCTGTTCGGAGCTGAAAACATATATTTCAATGGGAACACCTTCCGGCCCCGGGGCCAGTTGGCGCACCAAGAACGTCATATCTTTTCGGATCTGCATATGGTTTTGCAGATAACTTTCGACGTAAGCGCGAAAGGTGCCAAGGTTAGTGAGTCGACGCCCGTTCACTGGGCAATCTAGATCCACACCGTTTTCCTTGTTCCAGTCTTGCACCTCTTGCGATTTCTTCTCTAGGTACGCATCGATGTATTGAATCTTTCGCAAGCCTGCGATTTCTTCTTGGTTCAGAAGATGCACGCTTCCCATGTCCAACGCGATCGATCGCTTAATACGACGCCCTCCCGATTCCGACATGCCGCGCCAGTTTTTAAAACTGTCACTCATGAAGGCATAGGTCGGGACAGTAGAAATCGTTTTATCCCAATTTTGGATTTTCACCGTGTTCAAACTAATCTCGGTGACATCGCCATCYGCACCGAACTTGGGCATCTCTACCCARTCTCCGACACGCACCATGTCATARCTTGCGATTTGGATACTAGCCACAAATCCRAGRATGGARTCTTTGAAYACYAAAAGAATCACTGCGGTCATCGCRCCGAGTCCAGTYAGYARRACCATCGGCGAACGGTCCATCATCACSCCAAGCGCCACAATGATGACRCCCAACCACATAAGGAGCTTCATTACTTGGGCGTAACTGCCCATTGGTTTATCGCGCGTCGCTTTTTGATGACGCGCTAAATCCACCATGCAATCAAGGAATGCACTGGCGGTGCGCGTTCCTGCAAGAATCATCCACACCGTTGCAGTRCGCATGACAAAAGCCTGCATCTCCTCTTGCTCTTCCGCGAACAAAAKSCTCGATGCGTAATAAAACACCATCGCCGGRGCGAGGTGCGACAGTTTGTTGAAGACCCGATGCTTCACCAAAATGTCATCCCATTGAGCCTTGCTACGCCCAATCAAAGCATGGACCAAGCGCACCAAAACTTTCTTTGTTAGAAAGTTTGCAAGCCAGGCGCCCGCAAGCACCGCAGCCCAGGCCAAAACCATTTCGGCGGTTTCAGATTGAACAAACTCATTCCACCAACTACCTTCTRCGGGARGCAAGTTCTCCATTTCGGARGTGATTTCGGGAGYTTGCATTACTTCGCGGCGTCGGGACAGAGGCCACGGAAACGACACCARCTACATTTTCTCGCTTCCGGAGAGGCGGCCCARTTATCCATGATGAGGTCGTCGACGTCTGGGTCGTAATGKACATCCATCATTTCGCGAAGACTGGAAGACATTTCATCTTGTGCTTGCGACARGCGGTTAAGGTCCACTGGGATTTGYTGGATYTTCTCCTCTCCYAAGTAGGCCGCATAAAGGACGATGTTTTCRGGRTCCACCGACCACTTYTCACAAGCGTAGAGRGCATAGGTATGGAGYTGGAAAATATCCGCCTCGCGCGGTTTYCCGGTTTTCCAATCCCAGATGTGCACCATGTCGCCCTCGGCATAAGCGAAGTCGGGTACGGCRTAAATTTTTGTGCCAAGAAACTGATACGTGTCCATGGTTTCAAGAGAACGCCAGTTGTCTGGGTGCGCTTCTCGGACCGGCGCTAACTCCTGAGCCTGAATGAAGTAGYTCGCACACCGCTCYAACAAAGCACGCGCGGCYTCGGTRCGYTCTTTRGGGATTGSAACTTCATAATGGTGCTCCAGCAGGTGAGTRCTTTTRTTCGGCCGCGCCTTCCACTCATCGGTGGAAGACTGMCGCCAGCCCTCGCGAAACAAATCCACYGCTTCCTCGTAAAGTTCTTTGSCGGTCATCGTGGTCCCGCCTTGCTTTAACTGGAACCACCGCTCRATTGCGCGGTGCATACAATCACCCGCATACGCCGGTAGCGACGTCAGGTTTTTATGCACCATCATCGTGTACTTATCGCCACGCGGCTTTTCCGTCCACCAGCCCCAAGATGCGTAACGTGCATACCAGTTCTCGCGACGACAGCGTTCAAACTCTTTCGCCCGACTCGCGGACCAAGAAAGTTCACATTGGAATTGTTGAGTAGCCATGAAGGTCTCTGCTTAGTGGCGGAAGTGCCGGGTCCCAGTATGCACCATACAAACCCCTTTCGCATCACATGCTGCGGTAACTTCGTCGTCGCGCATGGAGCCGCCGGGTTGGACGATGACCGCAACGCCCGCATTGGCCAAAGCTTCTGGGCCATCTGGAAATGGGAAGAATGCGTCGCTGCCAACCACCGCGCCTTTTGCGCGATCGCCGGCTTTCTTGACTGCGATTTCTGCTGAGTCAACGCGACTCATTTGGCCAGCGCCGGCACCGACCAACATGCCGTCCTTGACCAAGCAAATGCTATTCGACTTTAAGTGCTTGGCTAAAGTTTGGGCCAAGCGACAGTCATCTTCCATTTCTTGGGGCAACTTCACCGAACCCGCAACTTTCAAGTCTGCGTTAAACCCACTAAGGGTGTCTGAGTCCTGAACGAGAGTTCCTCCCCAGACCCTACGTGCTTCCTTTTGCTCGCGCGAAGTTCCAATGTCTGCGATTTTGACAATGCGTAAATTCTTGCCCCACTTCGGGCCGGTGCGCAACAGATTGACCGCGTCTTCCTCAAAATCATTTGCCGCAAGAACTTCAACAAAGTGTCCGGGACCGGCTAGAAATTCAGCACAGGCGGCGTCGAAGGTTCCGTGAACTGCAACCACCGAACCAAATGCGGAAAGAGGGTCACCTTCCCATGCGCGTTCGAGGGCTTCCGCATTATTTGCGCCAAGAGCGGCGCCGCATGGGTTGGTGTGCTTCACTACGACAGCAGAATAAAGGGGCAAATCATTCACTGCAGCAACCGCACCATCTAAATCCAGCCAGTTGTTGTAGGACAGCTCTTTGCCGCCTGGCAAGACTTCCGCTGCGCCTAATCCAAAGCATGTCGCGTCGGGAAAGAAACCGGCTTTTTGATGCGGGTTCTCGCCGTAACGAAGCCCCCCACCTTCTTGTTCAGCAAACCATCGACCAATGGCAGTATCGTACTCACCTGTGCGCGCAAAAACTTTCGCTGCAAGCTTTCGACGTGTTGCTAACGAAGTTCCTCCTTGCGCAAGCTCAACCGTTACCGACTGATAATCCTGCGTGTCACAAAGCACTGCAACGCTTTCATGGTTCTTTGCAGCGGAACGCAACATGGATGGACCGCCGATATCGATCTTCTCAATAATCTCCTCCACCGTACCACCAGCCGCTACCGTTTCTTCAAATGGGTAAAGGTTTACTACCACCAGATCAATGGGCCCGATGTCGTGCTCAGACATCGAAGCGAGGTGCCCTTCGTCGGACCGTCGCGCCAATAACCCACCGTGAATTTTCGGATGCAAGGTTTTCACCCGGCCATCCATCATCTCTGGAAAGCCTGTGTAGTCGGCCACTTCAATGACGTCGAGGCCGGCGTCCATTAAAACTTTTCGGGTGCCGCCGGTAGAAAGAAGTTCGGCACCCTGCGCAGCAAGTGCTTGGCCGAGTTCAACAATTCCGTCCTTGTAAAAAACACTCAACAAGGCGCGGCGGACTGGGATTCTATCGCTGGACATGGTCTTAGCGGGTTGCTCGAGAACGAAGGTATTCTTCAATGAAGGGATCAATGTTTCCATCGAGAACCGACTGGGCATTGCCGATCTCAAAGTTAGTCCGATGGTCTTTCACCATCTGGTATGGATGCAAAACATAAGAGCGGATCTGGGAACCCCATGAAATCTCACCCTTGTTCCCGTACATTGATTTGAGATCTGCATCGCGTTCTGTTTCGCGAAGGTCAAAAAGTTTCGCCACCAACATCTTGGTTGCAATCTGGCGATTCTTTAACTGGCTGCGTTCGTTTTGACATTGCACCACAATGCCAGTTGGTAAGTGAGTAAACCGAACCGCAGAATCCGTTTTGTTAACGTGCTGGCCGCCGGCACCGCCTGCACGATAAGTGTCCACCCGCACCTCACTCATATCGAGATCGATAGCGCCTTCTTCTTCGAATTCCGGCATGACCTCAACCGCAGCAAAACTTGTATGACGACGCCCCTGGGCATCGTATGGCGAAATGCGCACCAAGCGATGAACTCCACGCTCAGCCTTTAACTTGCCGTATGCGTATGGTCCGCTGAACAATAGCGTCGCGTGACGAATACCACCTTCGTCGTTAGTGAGTAGTTCGATTTCAGCGATTTCAAATTCCTTGGCTTCGCCCCAGCGCAAATACATGCGCATAAGCATTTCAGCAAAGTCGGTTGCATCGACTCCTCCGGCACCAGCTTGAATCGAAACGAATGCATTGCGGTTATCGTTTTCACCCCCAAGCATGACCTGGAACTCCAGCGCGTCGAGTTTGCTTTCGGCGACCTCTACTGCAGAAGCCATGTCGTCCACCACTTCCGCCGCCCCGGCTTCTTCACCAAGTTCTGCGAGCATGGTGATTTCTTCTAGCACTTCTGCCGCTTCGTCGATGGGATCGGTGACTGCTCGCGCTTGTTTCATCAAACCAATAACTTTCTGCGCAGACTCCTGGTTATCCCAAAAGCTGCCTTCGGCCATGACCTTGTTGTACTCTGCTTTCTTCTCGGCATTCGATGCGTAGTCAAAGACGCCCCCGGATTTGATCCAGGCGACGCTCTAATTCACTTGCACGGTCGAGGCTTTCTTTCATCGTCTTCGGGGGCGGACGGGTTTGGTTTTAAGAAGCAGACTTTGCTGCTGCCAGTGCATCTTTCAGAGCGTGGTAAAGCGCTGTATTCGATGCGAGAGTAAGTGGCAAAACTCCATCTTCAGTTTCTTTAATATATTCTTCGCGACGCTCCGGAGTAAAGGCTCCATCCATCGTGAGAATGTTGTCGAGGCGGTCTGCGCTTTTCACAATATGGGCATCGCGGCCCTCCCAACGAAGTCCATCCAAGTGACGCATGTTGCGCTCAAATTTAGTTTCTCCGTCCTTTAAATCTGGGTGGGTCAATGCGCGCACTAAATCCCCGACTTGTGGACTTAAATCATCTTCGACGTCGTTCGCGGTTAGCTCGGTATCTTCGGCAACATCGTGAAGAAGTCCGGCACAAATTACCGCTGCATTAGGTTTCTGTTCCGCAATCTCTAAGAGCCACAACGCCGTACGCAGGGTATGCGCAACATAAGGCTCACCAGAACCTTTACGCACTTGGCCCTCGTGCGCAGACTTTGCCATTTCCAAAGCCTTATCAATCGGTGGCCAAGTGCTACCTACTTGATCAAGTAAACGCTTTTCAAGTTCTTCCACTGTAAGTGTGTAAATTTCTTGCATCTGTTTCAGCGCTGAAGGGTGACTACTTTTCCGTCGTCTGCGCCTTCAATGACTAGATGACAGAGATTGATAAATAATCCAACCTCTACCACGCCAGGGATTTGAGAAAGGTCAGCGTGCAATTGGTTTGCGTCTGCAATCCCATTTTCAAATTGGCAATCCAAAATGTAATTTCCGTTATCGGTTATAAAAGGCTCGCCGGCTTCCGTGTTGCGTACATAGGGTTTGCAGCAACCAAGCTGTGCAACGTTTTCACGAATTGAAAGGTATCCAAAAGGCAAAACTTCAACTGGCAAAAGAAAAGTCGTACCAAGGCGATCGACGCGCTTTCCACTGCCAATGATGATGATTACTTTCGTGCCCGCTGCGGCTACGATTTTTTCGCGCAACAGTGCCCCACCGCCACCCTTCACCAAGCGGAATTCTGGGTCGACCTCATCCGCGCCATCGATCACTAAATCAAGAACCGGCTGTTCTTCCAGGGTCGCAAGAGAAATGCCAAGCTCCTTGCACTTGTCCGCTGTGTCCACGGAAGTCGGAACCCCAATCACCTCTATGCCCTCTTTTGCCATGCGCTCAGCAAGGGCATCTAGAAAAAAGGCCACGGTGCTGCCGGTTCCAAGACCCAGAATCATCCCGGTCTTCACGTGTTCAGCGGCGGCAATTCCAGCAGCCTGCTTTGGCGAAGGTGAATCAACCATTTGCGCCGTTATCATAACGTGCGCAAAGCCTGATTTTCCGCCTCATGGGCCAGCTCTAGCGCTATAATCTCCACACTCGTTATTGCAACTGAGTCTCAATAGAGCCCCCCCCTTGAACCCTCCTCAAAAAGGCCTCACGCTCGCCGACCTGCCGCAAGTTTTGCTCGCGCAGGTGGTGGAGGTTGAAGGCGAATGCGCTATCTGCAAGCGACTAAAGGAACTTGGATTCACCCCGGGCACCGAAGTTCGATTTGAGCGTCAAGCGCCSTTTGGTGGCCCGCTTATTCTGACATTACGCGGATATCAACTCGCTCTCCGCCCTAAGGAAGCGCGACTGGTGAAAATTACAAGTATCTCGTCCTTGGGAGATATTCGATGAGCAAAAAGCTTCATTTAGCTTTGGTCGGAAGCCCTAATGCGGGCAAAACCACCCTTTTTAATTCTTTAACCGGGCTTTCCGCCAAAACGGGGAACTACCCCGGCGTCACYGTGGATCGACGYCGCGGYTTTCTGGARGTTAAASAGACCRAGATYACACTTTCGGATTTGCCTGGCAGCTATTCCCTACATGCCATTTCCGAAGACGARGCGGTYACYTCTAARGTCTTGAGGGGCGAAATGGATGGCGGRAAAGCGCCCGATGGYATCGTTTTTGTCGCCGATGCAACGACTYTRGAGCGCTCCCTGCCCATGTTGGCCGACGTGCTCCAAATTGGCCGCCCAACCTTATTAGTCCTAACCATGATTGATGAACTGAAGGCGCGYGGCGGGGATTTGGATTTATTTAAACTTCAGGGCGCCCTTGGGATTCCAATCGTWGGYGTTGTCGGAAATAAAGGTCTAGGGATTAACGACTTACGCTCCAARCTAGCCGAGGCAAGCAACTGGACCATCGCRCARAATGTYCCTCCYGGCGACACCCATTCCCGTTTTCGTTGGGCCGACGAAGTTYTAAAAAARGTTACGCGCCATCCCTTGTCAGAAAGTCAGCTGACMCGCCGGATAGATCGTGTTTTGTTGCACCCKGTACTGGGGCTGGTCGTTTTTRCGGCATTYCTCGCCGTCTTTTTCCAGGCCATTTTTTCATGGGCTGCCCCTGCCATGGAACTTTTTTCTGGTTGGATGGACATCACCGCCGATTGGGTTATTGAGACTTTGCCGGCCAGCATGATGACCAACCTTCTGGCCGACGGAATCATTCGTGGGGTTGGAGCTGTCATTGTTTTCGTTCCGCAAATCGCCCTTCTGTTCGGGATTATCTTCATGTTCGAGGCTTCCGGGTATATGGCCCGCGCAGCCTTTGTCGTAGACCGGGTTATGGGCTGGGCTGGGCTCGAAGGACGATGCTTTATTTCTCTACTATCCTCTTACGCTTGCGCCGTTCCCGGCATCATGGCGACGCGATCCATTCCGTCGCCGCGCGACCGACTTGCCACCATTTTGGTCGCACCTTTCGCAACTTGTTCTGCCCGTCTTCCGGTTTATGCGTTGTTGATTTCCGCGTTTATTCCCAGCACTGCGGTTTGGGGTCCGTTTACTTACCAAGGACTAACCCTTATGGGGTTGTATTTGCTTGGCGGAATCAGCGCAGTCGTGTTTGCTGGCATTTTCAAACGCGGCCTGTTGAAGGGTGCAAGCCTTCCGTTTTACTTAGAGCTCCCGCCGTATCGTTTTCCTTCGTTGCGCTCGGTAGGCATTCAGGTCTTCCGTCGAGTCAAGGTGTTTTTAAAGGATGCCGGGACGGTCATCTTGATTGGATCCATCGTGTTATGGTTCCTGTTAAATTTTCCACAGCATCATTCGCCCGAGGACCTCACTGCCGCAGAAGCGCACCGTGCTCAGATTGAGCAAAGTTATGCTGCCGATTTAGGCCGCGCCCTGGAGCCTATTTTCGACCCCTTAGGTTTTGACTGGCGCATTAATGTTGGGCTGATTGGATCCTTTGCCGCACGAGAACTCATGGTTTCTACGCTCGCAGAAGTCTATGCATATGAGGAAATTGATGGCGAGTTTCCAGGCTTAAGCGCCATCCTCACTACGCCAGATCCTAAAACCGGAGAACCACCCATGACCTTTGCCAGTGGCATCGCGTTATTGCTGTTCTTTGTTTACGCCCTGCTGTGTTTATCTACCGTCGCCGTCGCAAAGCGTGAAACCGGGGGTTGGAAATGGCCCATTTTTATGGTCAGCTATATGGGCGTGGTTGCTTGGATCGCTGCTTATATTGGCTATACCATTGCTTCTTAATTTTGGCTCGGGTTTGCCTCGTAACCTCCATGCCAAATAGTCGCTGAACTCTACTTTTTGTTCCCAGATTGAGTCCATGGTCCAAAGTTTCGGGAAATAAGCCTTTGCTTGAGTGGCGCGATTTCGAAATGCCCACTTCGCCCACTAGCGATAACTTTGCCAGCCAAAAAAAGAATGAAGGCCGCTCATCCTTGGAAAGGGAGAGCGGCCCGGGCGACACTAAGGCCTTTTAAATATCGAGATTTTCAATCTCGTGCGCGTGATTCGCAATGTATTCACGACGTGGCCCGGTCTCGTCTCCCATTAACATGGTGAACGTTTTATCGGCTTCGAAGGCATCGTCCAGGATAATGCGTTTCATAAAGCGAGTGGTTGGGTCCATGGTGGATTCCCAAAGCTGATCGGGGTTCATTTCGCCGAGACCTTTATAGCGCTGGACTTCAATGCCCTTCATGCCTTGGTCGCGGAACATGCCAACGACTTCGGCGAGGCTGTTTGCGCTGCGGACTTCTTTACCGTCATCGAACTGGAACATCGGCGCATCGGTGCCATCGTTCGATGCCCCAAAGCCAACGCCAAGATCACGCAATCTTTGGAAGGCGGGTTGCGCGGATGGCTTCTCGGTAAAGCGGAAAACCAAGGTGTTGGCCTCATCACGTGGAAGTTCACATTCGAAGCCATCCCAAACACGAGCATCGCTTAGGCCTGCCAAGTAAGTGTCAAGGTCGGCATTTTTCCAAAAGAAGTTTTCCACGCCGCTTTCAGTGTCAACCGCAAGAGCAACCGGAAGATCACCATCGGCGTCGGCGGCCGCCAAGTATTCCTCTGCGCTTACTCCGCGTCGCTTCCCTTTCATTGTGGAAAGACAGCGGTCGAGTTGTTGAAGGTTTCGCAAGGCCTCTTCTGCATCTTGCCCTTCAACTTTTACGCCGCCTGGAAGACTTACCGATACATCCTTGGTGGAGTGAGCCATCAAGCTTTCGCGAAGTTCCTCTTCATCGTGGATGTAGCGGAAGGATTTAGAGCCCTTCTTTTGCACGCGGAAAAKWKKYKSRCWGRSSWYMARWRCYWKRMMWGNTNCARYWNNCKGCWKCMTYTSWSKARWGWMSMRMKTSWKAATCAAAGTACGAATGTGAGAACCATCCACATCCGCGTCAGTCATGATGATGACCTTTCCATAGCGACATTTATCTGCGTCAAAGTCGTCACCAACACCCGCACCAATCGCTTGAATCATGGTCTGCAATTCTTGGTTGGCAACAATGCGGTGGGCGCTATTTTTTTCCACATTCAAGATTTTTCCCTTCAGTGGAAGGATCGCCTGAAAAAAGCGGTCGCGGCCGGTCTTGGCCGAACCACCTGCGGAATCACCTTCCACGATATATAGTTCCGTTTCCGCTTTGTCGCGTGACTGACAATCTGCCAACTTTCCTGGGAGCGATCCAGAACTCAACGCACCCTTACGTCGTACTAAATCACGCTGCTTGCGTGCAGCGTCGCGTGCATCACGAGCGAGTAATGCTTTTCGCACGACCATGCGCCCCGCCTCTGGATGCTCTTCCAAATAGGTGCCAAGACATTCGTTGACAACCGTTTCAACAATGGGAGAGGCTTCGCGTGACCCAAGCTTGCCTTTGGTCTGGCCTTCAAACTGTGGGTCCGGAAGTTTGATCGAAACCACCGCATACAGACCTGCTTTGTAGTCATCGCCCGATGGCATGTCTCCCTTCTTCAACAAGTTGTTCGTTTTCAGGAAACTATTGAGCGTGCGGGTTAAAGCGCCGCGAAAACCTGAAAGGTGGGTGCCGCCATCTGCCGTGCGAATGTTGTTGGCGAAAGAGTAAACCCCTTCGTGCCAATCATTGGTGTAACGCAATGCTACTTCCACGTTGTAGGACTTATCGTGATACTCGACGTCCTTGATGAAGTGCACAACCTCGGTGATGTTTTCTTTCCCTTCGGTAAGGTCCTTAATGTAAGAAATCAAACCCTCTGGGTAATGAAACTCTTCTTTCTTGCCGCTGAGGTTATCAACCAAGCTGATGCGCAATCCGGAAGTGCCCATAAGATAAGCCATCTCGCGGAGACGCTTTCGAACCGTGTCCCATTCGTATCCTTTGTGCGAGAAGACCTCTGTATCGGGCATAAAGGTAACTTTGGTTCCTTGCTTATCTGTCTTGCCAACCTCGAACAGATCCTTAGTTTTTACGCCCCGCGAAAACTCAATTTGATAGTGAATGCCGTCTTTATAAATTTCCACGATGGTTTTTTCCGACAGTGCGTTAACCACCGAAATACCAACCCCGTGAAGGCCCCCAGAAACCGCATAAGCCTTGCCATCAAACTTGCCGCCCGCGTGCAGCTTACTCATGACYAGYTCGACTGCAGGCATRCCCTCTTCCGGGTGAATRTCYACGGGAATACCCCGMCCATCATCGATGACCGTTGCCGARCCATCTTCATTCAAAATGACTTCAACGTTGGTACAGAATCCTGCGAGCGCTTCATCGACCGAGTTRTCGACGATTTCCCACAGCAGGTGGTGATAGCCAGAGAAAGCGGTRTCGCCGATGTACATCGCTGGACGCCTACGTACACCCTCCAAGTCCTTAAGGAATTGAATGGAACCGGAATCGTATTTGGTGTTCTTGTCTTGACTCATCTTGTGTCTAGTTACGTCGGAACTCGATGCCCCGAACTACCAGATGCGTTGCCTCGCCGCGGACACTGATGTCCTGGTTTAACAACGCTATGAACTCCCCCGCACGATAGCCACACAGCTCTTCGAGCAAAGGGGAAGATTCGACGGCAACGATTAGTTTGCCATTGCGAAAGGAAACGGCYTGTGCACGTCCGATGAACTCGGGCGGCACGATGCGATCCCATGACTCAAATACCAACCGGTATTCCGAGCTGCGGGAAAGGCCAAATTGCTGAAAGACCTGATTCACGATGTCCCCAATTGGGACGGCGTCGTGGTTGTGCCTCGATTTATTTTTCAAACGAGGGCACTGAGTGGCATGACTACATAGGTGTAATCGTCGCCAAGAATGAACTTGGCTGGGCGCGAGGCGTCGTCGACCAGTAGTTCAACCTGATCGCTATGCGCCGACTTTAATCCATCGAGGATGAATGCTGGATTGAATGCCATCTTCAGACCTTCGCCCGCATAATCCACTTCAAAGTTCGCTGAGGCGCGTCCGCGACCCTCATGCTCCGAAGAAACCTCCATGTTATTCGGAGTTAAGCCTAACCGTACCACCGCAGCAGAATCCTGCGTAAGGTGGCTGGCAAGCCTGAGCTTCTTAGCAAAGGATTCGCGATGTGCACGCACCACGTGTTTGCCRCCGGCTGGAATCACGTTGCTGTAATTCGGATATTCACCGGTTAACACACGACCAAAGGATTCCAGGTTGCCTAGACGAAAACCAACTAGGTTGCCAAGGAACCAAATGTTGATGGTGTCCCCCTCTTCGTCTAAACCGAAGCGGTAAATCTGATCTAACACCTTAGGCAACAATACAGCTCGGGCTTTGCCGCCCTTGCCACCTGTRGCAGGACGATGGATGCATGCCAAGCGGCGACCGTCAGTGCCGACCATCGTGGCTTGACCATCGTTCAGCTCAAAYAAAACACCTTCTGTGGCAAAACGCGTATCTTGCACTCGCGAGGTTGCAAAACGAGTGGAGTTCACCATGACCAGGAAATCGCCCTTGTCCATGGTCACGTCGGCATCGCCYTCGAGGGCAGCGACCAAAGGAAAGCTCTCGGAGCGATCGGTCGATTCAGATCCAGCRCTGCTTTCAAAGGTCACTAAATCACAAACATCTTCGCCAGCCTGAAGTTCTACGCTGCCTTTGTCGTTAAGGGTAAGCGTGACGGTGTCGGACTCAACGTCCTTGATGATGTCGACGAGTTCACGACCAGGAATCACCGCCCAACCGGGCTGATCGACTTGAACAAAATCAATCCGATAACGTACGGCCATATCGAGGTCATTGGTCATCAGCTGCAAGCTGTTATTAGAGGCCTCAATCAAAATGCCGCCATAGACGGGATTGGTTGGTTTACGGTCAATGCCCATCTCAACGCGCTGCAAGGCGTTTCGAAAAGCGAGTCGGTCGATTAGGAACTTCATGGGCGGGCAGGTCTCTTTCTAATTACTTAGAGAAGTAAGAATTAGTCTTCGTATTATAGTCGAAGAAGGTTTGTGGAGAAAGGGTTAGGCGGTCGCCTAAGTCCCTTGTTTTCAATCCCTTGCGAAGTCCTGTTTGGGCTCTGTTGGGGCCTGGAGCCAGGGGATACAAGGGGARGGTTTGGGGATAAAACGACAGCTTTTCCACTGTGCGGTTTCGACCCCCTACAGCCTTGTGGAAAGTGTTGAGAAGTGGGCTTTTGCTCCCCATGTTCTCCCCGGTTCTCCACAAGTTATCCAAGCAAAAGTTAAGCCTCATGCGCGTTTTGGGCGCATGAGGCTTAGGTGAACAAAGCATGTCTAGGACTCGCCGTTGCGAATTTTGCGGTCTAGTTCTGCAAGAAGGGAAGCGAAATCACCATCGACGCGGCGACGGCGTTCCATTTTTTCAACGGCGTAAACCACAGTGCTGTGATCGCGTCCGCCGAAGTGGCCACCAATCTCTTCAAGGGAGTGGTCRGTCAAGCTTCGTGCCAGGAACATGGCTACCTGACGCGGGTAAACGATGGACTGGGTRCGACGCTTTGACTGAAGGTCTGCCAGGCGTACGCCAAAATGCGCAATGACGCATTGCAGAATGTCATCCATGCGGATGATGCGCTGCATCTTTGCATTACGCTCTGAACCTAGAGCCTGRCGCGCGAGAGGCAAGCTAATTGGAAGTCCGTTTAGTTGCGACAGGGCATGCRRGTGAGTAAGGGTGCCTTCTAGCTCGCGCACATTGCGGTCTACGTGTTCGGCAATGAAGTGCGCGATAGGACCCGGAAGATCAATACCAATACGGTCAGCCTTGCGATTCAGAATAGCGACTCTGGTTTCAAAACATGGAGTTTCGATTTCRGCWACYAGMCCCCATTTAAAKCGACTWACMAGCCTTTCCTGMARGTTYGGRATTTCTCCAGGAGGYGCATCGGAAGAYAAAATAATCTGTTTCTGCGCRGCMCGAAGKGCRTTGAAGGTRTGGAARAAYTCTTCCTGAGTGCGTTGCTTGTTTGACAACATTTGGATGTCATCAACAATCAAAACATCTACCTTGCGGTAGCGATCGCGGAAATGCGAAATACTACCTTGCTGTAAAGAACCAACGAAGTGGTTAATGAACTCCTCACAAGAGAGGAATGCAATGCGCACTCTAGGGTTATTCTGTCGCATACGATGAGCGATGGACTGCATGAGGTGCGTTTTTCCAAGGCCAACCGATCCGTGAAGGAAGAGTGGGTTGAATGCATCTCCAGGCCGATCGGCCACACCATGTGCGGCGGCATGCGCGAAACGGTTACACGGCCCGACCACAAAGGTGTCGAACACGTATTCCTGATTTAACAGGAGGGGCTCCGCCTCGATTTCAGGCTCGGCCTCTAAGGCCGCGCCATTGTCGGTTTGGTTTAGGGTTAAAGAAGTGGAATCAGGGCCGCTAGAGATCGGCAGTAGGTCTTCGGGGGGCAGAGTTTGTTCAATGTCGAGTTCAATAACTTCGAGCTCGCAATTTTGAACACCAAGGGCCTGGCAGAGGGATGGAAGATGGCGGTCACGAATACGCTCAAAATGCAACGCAGTAGGGACCGAAATCTTGGCCAGGCCTTGATCCATGGAAAGCAATTCTGCTCCGCGCAACCATCCGTCGACTTCCGCCGGGCCCAATTCTGCCTCGAGAACATCCAGCGCGGAGGTCCAAACGAGGCTGGGGTCAGGAAGGAGTGGGTGTTGCACTATGATTCTCGAGGAAACGACCTAAACCCTTTAAAGTCAAAGCATTAGGTGTTTCCACTGGGGAGGCACCAATTTAGAATATGCCTGTTGATAAGTCGTAAAAGTTTTCAACAAAACACGCAAGCCACTTCTCTATAAGGATTAACGTTTTGCAACATCGTACAGCCTGCGAAGCAACTTCCCAAGCCGCTTTGCCGCTTCATGCAACTCCGAATCTTCCAAATCCGGGCTTAGGCTGATTCTCAGGGAAGCGCGGGCGACTTCTGGGGCCAAACCAGCCGCCATAAGGACAGAACTCGGTAGCGCTGCGCCAGAAGAGCAGGCCGCACCAGCCGACACCTCGAGGCCATCGGCATCGCAGGCGGGAATCAACATGCGCCCATCTAATTCCGGGAACGAAAKATTCAAAGTGTTGGGTAGTCCGTTTTCATCGCTGTGATTGCAATGAAAAGGCAAGCCAAGGCTTTGRATCTCGGCGAGAAAATAGGCGCGCGATTTAAGCATGCGYTTTGCGTCTTCGGCTTGYTCTTCCACCMCAAGGCGAAGWGCGTGCGCAAAGCTAGCAGCYAGYGCAGGCGACTCGGTTCCGGAACGYAGAGATCGTTGCTGTCCGCCGCCAACCTGAACCGGGTCGAGCATGGCATCGGGGGAYAARCGCAAAACACCAAYGCCCTTCGGCGCACCAAACTTATGTCCAGATARAGAAAGYGTGGTCGCGCGCCAYAGCGARGAATCTAAWGCGAGYTTGCCAAACCCTTGCACCGCATCGCAATGCCAAAGACGATTGGCGTTACAAGTGTGGGCGATGGCACCAATGGGCTGAATCGCGCCGGTTTCATTATTCGCCCACTGCATAACGCAAAGGCTGGCATCGGCGGAGGATTGATGTTCCAGCATGGCGTCGACGTCGGCAACCGCGTGGCGATCAAGATCTACCAAACGTAAAGGAAATCCTTGCTGTTGTAATAAACGTAAAGGYGCAAGGGCGGCGGGATGTTCTGCGCGAGAAGCCAGGAGCAGAATAGGCTTCCCGTGTAAACGCTCCGCGGCGCGCGCYAAACCAAGGATTCCAAGGTTATTTGCTTCGGTGGCTCCGCTGGTGAAAAGAATATCACGCGCGGARCAATGCARGATTYCRGAAACTTCTTCRCGYGCGTTTTCTAAAACCGCCTGTGCATGACGACCCGCACGATGAATCGACGAAGGGTTGCCGCCAGCCTCGCGGGAAACCCGCACAAAGGTTTCCAGTACTTCTTCGCGCACCACCAATCCGGCGTTCGCGTCGAGGAGAATYCTATTCAGCTTCGAGTTCCTTTTCAGGCACAGGYGTATCTGTTGATACCTCTGCGGGAGGTGCAAYCRCTAAACCCAAACGATCGATTAACTCGGCTGCAATCTCGCGGAACTGATCGGCCGCGCTGCAATCTGGAGCGTATTCAAAAATCGTTTGTCCATGGCTTGGCGCTTCGGCAAGGCGTACGTTGACGCGCACGTGAGTGTCGATTACGAGGTCACCGAAATGATTGCGCAACTCCTCCACGACTTCGCGCGACAAGTTGCGCTGCCCACTAAACAAACCGATCAAAAGGCCGACCAATTCAATYGAAGGATTTAGGCGGCGCTTTACGCGCTCCAAAACATCGAGCAAYTGKGCCATGCCTTGCAGCGCAAAAAACTCGGCCTGTAAAGGRACCAAAACCGAATCRGATGCAACTAAWGCGTTTAACGAAAGSGTTCCCAAGGATGGAGGGCAATCCAAAAGAACCACGTCGGGTGCGCTCGGGGTACGCGCCAAATCTTTCAGGGCCAAACGCAGAATGCCCTCGCGACCAATCTCGCTCGCCAACTCGCTCTCAACCCCGGTGAGGTCAAGGTTGGTTGGAGCCACAAACAAGTTCTCCATGCTGGTGGGCTGGATGACGTCGACAAAGGAATCGCCMGATGTGAGCAAGGTGTAAACCGATGGGTCGCCCGGTTCCGGCATGCGATCGAAACTAATCGACAGGTGTGCTTGGGGATCTAGGTCGACGAGCAGGACCYTCAGTCCGCTGAGCGCCATRGCKGCACCAATGTTGGCYACGGAGGTGGTTTTGCCGACGCCCCCCTTCTGGTTGATGATCGATAGGACTCTCACGGCCMCAGGATAGCGACGCCTAGYTGGTTCGGAGAAGCCTTTCTGGCYCCTGACAASCAAGAAGKCTTGTGATGCAGCGTTTTTGGTCTTGGTAATGYAATTGAAAAGAAGTYGCTGCGGAYATCAGGCTTAAGTGATCTTCCTGCGGCAGATCGTGAGGACGTAATGCTTGCGTAAGWGCGTGTACGCGATGACGAAGAATCCCATGCCGACCGCTTCCGCAACGTTCGGCTTTTGCGGCGAATTGGTCTAAATCTTCGCGCATGTTGCGACGCAACCTTGACCATGCACCAATCAGGTTCGGGTCGACGTCGGCGGATCGTTTTTTRACCACGCTTAAGTGCTCGGMCATGGCTGCGCGCAAGGCATCGGTGGCCTCCCCCAGCGCCCCTGCCGGAACCGGAACCATCTCTTGATGGCACCTRGCCTCGCCTTCGAAGATCCAAGCCAATTCCAAACCAAGTTCCTTTATGGTGTGAAAGTGYCGCGCGCTTCCCCAAGTGATGCCAGGGTTCTGGAGGCTTGGATTTGGAGCAGGWGCACCGCGYTTKACYCTTTCAATGGAAAGGTCWGGGAAGACGTCGGCCCAGAAATYGTTYGCYGCTTCMAGTGGAGTAGCAAGAGCAGGCGGCAACATATGGGCAATGGCAGCTTTACCCTCTAGCGTTTCAGGCAGGGAATCGGTAAGTGCGTTTTGGAAGGCCACCCGCGATCCATGACTCAGTTTGCCGTGATCTGGAACTTCTAAATAAACCACATCGCCGTGTGCGTTTTGAATGGGGAAGCGCAGGTCTTGTTTGGTAAAAAGGTTTTCGTCGAGCACAAGATGAGCTCCTTTCAGACCCAGGTCTTGATTAGCCTGAAGCGCGCAAAGTATTAGGTTGAAGGTTCTTAGGCGACCCCCCGCAAACCCGGGCGAGACTACGACGGTGGTCGGCGAGGCGTCCACGCTCTAAGCAGGACTTCCAGAAATAGGCTTCAAGGCCAGTTTCATTTCCAGAACCGCAACCTCGGTGCGTTCTTCCCATGTGGAAAGGTGCTGTAAATCTACGCGTTCATAGGCGAATAAAATGGAGCGACTGGCGTTCACCACAGCYCCTTCGCCGCGTGTATTGAAGGCCGAAGAAAGCCCTTCAGCGGTGCCTCCTTGGAAGCCAAAACCAGGAAGCAAAATCGTAGCGTGCGGCATAAGCTTACGGAAATGCGCGAGCTCTTCAGGGCGAGTTGCGCCGACGACAGCGCCGATGGAAGACCACCCAGAAACTCCAAGGCGACTTGCCCCCCAACCGGCGACTTTCTGCGCTACGACATCGGCAAGTGGAGGCTCACCGTGATCCTGGAAACATCCAGCACCGGGGTTGGAGGTCTTTACTAACACAAAAAGACCAGCGTTGGCGCGATCGGCGGCCTCGAGAAAGGGTTCGCATGCATCTTCACCGAGGTAGGGGTTGACGGTGAGCGCATCGCTTGCGGGGAAGGCATCGGACCAACCACCACCCAGGAAGGTGCTGGCGTAGGCTTCCGAGGTAGAACCGATGTCGCCACGCTTGGCGTCCATCAGCACCAGGAGGCCACGGTCTTTGGCGGACTGGACGGCATCGGCGAGTGCACGAAAACCATGTTCGCYGAGTTGCTCAAAGAAGGCACTCTGGGGCTTGACGATGGCCACGTGCGGGGCGATGACATCGAGCAGGCAGCGGTGATACTCAATCAGGGCRTCGGCCGCTTGCYTCGGACCGGCTTCTGCTTGCGCGCGRAAGGGTTCCGGCAGACGATCAAAACGCGGGTCGAGCCCCACCATTGCAGGAGTGCCCTTGGTGGAGATGGCGGCGTAAAGGCGGTCGGAGAARCTCATGATGTTGYCGCGAAATCATACCGAGAGYGTCGGCGGCTCAGGCAGGAATCGCTGAAGGATGTCGTCCAGCAAGAGGAAGCCCTGGTCGGTGGCGCGCAAAGTTTTTGCACCACCTTGGGGGTTAAGGAGGAGCTCGACCATTTTTTCCYGCTGCAACTCGATAAGCAATGGGCCGTGATGTTGTTCTAAATCTAGYCCGGAAATCCTTCTTAATCGGTCAAGGTTGACGCCTTCTTTTGGTAGACGCAAGCCCATCATGAGTGCGTCAAAYAAAATGGTTTCTGGTGAACTATTTTCTGACTCACCYACAGGGTCWTGKCCRGCGAAAACAGYCRYCTCGTATGCATCGGGGCGTTCGATATTTTTGCGTCGTACACCTTGGTGCCAACCTGCTGCCCCCGCACCGATGCCGAYGTATTCCAAGTTTCGCCAATAAGTCAAGTTGTGTAAAGACTGTTCGCCGGGCTTGGCAAAAGCACTKACTTCATAGGCGGAAAATCCAGCGGCCTCATTGCGTGYGCGSGTTTCAACGAATAACTCAAAACAAAGGTCSGGGTCTTCGGCTTGCCAACGGCCKACATCTTTCAGRCGGGTTAGCGCGGTACCAGGTTCATAAGCCAGTTCATAACAGGAAAGATGTTCTGGGTTCAGCGCATGCACCSTTTCCAAATCYGCATACCAYTGTKCMGGATCTTGCCCTGGGTAAGCAAAGATAAGGTCGACGTTGATTCGTTTTATYCCAGCGTTMCGCGCAGWATGAAAAGCGCGGATGGAATCYTCTGGACTATGCACCCGGTCATATGCGCGCARWACYTYTTYTTGCAGAGATTGAAACCCAATCGAGATGCGGTYKACACCCCCTTYAAAYGCMGCCYTTGCAGTGGCGTCATCCAAAGAYTCTGGGTTGGCTTCCATGGTTACYTCTAAAGCGCTGTCACGAAATCCGCAGAKGTCATGCAAGCCGTCRAGCAAATCYTTGAGCAGGCTTGGTTCCAAGATGGAGGGCGTTCCCCCACCMAGGAATACCGTTTGYGGCCTTAGATCGACGATTCGTCTCTCTGCTTCAAGYAAGAGCGCGTCAACGTGCCGCTTGATATCTTGCTCGCGAAGTGCGTATGAATTGAAATCACAATAGCGACAYTTAGAAACGCAGAACGGGATGTGCACATAAAGTGACACCCCGTTTTCRTTTARCGAATSSTTKGMYTCGTGMCTATTGCGCGCGTCGGTGGTTRGGTCCGGTTTTCCCAACRCTTCCCGCACGTCGTCCTGCGGAAGGCAGAATCTGTTCGGGCGGGGCTCCTTCGACGACGTAGGCATGTAACTTGCGGAGAGTGTGACGTTCGATCTGGSGCACGCGTTCGCGTGAAATGCCTARCTTCTTAGAAACCGTTTCAAGCGTAGCGGGCTGGTCATTGTCCAGACCATAACGCATGCGCARAACGGCAGCTTCGAGWGGATCGATGAGCTCTAGGATATCGCGTAAAGTCTTCAGCGCATCCTCGTGCATGACAATCTCTTCTGGCGTCTTCCGATCGCGGTTGTGYTCGCGGTGCTGACCAGSGATTGCGTGGATGCCTTCCGAGCCTAAAGTTGGAGGCGCYTCCATGCCRCGCAARGTTTGCTGCACMACYTTGGTGTTCTTGGCAGAGATACCAATCTGTTCAGCAACTTCCATRGGTGACGGGTTGTGACCGAGATCGACCGTCATCTCACTGGATACYCGATTCCACTTGGTGAGAATCTCAACCATGTAGGAAGGGACCCGCACCGTTTTSACGGAGTTAATCAAAGCCCGGCGAATCGTTTGTTGAATCCACCAAGTTGCGTAGGTAGACAAGCGGAARCCYGCTTCGGGGTTAAACTTTTCAACCCCYTTCAACARTCCGATATTGCCCTCTGCGATAAGGTCAGGAAGGGTAAGTCCTCGATTGCGGAAACGTTTGGCAACGGAAACAACGAGGCGCAGGTTTGCGCGAATCATGTGTTCACGGGCGTCAGCATTTCCTTCTTGGACTTTGCGTCCAAGTTCGATTTCCTCAGCCGCAGAGAGTAACGGTACTTCGTCAATCTCGCGGAGGTAGGCTTCYAAGCAGCGGTCTGATGCGATGGGTTTTGCTCCTGATGGGCGTAGAGTGGACCCCGACATGGAGGGGGCTCCATCTCTGTGACTTCATCGGCTGAAATGAAGTTCCGCTTTAGATTAGGGAACCTTTCTATTTACCTCTACACTGAGCTTTGTCGATGGAAGGACTGAAGTTTCCCCCTAAATCCTCATGAATAAGCCTTCTCCATGGGCTGACGCCGAGCCGCGTCGGCGCTGGATGCCCCCTGAAGAATTTGTACTGTTGCTCGAAAAATCGGGTCAGGCATTTCTTTGTGCGTCCCAAAGTCTGCGCCAACAGGGTTGGGAGTCATGGGTTGAGGGATCCCTATCTACCCTTTCGCGAGAAGCGCGAACCTTGGAGTTCTTTCTAGATGCGCATGGGGCTCGAGCGAATCAGGCCTTTTATCCCCTACGCAAATCGGTCGCTTGCACCCTTTGGTTAAGTGAAGCCCTTTCGTGTCTGGTGCACCTTCGCGGTCGGCTAGAGGTTTACCCAAGCGCGGATGAATTTTGGACACGCAGAAGGCTTCCTGAAAGCTTAAAGGAAACCGTCGGGGGCCTCGCAGAAATCCTCCTAAAAACAATGGAAGTACTTGAAGGTCAATGGGTTGCGGCAGGTTGTAATTGGGATTCGAGCGTGCTGGAAACGCCTCCCCAAGCGATTCTCCAGTCGAAAATTTTAGTCGCCGATCGGGCATTTCCAAGCGACCTAAAGGCTGGGAACCAAGCAGACCATTCGATTCCGGCAGCACGGTTGGCCAACCGCTACCTTGGGTTCTTTAACTCCTGGACCGTGGATGATGCGAAAGAGCTAGACAAGGAGGACGGCCTTATCCATTTCTTGGAAGAGTTCTGCCGCGAAAGAACGGTTCGCTCTTTTAAAGCGCGCGCCCACAACTGGCAAAGCGATTACGACTCCATGGTGCTTGGTTCTCCTGAGGAGGATAAGTGGCCAGAACTGCGGTGCCTTCGGGGCGCCATGAGCCAAGCCCTACATTTTCTTGAAGCAATGGTGGCCCTGTCGCATGTTTTTGAGCGCCACCGGCCTGGACTGGCCACGGCCTCGGTTGACCCAGCTTCGGTCATGTTGGAAGCCAAACCGTTCCTTACCCTCTTTGTGGAAGGGTGTGTCATGGCAGCATTTCGCAGCCTCGAAGTCGGCGTCGACTCAGCAAAGGGGCTCCTAAGCGTATTAGTTGAAGAGACTTATATATATGTGAGACTTTCCGATGGAGTCCAATTACACGCACGCCCTCTCTCGCTTTTGGTTCGGCTAACGCAACATCACGGCCTACCCATTTCAATGAGCTCCGATGGTGTGGAGGCCTCCACAGCCAGTCTTATGCAACTACTTTTACTATCTGGCCAGCGCCCAAGTACCAGAGAGTTTCGCTTTGATGGCGATGCGGCGGTGCTTGAGGATATCGCGCTCCTGTTTGAGGCCAACCTGGGCGAGGATGGCATCGATGCCCTTCCGGAAGAATTGAACTACCTTAAGCAGTAATCGGTGTCGGCCACACTTGGAATCGTCATCCGCGTAAGTTACGCTGACGAATAAGCATCATGGCAACAACCGGAAAACGACTAGGCAAAGGAATTGGATCCCTTCTCTCAAACCGCCACGGTTCAGAGGAGGTTAGCAGCGACGGCAAGCTGTGGGTGTCACTGGATAGTCTTGAGCCAAACACCGAGCAACCGCGAATCGCGGTGGATCGCGGGATTGAAAGGCTTGCAGAGTCTTTGCGTCGCCACGGAATGATGCAGCCCATCGTTGTGACCCTTCAGCCCGAAGGGAATTATCAAATTTTGGCTGGAGAACGTCGCTGGAGGGCAGCTAGGCTTGCCGGACTATCCCAAGTGCCCATCATTCTTCGCGAAGGCACACTTTCCGGCGAAGAACGCCTGGAGCTAGCACTCATTGAAAATATTCAACGCGAAGACCTTGATCCCATTGAGAAGGCTAAAGCATGCTCCCGCCTTTCTAAGGAATATGGGTTGTCCCAAGAAGATGTTGCCACCAAGCTGGGCTACCAGCGATCAACCGTAGCCAACCTTGTGCGCCTTCTTGGGCTTCCGCAGGAGATCCAAGACGATGTTTCACGTGAAACAATTAGCGCTGGGCACGCTCGCGCCCTCCTTAAGCTCAGCGGAACGCCCCTTCAGGCCCAGGCTTGGAAGGAAATCGCTTCCAGGGAGTTGTCGGTAAGAGAAGCAGAGTCGCTATGCTCAGAGATCTCTAAAGGGGAGAGGAAGCCTAAGTATGGGACCCGTGGCGCAAAGCCCGCCTGGGCAGAGGAGTTTCAGGAAAAAATCTCGCGTCGACTGGGGTTAAGGGCAGAGCTCAAGTTGCACGCTCGTGGCGGCGGGAAGCTCGTTCTGCATTTCTCTGAGATCGACGACCTCGACCGCCTAAGCAAAGACCTCGACCTCCCTTCGGAGGTCGAGGATCTCTTGGGCGGCTAGAAGGCTTTAAAGGACCACTGCTGAACTGATTGTGTAAGTCACGTCAGCTTGCGGCGAAGCCAGCGCTTCTTGCAGTGGTTCGAGACCCTCGATAAGAGAGCCAAACACTGAGGATCCACCATCAATACTGGTGCTGTCCTGAAGGTATACAACTACGGAGTCGGCTACCTGCATTCCGGGCTCGCCGGGTTTCATGGAAGTCGAAAGGCTGCCAGCCAGGTGGAAAAGGCCAAAGGAGCGCTCCAGCGGTAGATCTTCCTCCGCGTCAGGGTTGTAGCCCCTGAATGCAAGGGTGGAGCCGAAAGCCGTTATTTCGTGGCCATTCAATTGTTCGTTTTCAACAGCGGCCAAAAAGGCAGCGCACGCAGCGGGGGCCCGGCCCTCATAGAGTCCAGCAACAACGTCATAAGTATTTCCAGAGGAAGAGCTTACGGTTAATTTAACCTTGGCTCCTTGCGGCTCCGGATTGGACCATTGGGTGGCGCCAGAATCCTGGTACTCCTGAACTCGTGCGAGCAATTCACCCGCAATCGTGGTGGCGTCACCCGTTTGAGAAATCGTTTTCCATTGGCCCGCACTGTCCTGAAGGTCTTCCAGCGCTGATTTTAAGGTAGGCATGGCTTCGGAGTTTTCTTGCTGCAAAGCGACCCGAGTCGCGGTAAAGACAACAGCTGGGTAAATCAGCGGATAATCCTTGGCCTGGGCTAGGCTCGTGGAAAGGTTTCCCTCGAAATCCGAATTCAAATCGACAATAATCGTGTCGTACAACATCCACGATTCGTTCTGCTTCTTCAGCTTRAGCGCTGGYGCAAAGTACCGAWATCCTTGGGTGCCGACTATTATGAGGACTAAGACGAACAGGAAAATYYTGTTCTTCTTGAGCCAGTCGAACAGAGGAGTGTCTTCGAAAGTGAGGACCATGTGRAKCTAAACTCTTTAATGCCTTGAGGTTAGGCGAGAGTTGGCCRCYWGGCAGTTTATGCGCAGAGGGTTTCCCGCCGGTGTGGGAAGCGAATCCTACCTKAAAGTCCCTTCATCGGCATCAGATTTCCCCCCTCGCCAAGCCTTGTAGAAGAAAGAAGCAAGCGGATTTGGATTTGATGCGTAGAATATGCCCCGAGGGACTCCCCCNAGACTCATGAAAACATTCAAAACATACTTTGTTGGCCTAGCTTTAATGAGCGGCATGACCACGCTTGGTTACGCCCAGCTCGCCCCCCAAATARCGGAGGCAAAAGTTGCAAGCCTGGCAGAACAACTTCCTGCCGACAMGCTTTTTTACTTCGAGGTGCCGGACATTTCCGGCCTACGCGAAGGGATTAGCAGTTCCAGTCTTGGAAAAATCTATGGCGACCCTGAAATGCAGACCTTTCTCGCAGAAGGTCTTGGCATGCTTGATGAATCCTGGGGTCAAATCCGCGGGATGTCCGCCGGCATGGGAATCCCCGAAGGGCTCACTTACTGGGATGCTCTGGAATCGATCGAAGGTGGCTTAGCCTTCCGKCCTAATCCAGAAYTAGAAAACCCATTCTCCGGCGATCCTCAGGTTTACGGCATATTGCGTATCGGGCTKAAACAAGGCTTGGGCGACTCGGTTTTCCAGCTCCTCACCATGGCYCTCGAAAGYGAAGGCATGGAATTGGTTGGCACTGAAAAYGGTGAAGTCCTKGTGMTGAACATGGGCGATGCMTCGGCTGAGATCTACCAAGATGGCGACGCCCTTGTCGCAACAATYTTGGTGGGCGCAAAAGGCGAAGGCAGYCTGGCTTCGACCCAAGAGTTCATCGCAGCGCGCAGCCAGACATTCACCGACGGCTCGGTGGTCTTTGGTTACATGCAGTGGAACACCATTCTTGAAGCCATGTTGAAAGGCCTTTCCTATGAGGCTCCTCAATTCCATGGTCCAGCATCGCGYCTTTATGAGCGCGCGCTGAAACCGCTCACYTCGGCTTCCTTTGCMTCGGGTTGGACGGAAGAAGGAACCTTTACGAACTTCCGCGTTGGCATGTCTGGCGATGGCGATGGCCTTTACGCCTCAGGCCCAGCCGACATGGATCTGCTTAAGTATGTTCCTTCAGACGCAAGTAGTTTTTACGTCCGCGCCGAGGCACCGCAGTTCGGACCCTTCTTCATGGAGACCCTCGACGACTTTGCAAGTGTTGAAATGGAAGGCGCAACCCTGCGCGACATCATGTCCATGCAAGCACCGGAAATTCACACTTGGTTGTTTGGCGAGAAGCGCTCCGAACTAGATGCAGCGATTGCTGGATTCGGAACCCAGAGCTTTGGCTATGGCACTTCGGTTGGCATGCAATCTGAAACCATTGCGTTTACCGCACTGAATGATGGCGCAGCCGTTTCAAACATGCTGACTCAGCTCATGCCTCGCTTCCGCGAAATGCTTGATGAAATGGAGTCTCCAGTGCGCCTTGAAATGAAGCGCGTTGCATTGCGCGTGAAGCAAGAAGACGGAAGCATTAAGAACGTGAAAGGCCCGGCCTACTACATGGTGGACTTCGCATTCATGGATGATGTGCCACCACAACTTGGCGCTATCGCCGGTTCCTTCCAACCAACCTTTGGCGTGACGGAAGATGGCTGGCTTGTGTTCTCAATGTCCAAGCAGCCAGTCCGCCGCATTCTCATGAACGGCATTGAAATCCCTGAAGAGAACATTAATTCAAACCCAGATGTGGAAGGGTTTTTGTCCAGTCTTGACTCTGGGCTTAGCTCGATTGCATGGAGCGATCCTCGGCCAGCAGTGGATGCAGCAGCGGGTATGGCAATCGGAATGTTGCCAATGTTGCTAGGCATGGCGGCTGGAGAAATCGATCTTCCTTTTGAGGCAGAGAAACTTCCTTCAGCCGAGCTGTTCTCGCGTTACTTGCGCCCATCTCACACCGTGAGTTGGATGAATGAATCAGAGTCCATGTTCCGTAGCGTCGGTAGTTTCGGCTTGGCAGACATCTTCACCGTGCTTGGCTCGGCTGCCGCCATCGGCCCACCGGTTGGAATGATGTTCATGATGGACGGAGGCGGTAGCATGCATGAAGTAGCGCCACCAGCTCCTGAAGAACATGAAGAGTTCTAGTTCGCATTGAGACTACGGTCGTCAACACTTTCGGCGCTCCTGGCAATTTTGCTGGGAGCGCCGCTCTCGCTTTCTAGCGCGCTTGCGCAGGAAGGTGGGGGAGTTGTGCGTGGGCAAACGGAACACTTCTCTTGGACTTCTCCCGAGGACCAAATCGCGCGGACTCGCCCTCTCATTGGAACGGTTGAAAAAGAGCTGCGTGCAATAACCCAATGGCTAGGGTTGCCCGACTCGCCACGCGGCAAGTTAGTTTGGGTTACGGAACACGAGGAGTTGCGTGAACTTCTCGGATACGACGCACCCTCTTGGTATGCGGCAGTGACGCAGCCTCAAGAGGGACGAATTATCATGGTGGTTCGCGCCGCGCAAAGCCAGGAGCAGTTACATAAGACTTTGCGCCATGAGCTTGTGCACTGGGCGATGCAATCTCTTGGCCCGGAAGCGTGGGGGGCTCAGCCAGCTTGGGTGCATGAGGGCATCGCAGAAGTGTGGACCGACCAAAGGCTTTTGGGAGGAATTGAAGTGGCTCTTTCTTGGCCGGCCTTTCGCAATGAGTTGCCTTATCTCGGCGACTACGACGATGGCTTCGGTAGTGATGCGTATAAGGCAGCGCTTGGCTATGCCCTTGCACACTCCTTTTTTGCACGTATCGAACGGATTCACGGCAAAGATTTGATGGCTCAGCTGATGCAAAAAATGAGTGCTGGAATCAGCCTAGACCGCGCCCTTCTCGATCTTACCGAGGAGGGGTTGATCGATCACGAGCAAGCACTTCGGCATGAACTGGGTTCCTTAAGTCGGTTGCTATCAGACTTTTACCCGCAGTTTTTTCTTTTCGTCACCTTGGGGTTAACCCTTGGATTCCCGGTGGCCATGCGTCGTCGCCGTCGCCGGCATGAAGCCCTGGCAAAAAAGTGGGAGGCTGAAGAGGAGCTGCTCGACGAAGACGGCGAAGMSRWCNACSAKNTGWSKYGGAATCTTTCGTGAGCCAAACTAAATCTCGCCGCCGTCGCTGGACTCGACGCCTTACCAACCGCCTGGCGGTCTTGGTCGGCCCAATACTATTTCGAATCCTGGCATCCACCTGGCGTGTGAAAATTTTGAACAAGGAGCTGCTCGACCAAMAYCAYGAGAAYGGTCRMGCRCCGGTGTTCGCATTYTGGCACCAACAAATCCCCGCRGCSATTGGSTCYCATCAGGGYTAYCCGGTGCGGGTCATGGTGAGCAWGAATCGCGATGGCCAAATGATTGCGGATCTCGCATCGCGCCTTGGMTTCAAAACCATTCGCGGATCTTCGTCGCGTGGGGCATCAACCGCCCTAAGARAAATGCTGGAGATTGCGGAAGGGTCGGAGGCGCTTGGTTTCACCCCCGATGGACCGCGCGGCCCCTTACAYTCGGTCGCGCCAGGCGTGGTTTATGTGGCYGCAACCAGCGGAAGAGTCTTGATGACGGCAGGATTTGCAGCCTCTAGATTCTGGCAGGCAAAATCATGGGAYCGGATGATCATTCCCAAACCTTTTGCGCGCCTARTGATTGYTTATGATGCCTCCTTAGGCGTGCTCGATCCGGCCGCCGCCCGTGAAGGCGCGGAGCAAACCGCAGCTTGCGAGGGCGTCCARTCCAGCCTTCRTYTTGCCGAAGCCAAAGCTCAAGAAGCCCTGCGCACCCCATGACCGACGTCTTCGTTTTAAGCTCCCAAGAGGGGAATCAGCTTTCCGATGCCCTGCAAAGCGCAGGCTACGAATTTCGYAATCTGCAACATGCKGTTTTTCAGGCTCGCGGCGAAGGGGTGGTGGTGAGYTTGTATAAAAGTGGCAAGCTTGTCGTTCAGGGAAAGGGTGCCGAAGCCTGGCACACGCAATACYTAGGTGCAAAAGAAACGGCWCCTAGTAAAAAGCAAACATCGGCGTCTCGGGAACCCAGTGGTTTTCCGCCCGCAGCGAACAGTATCGGATCGGATGAGGCCGGGAAGGGTGATACCTTTGGCCCCTTGGTGGTTGCTGCGGTGGCTATTGCTAAAGACAAGGTAGAGTTGCTGCAAAGCTCGAAGGTTGCGGACTCCAAAACCATCGATGACCATCGTATTCGAATTCTTGGTCCATGGATTCGCGAGAATTTCGATTTTGAAATACGCTGCCTGATGCCGCTTAAGTACAACCAAGAGTGGCAGAGTGCCGGAAGCAATGTGAATACTCTGCTGACCCAGCTGCACTCTGATTGTTTAGGAGTGTTGCATGAACGCAGTGGTTACCAAAGCATGGTGGTCGATCGGTTTTCCCCGTCGTGCCCAGTGAGTAAACAGATTCATGCTGTTGCGCCAACAGTAAGTGTTGTCGAGGTTCCACGAGCCGAGGCGCATCTCGCAGTGGCGGCGGCCTCGGTTCTTGCGCGTGAGCAGTTTTTGATTGGCATGGAGGAGTTGTCTGCAGAATGGGCCATGGATATTCCGCGTGGAAGCGGAAGTCCAGTACCACCAGCCATGCGAGAGTTTTTACAACTTCATGGAGTAGAAGAAATGCGTCGAGTCGCCAAGGTTCACTTCAAAAACGTGCAGAGCTTTCTCGCTCAAAATTAAGATGTCAGAAATTCCCCTAAAAGCACACGGCGGCAAGGAGCGCGCGTTTCTTGCACAGAATATTCGCGTGTTGACGATCTCCGATTCGCGCGACCTTAGCACCGATAAATCAGGGGCCTTATTGGAAGAACTATGCGTGCAAGCTGGTCACCATGTAACCTTGCGCCTAATCGTCCCCGATGAACTCGAAAAAATCCGCCAAACAGTGAAGGACTGGGCGTCGGATGCAGCGGTGAATGCGATTTTGGTTACTGGCGGTACCGGCATCACCCAACGCGACGTCACCCCGGAAGCGGTGGAAGCTCTATACGACAAARCCTTGCCAGGCTTCGGAGAGYTGTTCCGTCACCTAAGTTATGCGGAAATMGGMACCGCATGTATTCAATCGCGCGCWTCGGCTGGAYTGATCGGCCRGACCGTGGTTTTTCTTATGCCAGGATCYACCGGWGCKTGTCGACTYGCTGCACAGRGCATTATTTTGCCGCAACTTGATGCACGCACACGCCCRTGTTCCTTTCCGGAAYTACACGAMTCGATTTAGTCGTCTGAGGCGAAWGGGTCGCGCCCAATGGGATTCACCTTGGGGGCGTCATYTTYGTCATCTTGGTTGYCAGAKGCACCCTCTTCTTGATCGGTTTCCGTTTGGGCATCGGTWGGKGGCTCACTTTTTGCGGGGCCAGCAAAAGGGTCCATGTMTTTRCGCCATTCATAGGAAGAGGTGCGTAAGTCATCGGTYTCGCGYTTGATGTCACGCATGGCTTCGTCCAGSCCGGACTCYCGYTTCAAGTCATTCAGCGATCGACGTAGGCCAAACCAAACCTTKCCGATTTCACGCATGACSTCMGGTAGCTGGCCACCGAAAAGCAGGAGGCCAACGACTGCAGCGAGGAGAAGCTCGGTCGAACCAATGAAAGCTAGCATTATTGGAACTTCAGTCTAGCAAGGTCGCGGCTGCCGTAGCTATCGGCGAAAAAGCGAGGGCTGAYGTTGAAGTARACACCTTCTTCACCGGTGGATTGCACGATTTGGTAGCCAAACTCGAAGAGGAAGTCGTGGCCGTAATATTGCGCGGCATAGGCGGAGCGCAAGCCAGCGTTRCCCTCMAAGYTTTCCGATTGACGGAATCCGAAAGCCCACTCTTCGCTGAARCGCATGCCGCCGAAGACRGCACCAAGGGCGAAGTCTAAACCGGTCTCGCTAGCTGCGTAGTAGTCAGCCCCATAGTAAAAACTGYTGTCGGGGCGAACCGTGAYTCGCGTGAATAYTTCCTCMGTGGTGCTCCGGTCTAAATCATGRCGCACGCGGGCATCCCAGCGAAYCCCATTTAAAGYTTTATGATAAACCCCAGGAGTCCATGTGACGCGGAGTTYCGCAGGCCCCAAGCCAGCATTCTGAGGYCCYCKCGGAAAGGGYGCAATCGAAGTGTYTAAWAGATCWGYGSCRTCGGTGTACCAAGGCAGAAGGAGGTTTACGTCGAGCCAAGGGCCGCTACCTTTRGGCGCATAAAAGAATTGGCGYAGAGAAARCTCTAAGACTTCACCGTCTTGCAAKATGTCGWGRCCATCAAAATCAAGCAGTGGGCCACTTGCAGAACGGTTCGCTGTTTTGGAGCGGAAGCGCAGTTGAGGYAATACAAGATGTCGCCATCCRCCGTCCATGCGCTTCTCYATGACAACSCCGGTTTCAAAAAACGTTTCGGTGAAGAGCTGCTCCTSTTGTGTCGYACCGACCGYGTCATCCTTCCAGAAGGATCCTTCYACGCGTACGCCGGGCCGAAANAAAATACCCGACTGGTGGAATGGGATTGCAGCCTCACCCCAAAAACGCCCCCGGGTGCGCTGAATGGTAGGCAAAGATGCAAAGGTGCGCCCGCGACTAGCAATCAAATCACGGTCACGCAATTGCAGTCGTCCAATTTCCGCACCCCACGAAAGGTTAAGCGGGCTGCCATCGTCACCGCCCCCTAGCGCGCTGGTTGGAAGGTCTACTAGCGAGCTCGAAAAAGTGTCATAGGTTAGTAGCGGCAGTAAATCGAGCGATTGCGTTGCCGCGCCAGGTGGATTTCCCAAACCTTCAATGGGGGAAAAACCAACATCGTCTAAACGGTAAACGGTGTGCGCGGAAAAGAAACTGTTATTACCGCGCCGCCGAAGGAAAAGATCCGATTCAGCGTCGTCTTCGTTGGTCCAGTTGCGTTCAAAGAACTCGGGATCAACCAGCGGGTCAGAGGTGAGCGCAATGTCGAAGTCCAGCCACCAACGATCGTTCAAGAACCATCGGTTATTCCAACGCAAACGCGTACGGGTGTCAGAGCCGCGCTTTAACGAACGCCTTAAGCCATGGCGGTCATTGCTCTCATCTTCGAGATAGAAAAGATCCAGACTGGTACGGTAATTAGGGGAGTTCCCTTGAAGCCGGACCTCGAGCGGGAAGCCACGATCCGAGCTATAGGTCGGCTCAAAGGTCCAATCGAGAGAACTGTTGCCATCGTCCGATTCGGTGCGGCCGCCGAAGCGTGGAGCAATCGCGCTACCGAGCCGTCGACTGGACCCAAAAACGACACCGCGGAAGCCGAGGAAGTTACWGTCGCGCGAAAAGTCGGGAGTCGGTACCGGGATAATAGAAAGGCCGCCGAGCTGCAGCCATCCGCCGGAAGGATGCCATACGAAACTGCCGTTTGTCTGCGGCTCTGCGACTAACTCATCAAAACGAACGCTGTAATGAGGTGGTCGGTCGAGGCAGGTTGAGAGGGTTGTGCCGTAGGCGATGACCAATCCATCAGGGTTCTCCACGACTTCATTTGCGGTCATGCGCACCGGCCAGCCATTGGGGCCGCCTTTGCCAGGAGGCAGATTCATTTCAACGACAGAGGCCAAACTGCGACCTTCCGCAGGCCAATCCTGAAGGCGATCGCAGAACAAGGACATATCTTCGGTTTGAATTTCAATGTGACCTTCCAGCCGAATTTCTCGAATAAGGGAGTCGTTCTCGGGCAACCCAAGCGCGAGGAGGATTTTTCGACTCCAAAGTCCAGTGAAGAGAGGGGTTGGGCTTTCGTTCGGCATATTTGCCGAATTCACGTCAGGTTCGCCCAGGGTGGCATTCTTTAGCCCCAGAACCTCTCGATAAGCAGCCGCATCGAGCCAAAKKGTGACYCGRTCRGCRCGCACYTCCAKKCCSGGAGCCRTGAGGTRCATCTYYGAAATMCGRTASACCATGGCGTCGCCCTCCTCRGCCGAAGAAATATCTCCAGTCTCGAGTCGAGTTCCCCCTTGAGGCTCCTGMTCKGGAGSRGGGGGCGGCTCCGCTTGCGCAGCGAAGGCCAGAAGAAGGGCRGYCAGCATCTAAGGCGTTTCGAATCGGGCACCGCGGGATTCAAAGCGGCCGGARTCGAGGTGRTATCGCAGCCAATCRCCTACCGCRGTGCGMCCATCTTCAGCGCGMAGTTTGGCGGGTAGGTTTTCGGCACCGATGGAGGTGATGGTACCGACGCGGGTGTCGACTTCGAGRTGCGGCCCGGAAGCCARAATGTTGCCCTGTTGGATYACYGCGTCATCTTCCAAGATGAYTAAATCTCCAAGGWTGGGGTATCGGGTCCAATCGATTCTGCGYGCGGAACCAGAGGYATCGGCGCTTTGAAAACGCGCATGACCGATGGCCCAACCGCTGGTTKCTCCAAGCTCGACRTCGTCGCCCCAAAGCTCATARGGCGTACTTTCRGTCGGGCGCAGCAAAGATAGGTGAGCATTCCCYTGTACCSCAAGTCTTCCTTGTTCGGCGTACGAAATATGCATGCCRTCGGCGCCAAAGAYGCGGCCGTCCTCCAAGGTRCCACYCAACGAGGCATGCTTGGTTTGGCCTTGGCTGTTGCGGCCACCGGAGAAGAACTGCAAATCTTTACCTGGCGTCCAAATCACACGATCRCCGGCGCCGACCAAWGCRCCGCTAAGGATGACGTTGTCGCGCAACTCCCAAGTTCCATTCGCYTCATGCTGAAGAATTTTGCGTGCGCGGATTTGGACGACGTCGCCCTGCAAGCCAAGCGCGGAAGCAGCAATTTCAATCAGCGGCGCATCTTCAATCGTGACCTCTGTCCCATCCCAACTTAGGCGCCCGCAATCCAAAGCCACGGGAGTTTCCCCAACCAAAGCATTGCCGGTAACTCTGGTTTTTGTCCCGAGGTCACCGAGCATACGGAAAGATTTGTCGCCGGTTTGTTCCAACTTTGCGCCACGCAACTCTCGTCCTTGATGAAGTACATATAGATTTCCATCTGCAAAAGTTCGGCGTACAAGATCATCGCCAGCAGAACGCCCACGCTCCATTTTGGAATCTAAATGATCGCCCGATGCAAACAAAGGCAGCTCCTCCACGGTGGCTTGTAATTCAAAGCCAGCATCGGTGAATACGCGTCCTTTTTCATTGAAGTGAATTTCAGGGCTGCGAACCCAATCGACCTGGCCCTCGCGAGGCTGAATCTCCGCATTGCCGCTTAAAGTCCAATTGCCTCGGCGGTCGGTATGTAACCATTCACCCGATGCAATCCCTTCATCGCTATCGACGAGGACAGACCCACCGACCTCCCATGCATTGGGGCCAAGTTCCGCCCAATCACCCTGAAGCAATCCGCGCGGATGTTTGGCATTCACATTGCCCTCCAAACGAACCACCTCCGATTTTGGGCGGAAGCGTGCAAAGCCAGTTGCAGAGGCCCAATCAAAAGAATCATCAAGCGGCGTCACCGTAACCGGGCCAAGTACGGTTAGGAAATCGAGGTCGCCATTGCCTTTCCATAGGACTTCACTTTCTGCGCCAACCATGCCTAAGGTTTCACCTTGCCAATTGGTTGGGCCGAGGGCTTTTGCGCTTGCAGGGTGCCAACTTCCTTCGGCGGACGGAACCAAGTGCAAAGTCATGTCGCGGGTAATCAAAACACCAGGCATTACGGAGTCCGCGGGGAAGACGGTGCGCGCTTGTTTCATCGCGTGGAATTCTAAGCTAAAGCCCCCGGAAGAATTTTCGGAAAAGGAACCTGGACCATCGGAAAAACCATAAAAGGTCGCGCCATGTTGATCTCGAATGCGCCAACTCAGTTGCCCATCGAGTGGCTGGAATTCAACCCGCGATGTTTCCGGGTCAAAGAAGATATCGGAGCCTTCCAAGCGAAGGTCGCCAGAGATCAGAAGGAATGGTCCGCGACCAAAGATTTGATCGGTTTTGGGATCTAAGTCTGCGTGTGCAGTTTCGATGCGCAAAGGGCTCCCTTTATGAAAGTCGGCCATTTCAAAAACAGGATYTTCCAATTGCCATAARCGGTCCATATCAAARGCAAAGCGCTCTTGGCCCTGAACMAGCGGAATCCATGCTTTCGGCGAGGTGACGACAAAAGAAGTGTCCTTGCTTTGATTCGTGGAATCATTTGGAGAGCGAATGATGGAATCGCCCAGGCTCATGCCTTCGCCCAAAGGAAKAGGGTCGGTTCCCACCACTTTGTAACTTGGCACYACCAACACGCTTCCATCTTCTTGCGGRTARCGCTTYTCCGCTTCCATCTCAACSTGCCCCTTAAACGARATYTCCGTCCAACCTAAACCGCGCATRCGTTGSCGAAAACCGGGCGGTGGCTTCTCGCTACCAGCYCCAATCGAAGCYGACTCTTCCGCGTGRCGCCGAAGGTCGATGGCAACYAGGGCTAGCGTAAGTGCTGCACCGGAGATGCCGAGTAAACGTAACCCSCGGTTCAAGAGGTCTCGACGTTAGAGCGTGCTTCTAAAAGAAGGTTACAAGCTTCGCGCAAGGCACCATGCCCAGCGCTTGCACGAGTAATCCARTCGGCSCGYTTMCGTATTTCATTGACCGCAGAGGGTGGCGCGAAATTTAATCCAGCTTCACAAAACATGGASAGGTCAGGAAGGTCRTCRCCAATGGTGGCGACTTGGTCYTGGCGTAACCCACGCGCCTCCATCATGCTCCGAATCAATGGACCTTTGTCGAGCGAGCCAAGGTGGATTTCTTCAATKCCTAAACGTCGCGCACGGTGTTCSACCGCAGGGTTTTTRCGCCCACTGATGACAGCAATCTCTAARCCGGCACGCAATAAACGCACCACRCCCAATCCATCTTGAACACTGAAAGTMGTGCTTTCRGTTCCATCGGCGTGCACGGTAATGCGGCCATCGGTCCACACCCCATCGATGTCAGAAACAAAYAAGCGCACGTTTGCGGCGCGCTCTAWAAGCGATGCGGGAAATGTCAYAGGCGAACCTCTAGTAGATCTTGTACATCGACTAAGCCAAYCACGCGRYTTCCATCGCGCGCWATCACTGGCATTTGGTCGACATGAGAATCCTTAAACAAACGCAGYACTTCTCCAACCAGGAGATCTKCTTGCACATGTCGCGGGTTGGCAGCCATGTGTGCGTCGATGGATTCATCGAGGGGGAGTTGACCGGCTTCMGCAAGGCGGCGGACATCGCCGTCGGTGAAAATACCGAGCAGTTGGTTTTCGGAGCCAACAATTAATGCAGCCCCAGGACGGCCTGGCGTTTTGGTCATGACGCGCAAGGCATCGCGCACCGACTGGCCGCTCTGCACTAAGGGTAGTTGMGATCCACTGCGCATCATTTCSCCRACCTTCATGAGTGATTTGCCTAATGAGCCAGCAGGATGAAAGCGTGCAAATTCTTCACGCGTAAAATCGCGGCTTTCTAGAACTGCCATAGCGAGAGCATCGCCGAGAGCAAGCATCTTGGTGGTGCTTACGGTGGGGRCCAAGCCGAGTGGACAGGCTTCGGGGGCATCRCCCAGCTCCAAAACCAGGTCCGCGTGTTGCCCCAGCGGAGAGTCGGCAGAAGTGCACATGGCTATGACGCCGGCGCCGATTGCCCTGACCGCCGGAATGAGCTGCACCACTTCKCGGGTGGASCCACTYTTAGATAGGGCGAGCAATAAATCTTCGGGCCGCAAACGCCCRAGATCTCCGTGCAGCGCTTCTCCGGGATGGAGAAAAAGGCTMGGCGTTCCGGTGCTGGCGAGTGTTGCCGARATTTTTTGCCCCRCAATGCCAGCCTTGCCCATGCCACTGACTACCACGCGGCCCTCACAGGCCAAAATGGAGTCACAGGCGGCGGCAAAAGAGGGCCCCAAAAGTTGTGCGAGTTCCTGGAGAGCCTCGGCTTCGAGCCGGAGCACCTCAAGGCCACGGGAAAGAGCCCGGGTAGTGTCAAAAACCATTGGCATGTGCGCTTGTGGCTGGGAAAGCCCCACCCATGGCTTATTGTAGGGGATGAACGGGCATGGGAGAATGCCTGCCGTCAAATGGACACCTTTACTCTCGTCGGATCGATCGCCATYGTGGTTTTYGCAATWACCACSCAYGAGGCCGCCCACGCTTGGGTCGCCGATARGCTGGGCGACCCCACGGCAAGGTTWATGGGGCGCATAACGCTTAACCCGTTGCCYCATATAGACTTAATGCTGACWATMGTGTTGCCGATCATGCTGCTGATCACTACGGGAATGGCTTTTGGCGGCGCGAAACCGGTGCCGGTACAGGTCCACAGGATGCGAAACCCCATGAGGGGCATGGCGCTGGTCGCCATCGCTGGGCCTGCGAGCAACTTTTTGCAGGCTCTTTTGTGGTCTGGGGTGATGAGTGCCTTCCTGCATGCGGGGATTTGGGACTTTGACGCCCGCGGCCTCAGCATTCTGGTGACCGGAATCATCATCAATGTTGTACTTATGGCCTTCAACTTGGTGCCCATTCCTCCCTTAGACGGCAGCCGGGTGGTGTTTTACTTTTTGAACCATGAAGCGAGAAAGGTGTACTCGCGCTTTGAGCGCCACGGCCTTCTGATTATTCTTGGGTTAATCTTTTTCGCCCGCGACACTTTCTGGTCGGTGCTTTACGCAGTCATCATCCCGGTGGTAAAATTCATATTCTGGATTACCGCTGTGCCAGAAAGCGATGAAATCCTAAAACAGATTTTCGGTTAGGCCGCATGATTGAACCCGTTGACCCTTCGATGCTCCCACCCTCTCGCCTGCATTCCGCAGGCGATCAAGAGGCGGTTGCGTCGGCGGAAAGCCCAACGGAAAGTTCTGAGGGCACTGGCTTTCAGGTTCAACTAGACCGGGTGTTTTTTGGCCCGCTGGATTTGCTGCTGCAACTAGTCCGCGATAAAGAACTCGAGATTCACGTGGTCGCACTTGCAGATGTTTGCGACGCCTATTGTCGGTACATTCGCAGTCTCGCCAAGGTCGATGTCGACGAAGCGGCCGACTACCTAGTGCTTGCCGCAACCTTGTTGGCGATTAAAAGCCGTTCTTTGTTGCCGCAAGACGAGGTTGAGGTCGATGAAGATCCATTCGATCCTGGCGAGGAGCTGGTTCAGCAACTCATGGCATACAAGGAGTTGCGCCGGGTYGCTGACAACTTGCGCGACAACTGGGATCGYCGCAACCGCATGCTGCCGGYCGGTGGTCGCTGGGTAGGCAAGATCGAGGAGCAAGAATCTGAAGATRAGGAAGARGCTGAGTTTGATCTTGGCGATGTATCCATCTGGGATTTATTGCAAGTGTTCAGTCGCCTGGAATCRGAGACTGGMTTTTTRCGCCCTCACCATGTGCGSCCGGTTGGYAAACCGTTGCGCGCWTACGTGGAAGAACTTTGGCATCGGATTCARAAGTCCGACACRACTTCCCTTCAAGCCATTCTTGCCGAGGAAAATGTTCCTCGCGGAGATGCYGCTTATTACCTGGTCGCACTGTTGGAGCTCGCGAAGCAACAGCAGATCGAYATCAAACAGGATGCYCCATTCGCCGATGTTTTCGTGAGTCGCCGCGCAGGYGCTGGCGTCTTACACCTTGAGGACATCGACGAGACCTTTGACCGCCAGCATGAAGAATATGATCCCGAACTTGGGGAACTTCTTGGCGACGAACCGCTCTCATAGAACCATGTCTAACGCAATCGATGTAACCGATGAAAGCTTCCAGAAGGAAGTGATCGAATCCACGACTCCAGTCCTRGTTGATTTYTGGGCACCTTGGTGTGGTCCTTGTAAAGCCATGGGKCCTTCGGTGGAYCAACTTGCYGGTGAAATGGCMGACAAGCTCAAGGTTGTCAAGCATGACACCCAAGACAACCCCAACACCCCAGCGTCCATGGGCGTCATGGGCATTCCTTGCTTCCTGATTTTTAAAGGTGGCGAAGAGGTCGCTCGCTCGGCGGGCATGATGAACTACGAACAGTTCAAGGCTTTCGTCGAGCCACACGTTTAAGCAAAACTTGCGCTTCGCCTTTCTCGGCTCCCCGCCGTTTGCAGTCGCTTCCTTTGCGGCCGCCATCGAAGCGGGCTTGGAAGTTGTGGGATTGGTGACTGCACCTCCACGGCAGGCGGGGCGCGGACGTAAACAGGCGCCGAATCCTTTAGTGGATTTGGCCGTGGCAAAAGGCATTCCGGTTTTAAGACCAGAATCCGCGCGTGACCCGGAGTTTCAAACCGAGTTTCAATCTTGGCAAGTCGACCTTGGTGTCGTGGTGAGCTACGGGCAGATTTTGAATGAAACCATGTTGCAGTTGCCGAAGCTGGGTTGTGTAAACCTTCACGGCTCCTTGTTACCAAGGTGGCGCGGAGCAAGTCCGATCCAAGCGGCCATTCTCGCTGGCGATTCCGAAACCGGCGTTAGTTTGCAAAAAGTGGTGTTAGCTCTAGATGCCGGTGCAGTACTTACGGAAGCCAAGGTCAGCCTCTGCGGCACGGAAGAAGCCCCAGCTTTAACCGAGCAACTGGCCGAGCTTGGAGCGCGATTTCTCGTAGAAACTTTGCAGCAGTACGATGCCGATGGCGCCCTACCTGCTGGAGTCCTTCAGGACGAGAGCTTGGTGACGTCATGCAAAAAAATTAAAAAGTCCGATGGCGTTTTAGATTGGTCCGAATCTGCAGTCGCAATCGAGCGTCGCGTGCGTGCCATGTCGGGTTGGCCCTGTGGCCAAACCTGGCTTCCTGACGGAGATGGACTGCGCGTCCATTCCGGAAGGATTCCTCCTCAAGAAAACCTTCTCCACTCTGCACAGCCAGGCACGATCCTTTGTTTAGAAGAAGGGATCGCGGTGGCCTGCGGAGAAGGCTCATTTCGCATCGATGTCTTGCAGCGTGAAGGCAAAGCGCGCATGGAAGCGAAAGTGTTTTTGCAAGGTGCCCGTTTGCAAGTTGGGCAGTCTCTGAAAAAAGAATCTCATGAGTGAACCCGAAATCACCGATGTCCGCCGCGTTGTTTGGCTACTTCTTTCTAGTAACGCGGAGTTCCCTTCGCGCGCATTAGATGCTGCGTTAGATGAAGCGAACTGTGATCCACGCGATCGTGGTTTGGCGAAAGAGATTCTCTCGGGATCCTTGCGCGTGCGTGCAACGCTAGACAAAATCTCGCAGGCTTATGCTACGCGTCGGATTAAAGAAGAGGCGTTGCTTGTTGCATTGTCGATCGGCATTTATCAGTTGCTCTTTTTGGATCGCGTGCCGCGTCATGCTGCAATCGATTCGACCATGAACGCGGTGAAGCCAGAACTCGAAAGCAAGTCTGGATTTCTAAATGCAGTACTACGTGCGGTGTCGCGAAAAGCCAAGCCAGCAAAACTTGGATTGGTGGCCGCATCGGACCGCCTTCCTGTCCCGGCTTGGCAATTTGATCGCAAAGTGTTTGCCGACCCGAAAAATGATCCGATTGCTCATCTCGCGGAAACGCGCGGCTATCCAAAGTTTTTAATCAAACGTTGGTGGGAGTCCGCGGGGGAAGCCATCACCCAGCAGCGGGCGGAAGTGTTGAATCAAAAAGCCGCGTTGTGGTTGCGGGTTAATACTTTGCGCAGCAACACCACTGATGTGCAAGCGGCCCTGGCCGAAGGAGGGGTCGAAACTGAACTGGGAGATGCCCCCAACATGCTGCGTGTGATTACGCGCTCCAAGGCGGGTGCGCTACCGCAATGGCCTGGCTTTGACGAGGGCTTTTGGTCAGTACAAGACATCACCTCCTTCCAGTCGGTTGCGCTTGGCAAGCCCCAAGCTGGAGAACGCATTTTGGATTTGTGCGCGGCGCCAGGTGGAAAGAGTTTTGCCGCCTATGAACTATCTGGTGGCAAGGCGGAGATATTGGCTTGCGACATTTCCGAAACGCGTCTCGAAGTYTTWGCRAAAGARGCGCARCGCCTWGGSCACRASATCAAAACCYTRGTSYTRGARRCMGATGGCAGCAAYCTTCCSGWAGGCCCMTGGGATYTAGTSATGTGCGATGTGCCGTGTTCCAATACCGGCGTRCTCAATAAGCGYCCCGARGCYCGCGGGCGTTTTTCGAAAGTGGAACTGCACAAAGTGGTGACCATGCARAACRTYTTSCGTAAGAAGCTTGTGCTTCCTTGTTTGCAMGAATCCACACGCATCCTTTGGAGCACTTGCTCCTTAGAGGTGGAAGAAAATCAAGARGCYGCMGCRCGATTAGCGAAAGCGTCGGGCCGAGCGGTGGTCGAGGAGTTTAGTTTTGAACCGAGCAAAACCTGTGCTGGTGGATACGCCGCTTTGGTAAGTGCACCCGAATAATCATTCACGATGAATATCAAACAGCCGAAGAGCAAAAATCCCAAAAAGCGCATCAAGCGAAAAAGCGGATGTTTGGGAAATCTATTTTTCTTACTCATGGGTTTRGCGATTGGAGGAGCCGGGCTCTATGTTTATGAGCACGGCGTTGATCAATCCATTGAGAATTGGAAAGCCTTGTTTGAAGAAGAGAAAGAGCCCGTGGTTAAAAATCCGTCTACCGGGGGYCGCGTGGTCGATGCCGTGAAAATGGATTTRCGCCCGCTTTACTTGCAGGACGAGCGCTGGGAGCCAGCGATTGAATCGGGAGAGGCCGGAGTGGCTTTGTTCGAGAAAGCCATYATTGATCATTAYGAGAAGGGYGATCCGTTCTTGTTTCGCTCGCGCATGTCCGATGCWTCTGACATGATGAAYAAAGCCTTGGATTCTTTGCGCGMCATGCGTGAGGAGTACAAGGACAAACCAAACTCGGTCGGTGCGATCGACAAAAAAATCCGACGCTACTCTGGCTCGCTTGATGAGTACGGAAAAGGCGTTCGYTAAACCAACATGATTCGGCTCGGCTACAACTCGAACGGGTTTACCTCCCATCGSYTGGARGAYGCCTTGCCGTGGTTGGCGGAGCTTGGATATCAGGTAGTTGCGATTACCCCTGACGTCGGACATTTAGATCCACGAAGTTCTAGCGTTGAAGAGGTAGAGCGCATTGGCAAGCTGTGCGCAAAGCTTGGTTTGGAAGTGGTCATTGAAACTGGCGCTCGTTACGTTTTGGACCCGCGGCGTAAACATCGGCCGAATTTATTGGAGTTCGATGCAAGCAAGGAATTGCGTTTGCAGTTCTTGCACCAAATGATTGATTGGTGTGCACCACTAGGGGCAAAGATTGTTTCACTGTGGTCGGGAAGTTTGCCGGAAGGGCAAAGCCATGAAGGCGCGCGCAATGCATTTGTGAAGGGCGTTGCAGAGCTTGCCGTGCATGCGCAAGACGTCGGTGTAAAAATAGCGCTAGAGCCAGAGCCCGGGCATTGGCTCGGGAATCTGGGCGACTGGGAACGTTTGCGTGACGATTTACCCAACGGAGTTGGTTTAAGTTTAGATGTCGGGCATTTACTCGTAAACGACACCTACAGTCCTCAAGAAGCATTAGAACGTTTTTCTAAAGACATCATCAATCTCCAGCTGGACGACATGCGTCGCGGGGAACACAATCACCTTGCACCGGGTGAAGGCGATATCGACTGGCCAGCCTTAGTGGAGGCATGCAATGCACTTCCAAATGCACTTCCCGCGTGCTTTGAGTTAAGCCGTGACGGACATCGCTTTCATGAGCTCGCACCTCGTTGTTTAGAAATGTGGCGCGCACTCGAAACCCGCCTGCGCCCATGAGTTCCGTCGATGCAGTCGTCAGCCGAGTCGCGCATCAAGCAAACACTTGGCGGTCACTAGACTCCTCGCGTCGCGCCGACATTTTGCAAAGCTGCATGCAGGGCGTTGTCGATGTCGCGCAAACTTGGGTGGAACGTACTTGTGCGGCAAAGGGTATCGCGATGGATTCGCCTCTCGCAGGAGAGGAGTGGTACACCGGACCGTGCATTCTTTTACGCCATATGCGGCTGTATCGAGACACGCTTCTGCGCGGTGGGGTGCCATCGTCCCGGGTGAAAAAAACCGAAGCGGGATGGACGGCAAAAGTTTTTCCGTTTGACCGATGGGACGGGATTCTTTTCCCAGGACTTAGCGCCGAGATTCGCGGTCTTCCAAATACGGACCCCACTGCTTTAACTCTCGGCGACGGCGGCTGCGCGGCGGTGCTTGGCGCAGGCAACGTGCAGTCCATCGCACCGCTGGATTTCCTCTACCAACTGCTCAAAGAGAATCGAGTTGTGGTGGTCAAAATGAATCCGGTAAACGCTTACTTGCAGCCATTTCTAGAAAAAGCATTTGCGCCGATGATTGCAGCAGGCTTTTTGGGCTTCGTTGAAGGCGGCGTAAAAGAAGGCGAAGAACTTATTGCGCACCCAAAGATTTCCGCCATCCACCTCACCGGCAGCGAAGCCAGTTTCAAGAAAGTGCTTCAGGCCGACGGCGTGGAACAAAAAGAAGCGACAGCCGAACTCGGTGCAGTTTCTCCAGTCATCATTGTTCCGGGCGCCTGGTCGCGGGCCGACTTGAAATTCCAAGCGCAACAAATTGCCGGCATGATGCTGGTGAACAATGGCTTCAACTGTAACGCGCCGAAGCTCCTGGTGACTTCACAAAAATGGCCGCAGCGCCAAGATTTCCTTCAAGCAATTCGCCAGGCTTTCCGGGCCGCTCCAAAGCGCAAGGCTTGGTACCCAGGTGCGGAAGAACGTTGGTCCCGCTTTGTACGCGAATACGGTGGGACGGCGCCACCGCACGCAAAAGATGAGACGCCGCCGGTGTTGTTGGAGAATATCCCAGCAGAGAAATCGCAACTCGCACTAAGAGAGGAGGCCTTCTGTGCAATCCTCGCGGAAACCTCACTCAACGCACATTCTGAGAAGGATTTCTTAGTGCAAGCGGTCGATTTCGTAAACGATTCGGTTTACGGAACTCTTTCGTGCACAGTTATTGCGGCACCCAGTGTGGATCAGGACCACCTGGAATCTGCCATCACTCGTCTTCGTTATGGGACGATTGGAGTGAATGTCTGGGCCGGGCTTGGCTTTGCCTTGGGAACCACAACCTGGGGCGCCTTCCCGGGGCACACCCGCGAAAACCCACRATCGGGGTTGGGGGTCGTGCACAACACGTTTATGTTTGACCACGCATGCAACACAATTTTGCGCGGCCGCTTTCGTCCTTGGCTGAAGCCCTTCTGGATGCCGGGGCACACGACCTTGGGCGCCCTTGGCAAAGGATTAGTGGATTATGAATTCGAGCCGAGTTTGGGAAAAGTGGCGCGCCTTATTCCATCGGCGCTATTGGGGTGAAGCGCAGCCGGCAGAGCGCACAGAGCAAGACTTAGGAAATCGGTTATAGTGGGAACACCCCCTGGTTGTCGTCTATTTGGCAGCCCGATGATTGACTGGATCCCTAAACAACATTTAACTACATTTTCGAAGTTGCCCGCAGAAAAACGGCGGCGCATCTGGCGCAATTTATACCGCGCCACTTTCCACAACCCACGTTGCATATTCACGTTTGCGGTCTTGATTGGCACCATTATTGGCGCCATCCTTGCCATAAGTGTGTTCACTGGCATCTTGTTTTTTGTATCCTTCTGGTTGCACTGGGCCGTCTGCGGTCGCATCGCTTACCCGAAGGTGGAGGAAGCTTTACGCGCGGACGGCCTGCTTTTTGACCAGGCCTCCCCACTCGATTGAACTCCGACCTTTCCGCCACGCTTCACGCGATTGCCGCTCACCCCACTGGAACCACCAGTGCCGGCTACCCGTACCTAAGTAAAGCTTCGTGGCAGATTCTGCGTAATCAGGTGCCGCTGCTCTTCACTTTCGGAGGCGCGGCCCTTGAGGCATGCGCTCAGCTGGAAGCGGACAAGGAGGGCCGCAGTGAAGAAGAACAAAAGCGTTATGCCGATGCCATGCAGGTGGTGCGGCAAGTCACCTTTACGGCATCGATTACCGCGCCACCAGATTTGTGGTTGTTGCGTAACGTGCTGGCGGCCTTTGCCGCGCTTGGTTTGCATGAGCGCCTGGCCAAGGGCGATGCCCTGTTTCCAGAAACCTGTACCGTCAATGGCGCAGCGTTAAATGCATCGGTACTACGCACGGATTTAGAGTTTTTCCAAGCACGTGGTTTGGTCGAGGCTTATGACGATGGCTTCCGCATGGCTGGTCATCCTCGCGCGCGTGCCATTTTCGAAAACGCAACTCCGCTTCCCGAGGGGTTGCCCTCCAGCACCACTCGATGGTGGCGCGATTTATTCTTGGGTGGGGAAATCCCTAAGGATCAGCTACGCCTATTGCGAATGCTCGGGGAAAATCCACCCCAACGTAAAGATGGCTCTCAAAATCATTGGATCGCCACTTGGGAGGAAATCGAGTTAGGCTTTCGCCTTCTTCCAGTGGTGCTTGGTTTACGCGCTACTGGCCAAACGGCAAGCTTAAAAGAAGGCGCGCTACTTCGAGCCGGATGCTGGCAAAGTAAATCTTTAGAGACAGAAGCTGCAGCTTTGAACATTCTTGCAACGGCCGGTTGGGTGGTTGCGCAGGGCGATGATTTTTTAGTCACCCAACTTGGCGCTCGCGGCTTCTCTCGCGGCCCTGGACCGTTCGGCATCATTGAAACCTATCAGGCTTATCTGGATCAAGGCGTACAGCTCCTACAAAAAGGAACCGCCGATGTTTGGGTCGAGCGCGGAGAAAACGTCGGCGCAAGTCAAGATGCGAACCGCCGCGGCTTCATAAACTCAAACGATGCACTGGATCGTTTCTGCGAAGCGACGCACTTTCAGTACAACGTGTTCATTGAACATGCAGTTGGACGTGGCGAAGCAACCCGCATTCGATTCGAACGATCCGGCGATCAAGACATGCGTTACTTTGGTGCTGACTTAGAAGACGCTGCCATCGACGAAGCACAGCGTGAACAAGAACGTGGAGTGCTACCAGCTAAAATGGAGTTCGTGCGTCGCGCCGATATTGGTTGCCCTGAAATTCTAAAACAAGCCTTAGAAGCCTCTGGTGTGAATTCGCAAGGCGCGGTGATGATGGTTGGCAACGGTTTTCATGAAGTGCGCGACCAAGACTTCGAGTCCATGACCCAAGTCTTGCGCGGCTACGAAGAAATGGGCTTGGTGCTTCTGTTTACCGAAGAAAACGCACTCTCCATTGAAGACCTACGTAACACCGCGTGGAATACTTACCACTCTGGCTTCAAGTATGTGCATGACTTATCAGGCCAAGTTTTACGCCCTGGAGTTGCACGCAGCCCGCATCGTTCCGGCCACCTGATGCGTGCCTCTTGGGAAGAATGCGCATTAAAAGCCGGCTACCAACGCGCCGATGAGTTCTGCTCGCGTACGCGCACGATTTATCCTTATCCGACCCAGGACGGCCATAATCCCTCAGTGAGCCGGAATCATTTCTTTATTCCAAGCGCATTGGCATCAAAATTGGGCCTAGAATAGCCACGGGTAGGCCCTTTCGCGCGTAGAGATATTGTCCAGACCCCCCAAGAACTCATGGAAATCACTCAAACCACCTCAACCAGCGAGCGCGACCTCGGCGCGCTGACCCACTTACTTTCCTTTGCCGGATTCGCCATTCCATTTGGCAGTATTGTGGGCCCGTTAGTGATTTGGCTGATGAAAAAGGATGAGTCCGAATTCCTGGACCAAACCGGCCGTGCAGTTCTTAATTTTCAAATCAGCTATGTGATTTGGACAATCGTGGCGGTTATTTTGTGTTTTGTCCTAATCGGCTTCCCGATATTGTTCGTGCTGCCAATCCTTAATGTCATCTTCACCATCATCGGCGCCGTCAAAGCACGCGATGGCATCGTGTGGAACTACCCGATGACGATTAAGTTTTTGGGCTAAGCATCCTGCAGCACACCCGCTGCAGACAAAACTTCTTGCTCGGTCAGCAAACGGCTTGAAGCTTTCGCTACCGCCAGTACGGCAGCAATGCGTTCTTCGGTTGCATCGTGTCCGCGTTGTTCGAGGAACCAGATGACATTCGACTTGCCGCTCATGGGGCCGACTGAAATCACTTGTTCCATGCCGAAGTCGCCTGCTGGAACGCCAGAGTAAACCAAGTCGGATAACCAGCGGTCGCCAAGCTTCATAGCTTTAATGACGGCGGCAGCATGCACTCCAGTTGCGGTTTCAAACGCATCCTGACCGAACACCGGATACTCGCGGCGAATCGGACGACCAGTGGCTTCGGAAGCGAGTTTTACATACTCACCCAAGCGAGTGAGATCGCGCTCGACCCAACCAAGCAGCTTGAGGTTGACCAAAAGCAAATCCATTTCGGTGTTGCCGGCACGTTCACCAATGCCAAGCGCCGTTGCATGCGCCCGTTCCGCACCCGCGGCCAAGGCACTCATGGTGTTGATGAGACCTAAACCGCGGTCGCGGTGGCCATGCCAATCTAAACCAATATGGGAGGCRTCYTTYTCTTTYAAGAAGTTTTTMAGCCACTCAAAGATATTRCGCACYGCATAAGGRATGACTCCACCSACYGTATCGCAAATACATAAGCGATCRGCGCCTTCRTCAATCGCGGCACCGTTTAGCGCCGAAAGAATCTCTGGMGTGGARCGWACYGTRTCTTCRGTYACGAACATCAACGGCAAATCGTGGCTCTTTGCAAARCGYACCGCGTCGCGCACCATTTGAACCATACGGCTGATGTCCCAGTTCTCTGCGTAAGCACGAATCGGGGAGCTGCCAATAAAAGCACAAACCTCAATCGGCGCGCCAATTTTCTGCACCATGTCGACGACCGGTTCCAAATCGGAAACCACCGTGCGGCAAGCCACGTTCGGCGTGAGTTTCATAGGAACCATCTCTTTGGCCAAAGCCAAAATGTGTTCCTGCGCATGAYTACCCGCGCCTGGAAGGCCAATGTTGGCGGTGTCAATGCCAAGCTCTTCCATCAAATGGATGAGCTCAATTTTCTTCGCCAAGGACGGCTCCGTAACACTYGGACATTGCAGTCCATCGCGCAGGGTTTCGTCGTCCAACATAACCTTGCCCGCAGGGGGTGGTTCATGATGCGGACCGACACCGGCCCAGTCGTAAATGAGATCTTCGCGTTTCACGTTTATGCTCTATCGCTCGTCGTCACCACGCAAGAACTCTTCAAGTTCCTGCTGGTTCCAYTTCAGCGACCGCCCGACGCCGGCAAGGAYTCTTTCGACAACCCAATCGGCAAGACACAGCGGTACCGCGAGCATTTTCGCAGATTCCTCGCCATCGGACACCACTAATCCTTCGCGCCGTAGYCTTCCTTGGGCAGAGACGAGATGGCGCTTTTGCARRAGGTCATCGCGGTGATCGGCGGCCAGGCGCAAGCACTCYCCCGGYGACAKGAAAATCTCACCGTCTAGGGTTTCAGCGAAGAACATGTGCGCAATCAGGAGGATGTGATCCGGTCCCAACTTGTGGGTTGCCGCCAAACGCTCCAGCCCAAAATCGCGCCCACCAGGGGTGACCGCCAAACGTCGACGTAAATCCACCCATTTAGCATGCGCTATTGCGCGTAATTCCTGGAGCCGCGAGGTCGGCTCATCCGTAATCAAATCGACCTCGAATAAGGCGTTGGCGCGCTGCAGGCAGATTTGTCGCCAAGCACCAATCTCCCATAAATACTCCCCCTCATTAGAGAAGGGCTGGGGCAGATTGCGGGTTGGCTGATTTCCTTCAGTAGCCGCAGCAGGCAGAGGATTTTCGTCGCCCATTGCTTCCGAGGAGATCCAAAACAAGTTGAGAGCCTTGGGGGTTGGGCGAAAATAACTGTCCAAAGGATCAAATCCTCGGGTTGTTACTTCACATTGCACCCACTCTTGCCCACGMAGCGGGCCATCGACAGCTAGTAGCTCCATGGTGGTGCTGCGGGGTAGATCGGCRCGCATTAACAAGCCACAAAGTTGAATCCCGGAAAAGGCTTCGGAGCTCCCTGAAATCTTGCCGTGGAACAATAAAGCCAAGATWAGGAGCGCCTGCGGGGAWAGTTCATCAGCTGCGGGGTTCTGATGAATCCCCGGCAACAAAGGAAAGACCTGTTCGCCTAGAGATTCCACCTGCTGACGGGTTTTGCGCAGGGATTCTTCAGMTAGGCGGGCGCCGCGAGACGCGAGGTCTTGGAGGTCTCGAAGTTGRTCACAAACTTCGAGGAGGCCGTCGAGAGGGGTGCGGTCGTGCAAAGGAAAAACTAGAGTCCCCCTGAGTATGCACCACTCCGCGCAATATTTCAGCTCTGCTTGTCGACCAAATTACTCCACTCTTGAAAGGACTCGACAGCTTCTTGCCCGTAGATAGGGACAATCCACTTGCGGCCCTTCTGGAAAGCCTTGCCCGGATTAAGCCCGACTCGCCGAAYCAAACCATTGACCAAACCAACCTCATCTACATCTTTGAGCACTAAGCGCACTTCCCACCCTTTGCGGTAGGAAAGGTGGCCCTCTTGTTGGCGGGCTTGGTCGGGGCGACGACAGTAGGCGTTGCGGTTAAAAAACCGGCCAAGGCGCCGACGGTCGGATAGGCGAGTGGGGGTCACCGATGACATATCCAAATCATAAACAAAACCCGGGCTAAGGCTAGGCAAGTTTTTAGACTTGGCAGGGAAGTTAGGATAGGGCACATGGCTCGAGTCAAGCGTCGCGAAGTGCGCCACCAGGTGTTGAAGGCGCTCCAAGATCATTTGGAGCAGCCGCTTGGCACGGTTTTTCACCCTGGCGACGGCCAGCACGCAGCGGACATCGCAGACGTGATGTGGCTCGACTTGGAAAATGAAGAGGCGCGGCGGATATTTTCCGAACTCGAATTGCAGCAAGCYGCGGAAGTCATCGCGGAAGCCGAAGAGACACTGCAAAAGAAGTTACTTGAAGGGAGCGCGCCGGAGAACGTCGGCAAGTTGCTCGGCGAACTTTCTTATGACGATGGCACCGACTTACTGGAAATTCTGCCAGAAGATTTGCGTTTAGAAGTCATGTGTTTTGTCACCCCGGAAGATGCAGCCGAGTTGCGCCACCTTTCGGAATACGGCCCGGACACTGCGGGCGGTCTGATGACTACCGAATTCCTTACTGCAACCGCAGGGGAAAACATCGGCGATGTGTTGAAGCGCATCAAGCGCGACGAAGGAGAGGCGGAAAGTATCCACGTAGTTTTTGTCGTGGACGAACGTGGCGCCCTGCTCGGTGTTTTGAGTACACGGGAACTCATCGAGGCCAGCATCCACGATGCCGTCGGCGGAGTCATGATTCCCGATGTCATCCACGCTCGCGTCGATGAAGATAAGGAAGATGTAGCGCACCGTATTCTTCACTACAACCTTTCYGCCATTCCGGTTTTAGATCCACGAGAAATTGTAGTTGGCATTGTCACCTCCGATGACGCACTAGAAGTCATGGAGGACGAAGGTTCCGAAGATGCATTGCTYCTTGCCGGCGCGCACGGCGAATCCGATGCCGGCGAACCGCTCGGTCGCATGGTGGCTCACCGCGCCCCGATGTTGGCGATYCCAGTCCTTGCCGGRYTAGTCATGGCAAAGTTCATGGAAGGCTTTGAGCTTGGCGGCGAAGGAGGGTCATCCACCATGCAGCAAATCATCAACTACGTYCCTATGGCGCTCGCGCTTTCCGGAACCGTGGGCATGCAAACYTCMGCAGTGYTSGTGCGCGGYTTYGCRGTCGGACAGATTATGCACGGACGTCGCTTAAGCGTATTCGTTGGCGAAATGCGCGTTGGCATGGCTCTAGGCGTAATTTGCGGATTGGTCGCCATGCCCGCGATGGGRTATTTTCTGGGCGACTTCACCATGGGGTTTAGCATGGGACTAGCTCTCATGGCTTCGATCGCGTGGTCCGCAACCGCWTCAAGYGCGATTGCTATGGGCAGTGAAGCCGTCGGGCTTGACCCAGCTTTAGTTTCTGGGCCAGTCATGATTGCAGTCAGCGATTTATCYTCGGTGGTGCTTTTCCTAAGCATGGCCTCGTGGATGCTTGCGCCTTAACACCCAACCCTTATGAATCGCCGCCGCAACCTACTTCTTCTCAGCACCATCCTTTTAGGAGGATTYCTGCTGATGGCGTGGGCRTGGAAACCTTATCGCGTCGTCGGCCCGTCGATGGAGCCATGCCTTGTGGAAGGCGATTGGCTGTTTGTTCAGAATCATTCGCCAGTACAYGACGAYCTMGTGGTGTTTGTCGAACCCGGYACAGGGAAGTACGCCATCAAGCGSGTTGCAGSGGTTCCCGGYGARGCTGTCCAAATCGTAGACGGCGATTTGTATTTGGATGGAGAAGTACGTCAGCGTGCGTTCACTTCAGTGGAAGATTTGATCCCCATGTTGGACACGCAGGGCGATGCCGCCGGTGCTTCCCTTAGTTTTTCTCGGCAAGGTTTTGAACGGTCGGGCGAGCGTCACTGGAAGCTCGCTGGAACTGGCGTAGCTTTTTTACAGCGCCCCCCTACTGCCGATTATTTATTGCGCGGGCATCGTGTCGAAGGAGATTTTCCAGCGCAGGACCTTGGACTGGAAGTGGAGTATGAGTTGCTCGACGAAAGTTCAGAATTACATTTAGTTTTACGTAAAGGACAGTCCACGTTCTATGCAGTCCTTTTTGATYATGGCAAACGCTTGCGGTTGWTRCACCAGGCGCCCGCGCAAACTCAAGCGGAAGTTCTGTTRGAAGTTTCCATTGTGSAKGCGMRTGCACAGGGGGYGGCTTTTTTCACWTTGGCCGATCGCGCGATGACCTTYGTCKTGAACGAYGTGGTTGTRGTTGCAGATTTYGCTTATCCAACMCCGGCCCCGCATCAAAATTCAGAACTCCCTTTGGCGTTTCGAAAAATGGAACACGCCGGAGTTGGTGGTGTCGGCCCTTTATTGGTTGGGCGTATTCGCCTTGGACGGGATATTCTTTACCGATCGAGCGGAACCTATGGGGGYGAAAMGGCGTTGCAGTTAGCCGACGGCCAGTATTTCTTATTAGGTGACAATTCCCCGCAAAGCCGAGACTCACGTCAGTACGGACCCGTTCCCAGCGARCGGATTCTCGGGATTGTCACGTCCCGAGCCTGGCCGCGYGGTTGGACCGACCGGGGCTGGCCGCTTGACTGATTTGGRTGGGGGGCGCGGACCGAGRGCTTCGACCCTTGAGGACCAAGGAGTGCAATGGATGCTGGCCTTTCAAGCAGGCGATGACGATGCCTTCACCAGTCTGGTTGAGCGTTATCAGGGGGCAGCCTTTGCCATGCTGCGACGGATTTTGGGCCCCCATGTGGCGGTAGAAGACTTGGCCCAAGAGGCCTTTCTGCGGGTTTGGCGGAGYCGCGATCGCTATCAGGCCCAAGGGAAGTTCACCACCTTCCTCTACCGCATCACATACAACCTTGCGCTGAACCGCATCCGCGACAACAAGAGAAAACCCTTGTATTCCATGCCGAGGAGCTCGGATGGAGTGGAAATGGAGGCTGAAGACGGCACCTCCCTGGCGCCAGAAGAAGAGGCCGATCATTCGAATTGGGGTGTCATCGTCCCCCGTGCATTAGGCGAACTCCCGGAGAACCAGCGCGCTGCCATGGTGTTGCAACACTACGACGGCTTGGAGCTGCATGAGATCGGGGAAATCCTCGGCATAAGCCCTCAGGCCACCAAGTCCCTGCTGCAYCGAGCTCGGACCAACCTGCGCACTCTCCTGTCCCCCTATCGAGAGGCTGAAAATGACTGATTGGCTAGATGAAATCCTTGATCGCGACACTCCGGAATCGGTTCCTGAGGGGTTTYTGGAACGCGTGATTGTTCAGGCGAAAGACGAGGAGGCCTCGTCCCAGCAGCCGAGTGGCGGTCGCTTGATTAGTTTCCCTCAACTCATGAGCATGACTGCTGCAGCCGTGATGTTGCTGGCGGTTGGATTCTGGATGGGGCAAGGCGGTGAGAATCTTCACGCACCGGCAGTCCTTGGCAATGGTCCTGAAAACGCCATGTTGGATTTAGACGAGCTTTATTTGAATCGTGAGGTCTTAGAAGCCTACGACGTGCTCTCCGATGACGATYTAAACTCGGCTTTCTACGATGCAGAAAGTGGCACATGGGCTTTGGATTATGCGCTTGAGGATCAAGCAAAATGATTCTCGCCATCTTGTTTACCGGGTTACTTTTTCAGACTCCGCAACSGCCCGCGGTGGAGAAGTCGACTGCGGYGCAAACACAAACATCGGAGCATAGCGAGCAGCAAAAATGGTGGTCGCARCTTAATGAGGGTGAGCAGAAAGAAATGCGCCGYCGTATGCATGCCATGCGTGAAATGAGCCCGGAGGCACGGCAAGATTTGGAAACTCGCCGCAAGGTTTTTGAGCAAGAGAAAACCTTTTTATTAAAACAGCTGAGCGAAGAAGACCGAGGCACTTATGAAGCGCTCGGTACACGCGAGAAAAATCGTTTCGTGCGTGATCAGGTACATCAACGCTTGCGCCAGCGCGGTGAACATCTGCGCGAACGATTTCCTAATGCAGGGAARGGTCGCCAAGGATTTGAGGAGTCTCGTCGCAAGCAGGTGATGCAGGGKCTCGCTTTGGCTGAGCAGGAAGGATGGCTTGGACGACATGCCGTAGAACATTTCAAACAAGCCCCATTGCATGAAGCCATGCAAGCCTTGATGGAAGTGCAGAAGTGGCAGTTTTTAGAGCGCGCATCGGAAACAGGCTTTTGGAAGCAGAATTCGATGGATGAGGAACATCAGCGGCGGCTTTCGGAGTTGCCWGCGCCAGAGTTCTTCCGCGAGATTCGGGGTCTTGCTGAGGGCAGRCCCCACGGCCCACCTTGGATGCGGCGCGAGGGRCGCGGTCGCCCGGGAAGCGGTGAGGGTGCTGAGGGCCGTCGCGGACGGGAGGGTGMARGTCCGCATGAGGGACGTCGAYCAGGYGGAAGGCATCCTTCTGGTCCGCCACCGRAAGACGGTGGGCGGAGACGCTAAGCTGCTTGAGTGAAGATTGACTTTGCAAAGACCGCGAAGGATTACGCCAAACATCGGGTTGGCTTTCCATCGTCCTTTTTTAATCGCTTAGAAGAAGATGGCTGGTTGAAGCCCGGGTTAGCGGCCTTGGATTTAGGAACCGGCACTGGATTAGTGGCGCGGGAAATGGCTAAGCGTGGCGCCAAAGTGGTTGGCTTAGATCAAGCCGGCCCGCTGTTGGTGGAAGCACAACGCTTGGATAAAGCAGCCGGTGTTGCGGTGGATTACATTGAGGCTCCTGCCGAAGCCATGGGGCTCGAGAATCAATCCTTCGATTTGATTGTGGCCGGTCAATGTTGGCATTGGTTTGACCGGTCGAAGGTTTTGCAGCAAGTGAAGCACCTGCTGCGCCCTGGCGGTGCGTTGGTCATCGCTCATTTTGATTGGCTTCCCATCCCCGGCGGCATGGTGGAGGCGACCGAAGAATTAATCCTTCGCTACTCCCCGCAATGGGAACTTGGAGGTGGAACAGGTCTTTACCCTCATTGGTTACCGGAGCTTGCGGCCCATGGCTTTGGCGCAATTCGGACTGAAAGCTTCGATATGGAAGTGCCCTATAGCCCGGAAGATTGGAGGGGCCGGATTCGAGCCAGTGCGGGAGTGGCGGCTTCCTTATCCCCAGAAAAAGTCGAGGCCTTTGATCGAGAATTGAGCAAAATCCTTGCGACTCAATTTCCAAGTTCGCTTCTGAGAGTTCCTCACAGGGTGTGGTGGGTGACAGCGGCACCTGGTGGGGCAAATTGAGGCGGAATCGAACGCTTTTTGGTCATTACAGCCAGCAAGGCTTGTTTTYGGYGCGCGCAGRGGCTCCCCYCCTATCTTCGARGGAAACCCGTGCGAATTCTTCATATCGCTGCCGATGGDAACCWATGCCCCACGGCGAACCGCACGGATTTCTTCCACTAAATTCCTGCTTCTGAATGACAAGCCCAGACCCCTCMACGCCTAAGAATCCTGCTAGTAACCCCATAGGGGTACCGCACGCAGACTTGCAGGGCGCCGTCAACTTGTTCCGTTTTCGCCCGGAGCGATTGTCGGTTTCCGCCTTGGAGTTCGACTCCACCTGTAGTTTTCGATTGGRMGGCAARGTTTACGAAGAGTTAAAGGTCGTAGATGTTTCSGGRACCGGKCTCGGCCTGCAAAGTAAGGCACCGCTGGATTTGGACGAGCGGGCCATTGTGAARGACGTTCGATTCCGCCATCGCGGTCGCGTTGTTTGGACCGGAGAGGCCATGGTGGTTTACCCGCAGAACGGAAACCAACTTCGCTTTGGCATTCGATTTTTGGGTGCCCCCTTAAGCCTGCAGGAAATGCGTTTCCGCGATGATTTTGTAGAGCAACGGCTKGGCCACGCTTTGGAGCGACTCCGGTCCTACGAGGATGTCCTGCCGCCGGAGTGGCGAGCTGGTGTCRCACACCTCCACCAACTTTTGTTGGAGGCGAAGGTTTTGCTCGATTCACAGGAGGCYGGCGACAGCGAAGGGCGTTGGCGTGAACCGGATCGGAGCTGGCGTTTRTGCGAGGCMTTTTTGGAGCGCTGGGGTCCGGAATTCCGTCGCGTMACCGAAGAGCTTGACGCCATGACCGAGTCCTTCGATGATCGCGAAGTWGAGCTCGGTTTGATGTTTGCGCAAGGCATCATCATGCAGGAGTTCACGCATTGCGAAATGATGCGTCGCGCWTATGAAAAACCGCAAGGWTATGCCGGTGATTACCGCATGATGGAACTTGGCCAGACCGATGTGTTGGAAGGAGACACCCTTTACCATCGATTCCTGCAYTTCCTTTCACAGCACTTYTCGCTTGGACAAACCATTCAGGCRCGAGCRTGGAATGCGCAAGATGCAGCCACGGAAATCATTGCTGAAGACCGACCAGTGCGCATTCTTTGCTTGGCCAGTGGGCCRGGGGTGGAATTGCGTCGCCTGATTCGTGACACGGTAGAGTTCAAGCACCCGGTGGARATTCTYYTGGTKGATCARGACGAAGATTCCTTGCGCTCTTGCTTGGACCAATTAAACCGAGTTTGTGGAGAGCGTGGCGACAACCCMCCAGTGGAGTTCCATTGTTTGCACTTCTCMTTGCGCCAAATCATCGCGCCGAAGCGTGGCGCGGAACARGAGTTGGTCAAAACCGTTTTGAGTGGAGTCGATTTAATCTACTCCATGGGACTGTTCGATTACCTTTTGCAGCCACTTGCAAGGCGTACMGTTTCATCGCTGTWTSAGTTGTTGAATCCAGGCGGGCGWCTGCTCATTGGAAACTTAATGCGCGTGCCTGACAGCACCTGGATTATGGAATACGGCGTGGCCTGGCATTTGGTTTATCGCACGGAAGAAGAGATGTTGRATCTCGGCGCKGGRATYTCTCCTGCATCAGTTTCCATTGGACGCGACAAGACGGGGCACTGCTTRTTCTTTGACGCGCGYCGCGGCACGGAATAATTACGCGGCTTCGGAAGACTCGYTTTCGTCGYCKYGGCCAAGRGTTCCGTGAAGGGGCARAGTCATGGTGAATGCCGCGCCGCCTTCCGGTGGATGAAAATCGACTTCAATGGTTCCATCGTGCGCCTTAATAAGGTTACGCACAATAGATAGCCCAAGGCCGGTTCCATTTGCTTTGCCGGCAGTGGCGAAGGGCTGGAAGAGGTTTTTAGCAGCTTCATCGGGGATGCCAGGCCCGTTATCGGCAACCCGAATGATGAGACTATTCTTGGTGACTTCGGTGCGCATCCAAACGGTGCCGTCGGTTTTTCCGTCAACCCCAACCACGGCATCGCGCGAGTTGTTGACAAGGTTTTCGAGCACTCGCGAAATGCGATCACGGTCCATTTCAATAATGGTGTCAAGATCTCCAACGCGCTCTTGTGTAAAAGCAATGTCGACGTTTTTCAGGGAAGAGCCCATGTCTTCGCACAAGCGGTGCAAGAACTTATTGACCTTAATCGGCTGAAGGTCCAGCGTCACATTGTTGCCGCGCACGAATTCCAACAACTCCTGAATCATGTTGTTGACACGGCGTACCGTATCTTCGATGGCAACTAGGTCGTCATCCACACTTTCTAGATTGCCGGTCATATCCGACACCATGCGCACAAGCTCAATGCGATTGAAGATTGCGGTAAGCGGACCGCGCATATCATGGGCAATTGTGCCAGTCATTTGGCCGACGGCAACAAGGCGACTATCACGCTCATCCAAAGTTTTCTCAACTGCGCGCGTGCGTAATTGTGCAGCAATCCGGGCTTCAATCTCAACCATCGTAAACGGCTTATTGACGTAATCGACCGCACCCAAACTCAAGCCTCTCACCACCGCTTCCGCTCCAGTTTTTGCGGTCAGCATGATGATGGGAGTTTTGTCGAAGGTTTTATCCTTGCGCAGTTCACCGACCATTTCGAAGCCATCCATGACCGGCATTTGTACATCGGAGATGATCATGTCGGGGCGAACCTTGCGCGCGGTTTCCAAACCAATCTGGCCGTTTTCCGCAGTAGCAATCCGATATCGCTTCGCCAGCGAAGTGGAAACGAAGGCGCGCATGTCGGGATTGTCTTCTACGACAAGCAGCAGCGGAGCATCTTCTCCCGCCTGATCGAGAATCCGATCTTGGGTGTCCTCAAAATCTAAGGTTTGAACGTCAGCAAACCTAGTTGCATCGGAGTTCGTTCGCGCGACGGTTTGTACTTCCTTCTTCTGGGTGGACGGATTTTGCGCAGTGGAACCCTTCCAGTCACTAGCCTCCAAGGTTGGAAGCTGAATGCGGAAAGTAGTGCCCACGCCGAGTTCACTGGTAGCTTTAATCGAACCGCCATGCAGTTCTACCAATTCCTTGGAGAGAGCTAAGCCAAGGCCAGTTCCCTGGATTTTTCCACCTTTGCCACCGTCGACTTGGTGGAACCGATCAAAGACTTTATCTACATCCTTTTCAGGGATTCCGCATCCGGTGTCACGCACTTCAATCCACAGGAAGTCTTTTTCCGCGCCGGTTGCAATGATGACGCTTCCGCCATCCGGCGTGAACTTCATGGCATTCGATAGCAGGTTGGCTACCGCGGTTTCTACTTGCTCGACATCGTGTGGAATCTCAGGCAGGACATCGAAGCCTAGGCCTTCAAGTTTGATGCCTCGCTTTTCCGCATAAGGGGCAGCACCAAGAACCAGGGTGTCGAGAACTTCGCCCACCTGGCCGAGCTCTCGGTTGCAATCTTGTTGCCCCGCTTCGATCTTGGAGAAGTTCAGAATCGTATTCACCTGACGCAACAAACGGTGCGCATTGGCGTTCATGGACTTCAACAATGGTTTGGGGTCGCCGCCATCCCCACCCATAAGAGCCTCCAATGGACCTAAAATCAGCATCAGGGGGGTGCGTAATTCGTGAGATACATTGGCAAAGAACCCAGTCTTTGCTTTATCGAGTTCTTGCAAGCTCTCGTTGGCATCCTTCAATTGCAAACGCATCACCAAGCCTTCTCGCCGGGACTTTTCAATCGCGCCCGCAGCCCAACAAGTGAGAATAAAAGTTCCGCCAAGGAAGAACACTGGCATCAGGGCGTCGACCATGCTGGAATCGCCCACGCCAAGGTTGACTCCTAGATAGAAGGCCATGACCGAACCGCAGTAAGCTGCGGTCAGGCGCACTCCCCAGGGGAAAAACAGTCCAACCAAAAACGCGGCGAGCATGATTCCAATGAAATACTCATGGGTGAATCCACCGAGTAGTCGAGTCATGTAGGCCATCGATGCGGCGCCGGTGAACATGATCAAGAACGAAACCGGGCGGACGAACTTCTTACCCCACACCGTGCGGCTAAACGGAATCGCACACAACGGCAAGACGACTGTCATGAGTCGAATGCGGAAGAATCCCCGAAAGTCAGGCACTACAAAAAAGTCGAGCAGTGCGAACGCAACAAACAGGAAGGAACCCACAGCGAGGCCGACTCGCAGGCGGTGGGTCAACAAATCGCGCCCCTCTTGCTGGAAGAGCTCGTCGAAGTTTTCGAGCTCGTCTGCGGCAAGGAGGTTATTGACCGGTGTTTCGGGTTCCGTCGATTCCATGGATGGGCGGACAACCCGGCGGCATGGGCCGCGGGCTATTCAGAACCCTTTTCGGCATGAGRGGGGGGAATCCTTTACGAAGTTGCTACAGGAAGTCCCTGAGCAGTCCGATATGTAAATGCCATGGCTAAAATCCTCATTGCAGACGACGACTCGGAAATCCGCGTCACCCTCCAAAAACTTCTTCAAATGGTTGGCCACGAGGTGGAATTGGCAAAAGATGGCTTGGAGGCCACACGCATCCTCTCCTCGGGGAATTTCGACCTGATGGTGACCGATATTGTGATGCCAAACCAAGAAGGCCTGGAGTGCATCTTGGAAGCGAAACAGAATCACCCGGAYTTGCATCTCATCGCSATGTCTGGTGGTGGCAAAGACCGCACYGAAAACTAYCTGCGCATGGCGAAAACCTTTGGCGCAGAAGCCATYTTTATGAAGCCGTTCTCYCCACGCGAAATGCTGGACAARGTGAACGAGCTGGTTGGCTAGAGAACCCGTTTTGGGCCGCGGAGCTGCAACTGCCTTTGGCTAAGCGGCGTTCTGCGGCAGTACGTATTGATAAACCGCCACGACATGTGCGGCGCTTCCCGCCAGCACAAACAGGTGCCAAACCGCGTGGAAGAAGGGTACTTTTTCGTCGAAGATGAAGAAAGCGATTCCAAGCGTGTAGCACAAGCCGCCCAGAAYCAGCCATTCGAAGCCACCGGTGGGCAAATTCGCAGTCATCGGTTCCCAGCCAATGACGGCCATCCAACCCATGCCTAGGTAGAGAAGGTTGGAGAGTAGACGAAAGCGGCCGGTGAAAAACAGCTTGAATACAATTCCGCACAGAGCCATCGTCCAAGCTGCTGCAAGGAAGGACCAACCCCATGGGCCGCGCAGAGTGACCAGCGCAAAAGGGGTATAGCTCCCGGCGATGAGCAGGAAAATGCATGAATGATCCAGCACCTGCATCCAGTTTTTGCTCTGTGGCGTGCGCGCTAAGTGATAAGCGGTGGATGCCCCGTAGAGCAAAATCAAAGACAGCGCGAAGATGCTGAAACCAACCACTGCCAAGGTGTCGCCGCGCGAGGTTGCGGCATAAACCAGAAACGGGGCCGCAACCAAACTGAAGAGAAGGCCGACGCCATGGGTCAGCGCATTAGCAATCTCTTCACGGTTGATGGCGATGGCAGGAGCAGCTAAAAGTGGAGTCACGCTTAAAAATACCCCTAGAACACTGTTCGGTTACGAAAAATGCGCTTCTACTTTGGTCAGAATCCGAGCTTCCTGGGCCTCAGAGTCGGCGACTAGCTGTGCGCCTCGGTCGAGGAAGTCCTTGCGGGCGGTCTTGTCGTCCAGGTCCGAGGCATTGATGCGAACGTTGAGGTAAGCCCCACGCACGGCAGCACGAGCGCAAAGAGCAGCCACCCCGGCATCTGAGGCGGAGGCGCTTAGGCCATTTTCTGCCATGGCATCGGCCACTTCCATGGATGCGAGGGACACTTCCATGATGCGGAATGGAACGGCAATGGCTTGAAGAACTGCTGCTTGCACGGCCTCTTGTTTGGCAGCTTTCTCCTCATCGCTGCTTGCGGGCAAACGCCAACCTGCCATGATGGCGTTGAAGGCGTCGGTGTCTTTGTCGACGAGAGCTAACAGTTCGACCATATTTGCTTTGCCCTTTTCGGCCCAATCGGAAAACTCTTCCCAGCGCGCATCCCATCCTTGCTTATGCGAACTGAGATTGGCAACCATGGTGCTGAGTGCAGCACCTAAAGCGCCCAAAGTTGCAGCGACCGAACCGCCGCCTGGTGCAGGACTTTCCGATGCGGTCTCTGCGCAGAAACCGGCGATGCTTAAGTCGACCAAAAGCTTTTTTTGATCTGCCGCAGCTAAAACATATTCGATGATTTTCTCGTCCGGCTTAAACGGATAGAGCTCATCGAGGCCCATTGATTTCACGGCGATTTTAATTAGTTCGGCATCGCTGACTCCAGTGGAGCGCGATTGCTTGCGCAGGTAGTGGCGCCCTGCATCCAACATGGCTTGCAGCGGGATTAATCCGACCAGTTCGGATCCAGTCACGCGAATCCCGCGAGCTTGCGCTTTCATCAACACTTCGTCGAACGCAATGTGGGTTGGCGTGACAGTAATGTTCGTGAGGTTCATCGATACCTGGCAAATGCCAAATTCCTCAATGAACCAGCCGATGCCCTTTACGCATTGCAGCGACCCAGGATTCCAAACCGTCTTGCCGTTTTCATCCTTTACGATATCGCCGGTGACCGGATCAGGTTTGCGCAAAATACGCCCCTTTTCACGTACGTCAAATGCAATCGCATTCGCACGACGGGAACTCGTAGTGTTGAGGTTGATGTTGTACGCAACCAAGAAGTCACGTGCGCTCACCGCCGTCGCTCCAGTGCGCGGCTGAAATTTAGCAGGGCCAAAATCCGGCGCCCACTCTTTAGTGCCAACGCGATCCTTCACCGCTTCGTATTCACCGGCGCGCACGTTGGCCAAGTTTTGGCGCTCTGGTTTTAGTGCGGCATTTTCATAACAGTAAATTGAAAGGCCCGCTTCTTCACCAAGACGCTTGGCTAATGTCCGCGCATACCCCACGGTTTCCTCCATGCTGATCCCTGCGATGGGAWCTRGCGGGCAAACATCCATAGCGCCGAAGCGCGGATGCTCTCCCGTATGCTTGCTCATGTCGATCAATTCGGCAGAGATCTTCCCAGCGATTACAGCAGCGTCTAAAACCGCRTTTGGAGTCCCTACGAAGGTGACTACSGTGCGGTTGGTTGCGGCGCCTGGRTCCACATCKAGCAAGGTCACGCCATCWACGGCTTCAATYGCATCGGTGATGCGCTTGATGATTCCCATRTCCCGACCTTCCGAAAAGTTCGGCACGCATTCAATGAGTTGTTGCATGAYTAGTTCTCCAGTTGACGGCGGATGCGATTGTCTAAGTCAGCTTGGTCTTTGGAGAAGGCGTATAGCCCAGCCAAAGTAAACAAGCCATCGAGTCCAGCTTTGCCTTGCGCGATGTCACCCAGCCAGGTGTYGCGCTTCGGAGCTTTTCCTTCCGCRATTAAGGTYGCRGTTTGTTCTKYACTCARRCGYGGGAAGACTCCACCAACRCCRCCATCGTGCAAAGCGTTCTCAATTCCTTCCGGAGTTAAGTCMYTTGCTGGGATTTCAGCYARCTTGTCRCAKACYGMGCGGAATTCTTTGGACACGTCCCACAAGTCTTCCATACCTTCGATGCGSGTAGCRATTTCTTCACCCCAGTTCGGRCGRTAATCCTCGCCAGTGCAATCCGAAACAYTTTGTGGAGCACTATCCAAGTAGGCTTGCGCAACCGCAACCGGCATGGTGTAAACATCGAGGCCAGCCAAGGTTTCTACTTGCTCAGCGCCGCGCATRCTTGCAGCAATCTGGCGSGTTGGGACACCCAAGCGTTCACGCAACTCCTTCACGGCAGCCTGCGATGCCATAGTMGTGCGTTCTCCAACCCATCGTCCGTCGCACAAGCCTTCGCCAGAKGCATAAGCATTTAAGCGGCCGAGGAAAACGTTTACCCAATGGGGGCGCGCAACACATGCGATYAAGTAATTTTCACGCGCGCTAAAGCCAAGCGTGAAGTTGAYCGGGATTCCAGMCTCCTCCAATAAACGTGCYGCGACCAAGCCGGAAGGCGTAAGCGGTACCTTYACAATGAATTGACCACACAACGCAGCGTAGCGTTTGCCAAAAACCACCGAGCGCTCTACGTCGTGCGCAAGATCAGTATGYAGCTCCACCGAAACGCGAGTGTTGAAGCGTTGCACCAAACGTAAACCGTGGCGAGCATTCAASGCAAAGGCRATTTCCAGGACGAGCTCCTCTTCAGACAAATCMGGGTTGTCCGCCTTTGCCGCAGCCGCARMSRYCRKRATMSNAYGRGTSGNAWATRMCMTTTTSRMWWYMGWKGWNNAAAWGARKRYWAYKGGTGGTCAGCGCCTGAAAATCYGGGTTCCACAGGGCGGCAGCTTGATCCATRTCGCCAGTGTCCAACCARAGATCGGTGCCGGTGGCGGAAACTTGCTGCCACAACGGGTTGGTTTCGCCTTTTAGCAGAGTTTCGTCAATCCCCTCGAGGATGACGCGGGCGAGTTCAGTCGGGGCAATGGGAGGGGCTTGGCTCATGRGGGCACCAGGATACGATTCGCCTAGGGAATCGGACTCCCTCCCATGAACATTCCTTGTCTTCCTTACGCAGCGGCGCGCTCTTTTCCGGAGTTGCGTTGGGCGGACTTGCGTAGTCCTGGAGAGTTTCAACGCGACCATGTTCCCGGCGCCATCAACGTGCCGTTGTTCGATGATGCGCAACGAGCCGCAGTCGGCACCCTTTACCGTCAAGCTTCGAAGGGCGACGCCTATGACCAAGGCCTCGCATTTGCTGAATCGGCCATGCCAGAGCTACTTGGGCAATTGCTTGGGCGAACCATTGAAGCCGCTGAATGGCAACCGTGTTTTGAACAGTTGGGCGAGCAGTTGCGCGGTGGCCAAGAAAGCGTCGACCTTGGCCCCGAACTGCCGGAGCAAAAACCGACCCTTGCGCTTTATTGTTGGCGGGGCGGCATGCGTTCGCGTTCGGTTTCAGCCCTGCTACAGGCTTTGGGCGAAACGGTTTTGCTGCTGGACGGCGGCTATAAGAATTATCGCAACTGGGTGCTAAAGCAAACCGAGGGACTGCAGCTTCCAGAGCTCATCGTGCTGCGCGGACCTACCGGCGTAGGCAAAACAGAAATCCTCGCGCGGCTCGAGCAACAACACCCCGGCTCCACCTTATGTCTCGAAAGTCTGGCGCAACATCGGTCGTCGATTTTGGGTGCGGTGGGGAAGGAGCCAGTCAGCCAACCGAGTTTCGACACTCGGCTTTTGCAGCGGATCGGCGAAATGGGCCCAGGACCGTGGTTTATTGAAGGGGAAAGTCGCAAAGTGGGCGACGTCATCCTGCCGGCGAACTTGTATGAGGCCATGGAAAAGGCTCATCATTGGCGCTTGGAGGCGTCGACAGAGACTCGTGTGCGCAACCTGATGGACGATTATTTGATCAGCGACGGCTCGGTCGATGCGATTCGTGAACAACTCCCTATGTTAGAGCGCAGGATTGGGCTGAAATGGGTGGGGCAGTTGGATCGGTGGATGGCCGAAGGTCGCGCTGCCGAGGTCACCGAAGTGCTGCTCGAGCGCTATTACGACCCGCTTTATGCGCATAGCGATGAGCGTCGGGAATGGTCGGTCGAGCTCACCGTGGAAGATCCCGATTTGATAGTGAAAATGCTGCGAGAACGGACCAGCATTTAGAGCGAATCGGGGGGATTGGGGTACAATGCTTTCGCAGCCTCCCGCTGCCGAACCCTGTCGCGCCGAACCTCTAGCTACTGCATCCCATGTGCGGATTCCTTGGTCTCGCCGGTCTCCCCGGCCAAGATGTTTCACCTGAACTCTACGAAGGTCTGATTGCCCTTCAACATCGTGGACAGGATGCCGCTGGCATCCTCTCCTTCGATGGGATGTTCCACCTGCGTAAGCAAAACGGTATGGTCCGCGACATTTTTCGGTCGCGCGACATGCAGCGCCTGCGTGGCAGTCTTGCGATTGGTCACGTGCGTTATCCCACGGTTGGGGTTGGCGCCGAGGAAGATGCGCAGCCGTTCTACATGAACTTTCCGTTTGGGATTGGCATGGCGCATAATGGCAACTTGACCAACTGGATTGATCTCAAGTCCAAGCAATTTCCAGAGGACAACATTCCGCTGGAGAGCTCCTGCGATGTAGAGGCCATCCTTTATGCATTCGCCCAAGGGCTGCAGCGGACCGTCAAAAGTGAACCTTTAGCGCAGCGCATTGGCGTAGCCGTTGCCGCAGCTTTCCACCGTGCAAAAGGCGCATACTCGGTTTGCGGAATCCTATCGGAAGGCGTGATGTTCGGGTTTCGCGATCCTTCTGGCATCAAGCCCTGCATTCTTGGCAAGCGCGTTGAGGAGGCTGGAACCTCGTGGGCAATAGCCTCCGAATCGGTCGCATTCGATGTCATCGGTTACGAGCGCGTGCGCGATTTGAAGAATGGAGAGGCGGTCATCATTCAGCCGGGGGAGGAACCCATTTTCCTCCAGGTTGTAGAAGGCCTGCATACGCCATGCATTTTTGAGCTGGTTTACTTTTCGCGTCCGGACTCCTTTTTGGACAAGGTCAGCGTTTACAAAACTCGCCGTCGGTTTGGCGAGTCTTTGGCAGAGCAATGGATTGCGAGTGGAGCTCCCAAGGCCGACGTCGTCATTCCGATTCCAGATTCCGCCCGCGATGCAGCTTTGAGTATGGCGGAAGCGCTGAACCTTCCTTATAGGGAGGGCTTCATAAAGAACCGATATATAGGCCGGACTTTCATCATGCCGAACCAAGAAGAACGGCAACGTTCGATTCGGCGCAAGCTAAATCCGATTCCACTCGAGTTTGAAGGCAAAAACGTACTTCTGGTCGACGATTCGATTGTGCGTGGGAATACATCGCGCAAAATCATTGAGATTGCGCGGAAAGCTGGAGCCGCCAAGGTTTACTTTGCAAGTACCTCGCCGCCGCTCACTTCGCCCTGCCCGTACGGCATTGACATGGCGACGGAAAAGGACTTTGTTGCGCGCGGTAAAACCATTGACGAAGTGCGCGATGACATCGGAGCGGACCATTTGGTTTATCTGGAGCTGGAGCGCATGATTTCTTGTGGCAAGGCCGGAAATAGTGAAATCAAAGAGTTTTGCACCGGGTGCTTTACTGGCGAGTACCCAACACCTGATGCGAAAGAGCATTTAAAGGCACTGTCCGCAGAAAGATCCTCGGCGAGAAACTGAGCGTTTTCCTCAGGTTTTGTGGGGCGATAGGCCGAAGGGGAATCAGCTCTTTGTTAAAGAGCCCCCACAAGGCCGCCAACAGATTCATTGTTGGGGGGCTGTACTAAACCCACCAAAACGATGAAACTGATCGCCAACACCAAAAAATCCGGCTTTTCGCTGGTTGAACTGACCATAGTGGTCGTCATTCTGGGCGTGCTTGCAACCTTTGCAGTGCCACGCTTCATGTCTTCTGTCGAGCGCACGAAAGCCGCAGAAGCTTATTCTTACCTCTCCGAGATGGAGTCCGCTCAAGCACGCTACAACGCAGAGAATGGCAAGTACGCCAACTCTACAAGTCAGCTTGATATCGACCTGCACCGCCCAGAGTTCTTTTCGGTCGCCGGTCCTTACAGCTCCAGCTGGGAAACCAAGTGGGAAATGAAGCTCACCCGTAACGGTGCCTCCTCTGGCTACGGTCGTTACACCGTGATCTTCAATCAGGATGGTGTCGATAAGCGTCGCAGCACCATTCCTACTCAACTTGCTCCTTAATAGAGCAGGCATAATTCAGAGAACGGTGTGGCTGCAAAGTCACGCCGTTCTTTTTTGTTTAGCTTTGCTGGGAATATGCCGAAAGGGGAATGCCTCCACGCCCAAAACGAGACTTTCATGCGACCTCCCCTCAACCATAGCCAGCAAGGATTCTCCCTAGTCGAACTGACGATTGTCGTCGTGATCCTAGGGGTGCTTGCTACTTTTGCCGTACCGCGATTTCAGTCGTCGGTCGAGCGCACCAAAGCCTCGGAAGGCTTTGTTTACTTAAAGCGGACCCAGGAAATGCAGGCGCGTTTCATGGCTACCGTTGGCCGTTACGCCTACTCCAAAGAGGAGATTAAGCGCAAGACTGGTGAGCGTTTGGCGGATCCGCAGTTCTTTCGCCTGTCCTCTTACTCGTCTTCCAACTGGGAGCGGCGCTGGGCGGTAAAACTCACGCGTAGCGGGGCAAGCTCCGGATATGGGCGCTATTCAATTATTTGGAGCCAAAACGGTTTCGATGACCGACGCAGCTCTATTCCGAAAGCCTTAAAGCTGTAGCGCGAATTAAATTAAAGCAATTTAGTTTCTGATGCCGAGATAGAAGTCCCCCCGAGGATTTCATCTTGGGGAATAAACCCCACATGAACATGAAACTAATCGCTAACAGCAAAAAGTCTGGCTTCTCGCTAGTCGAACTGACCATTGTCGTCGTAATCCTCGGTGTGCTTGCAACATTCGCAGTACCTCGTTTTATGTCTTCCGTAGAGAAGACCAAGGCTTCCGAAGCATTCTCCTACATGGCTAATATTGAGTCCGCTCAAGCACGCTACAACGCAGAGAAAGGTCGTTACGCAAACACCACTCGCGCGATGGATATCGATCTTGATCGTCCAGAGTTCTTCAGTGTTTCCGGTCCTTACAGCTCCAACTGGGAAACCAAGTGGGAAATGAAGTTGACCCGCAACGGTGCATCTTCTGGTTACGGTCGCTACACCGTAGTTTATGACCAAGATGGCTTCAACACCCGCAAGAGCTCGATCCCTTCGGATCTAAGCCCACAAGGCCGCTAAGTCAGTCTTCTTATAGAAAGCCGCAGCACCGGAAAAGGTGCTGCGGTTTTCTGTGTTTTTGCTCAAGCGAATGAGTCGCATCGTCGAAAGATTCTTGCTGGCATTCGCCACCCGTTTTTCCTTCTAAACGAACAATAAAAACTTCAAGATGAAAATCATTGCTAACAGCAAAAAGTCTGGCTTCTCGCTAGTCGAATTGACCATCGTGGTCGTAATCCTCGGCGTGCTTGCAACCTTTGCAGTACCTCGTTTTATGTCTTCCGTAGAGAAGACCAAGGCTTCCGAAGCATTCTCTTACCTTGCGAACATGGAGTCTGCCCAGGCTCGCTACAACGCAGAGAAAGGTCAGTACGCTAACACTACCCGTGCCATGGATATCGATCTCGATCGCCCTGAGTTCTTCAGTGTTTCCGGCCCTTACAGCTCCAACTGGGAGACCAAGTGGGAAATGAAGTTGACCCGCAACGGTGCATCTTCTGGGTACGGTCGCTACACCGTGGTCTATGACCAGGATGGCTTCAACACCCGCAAGAGTTCGATCCCTTCGGACCTGAGCCCACAAGGCCGCTAAATTTAGCAGTCCCCGCAAGCCGCAGTCCCGGGAACGGGGCTGCGGTATTTTCGTTTTTGCGCCGCATAGCACTCGCGTGATTTATTTTGAGAAACTCGGGAAAAATGTTTAAGGAAACAGGGGGGGCGGTCGAAAGAACAGGGTCGAAAGCAATCCCCTCAGCTGACGAATCAAAAAATCTGCGGGGGGAGTTGTTTTCAAAACTCATTACCTCCTAAAAAACATACCCTCAGATGAAAATGATCGCCAACAACAAACAATCTGGCTTCTCGCTCGTGGAACTGACCATTGTGGTCGTGATCCTCGGCGTGCTCGCCACCTTCGCAGTCCCTCGCTTTATGTCTTCCGTAGAGAAGACCAAGGCTACCGAAGCATTCTCCTACCTTGCCAACATTGAGTCCGCTCAAGCACGCTACAACGCAGAGCGCGGCCTCTACTCGGACAGCACAAGCAAGCTAGACATCGACCTTGATACTCCTGAGTTCTTCGATGTGTCCGCTCCTTCCAGCGCAAACTGGGAAACCGAGTGGGAGATGAAGCTGACCCGTAACGGAGCTTCTTCTGGATACGGTCGCTACACCGTGATCTTCAACGAAGACGGTTTCAACACCAGCGCAAGCTCGATTCCGAGCGAGTTGGCTCCAAACCTCTAAGCCTTAGTACAGCTACATTCCCTCAGCTAGGCCGCCCATTGTTCATGATGGGCGGCCTTTCTTTATTAGGAAGCTGCAAAGATGAAAATTATTCAGAAACCCTAAAGGAGTCCACCAAGTTTGTCGAAAGGGAATAGCCAGGCAATCCTCGCAATGAGTCTTTTTGTCCCGGCTGTACTAAACCTAAAAACCTAACATGAAACTCATCGCAAACAACAAGCAGTCTGGTTTCTCGCTCGTGGAATTGACCATCGTGGTCGTGATCCTCGGCGTGCTAGCCACCTTCGCAGTACCTCGCTTTATGTCTTCCGTAGAGAAGACCAAGGCTTCCGAAGCTTTCTCTTACATGGCTAACATTGAGTCCGCTCAAGCACGCCACAACGCAGAGAAGGGTCGCTACGCATGGAGCACCCGTGACCTGGATATCGATCTCGATCGTCCAGAGTTCTTCTACGTTTCCGGCCCTTACAGCTCCAACTGGGAAACCAAGTGGGAAATGAAGTTGACCCGTAACGGCGCATCTTCTGGGTACGGTCGCTACACCGTGGTCTATGACCAGGATGGCTTCAACACTCGCAAGAGCTCGATCCCTCGTGACCTGAGCCCACAAGGCCGCTAAATCAGCCTTCTCAGGAATGGCCGTAGCTTCAGCAATGGAGCTACGGCTATTCCAATTCGAAGCTTCAGGAAAGAAGCTTCCTTTTCCGATGTATACCAGCGGGGTTTCCTCGCAACCCTGGACTGCGCATCCAGTAACAAATGTCTGACTCCAACAAATCCACCGCCTCGACGAAGGTTACCGGTGTCCTGCTGTGCAGGGACCGCGTAGCCATTCATTTGGGAGGCAACGGCCCCGACTCGGTGAAAGCCTTGCACGGTGCGGCCTCGGTGTTTTCTGAAGGAGAGCTGCAAGGACTTCTTGCCGGCGCCATTTCAGATGGCCTGTTCGGTGGGAAGGTTGTTATTGGAGTCGACCCTCTACTCGAGTTCTTCTCAACCCAACGCACAGTTTCCTTTCAGGAAGGTGGTAAGTCAGAAAGTCTTATTGAAGAACTCCGCGGGAAATAWGAAGGACGCCTAGTTGCCGAGTCGATGCGCACGGCTCTGCCACCAAAGACCCACCAAACCGCGATTGCAGTGCCAAAAGGAGAGCTGCAGGAAACTGCACAAGCCTTCGATTCGTTTACTGCGGGTAAGGTTAAATTTGTTAGCACCACGCATGCATTGTATGCCATGGCCTCTGATGACCATCCGAACCCGCGCAAGTGGAAGTCGGAGATTCGAGTCTTTCTTGGCAGTCACGAGGGCTTAGTGCTCTTTGCCATTGAGGGGACTCTGGTTGCCCGTCAGATTTTCGAGTACTCGGGTCAAGCGCAGGGTGCGGTGACTTCCGCAGTGAACGGAATGATGGTCGCGGTGAAAGAAGGGCTTGGCCTTGACCCACCCGACGGTGTTTTATTTCACGTCGGCCAAGGAGATACTGCGCTTGCGGATCTTTGTACCAGCATGACCGGCTTGGCTGCTGAAAGCGCAAGCCGCATTGCCTATGACCAGGGCACTTTAGCTGCGGCGCTTGCCTTTGATGGATTCCGTCGCAAGCGTCAGGAGATTGATTTCCTGAATCGCGCCGACAGCATTGAAAAATTAGACGCGGACCGCCTGGTTCCGTTTAAATCGATTGGCATTCTGGCGGCATCGGTGCTTGGCATGGGCGCCTACTTGTGGAATGCAGGTAGCGAGGTGCAGACGGAAATAGATCTCGCCGTTGCTCGCTCGCAGGAAGCCATCGACCTTTATGACGGCGATGAGTTCCTCCTTGAAGAAGCCGAAGACGGGTTAATGAAAACCGTTGGCGTAGGAGAAGGATTCCTGATGGACCGAGTTTACTGGGCGGACTTCTTAACTGAGATTCCACGCATCATCCCTTCGGGGATGACTCTTAAACGCATCGACGCCAAGTATAACTTTGTCGTCCCGGACGATGAAGCGGGCGAGGACGGCGAGGCCGCTGTTGTGATCGTCGATGACACTTCTCGTTATATCGAGATGAACCTCGAAATGAACCTCGAGAACGAAAAGAGCAATACTCCAGAAGTCTTGGCGCTCACCGAGGCGATCAATGAGTCGGAAGTCTTTAGTCGCCCGTTTCAAACGCTTCCGATGGCCACGACGAATCGCATTGAAGGCGAGCGTGGTTGGAAAGTCGAGATTACCGTGAGGTGTTCYCCTTAGTTATGGGAGTTCAAGAAGATCTTAARGACCTTGGAGAGAAGCTYTCCAAGCTGAAGGAAGACCCGGAGCAATTCCGGTTTGCTTTGGCTGGTGCAATTCTTGTGGTTGGGATGYTGTTGGTCAAAATGCCGCTATCTTCACGGATAGAAGCYAAGAAGATTGAGCTTGCCGCMGCAGAGGAACTTGCTGACCGWGCGGAACGGGTCATRMWRTYKCRSRAWTCRGCRAGYYWSKTYRARSMTSGTCTAAGCCAACCATCGCAACCGTCAGATTGGCAAAAATACTTGTATGAAGTCGTTGAAAAATCTGGCGTTGCCATGCCGCGCCAGGACAAGTCGGCGTCGGTCGGCATTTACGATTTCCAGCAAGTGACCTTCCCGATCGACGTGTCGGGGACCTACGCACAAATTTGGACCTTCATCGATACCATCGAGCGCGGGTCCCGGTTGATGCGTTTCGAAAACTTACAACTCACCCTTGGAGAGGATGGCACTTTAACTTTGAAGTGCGAACTCATCGGGATTTCTCGCAACGCYAGGGGCGGCGGGATGGGCGARGGTRGTGGCTCYATGGAGGGCGAWGGCCCACCACCGGACTGGYCCGAGGAGGAAGACATTGCTTAATAAGGTCAARCGCAATGCYTTYTTCATAGTGGCGGGATTCTTCGTGTGGCAAGGTTGGTCGAGYGCCAACGCCACGCCGGAAGAACTCATGGTCGTGGAAGGCGAGGAGGACGAGACCAAAACGGTTGTGAAGGTCCCAGACATTCGCGCCAGTTTTCTGCGCTCWTTGAGCGATGGCTCCGKTGATTCGCCTACCGATCCGTTCGGCGCRCTGCAAAAGCARGTGGCCGCGATGGCGGAGCTTGGGGTTACCGATGACGGCGGRTTCTCAGCYTCTACCGATGCCGATACCACCAGTTCACGGCTCACCCTWCGCYTGGAGTCCACCATGCAYGCCAATCACAGTTGGATTGCACGRATTAACGGGCATAGCCTGCGAGTCGGTGAGATCTTGCCGGGATTYGATGAAAATCAACCTCCAGTRCTTGTYTCYGTCAGCGGAACGGTAGTGAARCTTCACTACAAAGATGAAACGATWGTCTTAGATCTTACCGGTCAGGCTTCGGTTTCRGTGGACTAATGGCCGATAAAGGGAGGCTTTAGCTCCCTTTGTCATGTCCAGCCAAAATACTTCGCAAATGCCGCTCATCCTTCGTCTCCTTCTGGAGAAGGGGGATCTGACCCAGGAACAGGTCGACGCCTTYCCKGTTTCTTACGACGCWTGGCCGAAGAATAAGGAGGCCTATATGGTTGAGCAGGGCTTGGCAGATGACCGCTTGGTCGCTCAGCGCTTGGCGGAATATCTCGGCTGTTGTTGGTTAGATCTGGACCCGGATTTGCCAACGCGAGTGATGCAAGGGACAACCGGAAGTGACCCCCAAGTGATGGGYGAAATCATCGACTTGATTGGGAGTACTCACGAAGTGGTCGAGCGGATTCCAGAAAGTGTATWCCGCGGACGCATGGTGGTTCCGGTGCAAATGCGCGACGGACATCTTCACGTAGTGTGCATGGACCCGATGGACTTCAGTGCGATTGAAGAGATTCGCATGCTGTCGGGAACCTCGGTGATTTCACACGTGGGCACGCAAGCTCTGTTTGAAAAACTGAACAAGGCTGCGTTTAGTAACCGCGACAAGTTGGGCGAAGTCATTGCGAGTAATTCAGGAGGCGCTGCCGATAACGGCCCCGTGGGAGACACGGTTGATGTCGACGTCCAGCGCGCATTGCCTGGTGGTAGCGACAGTCAAGTCTTGCGCTTGGTGAACACCATCTTGATGCAAGCCATTGAAGAAGGTGCCAGTGATATTCACCTGGAGCCATATGAAAACACGGTGCRTGTGCGTTATCGCGTGGACGGCCAACTCCGTGAAGTCACGCCACCGCCATACAGCATGTTTGGTCAAGTGATTTCACGCTTGAAGATTCTTGCCAAGATGGACATTGCGGAAAAACGTAAACCACAAGACGGCTCGATCGCCTTGAAGAACGGTGAACACCGGGTTGACCTGCGTGTTTCTTCAGTGCCATGTGTTTATGGCGAGAAGATTGTTATGCGTATTTTGGAAAAAAACGCGATTCCAGACAAGCTCGAGATGCTTGGCTTTGGAGAGGTGCAGGCAGCGCAATTTTTGGAGGCTGCACAATCTCATCACGGCCTCATGTTTGTGACTGGGCCAACGGGATCTGGTAAGTCGACCACGCTTTACTGTGCACTGAACTTGGTGAATACACCAACCAAAAACATTGCAACGGTAGAGGATCCGGTGGAATACAAGATGACCGGTATGAACCAAGTGCAGGTGAACCCTGCTGCCGGCCTTGATTTCTCAAGCGCCCTCCGTTCCTTTCTGCGTCAAGATCCAGACGTCATCATGGTGGGAGAAGTTCGCGATACCGAGACTGCCGGCATCTGCATGCGTGCAGCGCTGACCGGTCACTTGGTGTTGTCGACCTTGCACACCAACAGTGCTCTACAAGTGGTCACTCGCTTGACCGATATGGGCATCGAACCATTTTTGCTTGGCCCGGCACTGCGTTTATTGGAAGCGCAACGCTTGGTTCGCCGATTGTGTTCGGAATGTAAAGAGCCGACCGAGATTCCTGGTGAAGCTGCGGAACGTCACGGCCTAGAGGAAGGGGCAACCATTTATCGCCCAGGGAAAAACGACAACTGCCTTGCTTGCAAGGGAGCCGGCTACAAAGGTCGGCTTGGCATCTATGAAGTCGTCCTTATGGATGAACAGTTAGTGGAAATGATTTGTACAGCGGTTTCGCAAGCGGACATGGAAAAGTATGTYTTGTCTCGCGGAACCGACCTTTTGCCTCAGTGCGCCCGCAAGGGACTCATGAATGGGCTTACCAGCCTTTCCGAGGTTAGCGACTACATYCGGGTTGATTAAGCATGGCTGAAGAAGTTGTATTCACCGGTCCCGGYTCGATGTTTAAGCCGCGCGTTGCCAACAAGATGCACGAMAAGTGTTTGCTTGGCGATATTCTGGCATTCTTYCGTCAGCTGAACACTCTGTTTAATGCAGGYACTCCGATTTACGAAGCGATTCTGATTGCGTCGCAGCAAACGGAATCSAAGAARCTGTCGGAAGTRATCTCTGCGCTTGGTCGYACRGTGGCTTCTGGTTCGCCATTAAGCGAGGCYTTTATGGAGCACCCGAAAATCTTCCAAGAGGAGTGGTGCCAARTCATCAAGGGTGGAGAAATTTCGGGATCGCTTGGCCAAACTCTGGTAAACCTTGCGGCACAAATTGATGAGGCGCAAAAGTTCCGCGCCAAGGTTARGAGCTCCTTGGCCTACCCAATGACCATTGCRGTGGTYGCCACAATTGCAGTCACGGTGATGCTGGTGGTCGTGGTSCCAACTTTTGAGACGATGTTCGCGGACTTTGGAAAAGAACTTCCGAAGCCCACGCAAATGTTGATTGCGATCTCTGACAATTTACGCAACAACGGGGTGAATTACCTTATGTATATCGCTGCGGCGTTTTTTGCGTTCAAGAAAATAACCTCCACACCTAAAGGAGGTTTGATTTGGTGCCGCTTCACCATGTCGGTACCGGTCGTGGGCGACATGATCGTGCAGGCGAGCATGCAGAAGTTTTCCCAAAACGTTTCGATTCTGTTAGATGCAGGCGTTCCGATTCTTGAAACCGTTGATGCCATGAAGGGAATCTATAGCTATAACCCGGTTTACCAAACCGCCATGAAGAAAGTCGCGCAACACATCGGTCGAGGAGGAAACCTTTCCGACGCTCTCGGAAGCACAGGCTTGTTTACTTCCTTCCTTGAAAACATGTCCCGTATTGGAGAACAATCGGGAACCCTGCCGGAAGTCCTCGCCGAGTTGGCCGAGTTCTACCGCCTCAAAGTGGAAGTCTTTGCGGGCAAAATTGCCGCACAGCTGGAAACCATCCTGATTGCTTTAATGAGCATGGTGGTTGGCGCCCTACTGATTTCCTTGTACTTGCCTCTGTTTGAGATGTCCGCATGAAATACATCATCACCCTTGTCCTCGCAGCGCTTGTCGCAGCACCGAACGCTTACACACAAAGCGATTTGGCGGACCTCCTTAATACACCATTGGTGGAAGCGTTACCTTCCTCCAGTACCAACACCGACACCAGTGAAGCGCCAGCATCGGGCGACGGATTTGAGTACACCGGCTCTGGGACCCTTGAGTATCACGGCACCAACTTAGATGTGCGTGATGTCTTCGGAACCCTACGTCTGTTAACCGAGCGCAACATTGTTGTATCGCAAGACGTGACCGCGAAGTTCAGCGGTGATCTTTACGACATGACCTTCGAAGAGGCGATAGAAGTCATTTGTTTGGCCACTGGGCTTACAGCGACCAAGCGCGGCTCATACCTGTTCATTGAAAACGTCGTATTTGAAACCAAGGTGTTCGTGCTCCGCCACTCCAGGGCGGAAGACTTGAAAGACCTTATCGAGGACATGCTGGGTGATGGTGAACAAGTGACTGCGTCAGCATCTTCGGCAGTTGGCATTGAAGGCGATGCTGAAAACGCAGGCGGCGATGCATACGCCAGTAACGATGTCATTTTTGTGCGGGCAAGCTCGGTCAACATGCGCGCCATCGAAGAGATGATTTCCAAGGTCGATGCAGCGCCACAACAAGTGATGGTGGAAGCCATCATCCTCACCGCTGACATGGTCTATAGCAAGGAACTAGGCGTTGATATCTCGGTACTTCAAAGCCTTGCSTTTCAAGATCTYAACGCAAGCTCCAATGGTTTTGGTGTGACTACCGGTCCGATCAGCGCCGATCAAATGGCGAACTCGGTGCATAGYCTGCAAACCRAYTTCACTGGCGATGTCKCCGAWGGYGGAATAAATCTCGGCTTYTTCCGCGGCGACGTTGCAGCCTTTGTGCGCGCGCTACAAACCGTGACTGAYACCACGGTTCTTGCSCARCCYAARATCATGGCTTTGAATAAGCAACGCGGCGAAGTTCTTCTCGGCCGTCGCGATGGYTTYCTAACGACCACCGTCACCGAGACCGGAACRACTCAGCAAGTCGAGTTYCTTGAGACYGGCACGCGRTTGTTATTCCGTCCTTTCATTGGCGAAAACGGTTTGATTCGCATGGAAATCCACCCGGAGGATTCGGAAGGTGGACTCAATACTCTCGGTTTGCCRTTTGAGATTACCGCYGAACTCACCACCAACATTCTGGTKAAATCTGGGCATACGGCCATCATCGGCGGCCTGTTTCGCGAGAAAASCAYCACCATCGAGAAGGGGGTYCCTGGACTCAGYTCGATCCCATWCCTGGGCAATGCCTTTGGTAGCGATGTCGATGGCGTGCAMCGCGAGGAGATTATCGTTCTGTTAACCCCCACCATCATTAATGCCGATACATATGGTGAGGAATTCTCTTCTGAGGATCCTGTCGCGCTCCAAGAACTGGTCAGCGCATCACCTAAACTACTTCAAGACATGTACTTAAGAACTTCCAGAGGTTTGGCCAAAGAGGGCCAATACGGTAGTGCGATGGTCATGCTGAAGCATTCAGGCAAGGCCGATTCTGATTCGGTCGAAGCCAGAAAAATYCGCGGCCAGGTCCAYAAAGGCTTGGTCCCKGAGTTTTCTGGTGCCGARGTGGACCGCCGCATCATGGAGGAGCTGCTCCAAGAGGTGGGTTCSCGCTAAGSARACATCATGAAAACGTCGCTCAAAAACCTRACCCTMGCCCTTCTTCCGATTATGGCAAGCTGCTCCATGTGGCCKGAGCCAGAYCATGCAAGTRTTKCKAGTGGYGCWTACGRSCGCAAGCAGGATGAGSTYCACATGGCGAAKGCMCGWCGWTTYTTGGCYGCSGGCRATAGCRYMARAGCTCGSGTGGAACTSKCKGCWTTGTCYGAAGATGCGCAMWCWGCYTCSATGCACYTGCTGGTTGCKGAATCCTTTTTCCGTGAAGGCAACGCCTATACRGCCAAGGATGAGATCGCTTTAGCCGCTGAACTGGAACCGAATAATTCTGCCGTCGACATGTTGCGCGGCATGGTCTCGGAAAGCGTTGGCGATTGGCGCGCTGCRAGTCAGGCTTACCTACTTGCCTCTTCGAAAGACCGCGGCGCACTTGACCCAGTCCTAGCCTACGCACGTGCCATGCATGCGATGGGCGATCCGATTCGCGCCGCCACCTACYTAGAAAGTGAGGTTGGTTCGCGCCCAGTGAATCTYGARTTGTCGATGGCAGCGGGCGATGCCTACCTAAGCATTGGCAGTTACCTCGATGGAGTCGCACACTTCTCGARCGCCATGGAAGTTGAYCCAGAAAAYTTCSAAGCGCGYGAAGGMTTGGTRCTTTCCCTTTCAYTGTCCGGYGCRCACCAYGAAGCTCTTTCGCGWACYGGYAACTTTSCYGCCGATGYATGGAGCTCCACYCTWCARCTCGCWATYGGWCGTTCSGCCTTGWTGATWGGYGAAGTCCAAAGYTCRGCMTCKTTCCTGAGCACTTTCCTGCTCGACTTCGATRCCGACCCAAGAGTTTGGTTGGATCTTTCCCGAGCCTATTACTTAGRTGAACGTTACGAACTTTCGATGAATGCAGTCGGACGTTCTCTGAAACTGAATCGYCAAGACCCAGCGGCATATACYCTGCTCGGTCACATCCGCCTTCGCAACRGYCAGCAGGAGCTAGCTTTCGCGGCATAYGAAAGAGCCWTTCTTTCCGGCGGCGATGCSATTCTTCTCACCGAACTCATGGACCGCGCGCGTCGCTACAGAGCCTCCCWGGGGGACGGCGAACTGTGAAKYTAGGTTCGAGCTCGGCGCWGCCCTCACGCGCGRATCAAAATAAGCGCGRYGGGTTTTCCATGATTGAGGTGTTGTTGGTCATTGTGGTGGCCGGCATTCTGATGACCATGGGTGTTCCAAAATCATCGACGACTTTGGAAAACGCCGGAGTCAACAAGGCGGTTGCGGACATGCAAAGCATTTGGCTTTCGCAACGTCGTTACCGCATGGAGTACGGAACCTTTGCGCCATCGATGAAGGCATTGGTCCAAGAAGGGTTTYTRCACCAAACGTTTTTGAAAAAACGTGACCCCTTTGAGTACAAGATTCTKGCCAAGTCCCGCGGKCGCCTAAAAATYCGTGCCATCCGYGCCGGCGGTGGCTCTTGGGGTGGATCWCTCACTCTGGATGAAATGGGCGATATTGAAGGCAAAATAACCGACGGGAGGGGGCAATCCATTGAACCTTAATCGTAAAACTCAACWGAAAGCCTCCAATCGAGGATTCACCATGATCGAGCTATTATGCGCCATCGTGGTYCTGAATCTTTTAGTCGCAGGATTTGCCACCATGTATCGYGGGCAGAACAAGCTAGTGAATAGTTTGGAGGARTGGAGCGARGGCGACCCGRTCTTTTATGTGGTRCCKAATTCGAAAGAAATGGCGCGCACGCTTGGGGTTCCCGCTACCTTGGAAAAAAARCCAGGYGCTCGCAATAGACGCAACCAGGGGTCGAGCCCCTACGACGTAGAAGTTCTAGAGATGAAACGTCGYTTTTCCAAAAGCGAAGCTTCGGTCATTTTCAGCCACGAGAAAAAACCTGATYCCAAGAAGGGCAATGGCTCTGAAAAGGATGACAAAGGCAAGAAGGGCAAAAAAGGAAGAGGGTCGAAATCATGATCAAGRAGTCACGGAACTCGGGCCATTCTCTGGTTGARATGACGGTGGTWGTCACCATCCTTGCGGCCGTCATGTCTTTAGTCGTGCGTGCGCAGAAGCCTTTTTCAGAAGGCGTTCTGGGCTTACAGGATCGGAACAATTCTTCCATCGAGCTCCACCTCGCAGTGGATTATCTCACCATGGATCTTGGCGGCGCCAAACAACTGCGCCGCGAGAGCGAKTCCAAAATTCTGATTCGCCGAGAAACGGGTGCTGCACGCCGGGCAGGGCTGAGCAAGGGCGGTGTCGACCCAGGGATTCGTTATARCTTTGAACAAGGCAAACTTATTCGTGAGGATCTAATTACCCGAGAAAAAATAGTTGTTGCGGTTGGAATGACTGGATTTGCAGCGACTCGCACACGCGGGGGAGAAACGCGGCTCAAGCTTGCAGACGGTATTGCAGACGATGATCAACACACGGTCACTCTTGTCTGGAGGCAACCATGAATTTATTACCACAACAACGCATAGGAGCGAAGAATAAATCGAAGCGCGGCAATGCCATGCTTTTGGTGATGATGATGAGTGTCTTCTCTATGGGCATCTGGGCAGTGACCTTGCGCACCACCCGCGACGCCGTTGACACGCAAGAATTTCACGACAAGCGAACGGAGTTTGAGCAACGCATTGTGCTCGGCCTTGCAATGGCGGGAGAGCTCCTAGAAGAAGAGAGCCCAACGACCTTGCCTTTCGTTTTCCTTTTCGCAGGGAAAGACGCAAAGGGCCCCTTCTACACTCGCGTAGAAATTCGTCGCAGCGGAAGCAATAAGTTCACCGCAACTGCGCGGGTAGCTTCTTCCCAAGAAGTCCGTCGTTTGCCGCGGAACCCACAACATTTCTAACCTAGGGAAACTCTGATTAAGTCTGGCGGCGACTCCGCGGCCGAAATCGCTTGCCCCTGCGTTGCTTCATCTTGCCTGTAGCGACACTACAGCCTTCGATTCGC
>NVWJ01000005.1 GCA_002746235.1 Planctomycetota bacterium
GCGTCGCGTTCAAGTTAAAAAAGGTGGGCCATTATGGGCCGGCTCGTTCGAAGCAACGCTGCGCGATTTTCATAACGATGGCATTAACGAACAGGAACTTCAGCATCTGCTCGATCGCCTGCGCTTTATGCCCGTCATTACGGCTCACCCAACACAAGCCAAACGCCACACCATCATGGAAGCCCTGCGCCGTATCTTTCTCAAGGCCGAAGACCTGACCGATACGCGATTAAGTAGAGAACAGCGTGCAGACATTACATCAGACCTGCACACGCTCATCGAAATTTTGTGGTCAACCGACGAAGTACGTAGCTTCAAGCCCACGGTTGCCGATGAAATCAAAAACGGCTTGTATTATTTCGAAGAAAGTCTGTTCGATGCAGTACCATTGATCTACCGATATTTTGAAAAAGGCATACGCCGCAGCTACGGCGAAACCGATATTCGCGTTCCCAGCTTCTTGCGTTTTGGCTCCTGGATAGGTGGCGACCGCGACGGCAATCCCTTTGTAAAACCCGAAACAACGGCAATGGCAGTGCGACTACATTCGCGCACCATACTATTGCATCACATAAAATGTATTTCCAAGCTCAGCCGCATACTGACGCATTCCAGCGACCTGGCACAGCCAAGCGAGGAATTTACAGCCAGCCTGGCGAAAGATGAAGCACTGGGGGAAATAGTACTTAAAGAGCGTGCCGAACGTTTCCGTAATGAGCCTTATCGCCGCAAGCTTTACTTCATGCGCTACAAGCTTGAAGGCAACCTTATAGACATAAAAAGCAAGTTAGAAAACAAATCAAAACATTCGACCAATGCCTACCAGGATGAAGCAGAATTTCTTGAAGAACTCAAAATCATCCATGCGTCTCTTCATGGTCACAGTGCCGGCAAGATCGCTGACACTAACTTAAAAGACCTTATCCGCCGACCATACCGAGCTTTATCAAACTGCCGATGCGCAAGATTTTTTGCTGGTGTTCCCCGAAGGCACCGGCAACTTAGGCGGCCCACCGCTTTATCTTTTAGAGACCTGGAATGCAGGTAACTGTTGCGGTTATGCCGAGCAAAACAACATTGACGATGTGCAGTTTGTACGCGACATGGTGGCAGCTCTTGCTGGCGAATGGAATGTCGACCTCGATCATGTTTATGCTACCGGACATTCGAATGGCGGCATGATGTCGTACCGCCTTGGCATGGAAGCGCCGGACTTGGTCACTGCCATTGCGCCGAACGCAGGTTCCATCGGTGTCAGTGGCCTTCCAGCAACTCCAGTTCCCTTGATGGTTATGCATGGTAAATTGGATACCAATGTCCCCTACCGTGGCGGCGTGGGCAGCGGCATCTCTGGTACCGATTTCGAAAGCCAGCGCGCAAGTGTGCGCCCCTTCCTCATTGCAAACGGCGCAACCGATATGATCCTCGCCGAAAACCGCGGCCAAGCACAGCGCTATGAAAGTGTTGGCACCGGAGGCACTGGTGCGCCGATTCACTATTGGTGGTTGAAAGATGGCGGACATAGTTGGCCGGGTGTGGGTTCCGCAGGTATGCCGAACGAGCCAACCAACTTTGACATCGACGCGAATGCTGAAATCTGGGCTTTCTTCGCGCAGTTTTAATCTGCGAGAACTTGGTCGGCCAACTGCTCTAGCTGGACCGAATCCAAACTCATCTCAAATTTTTGAACCTGCTGGCCTTCAAGAATGGACAAGGGGTAAGTGATCTTGCCATCGAACTCGTAGACGCCTTCAAAATTGTTGGCGTTGAGGTTTTCGAGGGTGGTTGCCTGAAGCACCAAAGCCCAATCTCCTGCCGACGTAACCCGTAGATCCGCGTGGTCCTCCTCCGCGGTAACCACGAACGGCCTTCCGCCGGATTGCAGTTGAAAATTGCCCTGTTCATCTATGGTCACGATGGCAAGCCGCCAGAGCAAGCCTTCTCTTTGCGGAAGAGACGTACTGAACTGCACTCGTAAACGCAGACCTAAGCCAAGCTCTACCGTGGACTGGCCATCGCAAAGCACTTCCTTCATGCGGTAACCAGGCGCCTGCACCTGCATGGCAAGCAAAGGACTTCGCGATAACATCGAAATCTCCGAGGCGGTTTCGATGGATGCATACTCGTCGTTCATCGGGAATCGAAGAGTGATGCGTTCCAGCACTTGGCCATCGGCTAGACTCACGGTTAAATGATGGGGAAAGAGCTGACCTCGCAGATCCCAATCCGGAAGATGCAAGTTTCCACCTTCCATAGTCGCCATCTGACGTGGCGCTTCCAGAATTGCTAAACGTTCAAAACTTCCCTTGCTGCGTAATAGCAAGGTGTATCTCGCATCTTTTAGCGGCTCCGAATGAAAGCGACCATTGCGTGGATCGATTTCAAGATACTGATAAGTAGAACCAGCTTGGCTTGGAACACCAGTGACTAACTGCAACTGCATGGATGCGTAAAGCGAGGCATCGTCCACCAAAACTCGGCCTTCGAAACGGCCCAATCGATTCACGGTCAACTCGGCTTGTGCATTGCCCGGTGTAAATGCAATCGGATCCAACTGCCGGGTGAAATGCTCTCCTTTGATTTGTGGGAATAGCGTGTAATGCATGCCCGTAATGGCGATGGGAGCTTCAATTGCGAACCGTCCATCTTCGTCAGTCTGTAGATTCCAATAGTTGGAAAGAGCAAGCTTCCCGTCTAAAGAATCTTCCTCGACATAAATACGCAGAAGGCAACCTGGATAAGGATGTCCATTTTGATCGACAATGCGCCCAGCGAGTAAAGTTTGACCACCGATTTCTAACTGAAGCGCAGGCCTCTCCGATGCAGACCCCAAATCCTCCAACACGGTCATGCCCAAATGCACAACCGAAGGAGGCGTACCTATTAAGGTTTCCGGCCCCACCGTAAGCAGCAGGCGTTTAATTTCTTCGGAGCCGGGAGCCAACCCTAAGGTGGCAAAGCCGTTCTCCTCCACCAATAAATCCATGCCCATGCCCATCGGGGTTTCACCTGCATCCACCCAAGAAATCGAAGACTTTACCCACCCCGCTGCATGGGCTACGCCGTTTTGGGTGACTAGTTGCAGAGGAATCGAAGTGGATGGACCCACAAACCAGAGTGCCGCATCGACCACTTCGCCGGCTTGGGTTGGGCCGGCAAAGTCTTGCACGAAGTAAGTCATCATTTGCCGATCGAAGGTGGATACCGTGAGTGAGGTTCCGAGTCCGACCGCCTCAAATTCAACCATGCCATCGACGACATAACGGGTCATGGGACTGCGTTGCAGACTGACTTGGCGGTTGGCAGCGAACTTCGACTGGGATTGAATGATCCCAGAAGCCTCCTTGTGAAGCTGCAATGTGATTGGAATACCGTTACGAATCGGGCGCCCGTCGGTGCTCGCAACCTTCAACCGGACTGTGCCAGTTTGCGGATAGGTAAACGTCAACGTAGAACCATGGAGTTCATGGGACAACACTTCTTGATTTTGTGGTGTGCTGCAAGGAATCAACATTGCCACGGTGCATCCCGCCTTATTCTCAGGCTTCATTCTCCCTTCCAAATGACTGAAATGCGCAATGCCATGCTCATTGGTTTTCACTTGCCGCGCTGGATGCGTTGCATAAAGCAATGGAGAGGCTTCAAACCCAATCGCGACATTAGCCACGGGCTGGCCAGACTCGTCCTTCACCCAAACATCGAAAGAAATTTCCGGCACCGCGAGYAACTCCACGACATCGCCTTCYTKMGSKGCATCGGCTTGCCAATGTTGCGCGAAACGATCTCCGGAAACCGCGTTTAGATTAAGCTGCCCRGGAAGGATTGGGATCTTTGCTACGCCGTCTGCATTSGCYTGAAAATCTRRMGCAAAAAGCTCTGCGGCCCGCACCGGATCAGGACGATGCTCGCGCATAAAGCGGGTTTGCTCGRGATTCCAGGTGCTGGGGTCGRTTAARTAAACYGTGGCRWASGGCAAAACTTCCAARCTRTRTGCATCGCGGACGATGACYTCAAARAAKGGRCCTTCRTAAGCAAGYGCKGCAGTTTGRTTTTCGCGYTCGAGCTGGGGMAGTGGAGTRAGYGCGGTTGYAGGTTCTAGCGCAYYGGCTTCRRCCACTGGAGGYRCCWTGSTTGCATCTAGAGTTGCTGAAGCGAGCGCATGGTCCTGACCARAATTGGGTGCGGAATCCGTCGTAGCCCAAACGGTCAATGAGGCTAGTAATAGCAGAGCAGCCATTGCTGCAGCAGAGGTCTTCGTGTTCATGGCAAGAATGGCAGTGGKGCCGAGGGTTAACCAAGACGCTGCCTTCAAGGGCAACGTGAAGACCAGACAACATTGACGCCAATCCGAACCGAGGGATTCTTGCAAGTTTCCGCGCAGACGTTCCAAGCCGCGGGTGATGTGCGATTGCGCAGTSGCYAAGGGAACTCCCTGCTGCTTCGCCACTTCGCGCACCGACATCTCTTCGAAGTAACGCAGATAAACTGCGGCTCCATAAGGATCGGGCAACTGCGAAACCGCATAAGCTAAACGGCGGAAAGTTTCCATGCGTTGCGTAAARGACTCCGGMGAGTTRGCTGCTGGATCAAACCCGCGATTTGCGATGGAYTCCTCYACCTCRCGGCGACGTTTTTGTTCACGCCAYCCCTTGCCKGCACTACTKCGCACCACCGAGCTCCACCAGGAACGCAGATTCCCACCATGGCTAGGCGGGCGTTCCAATGCGGTGACCCATGCATCTTGCTCGACATCGTCKGCAGAGGCGGGGTCATCSACAAGATGGTGTGCYAAAGCTCGCACCCACCCGCTGTGAGCGAGTAGGGCATCGAGATTTGGGGAGGTCGGTGGCATCGTCATGATCTTCGCAGGATCAATGGGTTTCGGCCCCTACTCCATGCATGAAATCTTGGGATATTTTTTCGGCCGCGCATTCGGTGAGGAATCGCGTTTCTAGCAAATCAGGGTTTTCCTAGAATCGGCCCATGCGTTTTGCCCCTCTGGCCCTCTTGTTTGCGGTATTCCTCCCCCTTTCATGCGCGTCTTCAGCTTCGCGCACCGAGCACGGCTATGGCACGGTAGTGATTGAGTACACCACGACGCCGGCACCGATCCAAGCCAATGTTAGTTTTGATTTTGAACTTAGCATTGAGGGCGTGGACCTGGACGATGTCATCGTCACTGCAGTCCACCCCAAAACTAGAGTTCATCTGTTGGCTGAACCGACCATGCGAAATGTTTCCGCCGGAAAGTGGGTTGCACAAGACATGCTGTTGCATTTACCCGGTGAGTGGGAAATCGCAGTGGACCTTTATTACAACGGACGCGAGAGGCATTACACCTTTCCGGTTTCGCTTTAGTCGGAACTACCCTAAGGCACAATCTCGGTCGCCACGACCACGGAGCTATGGGTTGGAAGTAGGCCGGTTGGAAGCGAGACTGCCGCTAGCCAGAAGGTGCGGCCAATCGCAAAGTTGAAGACTCCTGCCGGGAAAGTAATGCTGGCGCTTGCATTGCCGGAGGCATCGAGAGTGCCGTGCAGATTGGACGTAATTGCAAAGGGATAGACCCCGGTTGCACTGTCGAGTAAAAAGCTGTCGATGCTGAGTGGAATGCCCACGCCGAAGAAAATCGGACCCGTGCCGGTAATCGACATCAGGGTGATGTAATCCTGGAAAGCTGCGCTGTCGGGGAAGTCTAGGGTTAGATCGAGCACGGCACCGGCTGCTGCCGGGATGGTGGAAGTATTTGCCAAGAGGTAAGGGTGGAAGCTGTAGACATAAACCGAGCCAGCAGCATTCAAACCTCCGGGGTCAGCTCCGTTAGCACCCACAATCACATCGGCGAAACCGTCGCCATCGATATCTCCTGCCGCCGAAACCGAGACGCCGTTGAAATCAAAAGCAGCACTTCCGTCCCATTGGTAGAGCAGCACGCCGTCCGCGCCGGAATAAAGGTAGGCGGAGCCAGCATTCATCTGCATTCCGGGAGAGGCTACATATGCCGAGATGATGACATCGGAAAAACCATCGCCGTTAACATCGCCGGCACCCGAAACGGAGTATCCGAAAAGGTCATCTTCAGCTTCACCGTCCCACTGGTGCAGCAGCGAGCCGTTCGCGCCGGAATAGACGTAGGCCGAGCCCGCAACATTCAAACCACCGGGGTCGGCTGCATAGCCACTTACGATGACATCGGCAAAACCATCGGCGTTGACATCGCCGGCATCGGAGACGGAGAAACCGAATAGGTCGTCAGCGGCTCCGCCATTCCATTGGTAAAGCAGCAAGCCATTGGCACCCGAATAAACATAGGCCGAGCCGGCGCTGGAAAGACCACCGGGGTCGGCGGTGTGCGCGCCCACAATCAGATCAGCGGCGCCGTCGCTATTGACATCGCCGGCACTCGATACGGAAACACCGAAGCGGTCAAAGGTAGCTGCACCGTCCCATTGATGAAGCAGGGAACCGCTTGCGCCAGAATAGACATAGGCCGATCCCGCTAACGCCAAGCCGCCCGGTGAAGCCCAGTAGGAACCCACGATTACATCGGCGAAACCATCGCCGTTAACCTCGCCGGCATCCGATACGGAAATGCCGAAGGCTTCATTCATTGCCGTGCCGTCCCATTGATAGAGCAGCGAACCATTTGCGCCGGAATAAACGTAGGCCGAGCCAGCTTGCGAAAATCCACCAGGGTCGGCTGCCCATGCTCCAACGATGACATCTGCAAAACCATCACCGTTGACATCGCCAGCGCCCGATACCGAGTAACCGAAGTTGTCACCGGCAGCAGCGCCGTCCCATTGATAAAGCAGCGAACCATCGGCGCCGGAATAGGCATAAGCCGAACCGGCATCCGCAAGGCCTCCCGGGTCGGCTGCCCACGCCCCTACAATCACATCGGGAAAGCCATCGCCATTGACATCACCGGCAGTGGAGACTGATTCTCCAAAGGAGTCCAAATCACTGCCGCCGTTCCATTGATAGAGTTGTTCGGAACCGCCGCCAACGGTTTGCGCGAAAGCTGGGGTGGCCAGCAGAAAAAGAATTGCCCCGATAGCAGTCATGGGTCGATAAGAGCTGAGTTTGAGCATGCACCACCTTACTTCAGCGAATGAAGTTGAAGGTCTGAATCTCCAGGTTCAAGGCTCGCAATGGAACGCTGGGGTCACCGACTGACTAAATCAGAGTTTCCTTTACGCTTATTCCAAAGCACCGCCGCAAGTCCGACAGTAACCAGCCTGGCTTGCATGTCCGCGTTCGCCGCAGTGATCGCACTCACGATCATCGCGACGCGCAGCCACGGTCATTTCTGCAGTCACGATTCCGGTCGGCACCGCGATCATGCCGTAGCCCATCACCATAACTAAGGAAGCCACAAATTGGCCAAAGGGCGTCTGTGGAGCGATATCGCCGTATCCAACCGTGGTCAGGGTGACCACGGCCCAGTAAACGCCGCGCGGAATGCTATCGAATCCGTTGGTTTCGCCTTCAATGAGGTACATGAGAGAACCGAGCACCACGGTAATGGTGAACACTGCGAAAAGAAACACCGTGATTTTGCGTCGGCTAGCAGCCAAGGAACGCATGAGGACATTCGCTTCACGCACGTGCGCAGCGAGTTTCAATACGCGGAAGGCGCGCAAGATTCTTAGCACGCGAATCACCATGAAGTATTGCGCGCCGGGGAACAGAATGACTAAGTAAGTCGGCAAGATGGAAAGTAAATCCACCACACCGAAAAAGCTTCGCGCGTATTTAAGTGGACGTCGGGCGCTGGCTAGACGGGCTGCATATTCCAAAGTGAAAAGAATGGTGAAGATCCATTCGGCCCACCACAGGACATCGCCCCACTGCTCGCGGATGGGCGCCACGCTTTCCAACATGACCGCAGTCACGCTCGCAAGAATGGCGAGAATGAGCAGGACATCGAAAGTGCGACCCTTCGGAGTGTCGGCTAAGAAAATGACACGGCGCATGTTTTCACGCCAAGATGCACGTGGTTCGCTGGATTTAGTCATTTTTCAGTGGGCCTTCGAAATTCATTCCTACTTGAGAGCGTGCAGTGTACTTTCCCGACCTGGGAAGCTCTGATTAAGTCTGGCGTGGGAGGCCGTGGATGGAAATCATTTGCTTCAAGGCGCGAATCGAAGTCTGTAGTGTCGCTACAGCCGAGATGAAGCAGCGCAGAGGCAAGCGATTTCGGCCGCGGAATCGCCGCCAGACTTAATCAGAGTTTCCCTAGAATGAAAACATGTTGAAGTGGTGCGTCTTGCTCGGTTTGTTGCTTTCTCCTGCAGAAGAAGAGCGGGTCATTTTTCTAGTCCCCCTGGCCGACCAAGCCTCCTGGCAGGACGATGCCTTCCTTTCCGCGGTTCCAGCAGCGTGCGTTTTAGGCAATGGCGAACCCATGGTTCTGGCGGTATCTAATGAAGCGCCATGGAGTCCAGAGGTTTTAGATTTCCTTACACGCTATGCCCCGGACCAAGTTTATTGGATTGGAGAAGAGTCAGCATCGATTCCCCATCCTGCAGTTCCCTCCTTGCAAATCTTGGAGGCAAACAACGCCACTGACGCAGCACTTGCGGTTGCAAAACTCGGCTGGTCAAAAAGCGAAGGAGTGGTGTTTTACGACCCTCAGGAAGAAGGGTCCGGTTTAATCGCATCTGCTCTCGCTGCTCGGTTAAAGCATCCGCTCTTTCCATGCAAGAAGGGAAAGTTAAGTCGCTCGGTGAACCAAGCGTGTAAAGATCTTGGATTCCAGGAAGCAATTTTCATCGGTCAAGGCAAAGTACCAAAACTGGATACCGTTGCAATCAAACGACTGAAAGATGCGGTGGCGGTCACCCAATGGATGACTAAAAATCAAATACCGGTGGAGTACTTGGCACTGGTGAACCCATCACTGCAAGGCGAAAAACGAAATCAAGCTTTGGCGCTATCGGCAACTCTTCTTGCTGCCGGCCGCAACGGAGTGGTGGCACCTCTCCCTATGGAAACGCAATGGAAGCGTCGCTTTGATGCGGAAGACTCAAAAGGCGTCATCAAAATCGGCAAAAGAAAAACTGCTTTCGAGCTTGGCAAGAATGCTGAAACTGGCAAATGGTGGACTCGCATAGGGAAAGCAAAGGAGAAGCTTTACACCGGCGATGTCATCAAACTAGCCAAAACGCAATGGACCGTCGATGTCGATGCCGATGAAAATGCCCGCGGCCAAGCTCTGTGGTTGACGTCGCCCACTACTGAGGAAATCCAGGACGAACTGCAACGCTATATCCGTGCYGCRAAACAGCAMCCGCAATACCTMTGCTTAGTCGGCTGGCCCGATGCMCTSCCSATGGCCATCATTGCMGACGGCNARGGCATCGATGCRGACCTMGTYTCCGACCTCCCCTAYGCACAAACCGATGACGACCCTTTCCTCGAATTYKCCCATGCACGTTTTTTRGCYRYYGACYTARWCKCCGCAACCTTGCTYGCMTGCCGAGGWTTYGCGCGYGATGAYTTYCCRGACCGCAGCTGGGAYCRCACYTTYGCSACTGCCGARTGGGARRMCACCAGYCGYGMRTCGATGGAAKCTTCYGGHTTRAAATTCVTCGGTCATCATGTAGGCGATGCACCGATCGAAGACACTTCCCCGCTAACTGAAGTGGCTGCCATCATCCACGGCTCCCACGCGATGTGGACGGTCATGGGCCAAACCTACGCATGGGATACGTCGACTTTACTCGCCCCCGCAATCGTAGAAACCGCCGGGTGCAGCACCGCCTCTTTGGACCAAGATCCAGARCGWAAATCGGTGGCCGCACAATTACTGCGCAACGGAGCGGTCGCTTTCATTGGCAATACCCGACGCGGTATTGCGCAACAGGATTTRTTCCGCAGCGAGATGTGGAATGCCYTGCTTAGCGGAGAYACMTTRGGYGAAGCGCAGCGCAARGCTCTAAACCGTACTTTAGTGGCGGTTCTAGAYAAAGGCCAAAACGAGTCTGGAGCGTATTTCTACCAACTCTATAACCACACAGTMTTGGGTGACCCTGCCCTGCAGTTGCACYTGCAGCGGACCGACTTAAATTCATCTGCCCGTGCCAGCGTRAACGGAAAAAACGTCACCCTAGTCGCTCCAGAAACTTGGCAGCGCTTTCAGTATGTCCCACTAGAGGAATGGGGCTGYAARTTCCCGCAGCTCTTYTCTTGGCGCGGCGCCGGYRTTGGYGTGGAGAACACCTGGTATGGMCCGGAGAAGCGCAACCAAGAAACTTACTTCTACACTGCGGAAGTRCACACCAAGAGYAAGGTCAGCACGGTGAAGCCWGTCGGCAAAATCACCGCKTSSCTTNNCWSGWCNTSGHRMKTGBTNCGTGNWYSWYSWCGYYGAMGGTNKCMMGMYCGYTATNNNYKTGGCSSGTNAWGTTTTTCGATGGCGACATGACCACCGGTTCGGTTCTCCATCAGGCGGACCGTTTGGAGTTCCGCTTGATGCAATAACGCAATCGGATCGTGGTTAAACGATATCCAGCATACGCTGCAAAGAACGCCGTGCCGGTTCCATGTGTTCTGCAGCAACCGTCACTTCCGGGCCGCGCTCATGCAAGCACTTCCACAATTTTTCCGGGGTATTCAACGCCATGTATGGACAAATGTTGCACGCGCAAGAAGCTCCAGGGGCCGGCAAATAAGTGTTCTGCGGCGCTTCTTTTTCAAAGCGGTAGATCAAGTTGGCTTCGGTGCCAATCAGGAAGGTCTCCCCCTGTGCAGCCTTGACCATCTTCAACATGCCAGCAGTACCAAGGATGTGATCCGATGCATCGCGCACTGGTTTCGGGCATTCTGGGTGCGACAACACAATCGAACCTGGGTTTTCCGCCTTCATTACGTTCAAGGTTTCGACCGAGAACAATTCATGCACTTCGCAGGCACCATCCCACAGGATCATGTCGATACCAAGAGTCTCGTTGAGCCAACCACCGAGGTGTTTATCCGGCACAAACAAAATCGGCTGATCTTCCGGCACCGATTCCACCACTTGACGCGCATTACCACTGGTGCAAATGATGTCGCACGCAGCTTTGACCGCAGCGGTGCAATTCACATAAGCAATCGTGACGGGACGCTTGCCTAACTTCTTAGTCAGGTGTTCTTGATAACGAATCAAGTCTTCCGCTTTGCACGACTCGGCAAGCGAACACCCGGCGTCCATGTCGGGGACGAAAACGCGGGCATCGGGGCACAAGATTTTCGCGGTCTCGGCCATGAAGTGCACGCCAGCGAAACAAATCGCATCAGCGCCGGCACTGGCAGCTTTGCGCGCCAACTCCAAGCTATCACCGACAAAGTGCGCAGCTTCCTGCAAGAATCCATCCTGATAGCTGTGCGCCAGGATGAGGATTCCGTTTTCAGTAGCCCAATCGCGGATCGCTTCGGGCTCGGGGACTTCCAGCAGGGTTAGTTCTTCGCTTTGCATGGCTACACACCAACGGTGAAAGGCAGATTGTACCAGTCGCCAGATTACTTAGGACGATGCCAAGTAGATATCAAATCTAGTCGTCTTGCCTGGAATCGACGACACCACACCAGGCAACATTGGCTCGCGGTTGGCTGGGCGTTTGACCACCACGCGTTGAATGCCGGATTGCAGGGCCGCTTGGAGTAGCTCAACCTGATCGAGGTCTTCCCCCACCAAATCACGGAATAAACGCATTTCTAGACGGGGTAGGGCGCTTTTTCGACGCGGCGGATGCATGGGGTCYASSWRMATGACATCTGGCTGGAAGGTCGCGATAGGGCTGTCTGCGAGGTTTTGCAGATAGGGAAGTGCATCGCCTTGATGAAGGATGAGGCGGTCAGCGAGAGCATCGGCGGTGTCGGGGTCATCGAGGGCGCGTATGAGGCCGTCGGCGCACAGGGCGTGGATGTCGGGGTGACGTTCCATGGCGAGAACCGGGCACCCCAAGGTGGCGAGGATGAAGGCATCGCGGCCTAGACCTGCGGTGACATCGACCACCCGCGGTGGAGTTTTCGAACCTTTGAGTCCGACCGCCTTCGCCACCGCTTGACCACGACCGCCACCATGACGTCGGCGGAATCCCATCGGGCCGTCGACAAAGTCGACACAAATGCGGCCATCGTCCCCTACCAAGAAAAGACGGTCGTCTATGCGTTCAAGGCGCGGCGCGGATTCTTCCGGTTTGGAATCTTCCGGCTTAGGGTTGACCGGCATGGGGCTTAGCGGTTCACGCGATAGGCAATCCGGTCCGACACGCGACCMGCCAACTCYAAGTCGGGAGCCATATCCGACCACTTGCGMGCCTTGATMACCATCTCGGTGGTGTTRTCGGTGATRCGCGTGAAAAACACTTCCACYTCGRCATCTTCCACCTTGGCGCGCATGAAACTYTCCTTRTTRCCAGCYTCCARYAAYTCAATCGAACCACGATCGCGGAACTCGGCTTGCGCAGCGGAGAAGACATCGGTCATCGGTGCRTCGAGATAAGTTTGCACSGAATCTTCRCCYAGSGAATACATSGCWCCGGCACCAAGMGCCACRCCCGCRGCRAGCACRCAAGAAGGSAWGGTGGTCAAACTGACGCTTAACAAAACAACAGGTAGAAGTTTTTTCATCTTGGTGGCTTTACGCTGGATTCGGMGGAGAGTTGGTCCGCTTNTTYSGGAANAAACCGGCRMAGTSGGCRCCGGCGCAGTGAGACGCAGCTCCAAAAGTTGRTGATCSGCATCGGCCATGGCCAGGGAATCGTCCAACCAGCCTACCGGCAAGCGCAGGCGTAATCGAGTCAGGCCGTCTGGYTCSGAGGAKGCCGACAAAATWCGCGTGGGCATCCAGCTRGAKCGTTGTGGACGACGYARACGTGCGCCGCCAATCAGATAAGCCGGGTTCCARTCTGCGGTRGCCAAAACCGCTTCTAAGTAACCRCCRYTCTGCGGGCTCAACAATCCAATCACCTGTCCSGCACGGCAGATTTCCCCSGAGGCGAGCAAAGGTTCAAAGTCACCGGGTTGRTCGACCAAAATCGGCACTTGRATCTTGGTAGCTTGCGCTTCCTCYAACTGCACTTGYAAGGCATTGCTTTGCGTCGTCCAGGAAGCTTGTTGAGTTAAGTCGGGGGCGCCACGGCCCAGCAACTTTGCCGCCAATTGCTGCGCGACTTCCTTTTCCTGCTTTGCTTGTGCAATGCTCTCTTCCAAAGTTAATAGCGCATCCCAGTCGGGTCGCACTTCACGAAAACTTAAGATGCCCTCTTCAGCTAAAGATTTCGACTGCGCATAAGCTTGTTGCAAGGAAGGCAAGCGCCGCTGCAAAGAGACCAAGGCCCATGTTTTACTGCGCTCGGCTTCAACGGCAACAACTAACTCCTTTTGCCAATCCAATTCTGCCGCTCCTTGCTGGACGGCAAGTTCGCGCTCCATGTCGCGTTTCAGATCTCGCAAACGATCACTGCGGTCCACACCTGCAACTTGTGTAATCACGCCTACTTCGGATCCAGCCACAACGGTTATTTTTTCCGACGCACTCCATTGCACGCGGCCATCCAGGTTCGCACTGATCTCAAGCAATGGGCGCATGAGCCGAGCATCCAAATAGAGCTCGGGCAAGGTCGGTATTTGCTTTTTTGAGGAAACTACCTCCGCCGCTGGTGCTTCGGCATCGGCGACCGGGTCTTGCATGACACTTTCTAAATCCGGTAACTCCGATGCGAAGAAACCGCGCATCCAGTCGACACCGCCGGCTTGGTTAAACAGGAATGCAACCAGCGCTAGCAACACCGCAATGGTTGCCCATGCCAGTTTCGAGGCACCGCGCCGCTCCACACTCACGGCCGACGGGTTCACTTTCGGTCCACTGCGCTCCACCGGTTTTTTCTTAACCGCCACCGTCTGGCCCGGCGGAGTCAGGAGTTCATCGATATGCAAACGCTCACGTCCGACCACATCTAACAAACCAGTGGTCGCCTTTAAGTGTTGCACCGAACCATGACACCAACCGCGTTCCATCCAACGACGTAAAGCAGCATGCGGCGCTTTGACCCCAAACTCTTTCGCATCGGCTAAAGTTGCAGTGCCACGGGTTGCGAGATAACGCAAAAACAGATGCTCCCGACGATCACTTTCTTCCGCTTCGGCAACCACAGGGAAAGGTGCTAAGCGTTGTAGCCATAGGGCGACATCGGACAAACGCGCTTCGCTCCAGCGGACTACCGAGCCATCCCAGCCAGAAGGTGTGGTGGCGGTGCTGCCCCATCGGAAGATAGGCAGACAGGCCGTGGTTTCATGGCGTCGCAGGGTTTGCACCAAGCTTTGGCCGCCGACTCCAACCAGTAAATCTGGCGTCGGAAAACCCATGTCCAACTCGGCAAAAAAGGCGTCGAGTTCGCGACCTTCCACCACCATGGAGGCGTGCTCCAAAAGTTTCACCACAGCTTCCGGCGGAGCCTCGCCTTCGGTTAAGAAAACGACGCGTAACGGTTGCATGGCGGTCTTGTCCACGGGCGGAACAAGGCGAGGGGAAGGGGAATCAGCCAATTCGGTAGGCCTGTTCTACCAAACGGCGGGCCTCTTCTAAACCCTTCTCCGCATGCAGAATCCTACACAGTGGCTGACCGGCCTGGACGACGTCGCCCACCTTGGCTTCAAGGATCAGTCCAACCCCGAAATGCACTGGATCTTCGGCACGTCGACGCCCCGCTCCAAGTACGAAAGCAGCACGTCCTATGTCACCGGCATCGCATTGTTGGATGATGCCAGATTGGCTTGCCTGGATGACGATTTCAGTGACTGGACTACCGAGCAACGGCGCTTCTGGATCACCGCCATGCGCGCGCACCATTTGCTGCCACACCGGGAATGCACTACCCGCAGCTAAGGCGGCGCGTGCGGTTTCTCCCTCTCCACTTAAAGCCACCACCAGATCCACCAGGTCGGACGGCCCATTTCCTTGGAGAGTGGCGATGGATTCCTCCACCTCAACCGCATTGCCGACTGCGCGACCGAGCGGTTCCGACATGGGGGTTAACATGGCTTCGGTTTCTACCCCCGCCGCATTGCCGACTTCGGACAGGGACTTGGCAAGCGCTTCTGCGTCTTTGCGCGTCTGCATGAAAGCGCCACTGCCAAACTTCACATCGAGCACCAGGCGGTCGATGCCCTCAACCAACTTCTTCGATAAGATCGATGCCGTAATCAGCGGAATCGACGGCACGGTTTGTGTTTCATTGCGCGTGGCATAAAGAATGCGGTCGGCGGGCGCGAGATCCGGAGTTTGGCCGTTGATGAAACATCCGACCTCCTCCAGCGCCGAGCGTAAAGCCGGCAACTCCAAATCGGTACGGTATCCCGGAATGGACTCCAACTTATCTAAAGTGCCACCAGTGATGCCCAGCCCGCGGCCTGACAACATGGGTACCTTTTTGCCGAGGTGCGCCCAAAGTGGAGCCAGAATCAACGAAACCTTATCGCCCACCCCGCCGGTGGAGTGCTTATCGATAAAGGGACCCGCTAGTCCATCCCATGTCAGGCAGTTGCCACTCTCGGTCATGGCGGTGGTGAGGAACACGGTTTCCTCGGCAGTCRTGCCATTCAGCATGACAAAAGCCAGCCAAGCGCCGCGTTGAGCATCGGAAATGGTGCCATCGACCACTCCGGAGACAAATCCACGGATGGCCTCCTCGGTCTGAGCAGTCCCTTCACGCCGTTCCAATAACCACTGGTCAATCATGCGCAAAGATTAACCACGCCGATGTATGTTTTTCGCCCAAGCGCCCGAAGATTCGGGATTTTGGCTTGCACGATTGCCTGACCGAGCTATCCTATGCGCCCTGCTAATGAGACTGATTCTCATTCTCAACAACCAAAGCAGCCCATGAACCTCCGTCTCCTCATTCCCCTCGGCCTAAGCTTTGCAGTCGCAAATCCTGGTTTCGCGCAACAAAACACGGATGCGCCAAGCAATGCCGAGCTTGCCCGCCGCATCGACCTGCTGTCTGAAAACATGGACCCTCTCAGCCATGAAGGTCCCCTCTCTAGATTTTCCTTCGGCGGTTATGGCGAGGTCAAATATCTCAACTTCAACAGTAAAACCGATGGTGGAGCACCTTCCGGCATGACCGACGAAGCGGACCTCCACCGCGTGGTCATGTATTTTGGTTATGAGTTCGATGACACTTGGGCCTTCTCTTCGGAAGTGGAGTATGAACACAGCAACGAACTCTCGATTGAGTTTGCTCAAATCGATGGCCGGTTTACCAAAGCACTTAATTTCCGTGGAGGCAATCTGCTCATCCCTATGGGCTTTGTGAACCAGAACCACGACCCGACGTCCTTCTGGTCGGCACAGCGGCCTCTAGTGGAACGATTCATTATCCCCACCACTTGGCATGAAAACGGATTGGGAACTTTTGGCCAAGCCAGCGATTTTTCGTGGCAGGCTTACTTAGTCAACGGCTTCGATGCATCCGGTTTTGCCCCTTCTGCTTCTGGACTGCGCGGCGGGCGTCAAGGTGGCGGAAATTCGGCAGCCGAAGATTTCGCCTTCACTGGGCGCATCGATTGGCAAGGCGTCGAGGGTCTCCTGCTTGGCGCTTCGGTTTACCAAGGCAACTCCGGTCAGGGCAGCGCAGTTTCCGATTTCGGTGTCAGCATTTTCGACCTTCACGCGCAATACGACCGTGGTCCTATGCGTCTGCGTTTCCTTTACGCCGACGCGACTATTGACGATGCCTCCCAGCTCGTTACCCCATCGCCAAGTGATGGCCTCATAGGTTGGTACCTCGAAGGCGGCTACGACGTACTCGCAAACTCTGAAAGTGGCCAATCCTTAACTCCTTTCGTGCGTTTTGAGAATTTCGACCTGCTCGATGCAACCTCCGCATCCACCGACGTCGACGTGCTTGTAATCGGTGTTGCTTGGCAGCCGAATGACAACATTACTTTCAAGCTGGATTACCAAGATCAATCCACCGATGCCGACACCACCKYSGRCAYGCKKRWATYSRYMMTSRSCWGRTCNNMWKSYMRYMSMWACNCGAKGNMAWACGCNNCTGCTTGCCGTTACATGCCTGGCTCTTTCGGGAGCCGGTAAGACCTTCCATAGCAAGGAAGAGGCTTTAGTGGTGGCTTATGGTAAAGCGGAAGTGGAGCGCACTCCGCATTACTGGAGCGAAGTACAGCGCAAAGAAGTCGCTCGGCTTGCTGGGATTAAAAAGATCGGTGGTATGCATGCAGAGTATCAGCCGAAATCGAAATCCGGCAAGATCATCGCTGGCCGCAGTGTTTGGTTCGACACCCGCATCGTGCGTAGCAAACCGCAAACCATTATGATGATTGTCGATGCCGAGCAACGCATTGAAGAAATCGTGGTGTGCAATTTCTCCGAGCCTCTCGACTACAAACCGGTCGACCGATGGTACGCCCAGTTTGAAGGCAAGCGTCTCGACTCCGACCTAAAGCTAAAGAAAGGCATTCACGGCGTGAGTGGCGCAACCTTGACCTCCCGTGCAACCACCGCTGCAGTTCGCGAAATGCTTGCCGCCCATGCTGTGGCTCACCCGATTCCGAAGAAGCAAAAAGGGAAGGATCAAAAGTGAGCCGTACCGAAGCTTGGTTCCATCATTCCTCCAACCTCTTGGTCGGCGGAACTGGCTTGGTTTACGCCTGGATGCTGTTCTTCGTCACTTCCGACGACGAGTTCTCGGTGTGGAATCACCCATTACAAGGCGCCACGCATGACTTGCACTTAGTGGTTGCGCCTCTACTTGCCGTATCCTTCGGCATCGTTTGGATTGCGCATGCCTCAAAACGGATTCGCTTGAAGCAAAAACCTGGGCGCATGACTGGGCTTGCACTGTGCATCTCCTTCCTACCTATGCTGTTCAGCGCGTACTTCCTGCAAGTCGCCGTCGATGAAGAATGGCGCAGCATTTGGAAGTGGGTGCACACCGCGACTTCGGTGTTTTGGTTGGCGGGTTATGCCATGCACCAACTGCTGCCGAAGAAGAAGAAAAAGAAAGCGAAGCCGATTTAGAAACTCTGATTCAGTCTCGCAACCGAAGGTCCAAAGCTGGCGTCACACCGGCTTCGACACCGATGGCAAGCACCTTCGGCTGACCTGGAACCGAAGCCGTCACGGTAAACACGCCGGAGTAAAGTTCGTCGAAACGGAAGCTGCCATCGGCGCCAGTAAGGGTGGCGTTGCGGCCTAAGAATTTCTCCGGAAGACGTGCACTTAAAAAGCTTGGCTCAGGCAAGTTGCCGTTCAAGCGGATTGCGGCACCACTGACTGGATTCCCCTCTGCATCGCGCAAGATGCCTTCGATGACGAAGCCTTCGGTGAGCACGATGTCAAGATTGGGCATTCCATTTTCAATCGCCATCGGACCGAGAAGTTGCATGCCGTATCCTGGGTGATAAACAATGAGGTAAACCTTCTCCATGGGGTCTAATCCACCAAATAGGTAGTCTCCGCGGATATCTGTGGATTTACTGGGTTCCCCTTCATCGGTCAGCATCCAAATTTGAGTCTGAGAAATTCCACGGCCGTTTTCGTCGACCACATGGCCGCGTAAATCAGCACCCTTACTTAACTCCAACCAAATATCGATTTGACCGGCTTCTAAACCCTGAATCTTGCGCTTGTATTCCTCATGGGTTACATGAATCATCCACCGCTGCGATTCTGGCACGCCAACCAGTTGAAAAGTGCCATCGGACTCGGTGAGCACATTGATGCCACGAGGGTTGTAATGAAACACCATCGGGTTTGGTGTGTTGCGTCGATTGCGGCGACGATTCGGACGACCGGCGGTGACCTTAGCGTGCTTCACGCCATCGCCATCCTGGTTGGTGACTTGGCCATAAACAATGATGGCGGGTTCCATCATGATTTCCAAATCGGCGTGCTCTTGCTCCGCGGTAATCAAACCACACGGGCGCCAAATCGTGGTCTGCCCTTCCATGGAAGCTTCAAGGCAAAACGGGCCAGCTGGCAAACCGCCGAGGCGAAACTTTCCGTCCTCATCGGCGGTAGTGAAAGCACGCACCGACGGATTGAGTTTGGTCTCCAGACTTTCAGGAGATTCAAAGAAAGCCAAGACACTAGCCCCAGGCATAGGGTTGCCTTCGACGTCGAGCACCACTCCACTGACAATCCCGCAAGGCTGCAGCTCCACTTCCATGGTGTAGGTGCGGTTTCCCGAGATAATGGTGCCATCTTCCACACCTTTGGGAGCGGTCGTAGAAGTCGGAGAGAAAATTACGCCCACCAGCTGGGATCCGTGCTCAAACGGCACCGAATGCTCGCCGTTCGGGCCGACCCGACTACTAGTTTTGGCTGGATTGCCCTCTTCGAGCCATTGAATGTCAAAAGGGACATTGCCAACCCGCTTGCCCTTTAGAGTTGTCACCACGCGCAAATATCCCATGGCAGTGGGGTCAATCTCCGCTAAATTCTCTTGGCCTGCAGGAGGTGGCGTGAGAGGCGACTTAAGTCCTTGATTGGTAGACCCTTGCGCAGTCTGGCTGACATCGTCCGTGGCTTCGGGCTCTGACCCACCACAGGCCAGTCCAGGAAGGAGAAGCGAAAGTAGCAACAGCAGGGTGCGGGCGCGCATGGGCATGAGCCAAGGATACTGCCGATTCCACAGATTTCAGCGCAAGAAAGCCGCAGAAGAGGCGCCAACATGAGGTAGGATTGAGCACCTGGATAGCCACCAGGCACGAACCATGACGACACCTCGCCATCCCCTACTCATCGCGCTCACTATGGGCGCTCTGCTCACCCCTCTAGTTGCCCAACAAGATTGGGTGGCCTGGACAGACGTTTCTGGGGCCAACCCAAGCGATCAGTTCGGCACCGCCCTCACTGGCGTAGGCGATTGGAATGCAGACGGTTACGACGATTACGCTGTGTCTTCTGTAGGCTCCGACCGAGCTGCACAGAACGCTGGTCTGGTCACCATTTTCTCCGGCCAAGACGACACCATCCTTGCTGAAATCGACGGCCTTGCYGCTGCTGACCAACTTGGATTCTCGCTCGCCTCCCTCGGCATGCACGATGGCGACGGCCTCTTCAAATTGGCCGTTGGCGCACCTTTCGCCTCCACCGCCAATGGCCCTTTCACTGGTTTGGTGCGGATTTATTCCTGGGACAACCTCAGTGGCAGCTTAAGCCTAACCACCGAATTGCTTGGTGCAACCCCCGGTGCTTTGTTTGGCTTCAGCCTCGCCGCCTTCGAAATGGATGGCGACTCGGATCTCGATCTTGCAGTCGGCGCCATGGGTGCTAGCTTCCAAGACGGTGAAGTTCTGACTTACACCATGAGTGCAGCTGGCGCTGCCACTCCGGCTGCAGACATTTACTCGGGCACTTCTGGCAGCATGGAAATGCTTGGGTGGTCGCTTGCGCGCGGTGGTGTTCTTGGCGGTGGTGGAAAAGGCATCGGCGGCCCGGTTGCAGAAGCCCTGATTGCTGGCGCACCTTTCGCCAATGACCTCGCGCCCAATGCTGGCGCTGCCGTCATCCTTGATGAGTTCGGCGATCAAACGCAACTGCCTAACCCATTCGCATCCATCGCCGACGCGCACCTTGGCTACAGTGTTGCTGGCGGATACGACGCATTAGGAAACGGCATCGGCGATTATGCTGCCGGCGCACCGGACACCATCAATGGCGATGTCGCGGTTTGGGATGGAAACAGTCTCACCACCGCACTGCAGCTCTCTGGCGTTGGAAATGGAAACCAGTTTGGCTACGCCGTCCTGATGATCCAAGACACTAACTTCGATGGTTACGGTGACTTGGTGGTTGGTTCCCCAGGCGCAATCAACCAGCGCGGTGCGATGAACGTTTTCAGCGTAAATGCTGGTGAGCTAGAGCTCTTCTCTGCGCTCGGCACCAACGGCACCACGGGTAACTTTGGATGGAGTCTCGGCGAAGTCGGCGACCTCAACCAAACCGACAAGTTGGAAGTTGGTGTTGGCTCTCCTAATCGTGGAAACGATGTCGGCCGCGTAGACATCTATGCTCCACCCGCCCAAGACATTGGTCCGATCACCCTTTTGGTTTCGGGTCCCTTCGAATGGGAAACCGATGTCACCATGCAAGCCACCAACCTGTCCCCAGGTGGCGGTGGTGAGATTTACTGGTACGTCGGAACCACGCTTGAGGAAATCGTTTCCCCACACGGATTCGACCTCAACATTGGTGGTCTGATTGACGTCCAGATTGATCCAAACCCCGGTGATATGGCGCAGCAGGTCTTCCGCATTCTGGATACCCTTCCRGATGGCACYGACCTCTACTTCCAGGTCATCGAAGATCGCAACGGCTTTGTGCGYAACTCGAACACCGAMACYGGKCAAGTSATYGACCCAGGYGTSACCYTGTTCGTAACCGGCAACACTGCTGGCGCACCWATGACCCTGACYACYCGCTGGGGYATTCCKAACAGCCCGGTTTACATCTACGGCACCAACAACGGWTTCACYGCTGGTGCAGTCAACAACGTGCCTAATGGYAGCTGGCAGGTRAACCTMAGAAACCCACGCTTGCTGACCCCCAACGGGGACAAGTCGGGTGACTTCGGAACTCCTGAAGAAGGTCARTACACCAGTCCTCCGATTAACGTGCCKGCTGGATTCGCCGGTGTKACYGCACACTTRCAGGCATACGATTGGGACTTGTTCCAGCCAGCATTGACACGCGTGGTTGCGGTCACTTTCCAGTAAACCGRWAGGGCYCGCTCWAAAACCCGGCTGCTCCACCTAGGAGCAGCCGGGTTTTTCTTGGGCAAASCAGGAGATGGCAGTATATTTCCCTGTCCCCCATGGCACGAACCTCCACCCGCCTTCTCCGCTCCTTCGGYAAACGTGTCCGTCAACTGCGCTTAGAGCGCAAGCATTCGCTGCAGTCTCTAGCGGACCTCGCCGGRCTCAGCCGCCGCTTCTTGGTCGAGATTGAAGCCGGAAGAGCCAACCCATCGCTGGAGAAACTTGCTTCGCTCGCGCAGTCTTTGGAGCTGCCATYGGGRCAACTATGCGACCTTCAGGTCAAGAGCATTCCCAGTGACCGCATTGCACTTCTGGGCATTCGAGGAGCAGGAAAAAGCACGTTGGGCCCCTTGCTTGCAACCCGACTCAATGTGCAATTCCAGGAGTTGGATCACATTGTGGAGGCGTCAGCTGGCATGCCCACTCGAGAGATTTTTGAAACCGAAGGTCGCGATGGCTTTTTGCGGCGCGAGGCTGTCGCGCTCGATGAATGGCTACTAAAGCACGAACAGGGTGTGCTTGCACTTCCTGGAAGCATAGTGAGCCACACCGATGCCTATGCACGTTTGCTCGCAACTTGCACCACCATCTGGCTTCACGCCGATTCGCTCACCCATTGGGATCGCGTCACCCAACAAGACGGTGTGCACCCGCCGGAAGGACAGCATCAGGCCATCTCCAATATGGAGCAATTGCTTGCCACCCGTCGCAACGCTTATGAGCGTGCGGAATTTGGACTAGACACCACGCACCTCACACCCGAGGACGCCGTAGCGCAGGTGCTTCGGTTTGTGGAAGAAGTTCGCGAGAACTAGAAAAGCTCTAGAGCGTTTCCTTAACGAGGTAAATCGTCAAAGGAGGCTTCGGCGGCGACGGTAGGAGTTCCACTTGACGCCGAGGCAGAGCCCATGGCTAAGGAAACAAGCATCATGGCGCTAACCAGGACAACTATCGCGAACAACGCGGGGAGGGGACGCGGTGCGTTTTGACGCACAATGATTCAAGGGGCTCGGGGGGACGAGGGGGGAAGTTTGAGGATGTTATCGGTTGCCCGACAGTCGACTTTATCACGCAACCTTGACTGATGGGCGCGAAATTAAGGAAATTCGCTACTTCCTAGGAGTGTGCAAATTCGTTTAGGGAAGCTCTGATTAAGTATGGTGCGGGAGGCCGTGGATGGAAATCGATTGCCCCAAGGCGTGAATCGAAGGCTGTAGTGTAGCTACAGGCAAGATGAAGCAACGCAGGGGCAAGCGATTTCGGCCGCGGAGTCGCCGCCAGACTTAATCAGAGTTTCCTTAGTACTTATTCGAAGAAGCGCGCACCAAGCTAAGGAATTCATTCCGCGTCTGCGCATTTTTTCGGAAGCCRCCCAGCATGCACGAGGCGGTTGCACGACTGGCCTGTTTCGACACTCCGCGCAWCATCATGCATAGGTGCGAAGCCTCGCTGACCACGGCAACTCCTTTCGGCTCCAGKACTTCCTGCAGAGCCTCTGCAATYTGGACGGTRAGTCTTTCCTGCACTTGAAGRCGKCGCGCGAACATGTCGACGATGCGTGGAATYTTACTAAGTCCAATAATGCGGCCYTTCGGCAGGTAAGCCACATGGATCCGACCAAAAAACGGAAGCATGTGATGTTCGCACATGGAATAGAACTCAATGTCATGCACCARRACCATYTCATCGACCTCTTCCTCGAAGAGTGCACCGTTGACCACGCTAGTCAAGTTTTGSTCCTCTCCGCTGAGCAAGAARCGCAAGCTTTTCGCCACGCGYTTGGGAGTATCACGCAAGCCTTCGCGCTCAGGGTCCTCCCCTAACTCCGCCAACATGGCGCGCACTTGATCCTTGAGTGGGTCGTCTTCGCGGTTTTGTTCARTCATGTTCAGGACCATAGTAGTGGCAGGAATAATCACGGCTCTCCCCYAGCGARAGRCAAGCTAAGRCMACRCCTTCCGGCAATCCATGCTCCAGTTGCTTCCAAAAAGCCACGAGCAAGTTTTCGGCGGTTGAGATGGTTCCTTTCAAAAAAGGGACATCAATGTCTAGATTGCGGTGGTCCACCCAACGCACAATCTTTTCTTGCACCAAAGCGGTCAGCGCAAGAAAGTCCATGACCATGCCAGTCTCTTCCTGAATCGGSCCRCGCACYGAAACGCTCAACTGATAGTTATGGCCATGCCCATTGGGGTTCGCGCAAATGCCAAAARCTTSCGTATTACGTTGCTCCGACCACTCTTCACGGAARAGGCGGTGTGCGGCGCAAAACTCGGTTTGGTAACGGATTTCCATGGCTTTCAAGGTCAAGACGAKGGCAGGGAAGCGCGTATTCTAAGCCTCCGGGCAAGGGAAACTCTGATTTAGTCTGGCGGCGATTCCGCAGCCGAAATCATCGGCCCCGGCGTTGCTTCATCTCKRCWGTAGCARCAYTWCAGYCTTCGATGCGYGCCTTGCGGCAAACGATTTCAATCCACRGCNNCTYGCGNCCATACGAAAGGAGAGCGTCCCAAGTAGAATCGGGKAATGCGTCCCGAATCCCGGTCGTTCCACCTGAAAAGTATTTTGTTCGGCGCCTTCTGGGCGTCGTTGGGCATTCTGGCTACGCAGCACTTTCTTGGGCCATGGTTAACCAGTTATTCCCAGGCCACCGAAGAGCAAATCCTGGCCACGGTCCACCGCACCATTAGCGAGGATTATGTGGAGCCRCTTTCGCCWGAGGCGCTCATGCGCAATGGCGCGCGCGGCATGCTGGAATCYYTGCGCGACCCYTATGCMGACTTYTTTGGRCCGGAAGAYTTACGTCGCTTCCAAGAAGGRAATTCCGGCGTCTTAGTGGGCATMGGAGTCATGATTAATGGACGTGGCGAGGTTYTGTATCCACAGCCGGGCGGGGCATCGGAAGCWGCAGGCATTCTGCCGGGAGATCGCTTCCTAACCATCGATGGCCACCCCGTKGAGCAAATGGATCGCAGCTTCATGGCTGGCTTGYTGCGTGGCGAAGCCGAATCTGAGGTKGTCYTRGAGATGTCTCACCAAGATGGCACGACATTCACTGCGAGCGTAAAGCGCAGCGCGGTCCCCACCATTACCGTGGGCGATGTGCGCATGGTCGATGCAGAATCCGGGATTGGCMACATTCATATTCGCTCTTTCGCGCAAAGCACTCTGGYSGARTTAGATCATGCCTTAGAACGCTTAAWCCGCAGCGACATGAAGGCCTTGATTTTAGATTTACGATGGAATCCMGGCGGCCAACTTCCAAGCGCCGTAGGCGTTGCAGGGCGTTTCCTCGATGGACATTTAGTGTGCTCTTTAGAAAGCCGTTATGCCCCCACCGATCGCCGGTTCGCCAAGAGCGCCGATGGCAAGTTCTTCGGATTGCCGCTGGTCCTACTSGTCAATSGYGGCAGCGCYTCTGGCAGTGAAGTGGTCGCAGCGGCATTGCGTGAACGTGGTTTTGCYGTGTTGGTCGGYGARCGCACTTATGGCAAAGGGATTTATCAGGARGTYTTCGAATATGATTCCGGCGAGTTCGCCATGCAATTCACTGCAGGTTATTACATCACTCCCGCTGGACATATCCTGGAAGGACATCTCAATCCACAACTTGCSGGTTGCTTGGAACCGGACCTGGCCGTCATCTCCGATGCAGAAGAAGACCGTCTTATTCGTAGCTGGCAACGTCGCAATCGCCCGCCGGCAAAATATCGAGAAGCCATGGAGGCGGCRTTYCCKGAAACGGCAAATGTGCAGCCCCCACCGGACCGTTTCTTGGAAACGGCCATCGCGGTTTTGAATCGTACCTTACTCGGTTCATGAGTTTGCATAAACCAGTCCTCGGCATCGAATCTTCTTGCGATGAAACCGCTGCTGCAATTGTTGGCGCGGACAATCAAGTTTTGTCCTCGGTAATTCATAGCCAGATTGACGAGCATGCGGATTGGGGTGGAGTCGTGCCTGAAATCGCAGGCCGTTCGCATTTACGCATGATTCGCCCAGTGGTCGAACAAGCYCTGGCCGATGCCGGATTAAGGCCTGCGGATTTAGGTGGTATCGCAGTGACGCATCGACCGGGATTACTCGGCTCTTTGCTGATTGGCACCACGGCAGCCAAGGCATTGGCGTTTTCATGGGATTTACCGCTGGTCGGTGTGCACCACATTGAGGCACATAGTTATGCCGCATTAATGCCACTGGAGAAGGTGGAATTCCCTTACATCACCTTGGTGGTTTCCGGTGGCCACACCTCGCTGTATAAAACTACCGATGCACTCTCTATGGAGTTGCTTGGCAGCACGCGGGACGATGCCGCCGGAGAAGCTTTKGAYAARRSYGCYAAAATSMTGGGRCTSSSTTATCCCGGTGGAMYAKYSATWSAWRAARMTGSYSMAWWRGGMGACCCKSWTRMATTYMMATTYMMWRWRCCSMWKRTTSCASSRCWGKMKTTKRRSTTTWSKKKTTYMRRMAYRRMKAYCGCTTTGCTTTACACGATTAAAGGACCGGGCGGGACGACCTCGGACCCGTGGATGATTAGCCGCGATCGCATTGCAGATTTATGTGCAAGTTTCGAATCGATTGTGGCACGAACCTTGGCTCGGAAATGCCGTCGCGCRGTSGAGCAAACCGGMATYAAGCGSGTTTTGGTCGGCGGTGGAGTTGCSTGCAATACGCGATTACGYGCCRTCATGGCCAAAGAAGCTGMAAAATTCGGRTTCACTGCCGAGTTTGCACCRCCRGAATACTGCACCGATAACGCGGTCATGATTGCCGGTTTAGGCGGCGAGAAACTRCGTCGCGGTTTGGTCGATGGTTTGGATCTAGATGTGGCATCSACCGGATAGATATGGATCGAAAAARCCTCGAGGAACTTTTGCAAGGCGTGCAARACGGAAACTGCTCGATTGACGATGCAGTYWMRAAGTTAKCGCAATTRCCATTTACSGGTACWGCGGAAACCATGGCRGATACGCATCGSGAGTTACGTTGCGGYGCGCCRGAAGTGATTTTTGCCGAAGGGAARACTCCAGGGCAATGYGCAGAAGCTGCGCTTGCRATYGCATCRGCGCATTCAAAGTTRCTMYTRACGCGTGCRGATCGGSMRMGWTTTGARGCWGTRCARGCGGTACTTCCCGAAGCAAWATATRCGGAGCAAGCGCGTTGCATTACTTGGTTTCGSGACCMRAAGCCGACTGCAAAGGGTGACGTCCTCATTGTCTGCGCCGGCACTTCTGACCTWCCGGTAGCCGCCGARGCTCAGGTCACCGCGGCCTGGCATGGCGCCAAAACCGAAATGCTGGTCGATGTCGGCGTGGCCGGACTACACCGCCTWTTGCACCAYTTAGAGCGATTACGCACGGCCGATGCCTTAGTGGTGGTCGCCGGCATGGAAGGTGCGCTCCCTTCAGTGGTCGCTGGRCTGGTCGCAAGCCCGGTGGTCGCGGTTCCTAGCAGTGTGGGCTATGGTGCTTCCTTTGAAGGACTTACGGCGCTGCTCTCGATGATGAACAGCTGCGCTCCCGGGATTGGCGTGGTGAATATCGATAATGGCTTCGGCGGTGGCTTYCTGGCCGCTCAAATCGCGCTTTCGGCACATTCTTTGCACTAAAGTAGAGCCATGGTGTGGCTCCTTGCCTCCACTCTTCTAGCYTTCTCRYTTCAARCCCCGCAAMTTCCGATTGCGGTGACGCAGGSWGGGGTGCAGATTCAGTGTGAGTCGGCCACGATTGGCGATCGCTCTATCCAAACGCCKTATGGCATTTACCGCACTCCRCTGGACCCRGTGGTGGCCATCATCGACGGCGAAAAACAGGTAGTGGAGTTGCGCAAGTTGCATCAGACCGGCGCGTTGGACGATGCCTCGTGGCTGCTGGATTTATCCCGCGCCGGCCAACTGGAAGAGCTGGCGCGTGCAAGTTTGGAAGTGCTTGCTTTAGAGCCACAAGCGATGCTCCCCTACCGCTTGCTCGAAGCTTGGGGACGCCGACTTGATCCGGTTCCGGCAAAAACTTTGGTGCAGGATCGCGTCGACTGGTTGTGGCGCGAAGCCAATCGCAAAGACTTCACTGCAGCGGTCATGGCGGGTGCGCGCTTGACGCAAGAAGTCAGTGGAAGCTCGAACTATGACAATGACCGCAAAGTAGAGCTGAGCGATTTACGCAAGGCATTACGTAGTCGCAGCGTCGTCCGACGTCGCATTGCCGGGCGTATCGCAGGACGCCAGCAAGAGATTTCTCTTCGCGAAACTTTACTCGAAGCTTCCTTAACGGACCCCACCGAAGCTGCGCGCGATGCTGCAGCCATGGGCGCGCATACTTTGCACGCCTATTCCGCACGCCTTTACTGGATGGAGAATCTCATCCAAGGAAAAGAGGGACATCGGATTGCGGCGGCCTWCAACCTCGGCACTTATGGCGGAGCGGATGGCTTGCACGCCTTAATGACCACGCTGTCGGCATGGGATCATCGCTTGGGCGAAACCTACACGTTTGCCGGACGTGAGATTCGCATGGTGTCAGCGGTGAATCGCAACGCGCTCGACATTCCCGGTTATGCGCCGGAACAGGAGGAGGTGAACATCGACCATCTCGCTCCAAACAAGTCCCTCCTAACCTACGACGACACCCTTACGGTGAAGCGTTATGGAGAAGGGCAACTCACTGTTTTGTTGGAAGCGCTCGACCTTTGGGCTGGCACCACCACCGAACGCACGCGCAGTGATTGGATGGAATTTTATCTCGAAGTCTGGTTGCCTCAACAGTCTTAAACCCTAGCTCTTCACTCATGCTCCTTTCCCTACTCCTTCTCGCCACCCAACAGCCCGTTGCAGTACTCCAATCCGGTACACGGGTGGAAATCGAGGGGTCTGCTCAAGCCGGGCAGCGCCACCTCAGCACCCCTTTTGGCCGCTACGATGCCAGTTTGGATCCGGTGGTTTCGGTGGTGGATAGCAAAGAAGATTTGCGCTTGCTCGCACCGTTGAAGGAAATGGAATACAGCTTGTGGCTCAAACGGATTGCCGAGCGCGGATTATTGAGCACCTTAATGGAGCAGGAAGTACCAAAGGAACATCGGGCTGCATACCAGCAATTGGTCGAAGATTGGGGCAAGCGCTTGGATTCGCTGCCTGGCAAAATGGACCGCGAGGAACGCGTCGAGGAGTTATGGAAGCGTTTGCAAAAAGCCAAATCGAATGAACAGCAGTTATTGCTCACGGGCGCACTCATGCGCGAAGTCAGTGCTTCGAGTGGGGCCTACAAACGACGGGTTGGTCTGTCCTCTTTAAGCAAGGCATTAAGGTCCAAGGACCCGGAAATGCGCCGTGCTGCGGCCCGCTTGGCCGAACGTCAAACCGAAACTAGCTTGATGCACCGCTTACTCGGTTCCAGCTTGGAAGAAAAGGATTTGGGTGCGCGCCGCGCCGCCTCCGATGCGGTTTACTCCATCGACCCGCAACATAGCTTGGGGCGTTGGACGATTGCACTATGGCGTCATGGCAAGGACCAAGACCGTGTGCTTGCTGCGAACCATTTAGCGCACTATGGCTCCGAAGAGCAAGACGTGGTCAAAGCACTCATCTTCGCCCTAGGTGGTGAAAGTTCCGCGGTCGCCCCGCGCAGCAACATTTTCATTGGCCGMCARATTTCCGCRGTRACCGATTTCGATGTCGAAGTCGCAAACTCCGCAGTGATTGCAGATCCACGCATTTCGATTTTAGTCGAAGGCGTTGCGTTGGAAGTTAGGGTTGTTTCGGTGGTGGTTGGAAGAGCTATCCGGCGTAACCTCACCACCATCACCGGCGCCAACCCGGGCAAGAAGCGTGCCGATTGGGTGCGCTGGTACGAAAAAACCTACCCCACCAAATAACATGCTGAGCACTCTCCTTTTAAGCCTTCTACTGCAACAACCCGTCGCAGTCCTGGACGATGGCACCCGCCTGCAAGTCCTTCCAGAAGTAGAGGTCGATTCTTTTCATGTGGTCACTCCGCACGGGAAGTTCCGCACCTCCGGCCAACAAGTCGTCGAACTCCTCGACAGTGCGCATGAAATCGCACTGCTCGCCCCCTTGCGCGATTTAGATTACGCAAGTTGGGTGTTTCGACTGAACGAGCGTGGGTTAATCGACCGCTTGCTGCAAGAGCCCATCACCGACTCCAATCGAGAGATGATTTTTGAGGCACTCGCTGGCTGGGGTGCACGTTTGGATCCTTTGCATTCAAAAACGAAGCGCGACCTTCGCGTCGATAAGTTGTGGAAGCAAATGCTCGATGCAAAAGGTGGTCAACGCGCCTTACTGGTCGGCGCTCTGCAAGGTGAAATCTCGAAGACTAGCTCCAGTAACAAACGTCGGGTTAGCTTGAGCGATTGGCGCAAGTCGGCAAAATCGAAGGACATCACCCTGCGGTGGTCTGCTGCAAAGGTTGCAGGGATTCAACTTCAGTCGGACATGGAAGTCCTTCTGCTCGACATGAGTTTGGAAGATAAGAATGATTGGGTAGCACGCACCAGCGCTCAGTCTTTAATTCAAACTGACCCGCGCGGTGCGCTGCATCGTTGGGCCTATGAAATGGTCATGGCGAAAAAGGAGAGCATGCAATTGCGTGCAGCATTCATGCTGGGTGAATACGGCAGTGCTTTTCCGGAGCTTGCGGAAGAGATCTCCCAACTCATCCTTACCGAGGGCTACTATCTTGCCGGCGGTATCAATGGCGGTCTCAGTGGCGGTGGTTGCGACACTCCAGTACCGAACGCCACTACCGCAGGGACCGATTTCGGTCGTTCCGTCACCGAAGGTTCCGTCCTTGAAGTCCGCACTCCGAACAAATCCCAGATGCGCAGCGTGTCTAGGGCTTTACAGAACGTCTACACCCTTGGCGGCCAAGCCAAGATTCCACCGCGCACCGATGCGGACGGCGAACTCATTGTTTATGTCAATGAAGCCGATAAATCAAAGGCCTGGCGTCTATACCTTTTAGGAATTTCAAAATGATTTGTGCAATCCTTCTACTCGCATCGCCCCTCTTTCAACAACCACTCGCTTGCCTCGACGATGGCACCCGAGTGCAAGTCCTCAGCGGCACCGAAGTCGGCAGCTACATGGTGCGCACTTCGCTTGGTGTTCTACGCACCGAAGGACAGCGAATCTCCGAACTCACCGATAGCGCGGAAGAGGTTGCCCTGCTCGAGCCACTGCGTGATTTAGATTACGACTCCTGGGTCAAACGCTTAGGCGAGCGCGGCATGTTTGAACGGCTGATGAAGGAACACGTAAACCGTTTCAACCGCGAACAATTATTTGCCGCCATCATGCCATGGGGTGCGCGCATTGACCCTCTTCCACCAGGATTCCCAGTCAGTAAACGCGCGGAAGAATTGTGGGTACGTTTGCAAGCCGCCGAAGGATGCCATCGTGCTTTGATTTTTGGAGCCATGGTCAGTGAAAGTGAAAAAACTGGGATTGGTTACTGGAGAAACCTGAGCATGGAAGATGTGGTCAAAGCTATGGACCACGCTGATCCAGGACTGCGTTGGGCTGCCGTCAACCTTGCCACCATGCTCGACGAGGAAGGTCTGGAAGAATTCTTGCTTGAAACCAGCATGCAGGACCTAGATATTTGGGTCTTCCGCACCGCTGGACAAAACCTGCTGGACCGCGACACCAAAGGCGCTCTTTATCGCTGGGCTTATGTGCTCATCGATAGCCGCGATATTCAAATGCATCGCCGGGCTTCCTTCCTGCTCGGCGAACTTGGCCGCTACTACCCAGACATTCTGGCCGAGATTGCCGAACTATTGCGTGCCTCCTTTGTGCTTGGCGGCGGCAGTGGAGCTGGTGGACCTGGCTGTCCTCCCCCAACCGGGATTTCCTTGAATGGTGCTGGGATCGCAGTCACGGAAGGTTCCACCCTGGAGGATGGCGCCATAGCTACCACCCAACAAAAACTGGTCATGGCCGATGTGCTGGAGCGCGTCATCACCCCTGGTTCAGGCGGCAAAAAGCACCTGACCGACCGCCAGAAGAGGAAAGACAAGAATCCACGGCCCAATTTTTCGGGTCCAGAGGGAGAATCGCTAGAGACTCAAAGCGAAGCTTGGCGAAAGTACCTGCAGGGGCGATAATGCCCCGCAATGGGTGACTCCCCTCAACCGGCAATTCTAGTTCTTGAAGATGGCTCCGTTTTTCGCGGCCTCAGCGTCGGCGTTTCCGGCCAGCGTGCTTTTGAGTTGGTGTTCCATACTGGAATGACCGGCTATCAGGAGATTCTCACCGACCCCTCCTATCAAGGGCAGGCGATTGTCATGACTTACCCGCAGATTGGAAACTACGGTTGCCAAGCCGCTGCAGACGAATCCAATCGTTGTTGGGCAAGCGCCATGATCATGCGCGAACTCAGCCGCTGCACTTCGWGTTGGACCGCCGAGCAAAGTTTGCAGGAGTACCTGGTCGCGAACGATGTCATGGCTATGGAAGGGATCGACACGCGTGAGTTAACTTTGTTACTCCGAACCAAGGGTGCGCAACGTGCCATCCTGAGCACCGAAACAGACGACGTCGATGCCTTGTTAACTCTGGCACAAGCGCATACCACTTTGGACGACCGTGACCTTGCTTCCGAAGTCAGCTGCAGTAAACCTTATGAATGGAGTGAAGGTTTACCCGACTCCGTCACTTGGGAGCCCACCACGCTTCACGCCGATGCGATTCCATTGGTGTGTTATGACTTCGGTATCAAGCGCAACATTTTGCGCAACTTAGTCAGCTGCGGTTTTGCACCTACGGTGGTGCCGTGCAACACCAGTGCGGAACAAGTCCTCGCGATGAAACCTGCTGCAGTATTCCTAAGTAATGGTCCCGGAGATCCGGCGGCGCTGACGTCGGCGATTGAAGCGGTTGGYCAGTTAGTGGCTGCCGATTTACCGGTGTTCGGCATTTGCCTGGGACATCAAATCCTCGCCCTGGCACTTGGCGGTCGCACCTTCAAAATGAAGTTCGGACACCACGGCGCCAATCATCCGGTGGTGGAATCCGCCGATGGCCGGATTGACATTAGCTCCCAAAACCATGGYTTCGCTGTCGATCCAGACAGTTTGCAAGGAACCGGGCTAGTGGTGACCCACATTAACGGCAATGACCAAACCGTCGCTGGGCTGAAGCACGAAACTAAGGCCGTGTTCTCAGTGCAGTATCACCCAGAAGGCGCACCTGGCCCACACGACCCGGAGCATTTGTWCCAGCGTTTCCGGGATAGTTTATTGGCTGTAGAAGCCTCTACCTGAGCCAGAACCACCGCGGGGTGGTCGGGGTTAGGGTGTGATTAGCCGGCGAGCCCCCGGCTCCTACACTTCAAAATGCTTACCTTCTTACTCGCTGTTGTTTCGCTCGCCCCCCTTGGCTTTCAGGAGCCGGAACCGCCCGCACCCGATGCATCCGAGGCCCCTGAGGTTGTCATCGAGGAGATCTCTGCCGAAGAAGCAGCAGCGGCAATCAAACAGGCGTTGAAGGGCAAGGACGATGCAGTGATCGTCGCCACTTTGGAAACGGTTGGCTTGATTCCATCCAAGTTAGTCACCAAGGAAACTGCGAAAGCTCTGAAGTCGAAATCGCAAGATGTGGTTTTGGCAGGCTTGCAAGCCTTGCGTTACAACACCGATAAGTCGTCTTTAGATTTATTGTTGAAAGCTAAAGCCTATAAGCAAATCACCAAGGATCCAAAGGCTGCGGAGGCCTATGCCTATGCTCTCGGACAAAAGGCCGACAAGAAGTGCCTGAAGATTTTGACCGATGGATTGGTTGGAACGTCCTCCTTATCAAGTGAAGTCTTGAAAGCTAAAGTGAGCGCCATCGGGCGTATCCGGCATAAAGATGCTGTTGAGGCCATCATCGACTTCACCAAGACCACGGGGCGTGGTGGGCGTGCTCGCGGTGGTGTACGCAACATGATGAAGGAAGCCGAACGCTCCCTGATGGTTTTAACCGGTGCCGATGTCGGCTCGAGCACTGCCGATTGGCAGGAATGGTGGTATGATTCCAAAGGTTCTTTCAAAATGTCACAGCAGGAATGGCCACTCGATGGCCGTGCGCAACGTCAGTGGGATACTCTGTGGATGACTCCCAAGGAGAAAGAAGAGGCTGCGAAGAGCGCACGCAACCAACGCGACAAAAATCGCGAAGGTGATTCTGATTCGTCAGAGGAGGGAGCCCGTCCGCCTAAACGTGATAAAAAAGATGGAAAGTGAGGTGTTAAGCAGGAAGCGATTCTTGCTTTGCTACCAAGCAAAATGAATGTTCCAGCCTCCTGTTGCTTCGGCGGTAGGGGGTGTTTTTTATTCGAACAGTGGAACGCGGAGATCTAAATCGGCGAGGCCTGGCTGCACGGTGAACTCTGGGCCAATCGGATGGTGATCTTTATCGATGGCCTGTAAGCGGCAGCTATCGATCGGCGCCTTACTCCACAAATCCCCCGTCAATGAAACCGGGAATGGGTGGTCTCGTTGCGGAGGGTCCAACCACAGCAAGAAGTTTTCATCGGCGGCGTTCGCTGGATAGAGAAAACGGATGGTTCGCGCTGGCTGAAGAATCACCTCGTGTTGAGTGATGACACCCTCGCGTAGATTCACGACTCCGAATGCCGGAATATAGCCTTCCTTCTCAACATCGTATTCCACGCGGTCGGCGAATAGGATTTGGCTGCCCGCGGAGCCATCGGCATAGGCTTCCATCCAAGCAAGCCATTGACCATCTATCCAGAGGTCTACGTCATCCGCGAGGAGAATCTTTCCACTTCCGAACTCGCGAATGTTCAACAGCAATCCGCTTGGAGAAGGCAATAGCAGAAGGTTTTCTTGAGTACCGGCTTCGAAAGTAATCGTATGGCCAGGAAGATTCACGTTAGGATCTTCGTTTAGGTTTAACGAATAACTGCCGGCGGGCATAGAGGAAGACCAGGCGCCATCTTCATCGAGGAAGATCAAATACTCCCCCATAAAAAAATCGGGGGTGATGGAGACAGAAAGGGCATCGTAGGTCAATCCCTCTGGCATGGCGCCTTCGAACTGAACGCGGCCACTAGTTTCCAGCGCCTCCTGTTCATTCGGGTCATAAGATTTTTCTATTCGAATCTCTAAATGAAGCGCTTTTCCGGGCTCTAATCGCCCTTCAGCGGTTACGGAGTTCCATCCTTGACTGACGCTCGCCACGACAAGGCAAGGCGCCTGAGTAGAAATACTCACTTCTCCGTTTTCATCGGTGATTTGAATCCGGCTGGCCAGCCCTTTTGCTGCGATACTGGCGGCATCGCGATAGTCTTCTTCGAGGGAAGAAGATAGGTGGACATTGATCCCTGCCTGAGGGAGCCCTTCTTTGTTCACCACCGTCACCAAGACCTCGCCCTGCAAGGGTTCCATTTCAAAAGCCCAAGGTTGCACTGGCAAGGCATCGCGCTGAATCACTCCGAAGTATTTGGAAAGGCCATCACTCTTGATCCACAAATCAAAACTCTGTGGCGAAGTTGGAGCCGTGAGCTTTGGGAGCTGGATTGAGCTTGAAGCTTGTGCGAAAACCTCAAAGCGTAAAAGTGGTGCGCACTGCGGTTGCAGGGAAAGAATCTCGCTGGAAGCACCCGGTGGGTAAAGCAGAGGATGGCGATTAAACCCTATGGAAAGTTTTGCGGCCACCGGTTTACCCTTGCGCGTGACCACCACTTCGACTTTCTCCAAGGGAATCATCGGGATGGCGTGCATCTGCGGCGCATCTAAAACAATTTCCGCGACTTCTGAAAAGTAACCCTCGGCCTCCACTTTGACAAAGACACGGCCAGGGTTCTCCAGGGAGTCATTCAAAGCGCCTTCCACAGAGGGTAAATGCGTCGGCAATTCCGTATAGGCTTGTTCGGGTACCTCACGGACATCGTCCGGCATCCGCGCACCGTGAAAACTCGCATGAGCGATGACAACTCCCGATTCGATGTCTTGTGCTTGCAAACGAATCGCTTGTGGAAGATGCATAAACGGCAAGGTGACGCCAGCATCGGCGGGCTTAATCCAATAGGTGGCTTCCGGTGCTATTGCAACGCCTGGCTCTAAACCCATGAATGCCCACGGTCCCCGATGTGGCGGATAAACGGTGAGCAAGCCAAACGCATCGGTTTGCCCCCAGACCTCATGCATCCATTCGGTTTCGCAGTTTGCATTGATCCAAACTCCCGCGGCTGGGGTGCCATCGGAGGCATAGATGGCTTTGATTTCTAAGGCTGTGCCGCGCTCCAGGACAATATCCATCTCCGCATAGGGGAAGGTCGGTTTCGCCCGCGGCCACTCCGGATTCTTAGCGGTATATCCATCGCAACTCAAATCGAGGTCTGCGTGAATCTTAAATCCATCGAAGGGCTCACCAAGGGAAAGGGTGTAGTGACCATCGGCATCGCTGCGCGCACTGCAAACTGGTAAATCGGTCTTCGGGTGTCGGGCACGTAGGACGACATCAGCCGCGGGCGAACCATCGGGCCAAGTGATGTGCCCAGTCCARCCKAGGTTGGCMTCGTYCGTYGCMAAGGAAGGCTCTTYKGTGCGCTCCAYCTCWMCATTSARWACRGAWTCYGASTYKACTGAGAGMATRCGRTYSRCTYGGGAWGGRYCTTCCGGTTCCAGYGCAACYWYGGMTCCTTCAMKWYCRMCTKCGCCAGRCGCYCCATTCCCTGYCATCACCCACCAYCCWGCAAGAAGCAGGAGCGTACAACAACAAAGGAGAAGCCAGCGCGACACAAAAATAGTGTACGCGCTGGCTYCTTAGTRGGTAACTCAGAYKTTACTGACCTGCAGGYAGCARATCGGCAGGAACGGWGCTYTTRCKCTTGTTGAAACCGTTTTGGTCCCAAACAATCTTGTAGCGRCCGTATCCAGARGAAGGGCCGTCACGGACGACGCTCACTTCCCACTTGGTTTCCCAGTTAGAGCTGCGWAGACCGGTGTAGCGGAARCCYTTYGGRAACCACGGRTTSAGRGTCATGTCCCAGCTTGGGCCCATGTAGGTGCCGTCGGTMGCTAGTTTGCGCGCGAAGAGGCCTTCGATTTCAGCAAAGTTMGCGTACATACTCGCAACCTTGGCCTTCTCAACCGATGACTGGAAACGAGGGACAGCAAAAGTAGCAAGCACGCCGAGAATCACGACCACAATGGTCAATTCCACAAGCGAGAAACCTGCCTTCTTGGTGTTTAAGGTCATTGTTTTCATGATGGGTATGGGGGTGGTTTTGATGTCCACCAAGACCTGTATCGACACTTATCTCGCAATCCTTTAATTCCGTCCCCATCTCCCCCGCTGGTGGTAAGGAAGCTCTGATTTAGCCCGGCGAGAGAGGCCGCGGAGTCGCCGTCAGACTAAATCAGAGTTTCCTTAACTCCAAAAGAAATCACGCGCCCGGCTTGGTGGCCGGGCGCGTGATTCATGAACAACGCTAGAGCTTCGAGCTTTACTGGTCTTTTTGCGAGGCCTTGAGACTGCGGATCAGCTCCATGAACTTCGGCGGTTGTCCGGTGCGCAACACTCCCATGCGGAAGATGCGACTGGATAACCACAGCATGAAGATGGCCATGACGAACATTAAAATTCCGGACCCAACCATGTCGAACATCGGTGGATCGGCGGCGGCGCGGTTCATCATGACGAAGGGTGTGTAAAGCGGCACCCAAGTCAGGAAAGTTGCGAGACTTCCATGCGGGTCTTGCGCGATGAACACCATGGTGAACAAAGGCACCATTAGGATGATGGTGGCCGTTCCCATGAAGTTTTGCGCTTCCTTGACCGTGTTACACAGACTTCCGATAGCAAGAAAGATGCCCGCGTAAATCATGTAGCCGCTAAAGAAGTACAGCGCGAACAGCGGCAGTAGTCCGGAGCTCTTGATCACGTCGATCAATACGCCAGCCCATTCCACTTCCGGCCCCGCCATGTAGGTGAGCACGCCAAGCAAGGAAATGAACCATCCCGTCATCATGGTGAGCCCGACTCCAGCAATCCCGATGAGCTTGCCACACATGATTTCCCATGGCGTGGCAGAACTGAGTAGCACCTCRATGATGCGGTTGGATTTTTCCTCTACCGTGTTGTTCAACAACATGTTGACTACGGTGAAGATCGCAACCCAAAGCAGGTACACAAAACCGATCGGGGCCCATTTACGAATGGTATCGGCCATACTGACGATTTCCTCGCCCTCCTTCTTTTTCGGGTCGAAGGATGCGAATTGCATGCTGGTGCGCCGCACGATGGAAATCGCCGCAGGATCTAAATCCTTATCTACGTATTCCAAACGTTGTACTTCTTTGTTGATAGCTCGTTCCACCAATTTAGCAAGGTCGGTATCGGTCAGGTTGGTCGACCAGAACTGCACGCCAGCTTTTGCGTCGGCAAGCAGATCGACGGACATGTCCATCGGGCGTTTTACCTGCTCGAAAGCATCGGGCGGAATGACGACTAAGGCGAACAAGGGATCATCGCTACCTTCGATGGATTTCTCATCCAACAAGTAGGGCTTCATCGCCGCAACGATGTCTTCGCGTGAGGCGGTCAACAAATCCAAGTGATCTAGAGACCCTTCCGGGAATGGCGCGCGCACCAAAAAGCGACGTGGTGGTTCAAAGGCAGGCGGGTTTTCAATCAGCCTCCCCGAAACAGCTTTCATGAACGTTTCCTGCCCCCCCGGCTGCATGAGAAGGTTGAGGAACTCTTCGTTGTCCTCTAACAATTTATCCATCATGGCGCCGCCGATATCGGTGGTCATACCACCTGAAAAGTCAATGGCCGGCATCTTCTCCAAAGCATCTGCAGTAGGAGCCGATTTCTCCGCCAGTTCCGGCTTGGTGTACTTCACCTGCCATTCCATCAGCTTTCTCACCACGGATGCTTGGTAGTTGCGCTCTAAAGCGACATCAACCACATCGGAAAAAGCGCCGCTTTGGTCGACCAGCACGAAGTGACGCGATGGCTTGGCTTTTTCTTCGAGCAGTTGAGGAACCTTGATCGACAAGAACAAGATCGCGGGGAACATGAGCAAGTTGACCCAGAATCCCTTGGTGCGCGCGTTTTCAGAGTATTCACGAGCGGCAATGTGTAAGGAGTTATTCATATTCTGGCTCAGCGAACGGTTGCGACTTTGGCATCGTCTCCGACCAGATGTAGGAAAACATCGTGCAGAGTCGGTTCGTGGTATTGGAAGGCAGTCAACTCAAGACCGCTTTGGAAWCAGTTGCGCATGAGGTCTTGCGGGTTGGCGCTGTCCTTCATGGTGACTTCAAAACACCCGGCGCCTTTATCGTCTGAGTGACGTACTGCATGCACGCCGGGAAGCGTGCTGAGTTTGTTGGCATCGTCCACGCCTTCGACTTGCACGATTTTCGGAATGACCGCTTTGGCTTCGTCGATGTTGCCATCGAACACTTTCACGGCACTTGCAATCAGCAAAATGCGATCACAAATCCGTTCGGCGTGAGACATGACGTGGGTGCTGAACACGATGGTCGCACCAGCTTCATTCATGTCCTTGATGACATCTTCCATGACCTGTTGGTTACTTGGATCCAAACCGGAAAACGGTTCGTCCAGGATCACGAACTCCGGGCTGTGCGCAATCGATGCCAAARCTTGCACCTTCTGCCCCATGCCTTTCGAGAGCGTTTCGACTTTCTTGTCAGCGAACTCTCCCAAGCCATAACGCTCGAGCAATTCATAAGCACGCGCCTTCGCAGCTTTGCCTTTCATGCCTTTCAACTTGGCGAAGTAAGCAATGACTCCCCAAGCCTTCATCTTTTTGTACAAGCCCTTTTCTTCCGGCAAGTATCCGATGCGCTCACGCACGTCCATGGCGGTTGGCGCGCCGAGCACGGTCAAGCTCCCTTCGGTTGGCTTGACGATGTCCAGAATCATGCGAATGGTGGTGGTTTTTCCAGCGCCGTTAGGGCCGAGAAAACCGTAGATGGAGCCTTTGGGCACCACTAAGTCAAGATCCTTGACCGCGGTGAACTCTCCATAACGCTTGGTGATGCCGCGGAGCTCCACGGCATAGGGTGTTGTGTCATTCATGGTTAAATTCCCGCACTTTCCAGTGTGGGAGGTGCCACGCGTTCGGCGGCACAGGCTTGCTCGACATCGGCRATGGATTTAGGGGTGGCCACGGTCAGATTTTCGGGGGTTCCGCCAGTGACGTGGATGTCATCTTCAATGCGTACGCCTATCCCGCGCAATTCGCTGGGAATACTTTCATCATCGGGAGAAAAGTACAGTCCGGGCTCCACGGTGAGCACCATGCCAGGCTCCAGCGGCCTTGAAGCACCGTCAATCCGATAGGCGCCGCAATCGTGGACATCTAGACCAATCCAATGCGAGGTATTGTGGATGGTCCATTTCTGGAAACTTCCAGTTTCCAGAGCTTCCTCGACCGAAGTCTTGATGACTCCCATGGAAACCAGGCCTTCGCACAGTTTGCGGCTGGCCAAAGCGTGAATGTCATGGAATGGAGTGCCCGCACGGACCGCATCGACCGCCGCGACTTGTGCGTCGAAGACCGCTTGGTAGACATCGCGTTGCGCAGGGCTGAATTTCCCGTTGACTGGAAAACAGCGGGTGATGTCGGCTGCGTAGTGCTGAAACTCACCACCGGCATCGATTAAAACCAGGTCGCCATCGCGACAAGCTTGATTGTTTTCGGTGTAGTGAAGAATGCAGGCATTTTCACCACTGGCGACGATGGATGGATAAGCCCAGCCGGCATCGTTGCAGCCGTGGTTGCGGAAGGTGAAGTGCAAGAGCGCTTCCAACTGATGCTCGTAAAATCCCGGATTGCACTGCGACATAGCCAACATATGCGCTTCGGCAGAAACCGCGGCGGCGCGACGCATGAGCATTAACTCGTCGTCGGACTTGAACAAACGCAGCTCATCCAGCACCGGGCCTGGGTCGAGGATTGCGCTGGGTGGAGTTAATCCTAAACGCGTTTGTTTACGAATCGCGGCTAGACCTTCTAACACAAAAGCATCGAGCTCCGGCTGTTCGCCAAGACGACACCAAACACGATTCGCTTTGGGAAGGACGGCTTGCACGATATCGTGGAACTCATCGTTCTCGTGGGCATCTGCAAAACCAAGTTTGTCCATCGCCCCTTCCGGTCCAAGACGACGGCCGTGCCAGGTTTCCTTGGCAGGATCGCGCGGCAACACAAACAAGGTTTCCTCAGCAACGCCTTCGATGCCTTTCGCCAGCATCAGAGCGCCTTCCGCTTCAGGCAAACCGGTCAGATACCAGAAACCGGATTGCTGACGGAAAGGGAAATCCACATCGTGGTTGCGAACCATAAGGCTGGCACCCTGGAAGAGGGCGATATCGCCGTCCTCCATGTGGTCGAGAAAAGCTTGGCGGTGGCGTCGAAACATGGCGGTCCGGGGAATCCCCGAGGTGCCAGTTTCCTTMACCCGTCGACTCAGGTCAACGACTGGAGACTTGCTCTAGAGCTTCTTAGACTTTTTCGGCTCTTTTGCCGGAACCGACGAAGGCAGCGGCTTATATCCCTGACCCGACCGTTTCATGGTCACAAACAAAGACGCCAGTTGCGGATCAAAGTGCGTTCCAGCATCGGCCTCAATGATATTCAGAGCCTTCTCAATCGCCATGGCTGGCTTGTACGAACGCTTGGTAATCAGGGCATCGTAAGCATCGGCAATCGCCACAATCCGTCCTTCGAGTGGAATCGAATCTCCGGCTACACCTAATGGATAGCCGGTGCCATCCCACTTCTCATGATGACTACGGGCGATGTCCGCCATGTCCCTCAATCCTGGAATCGCGGAAAGTATGCGGTCACCGGCCATCGGGTGACGCTTCATAATGACAAATTCGTCGTCAGTCAAGGAGGCTGGCTTGAGCAGGACATCGTCCGGAACCGCCACCTTGCCAATGTCGTGAAGCAAAGCACCTAAACGCAAAGTTTCCAGGCGATCTTCGTCGAAGTTGAGGCTCTCCCCGATCTCGACCGAGTAAATCGTCACGCGTTGACTATGACCGCTGGTGTAGCGGTCCTTGGCTTCAATCGTCTTGCTCAACGCGATCGCCGTCTCCACGTAAACCCGTTGCGCCGTTTCTTGCGCTGCACCTACGATTTGCATGACGTCATGGGTTTTCTTCACCAACTCGCGGATCTCATAACACCCGACTTCTGGTGCACGCTCGTAAAAGTCACCCGCTCCTGCCCGATCCAAAACGCGATGCAAACGACCCACGCCGCGCATGGAGAAGGAAAGGAAGAGGAAAGTGAACACCGCGCTAATCAGGCTGGTCCATTGCGCAAGTGGAATAATTCCACCAGCCCAAATCGGTGCTGGCAATTCCTGGCGCAAGTAAAGAGTGCCAAGCGGGAGCAGGCGTCCGCGCACTTCCTGGCGAATCTCCAAGACTTTGGCGTGGCCAAGACCTCCGAGCAAAACACCAGGAGAGACTTCGCGCAGACTATCGAGAGTTTTGCTGTCACCTTCTGGCGCGCCAGGAAGTAAAGCCTTGCCCTCTGCATCCAGAATAAAGGCGGTTGTACGTGGAATCGCGCGCAGACGTTTATGCAACCGGTCTAACGCCTGATTGGGTTTTCCGATATCAATCGGATTTCCAATCTCTTTGGCAATCACCTCGGCGTGGGCAAGCAAAGACATTCCAGATTCCTTGGCAATACCATCAGAATCGACTTTCATCAGATATTGACCGCCCCCCCAAGTGAGAGCTCCAGCAAGCACGCCAGCGAATAGGGCCCCTTTAAATGCGATCCCTCGCGGTTTAAAGAAACTCTTGGAGCCGCTTCCCTTCTTGCTAGGTGCGGTTTTCGGACGGAAGGCCGTAGACATCAAGGGATTTATCGGTTTGTTAGCCGGATTCCCTAAAATGCTGGGCTCCATTCCCCTTGGAGAACCCTCATTTCTCGGATTTCATGCTTACCATCCTTCTTCTCCAGAGCACTTTGCTCACGACTCCTGTCACCGGTGGCGCCCCCCTAGAGGCCGACGCCATGGRCACCCAGCCACTTCTAAACCTCGATTTCATGCAGGATCCGGTTGTGGAAAACAAAGGTCCTTGGAGTGGTTCCGCCAAAGTTAATTTCACCGATATCTCCGGTAACAGCGAGTCCACCAACGGAGCTGCTGATATCAATGTTGATTGGGCTGAAGGCCTCAACAAGGTAAAGCTCGATGCGAAATACGCTGGCAACCGTACCGGCGATGGCGCTGGGAACTCCACCACCACTTCTCGTTTGTACGCTTTCGGCGCAGCCTACAGCCGCTACCTCTCAGAAGAAGAGAACCTCTACGGTTACCTTAACGGCAACACGCGCCAAAATGAGCCCAACGGCTTGCAGTTGCGCGCAACCACTGGTATTGGAATGGGATTCACCCTGCACCCTTACCAGGAAGGCAACTTAGATCTCGAGGGTGGCGTCACCTACGTCTCGGAGAATAAAGTGGGTACCCTAAATGAAACCAGCGCGACCGGCCGCCTAGCGTTTGACTTCAAGGGCCCAATCGATTGGCTTGCAGACGTTACTTTCACTGCAGATGGTGAATACTYGAATGGTGGCGACATTGAGTCCTATGTCCAAAACGCTAACCTGGCATGGGAGTTCACACCGAACTGGGACCTATCCATCGGTAATAGCATTGCCTGGGATGGCAACCCATCGGCTGGATTCTCCAGCACCGACCGTCAGTGGAACTTGCTGATCGGTACCACCTTCTAGAGTTTTCTGGATGACCGACACGGGTTTCGGACCTATCCTTAGAGATGGGTGCGGAGCCCGTTTTCCATGCCCTTAGACGGTAAGCAGCCCGTAGACAAGTGTTAGAATGAAACCAGATGGCCGTAAGACTTGACATCAAAACTGCGAAGATTCTGACCTCGGAAGAGACTCAAGAGACCATGGTGCTGTTCCGCACCCTCGGCGATGACCCCCTGGCGATCCAGGAGAGTTTTCGCGGCATGTTCCCAAAGAAGGTTGCCGAAGCCATGGGGGAACTCAGGGCTTTACGTCAGCGCGCGGTACAGAAGTTCGATTTGGGCTTGGATATGTACTTCACCAAGCCGCTTTTGGAGCAAGCATCGAGCCAGCCGGTAGCCGCATATCGAGCGAAGCGTTTTGCCGATGCCGGGTTTAAGATGGTTTATGACCCTTGCTGCGGCATGGGCTCCGACACCATCGCACTGGCACAAGCTGGGCTGAAGGTGATTGCTAGCGATAAGAATGACATCGCAGCGCATTATGCAGAGGCCAACGCAGCGCTTTCCGGAGTTGCAGACATGGTCGAATTCCATGTCGCCGATTGCTTGGAAGAGATTCCGCCCGATGGCCCGATTATGTTGGACCCAGCACGCCGGCGTGGAAGTCGTCGGATAATGAATCCGGCCGATTGGTCCCCTGCTCCCGACGTCATCAGCAAAATGATTGAAGGCCGTCCGGGTGCGTGCTTGAAGTTGTCACCTGCCGTCGACATGGAAACCTTGTTTGAGTTGTTTCCAAAGCCAGATGAAATCGAGATTGTTTCTTACCGTGGTGAAGCAAAGGAGAACATCTTTTGGTACGGCGAGTTGRCCACTGGAGTCGAACGTCGCGCCACCATTCTTCMCGACGGTGAATCCTACTTTGGGGAAGAACATGCTCAAGCCGAAACCGGTGAGATTGATCAGTATCTTTACGATCCAGATCCTGCCATGGTGCGCTCGGGCTTACTCGGCAAGTTGGCCGAAGAACTTGGCTTATGGAACATTGATCCAGAGATCGGTTACTTAGCCAGTGATAAGAAGGTGGAGAGTCCGTTTTTAGATGGCTTCAAGATTTTGGCCGTGGAAAGTTTGGACCCACGAAAAATGCGCGCCATGATGCGCGAGCACAAGGTTGGAAGTCTGATTATCCGCAAACGCGGCATTGCGGAACGTCCGCAAACTTTGGAGCACCGTTTCTTGCCGAAGAAATACGGCGATAAGCGCATGATTTTAATCGCGACCCGCATTGGCGACCGTCACCTCGGCATGCTGGCCGAAGCTCTGTAAACCGTTTTGCTTTTACTACCCTCTCTCCTGCTCGCGACTGCGGTTTTCATGACCGTGCAAGAGTCGCCTTCCATAATCACTGAGCAGGAGCCAAGTGTTGCGCGCTTGCGTTTGAGTCGTGAGCCGGGTGGTTTTGACCCGGTGCAAAGTACGCAAATCTTGGACGCAATCATGCAGCGCCAAGTGCTCGAATGCTTGATTGAGTATCAGTATTTGGACGATGGCGGGTCCATTCAGGGATTACTTGCGGAATCGTGGACGTCGTCCGAAGACCATACTTCGTGGACCATCACTCTGCGCGACGATGCCGTCTTCTACGACCCATTTGAACCTCCTCTTTGGCCGAGTCGCAGCCGCCCTCTCGTGGCGCAAGATGTTCTCTACTCTTGGTTGCGCATGGCTGACGCGCGCAATACTTCCGGCGGTTGGTGGGCGATGGATGGGATTTTTCTTGGCCTCAATGAATTCCGAGAACGCACCTCAGCGTTAGACCCTAATGCTGCAACGGCTGCCTTTGACGAGGCCATGCAAAAGGGCGTGGAGGGCATTCAGGTGCTGGATGCTCACCATTTGGAGTTAAAGCTGACAGCTCCGGATCCGGATTTCCTGCAACGCCTGGCCATGACTCATTTTGAGGTTTATCCAATCGAAGCCTCGGAGCAGGAAGGGCGTAACATGATGGATCAGCCGGTTGGTAGTGCCGGTTTTATGCTGGCCGATTGGGTCGAAGGACAAACGGTCATCTTTGCGCGCACTCCACATTGGCGCGGACAAGAATCTCCCTTTGAAGATGGCACCCTGCCATTCTTGGATCGTGTGGAGTTCCACGTGGTGCGTGATTCCAATAACGCCCTGCAACAATTCGAGGATGGCGCCTTTGACCGCATGTCGCTGGGACCGACTGGAGTGCCGCGCTACTTGGATGAGGATTTCCAACTCCAGAAGAAGCATCTGGAGAAAAACTACAAGCTCTTTGACCGCGCTGGCGCCGACGTCACCATGCTGTGTTTCGGTATGCGCGATCCAGTCATCGGAAATGTACGCGGCGATGCGGAAGGCAATGAAAAACGTCGGCTGTTGCGGCAAGCGATTGCGTTGACTTTTCCGCATAAGATTTGGAGCGACAATGTACGCGGTGGTTCTCCAGCGGATAAGGCACGAACATTCCTTCCACCGGTCATCCCAGGGAGCGAGGAGTTCCCRGTWTCRGACATGGTGACGACTGATTTAGATCGTGCGCGCTTGTTRYTGGAAGAAGCAGGATTCCCKGRKGGCAAAGGGTTRCCAGCATTGGAATATCATTCCTTTGCYGATGARACTTCGCAGTCGGTGGCCCAGTTCTTTCAGAAGACKGCGGCGGAAGTGGGCATCCAAATCGAATTRTTAACYYTGCCYTAYCACGAGCARCGCGCGCGKCAACGCGATGGACAGGTGCAGATTTTCATGCGCGCTTGGGTTTTRGATTGGCCCGATGCCGCGCTTATCCTGCAAACTTTTTACGGCCCGCTTGCAGGAACCGACACCAACTTATCGAGTTTCCGTAATGCCGCATACGATGGCYTGTATGAGCAAATGCGCACCATGGAAGACRCASCWAWGMKCGAWGNCNTGGNRYKYCSMAYSMKCGASRYSKTGNRYTRKGWGNCAMCKGGMRTTCCCATCGACCATCGCCATAGTTGGATTCTGACTCAACCTTGGATGTCGAATTATCGCCCGCACCCATTCGAACCCATCGCCGCTAAGTACTTCCGTATTGCGCCGCACTGATGGGAAAAGTATTGCGTCGGCTACTGTTCGCTTTGTCGTTAGTGGCAGGCGCAGACCTGATTCTTTTCCTCACCCTGGATAGCGGTCTACTGGGTGATCCGGCCTTGATTGAAGTCGGTCCCCGTGCAAGCGCAACCGATGTCGGCCTAGCCCGTTTACGTTTGGGACATTATGAGGAATTTGAAGCGTTAGCCATCCGTGTGCAACTTGCCTCGATCGCCGGCCCGATGGATTTGCGTTTGGAATCGAATGGCCGAGCCATCGACATTTTCGATGGAGCCACCAAAATCCATTCTCTCTCCGTCGACGGCAGTCTTTCCGAGCTAGCCTCCTCCTTATCTCAACTTTCTAGCGATACCTGGTCCGTGCAAGCCTTCGCTCCGAAGACATCGGCCGACCTCCCCGCTTCCGGCGTAGCCGACGCCCTGCACAACCTCCCCTTCCTTATCCAAGACGGCACGCCCGATGCCCTCCCCTGGGCCAAACCCGCTCCAACCTGGAAGCGCTTCCTCTCCAGCTTCTCCGCCTTACTCCGTTTCGATTTCGGCGATGACCGCATGGGCCGTCCGGTAGTCGAGAAAATCCAAAACCGAGGGAAACGCTCGTTAATGCTGTCAATCCCAGCATTCACCCTCTCCACGATTTTCGCCTTAGCTCTCGCCATGCTAGTCGCCGCCCGACGTCGCGCCGATCGCAGCTTGCAAAACTTCGCGGTCTTAGTGATTTCGATTTCCTCTCTGGCGTGGATTTTATTCCTTCGACAATTACTTRGTGCGGACCTCGGTTGGTTTCCTGCACGCCCGTGGGCAGAACCTTTTTGGCCGCTCCTTGCACTACCCATCCTGATTTGGGTTTGGTTGTCCACCTGGCCAGACTTCCTGCTCTACCGCAGTTTAGTTTTAGAACGCGCTAACCAAGATTGGATGCTCGCCGCTCGCGCACGCGGACTTTCCACCCAGCGCCTTTGGCTGCTACATTTACTGCCAAACTTAGCCGCCCCGCTCGCCTCCTTATTGTGCGTGACTTTGCCGTTCTTAATCTTGGGATCTTTGTTGCTCGAATACATGTTCGATATTCCCGGTCTCGGCAATAGTTTGGTCGACGCTGTCAAACAACACGACACCAACTTACTGCGCGCACTGACCTTCCTCTTTGCACTGGCCTATCTGTTTACTCAATGGATCGGTGAAGGAATTGGCATTCTTTGCGACCCACGTTTACAAAGGAGGCTGTCATGAGAGTTTGGATTTCGATTCTTGCGCTCTACCTTTTGGTCGCGATTCTTGGCAGCTTTGGTTTCTTCCCCGCCGAGATTGACTTGGGATTGCTCAACACCGGACAAGGTGGTGCGCCGGTGGTGCTAGCCAATGCGTCGCCCAGTTTGAGTGCCTGGCTCGGTACCGATCAACTTGGTCGCGATGTCTTCGAGGTCACTCTCCAAGGTGTGCGCGTGGCTTTGGCGGTCGGATTCCTAGCCGCTGGAGTTGCGGTGCTGCTTGGCGCACTCTTCGGCATTCTCGCTGGCTGGTACGGCGGCCCACTCGATGCCTTCCTGCTGTGGGTTAGTGGCAGTGTTGCCGCGATCCCTGGTATTTTGCTGGTGCTAGTGCTCAGTTGGATGTTCGGCGGTGGCTACCTCGGCGTTTTTCTTGCGATTGGCCTTGTGTCATGGGTGGGGATTTATCGGCTGGTGCGCGTAGAAGTCCAACGCCTGCAAACCGAGCCCTATTTACTTGCAGCAAAACTGCATGGAGCGAGCGCGCCATTTTTAATGCTGCGTCATCTTCTGCCGAACCTGAGCCCTATTCTGCTGACCCAGTTTGTACTGCACTTTCTTTATGCCATCAAAGCCGAAGCGATTCTGTCTTTCCTTGGTATCGGCATGCAAGGCCACTTGTCCTGGGGCACCATGATTGCCGACGCCTGGGCTTTCGATGACCTCGGTAACGATCGTTGGTGGCGCTTGTTCGGCGCAACCTTTGCCATGGCGTTTTTGATTATGGCCATGCAGCGTGTGGCTATGGGCTTGGCGAAAGAACGCCACTAAGCTTCTTCCGCAACGCGCTTCAATCCAGCGAGCTCGACATCCATCGAATCGCAGCTGCTCTTTTTCATCATCCATCCGGTAAGGGCAAACATGATTTTGAAGAAGCCTTTGCCATTCACGCTAGAAATTTGGGTCAAGCGAGTCTTACCTCCTAAATCTTCGAGCGTGTTCTTCACGTAGATGTTGAAGTACTGACCAAACATATCGGACTCACTACCAAACGGTGGGTCCCACGCCGTCACCACACCCTGAAAGTCCATGCGTTTGCCGCGGTTTTCAGTCACCACTTCAAACTCTGCGCCAACGCCTTCCATAGCACCGCCGGACCACTTGTCCTCCACCACAATGGTGCTCCATTCACCAACGCGGTTGCTGGCGACATCGAACACGTGCTCGATGGGGGCGTCGATCACAATGGTGCGCTCGGTTTGCATGGAATTCATGCTACGCCGGGGAGGGAATGGGGTCAACCAGCCTTGCAGTCCGATGCAACAGCAGGCCTTCAAAACGATCCATAATGACCGGCAGGTGCTAGGATGAAATCCTATGAAATATGCAGCCTACCTTCTCATTCTGCTTTCCCTGCTTACCTCACCGATATTCGCTCAGGGAAGCACCAAACAAGTCAGCATCGCTACTGACGGAACACCAGGCGGCGGCAGCAGCACGCAGCCGGTCATTTCTTCCGACGGAAATCACATTGCCTTCACCAGCACTGGAGTCGACCTGGACAACACAAGAGTCGACCTCAATGGTCAATCCGATGTTTTCATCCGCCATTTAGAAACGGGCATTACCGAATCAATTAGCATTAACATGAGCGGCCAATTCGCTTTTGGTACTAGCTCTGCACCAGCAATATCGGCCGATGGCACTTGGGTTGCCTATGAATCCTCAGCGGAAGACCTTGTCGCTTCTGACTCAAATGGAAAGCGTGACATTTTCATTCACAATCTCGGAAGTGGTCTCACTGAAATCGTCAGTGTCACCAGTACCGGCGTGCAGGGAAATGCTACCAGCTTCAATGCATCTGTTTCGGGCGATGGCCGTTTTGTGGCTTTTCAGTCATGGTCTTCTAACTTGGTAATCAATGACACCAACAACTGGCAAGATGTGTTTTTGCATGATCGTCAGTTGGGAACCACCATATGCATGAGCGTAGACAGCTCAGGATTACCTGGAGATGGCTTTAGCACTAATCCAATCATCTCAGGCGATGGGGATTTTATTGCCTTTGTTTCCAGTTCCTCGAATCTGGTCCCGGGAGACACAAACGGCACCATCGACACCTTTGTTTTCGAACGCTCCTCTGGCAATCTAGAACTCATTAGCAAAAGCACTTCTGGAATCCTTGGCAACCAAGGAGGAGGGCTTGCATCGATTACGGCGGACGGAAGATTCGTGGCCTTTCAATCTTGGTCAACCAACTTCATCACTAACGATACCAATTTTTCTTCTGATGTTTTTTTACACGACCGTCTTCTCGGAACCACTGACATTCTTAGCCTGAGCTCCACTGGTGAACTGGGTAATAGCCACAGCTCGAACCCCTCTATTTCAGCCAATGGAAACAGTATCTCCTTCCGCTCTTTCGCCTCCAATCTAATTCCGGGAGACTTCAATCTTACCCACGACATTTTCATGCGTAATCACCTAGCTGCGACGACATCGATGGTGAGCGTCGATTCTTACGGTCGTCCGGGCCTGGCAGCAGGTCACCCGCTTGGGCATGAATTATCTTCCATTTCGGCAGATGGAAATTGGATTGCATTCTCTTCCGAGTTTCCCTTTGTGTACGCCGATTATTCTAACCCTGATATCTATGTGCGCAGTTTGACGACGCATGAAAACGTCATCGTTCTTTCAGGTCCTGCAACAGTTACAGCAGGGACATCAGTCACCTTTACTTGGGCTGATGGACCACGCAATGAAGTCTTTGCCTTTCTTTCCAGCTTTAGCAATAGCGGAAGTTTATTGCGCGGGCACGCCTTCGATATTGGTGGTCCGGTGTCGATTCAGCTGCTTGGGACTCATGACATGAATGGCTTGGGGACTTTGACTGGAGTGATCCCTTCAAGCTTTGCTGGCTCAACCATGTATTTAGAGGTTGGCGCCACCAGCGATGGCAACGTTCACGACTCCAACATGGTCGTACTGGTAATCCTTTAGTCGACCAAAGCGTCGTAGCCGTATTTCCGTCCGTCGAACACGAAGCGCCCCATCGGGGAAATCGTGTCGTGATAGAGCAAACACAGCCAACCTTCATCCGMYGCCTTYTTRATCCACTCRCTGCGYACYGCRAAYGACTTTTCCGCRTTCATGTCATARGCCATGATGAAYGGYARATGCACATGRTTRCGCGTCGGCACGATATCCGCCCAGAAAGCGCCCTTATCGCCTTCCGATTCAATCGTAATCAGCGCAATCCCCTCGCTGTGGCCGCCTAATTCGGTCATGGTGATTCCCGGCAGCACTTCTTTCACCCCTGAAAAGCTGTGCAGCAAACCGGCATCGATGACTGGCTGCAAATCTTCAATGCGATAACTCGCGCCGCGCATATGCCCCTGTGCGCTGATTGCTTGGACTTCACTCTCCACCGCCCAATGTTGCGCGTTTGGAAACACTGGTTTTCCATCTTCGCCACAAGTAGCGCCGATGTGATCCCAATGACAATGCGTCATTAAGCAATGGGTGACCTCTTCCGGTTCCACCCCTGCAGCGCGTAAGGACTCAATCAAATCATGCCCATTGGAGTGATCGATGTGAAACATTTTAGTTTGCTTCTCACCCCAGCGCCGTCCCATGCCTGGTTCGATGACAATGCGGTTTACGCCGTCATCTAGTAAGTAAGGCGTTGCCGCCAATGGAATGGTGTGATCTTCATTCACTTCGGTCAGACGCTGCCATAAAACGCGCGGCACCACACCAAACATGGCACCCCCATCGAGGGCGAAGTTCGCATCGCGCAGGGCAACCACGCGGAACTTTCCAATGCGGGATTCTCGTTGAGTCATGGTTTCGATTTATGGGCTTAGGCCATCCGCTTCAAAAGATCACGCGAGATGATGATCTTCTGCACTTCGGAAGTCCCTTCACCAATGGTGCACAACTTGGCGTCGCGGTACATGCGTTCGACTGGGTACTCACGCGAGTAGCCGTTGCCGCCGAAGATCTGAATCGCTTCGTAGGTGCAACGCATAGCCACTTCCGAGGCGTAGTACTTGGCAATCGCTGCCGCGGAGCCATAAGGACGGTCGGCATCCTTCAAGCGTGCCGCGTGATAGACCAAGTGACGCGCCGCAGTGATTTCGGTTTCCATGTCGGCAAGCTTGAACGCAACCGCCTGATGCTTCACCAAAGGCATGCCGAACTGCTCACGCTCTTTACCGTAAGCCACCGCCTGATCCAATGCACCTTGCGCGATACCGAGACTCAGCGATGCAATCGAAATGCGTCCGCCTTCCAAGGTCTTCATGAAAGTTGCGAAACCCTCACCTTCTGGGCCGAGCACGGCATCGACTGGGACGCGGCAATCGTCGAACACCAGGTTCACCCAATCGGAACCGCGCATGCCGAGCTTCTCTTCGCCAGGCTCGATCTTGAAGCCATCTTGATCGCGGTCAATGACCATGGCCATGATGCCCTTGGCACCAAGCGCCTTATTGGCCTGCACGGTGATGACGAAACTTTTGGCGTGACTGCCATTGGTGATGAAACACTTGGCACCATTGATAATGTAATGATCGCCATCTAGAACCGCAGTGGTGGAAGTGCTTGCACTATCCGAACCAGCGCCCGGCTCGGTCAATCCGTAAGCACCCATGAACTCGCCACTGCACAATCCTGGCAGATAGCGTTCTTTGAGGGCTTCGGAGCCGAAGGCGTAGATCGGCCAGGTGCCGAGGGATACGTGTGCAGCCAAGGTCAGACCGGTGCTTGCACAAACGCGGGAAAGTTCCTCCACCGCAATGTTGTAGCAAAGGTTGTCCATGCCCACTCCACCGACCTCTTCGGAGAACGGCAAACCTGGAAGACCCAGTTCGCACATGCCCTTCCAAGCAGCCATGTTGAGTTGCTTGTTCTCGTCGGCGGCGGCAGCACCAGGTGCAACCACCTCATTCGCAAAACGGCGCACCGTGTCGCGGATCATCTCCTGCTCTTCGGTCAGGTCAAAGTTGGTAACGATGTTATCCATGTCCAAAGTACTCATTACAGATTGCGCGAGATGACGATGCGCTGCACATCGGTGGCGCCTTCGTAGATTTCAGTGATGCGGGCGTCGCGGTAATAACGCTCCACAGGGAATTCCTTGGTGTAACCAGCGCCACCATGGATTTGCACGGCATCTTGTGCCGCGCGGTTACACGCCATCGACGCGAACAACTTCGCCATCGAGCATGCCTTGGTGCTTGGTTGACCGGTATCGCGCAACCATGCTGCGCGTTGCACCAACAAGCGTGCGGCGTCTAACTCAGTCGCCATATCGGCAAGTTTGAATGCGATAGCCTGAAAGCGGTTAATCGGCTTGCCAAACTGCTCGCGCTCGGCGGCATACTTGGTAGAAGCTTCCAAACAAGCACGGTGAATGCCGACCGCTTGCGAACCAATGCCAATGCGTCCGCCATCTAAAGTGTCGAGCGCGATTTTGAAGCCTTGATTGATTTCACCGACGATGTTCTCATCTGGAACGAAAACATCGTTCAGCAAAATCTCGGTGGTGGAACTGGCGCGAATACCGAGCTTCAGCTCCTTCTTGCCTACTTCCAAGCCATCGTAACTTTTCTCGACTAAGAACGCGGTCATGCCTGCGCCTTTCTTCGCTTCGGGGTCAGTGACGGCGTAAACCACAAACAGACCCGCTTGCTCACCCGTGGTGATCCAGGCTTTGGTGCCGTTGAGCTTGTATCCACCATCCACTTTTACAGCGGTGGTACGCACAGCTGCTGCATCGGAGCCGGCTTGCGGCTCAGTCAAACAATAAGCGCCTAGCACGCTGCCATCGGCCAAAGTCGGAAGGTACTTCTTCTTCAGTAGTTCGGTGCCGTGTTTGGCCAACATGGAACACATGAGCGACATGTGTACTGAAATGGTCACGCCAACGCTGGCACAGGCCGCATTGATTTCCTCAAGCAGGATCGAAGCGTGCAGGTTGCCCATACCAGCTCCTCCATACTCCTCAGGGACGGTCAGCCCTAAAAATCCAGCTTCCGCGGCTTCTTGGATGGCTTCCGTCGGGAACTTTTCTTCCGCATCCCAGCGCGCAGCATTGGGACGCAAAACGCGATCGGCAAATTCACGCGCCGAATCGCGGATCATTTCGTGGTCTTCTGTAAGGGCAAATTCCATGTTTTTACCGTGAGGGTAAGTGCAACATTATACCCTATCTGGGGCTCAAGACGCGGAGAATGTGGTTCCATCCCGCCCATCGAGATAGAATCTAAATATGCGTGAATGGCTCCGTTGCGGCTTCGCTCTCCTCTCTGCCAGTGGCCTCATGGCCCTGCTGGACGGCTGGCTACAAATTTCGAACCCTCAGCCGTTCTTCCGCAAGGAAATGATGGGCTTTGCTTTGCTCAACGCATGGGCATTATGTTTCCCTGCTTGGCTTCTGATTGGAGCGCTGAAATCTAAGCTAAAAGGCCCTGTTCAGACTGCGTCCTGGACGGGATTTGCCATCGGCATCACCCCGCTCCTGGGCGCTCAATTGCCCGGTCTGTTTTTCCTGATTCCAGGCTTAGTGGTTCTTGGATTTGGACACCTGAAGGTTTTCAACCGCCACACCATGCCTCCAGTCGTTGAAATGGTGCAAACCGTGTTGATGGCCGCCTTCCTAGTCACCACCCCGTTTCTTGCGCAAACCACCGCGAGCCTTTCGCCGGACACTTACGACGCCACCAAGGACACGCGCCCCATCCCCGAAGGCATCGACGTCTTCTTAATCTCCGTCGACACCCTTCGTGCCGACGCCATTGTCGATGATCCGCTTACCGAAGGCGACTCCACCGCCCCCACTCCGTTCTTAGATCGCAAACGCCCTGGCTCTTTGTGGGCCAACTATGCATGGTCGAGTAGTAATCAAACTTTGCCTGGACATGTGGGCATGTTGACTGGAGTCAATGCCATGGTGCACGGCGTGCGCTCCAACGTCGATTTGCCCGATGCCGAGGTCAAGCTAGTTTCGGAATACTTCCAAGAAGCTGGTTGGCATACTTCGGGGGTGATTTCAAATGCACTTTTGTCAGCGGCGACGGGCATGCATCGCGGCTACGACAGTTATTCCGATGAACCGATTGGATTAGGGCCTTATGCGATTTTGCTGTCWCAGTACTTGCATGAAAACACTTGGTCCGGCTTCTTGTTCTCAGAAGAACGTACGCGTTTGACCTTTCAGCGCATTTTCTTTCGCAAGCAGTTAGCGTTGAAAGAAATCCCTTTGGCGGATCGGGTGTCTTCGGCAGCTATTGCACAATTGAAGGCGAATTATGCATCGGAGCGGCCGTTCTTTCAGTTCTTGCACTTCATGGATCCGCATACGGCGTATCGTCCGCCAGCGCATTTACGCGGAACGCTATCGGGAGATCTTGCGCCACAAGTAGCCAAGCGCTTTTTGCCATCCCCCACTGCTGAGTTGTCGCTCGAGTTGGTGCGCAAAGTGGAAGATGCTTTGAAGGCTGGTGATCCAGAAGCATTCGTTGCGGCGCGTTATTACCACCAGGTTTACTTGGAGGAAATGGTTTATGTCGACCAAAAGTTAGAGGAGTACTTTGCTTTGGCCGACAAGAGTGGTCGACCTTACGTGGTGTTGTTTACTGCGGACCACGGCGAACAGTTTGGCGAGCACAACTTGATGGATCATGCCAACTCACTTTACGAGAAGAACATTCAAGTTCCATTTATGGTTTGGGGCGAAGGCGTGATTCCATCGCATCTCAGTGCCGCGCCGCACCTTGCCGATGTCGCGCCGACCCTTCTCGCACTTGCTGGGATTGAGTTGCCGACATCCTTCACCGGAATGCCCGTCACCCGCGACTATCTCACGCGCACGCACATCGTGACCGATCAAAAGGAAATGGCGGTGACCGAGGACATCGGTATGAAGTGGACCGGCGCTTGGCCAACCGATGAAGACGGCAAGATCATCGATGGCGACCCGCTCGATGTGAGTCTCATCAGCCTGATGCGCGACCCCGCCGAGGCCACCAACCTGCTTGGCACCGGCGCTGAAGTATCCGCCGAACTGCAGCGCCTGATTGCTGCATTCTCCGACGCCGACACCTGGTTCACCCGCCAATCCGACGCCAAACGCAGTGCCGCGCAGGATTTAGCGCTGAGTGCTTTGGGCTACGCGGACCAGGAAGACGACCGGTAAGTCCGCCTGCCAATCCGCAATACAAATGGACTACTTCGAGTAGTCGTAAAAGCCTTCGCCGGACTTGCGGCCGAGCTTACCGGCTTGGACCATGCGGCGCATGTTCGGTGCACAGCGGAACTTTGGATCGCCGAATTGCTCGTAGAGATAATCCAGGATGTTCACGCAAACATCAATGCCGATGAAATCAGCCAGAGCCAGTGGCCCCATCGGGTGATTCATGCCTAGCTTCATGATGGTGTCGATGTCATCGCGCGTGGCAATGCCTTCATAAAGGGTGAAGGCTGCTTCGTTGAGCATCGGCATGAGGATGCGGTTAGCGACGAAACCGGCGTAGTCCTCAGACACACCGACCGTCTTGCCGACGGATTCAGCAATCGCCTTGGTCTTGGCGACGACCTCATCCGAAGTCTTCTCGCCTTTGATCAGCTCGACCAACTTCATGAGCGGCACTGGGTTCATAAAGTGCATGCCGACCACCGACTCTGGGCGTGAAGTCACGCTTGCAATCGAAGTGATGGAAATGGAGCTGGTGTTGGAAGCCAGAATGCAACCGGCTGGTGCAGCCTTATCTAAGACCTTGAATATGTCCTTCTTAACCTGCTCGTTCTCGAACACCGCCTCAATCACCATGTCGACGTTAGCGACTGCGCCTTCCATATCGAGGGAACCGGTGATGCGACCAAAAATAGCATCGGTCTCTTCTTGAGTCATTTTCTCCTTCTTGACGAAGCGATCCAAAGACTTGCGGACGGCAGCCAAACCGCGGTCGAGGCCATCTTGTGCGACTTCAATCAGAGTCACGGTATGGCCGAAGGTTGCGAAAGTTTGAGCAATGCCATTGCCCATGGTGCCGGCACCGATGACGGCTACGTTGAGGGAATCAGTCATGTTTCTAAAAGTTAGGGGCTGCCCTTAGACAAGTTCAATCGAAGCGGCGACGGCGTTTCCTCCACCGAGGCACAAGGTTGCAAGGCCGGTCTTCAAACCGCGATCCTTCAATGCGTAAACCAAAGTGGTCAAGATGCGCGCGCCGCTGGCACCGATGGGGTGACCGAGTGCGACTGCACCACCGTTAACGTTGATTTTGGCAGCATCGAGCTCCAAGGTTTTAGTGAGCGCGCATGCGCCAGACGCAAAAGCTTCATTGATCTCGAGTAAGTCGAAATCATGACGACTCATGCCGGTCTTCTTCTCGAAGTTCTCGACGGCGACTTTGGGCGCCATCATGACCCATTCTGGAGCCATGCCCCCTTCGGAGTAGCCGGTGATTTTCGCGAGCGGCTTCAGGCCGTACTTCTCCACGGCTGCGGCGGAGGCAACTACGACGGCAGATGCACCATCGGAAATCTGCGAAGCGTTTCCAGCAGTCACCGAACCTTCTTTGGTGAAGGCGGCGCGCATCTTGCCGAGTGATTGTGCCGTAGCGTCTGCACGGATACCTTCATCTTTAGAAACCACAATCGGGTCTTTGCGACGTTGCGGTACTTCGACATCGAAGGTCTCTGCATCGAAACGACCGTTTTCCCAGGCATCGGCGGCGCGACGATGCGATTCAGCTGCGAAGGCGTCCTGCATTTCACGAGTGATGCCGTACTCATTGGCAACCAACTCGCCAGTCATGCCCATGTGCTTGTTGGAAGAATGATCCCACAGGCCATCGTGGATCATGGCATCGATCATTTTTGCATCGCCCAATCGTGCACCCTGACGTGCGGATGGCAGCAAGTAAGGCGCCTGGCTCATGGATTCCATGCCGCCACAAACGACGATGTCCTTATCGCCCGCCTTGATCGCCTGTGCAGCCAACATGACCGCTTTTAGACCCGAACCGCAAACCATGTTAATAGTGTAAGGCGAAACGGAATCGGGAATCCCACCTGCGCGCATGGCTTGACGAGCCGGGTTTTGCCCGACACCGGCCTGCAGCACATTGCCCATGATGACCTCATCGACAACACTACCTTCGATGCCAGCCCGTGAAAGGGCCTCCTTAATCGCCAAACCGCCCAACTCAGGGGCGCGGAGCTTCGAAAGACCGCCCTGAAAGCGGCCGATGGGTGTGCGACATGCACTAACGAGGAAGACTTCAGACATTCTTTATTCCGGGGATGACGGGCACCTGGACCAAGCATTGTACATGCACCTTTGTGCCCGGTTCCGCCTGCCTTCTAGGGCCAAAGCCCAGCCTTTTTCAAGTCACGAGCCAGCGGCACACTCTTTCGCACCTTGGCGGCCAAATCGAAATCGACCTCGGAGATTAATAGGCTGCCATCATCCACGCGAGCGTGCACTTCACCCAATGGGTCGATGCACAGAGCTGAACCGGGAAAGCGCATCGGCGGGCCATCGCCGAGAGAGGCCTCGCCGGCACGATTGCAGGAGAGGGTCCAGACTTGGTTTTCGGCGGCGCGGGCTTGGCTCATGAGTTCAAACACCGGCACCCTTGGCCACGGCCACTGGGCGCAGCAGATGAGCAGATCGGCCTCTTGGTACATGGCTTCACGACAGATTTCAGGAAAACGCAAGTCATAGCAAATGACCCCGATGATTTTTCCAATAGGCGTTTCCACAGCAAGCGGTTGAGTTTCTCCGCGCTCGACTTGGCGCCCTTCCCCGGTAGGAGAGAACAGCATGCGTTTGCGATAAGGACGCAAGTTTCCCGCCGCACCCAGGAAATGTAGTTCATTACTTGGCTTATCACCACTCCCGCCCGGAGCAGAGCCGACCACAATCAAGCCAGCCTTTTCGGCGCGTGCATGAACCGTCGCTAAGGCCTTTTCACCTTCCTCGCGCATCGCAGCCGAGTACTGCGGTAGAAAAGACGTGGTCCATTGTTCCGGGAGAACTAAAAGTTGGACGTCAGCAGCAACGCACCGATCCACCGCTTCGAGCACGGCGTGAAGGTTCACGTCGACCTCGCCGGGACGCACATCAAACGGAAAGGCTGCGACCTTTGCCTTACTCAAAACRACTTCCCCCACCGCCGGCGGATTCACTCTTCGCCAGAGCTTGGCAAGGCAAGGAAGCGGGCACGTACATCTTTGTAGTCAATGGCAAGGTGCAGGGTCTCCTGCAAAGCCTCGACATACGCCGCTTGATTACCAGCTGATTCGGCTCTTAAGGCGCGGTCATAAGCCTGAGCAGCCTGCCCCAAACGGGTTTCCAGGGATTGCATGCGTAGCACAACATCTTCCCAACCAAAGCCGCCTTCATCTTCTTGAATCGCGTGATAAAGCTCATTGGCGTGCACCATCTGATTATCTARCTCATAGGCGCGMGCACGGCGGTAGCGCAGGCGGTTCTCCTCATCTTGATTCGATTCCGMCAACTTCGCCAAACGATTCAGGTGCTGAGTAATCCCAAGAGTGCGTGCTTCCGCGAGCAAGGCGTCRGCAGCTTCGGTGGCACCACTACGCGTTGCCATCTCGGCAGAAGTCAGGACTGCMGCACTGTGWACCTGATTTTCAATAACTWGCACCAAAGCYAWSGTYTCWGGRTTKGTCGGGTCCAAGTGCATGCTGTCCAAAATCGCAACCCAAGCTGGGCCAGTCARCCCAGCYTCTACGTACATRCGGCCAAGCGCCCGGCTCTCATCRGCGAGCTGCAGAGTGATGTTCTCTAAACGCGATTGCGCAAGGGAATCMTCGCCGAGCATGCTGGCGGCGTGCATAAAGGAAGTGCGTGCGCGAAGRTCCTGATGCGAACGCAAATGCTCCATGCCCTGAAAGTAAAAGTCTTCCCCAATCTGCTCCTGSGCAAGAATCCACTGATCGGTTTTCACYAGCAGCTTCTTGGCATCTTCATGCTCCGSGTTCCAACTCAAAGAAATACGCAGCATTTCCGATGCGACCTCGGGATTATTAGCTTCCGAGTATTCATARCCAAGGTTGTAATAGCGCTCGGCGATTTGAAGATTRGTGCGCGCACGCAAACGCAAAAGTTCCYCTGCGCGGTCGGCCGGTGCCACCTGAGYCAGGTAATCCAGCATRWGGCCTGCATCTTCAGGACGATTCAAGTGCAGAAGCTGACGCGTGTTCTGYTCCATAAGGAAGTAACGCGTACGCTCAATCCGAGCAGCGTCCTGYRCTTGCGCCGGCAAGTTKGTGTAAATATCTAAAGCCTTATGGAAGTTCGCCCGGCGAAATTCAACATCGCCATCCTCTAGGGTGGCGTTCTGGCAAGAAAATGYGAGTGCGAGAAGCAGGACTGGGAGGCGTCTCATGRGCGCATTTTGACGCATTCAGAGCCGAATGTCCTGCTTTAATTCTCGGCTAATTTGGCATGCGGCCAAAGGACCACAAGCCAAGGCTGCCGAATAGCAGCACCGGCGCACTTCCGGCCAGCCAAGGGCTCAGGGCACCGCGCCCCCCGAAGTCCCGCATAAGCAGGTCGACCACGAAATAGAGGGCACAAAGCAGTAATCCGGTCGCCACCCCTTCCAGCGAGCTCCGCCGTTCAAAACTGAGTGCAAAAGGCAAACCTAGGCCAAGCAAAATGAGTGAAATAAGCGGCCAAAGGCGTAATCCCCACAGCAAAGTGGCGGCCTGACGATGATCCGGATCGCCACGGAGGAGGGCTTTTAGGTCGCTGGCACTGAGGTCGAGCGGACGATTATGCGCAAAATAGGAGCGCTCGAGGTCGGTCGGAGCGAGGCCGGCGTGGAAATACCGCTCCACACGCTCCTCGCCGCGGTCGAAAATCCGCACCCCCTGCTCTAGCTTCCAAGCTCCTCCCTCCCATACCGCGCGGTCAGCTAATACCCTTTCATCTTTTCCAGAAGCGTCGAGGGAAAAAATTTCAAGGCCCTCAATCACCGGTCGGTCGCCAGGCGTAAAGCGGGTGGCATGCATGCGCACGTCCCCCTCGCCACGGGTCCACAGGTCTTCGGGTTGCCAGCGGATTTGATTGAAGAGCTGTCGTTGCAAGCTTTCATGGGCACGCAAGAAATCTGGCAGCTGGGCTTCGCGGAAAATGCCAAGTCCAAAGGAGATAAGTGCGGTGGCAAAAAAGATGGGGAGGAATGCCCGCCAAGTGGAGCGACCGGCCACGAGGATGGGCGTCCATTCGCGATTACGCAAAAGTTGCGCCACGGTGCCGAGCCCTGCAATCAAAGTAATGTAGGGTGCAAACTGCAGCAGCAAGAACGGCAGGTTGAGCATGTAGTAATAGAAAATGTCGCCGCCGGTCAGCGCCAGTTCTTCCATGGCCAGTGCCTCTTGGAATTCATCGGCTTTACCAAGGATTTCCAGCACGGTGAACAAACCCATAAAGGCCAAACCCACCACCAGCCATTGACTGAGGAAAGCTCGCAGCACGTAACGATCGAAACGTTGCATTAGACCCGCGACACCCTGGTGAAAAGCCAACCCGCGATAGGGATTAGAACTAGGGATGGCAGCCAAGCGGCTACGTAGATATTCAGGCTTCCGTTCTCTTCGAAGTTATCGCAGAGGAAGAAAACTGGATAGTAAACGAATAGCAAAAGCATGAGCGATGCTGCAAATCCTGCAAGGAAACCGCCTTTGCGTAAGCGCCAACCGAGCAAGGCACCAATGAATGCCAGTGGCAGGGTTGCGAAACACATCGACCAGCGTTGCCAATAAATAAAACGGAAATGCGCGTGGCGTTCGGGGGCTAGACTGCCATCGGCTAGGACTTGCAGAATACGCGAAGAAGGCAAGTCTTTGGCGCGTACCTCATCGTTGTGGGCACTTTGGATTTCTTCTAGGTTGAAGACTAACCAGGTTTTTTCAGGATTGGAGAATAAACCACGCGTGTCACGAAAAGTACGCAATCCGTCGAAGTTGAAGCCGAGGTTGTTGCCATCGACCGTCATGCGTGCTGTGTTCGCGCGTAAACGAAGCTCCTCTCCACCTCYCCCTCTGCCTTCATTAGGACTCTCYAAACTGAGCAAGACGTTGTGAAAAACGCCCGGCCCGCTGCGCCCTTGCCACGACAAATAGAGTCCGGCGTATTGCAACTCACTGGAACCTGGATTGGTGTTTTCCAGCGCGGCAACCGGAACGCGGTTCAACAGCCCGCGCATTTTTTGATAYAAACCTGGCACKACTTCGGCGGTGATTGGATAACTCAACACGAACACCATGACGCCCGCGATCATGGCAGCAGTCAGCAAACGAATCGGTCGGTATCCGGCGGCGAAAGCAGAAATATGCTCCAAGTTTGCCGCCATCCGCCCATAAGTAAGCACCACCCCAATCAATAACACCACCGGAAAAAAGTACGGCAGAGCTTGGCCAACAATCAGCGGCACCAAACTTAGCGGCACCCAAAGTGGCGCACCTTGACTGGTTGCCGAWGCSCGAATCGCGGCGCCAAGTCCAATCAGGAAAATCACCCCAGTCAGCACCATTACCAGGCGCTGCAGGATYTCCCGAAGATAGGACCGTGCCAGAATCATGAGGGAATCGTATCTGGTACTCTAGTGCAGTGCATCCAATGGCCAGGGAGAATATGGCGCGGTTCACGGCAGACGGAAAGAAGCCGCGCTCCTCGAGATTATGTCGCTTATTGCAAATGGCAGTAGCTGGCGATGGTGAGCTATTGCGCCTCTCCGCCCGCCGCTCAGTTTTTCGCCTTAAAGATCAGGGTGCCGACTGGATTTTAAAGCTCGATGCGCCAGAACGGTCTTTTGAAGCCATTCGCGCCCGCTTACGACGCCCTCCCCTTGCCCGAGAATCGCGTAATTGGAAGCTGCTGTGCGAGCGATGGCCTGAATTGCAGCCTATTCTCGGTGTCGTCGATGCCGAGCAAATCGACGCCGCGCGTGGCTGTTTCGCGCGTCAATGGTTCGCCGGACGTCGTGGAAATGTGTGGACGGTCGAAGATTCTGCTGCGGTTGGCTCCGGTATGGCGACGCTCCATCAGCTGGGTTGGACCGATGTCGACCTCAGCCCCGATGATCTGTTATTGGATGATTGCAACCGTCTTCTGCCGCTGGATCTCGGTCATGCCCATGTTGGAAACGCTCCCTCCGCCGCATCCGACCGATGTCGGGATTGGGTGCACTTGCTAGGTGGATTTTGCTTAAACCAACGACGCGAGTTCGCCTCGCCTATGCTCGCGGCTTACCGCAGTGCTCAACGTCTGCGTGAATCCGATGCCGAAATCATGCGCCAAGCCCTGTTATGGACTAGTGCGATTCTGCATCGCCAAAGTCGCCGCTGTTTACGTGAAACCCGTGACTTCACTCCTAAGAAGAATGGAATCGTGCGTTGCGAAGGAATACCCCAGGGCGAAGGTTCAGTGGTGGAGGGAAACTCTTCCTCCTCGGCACAAGAGACCTTCCGTATGCTTTATGAATTAGAACTGCACGGCGTTGCCGCGCTACGTCCGGTGAAGTTGCAAATGGCAGACTCTGGGGACTGGGTCATCGAAGGTGTAATCCCAGAACCTTCCGCCACCCTGCAGGCCGATTTATTGGCCGCCGGTTACGCGATGGAAGAAAACAATGCGGACGGCATTGGTTTCATCCATGATCCGCGCGGATTGCAGCGGGTAAAGCCGAAAGACACCCTCTAGTCCAAGCGTGGCGGGCTGTCGGACTAAAGAAACCAGCGTTTCGGAGCACCGGACTGTCGAAAGGCCTCCCAGTAATCTTCAGAAGGCAGGCGCCAAAAGGCCTCGGCCCAATGCGCGCTGCAGTCACGTGCATACCAACGACTCAAGCCACGATCGACGCGCAGGTAATCGACCTCGGTGATTTGCGATGCATAAGCGCGGATGGCTTCATCTTTCAATGCGCGTTGGTCGTCATTCATTTCCACGCCACCCGTCAACGGCAACGGCTGCCAAAGCCCGCTGGCAGCGATTTCGGTATGGCTGAGTGATTTTGGCCACGCGGCTTGCAGCACGCGATTGGCCTCGAAATGATCGAGGTTATTGTCGGCCCACCAAACCGTGTGCACGCGGTTGGGTTGAAAGTCATCGAGCAGTTGATGCAAGCGTGGTGTCCATTCACCGTTTTTGACCAGCGCGGTTTCGGGGGCATCTAGAAAATGAAGATCGGTGACGCCGAGGATTTCCATCGCACGTACGGCTTCCTTATGGCGGATGGAGGCGGACTCTTCTTCACTGACCGAGCTAATGCCTTTGCGGCCATCGGTCAGCCAGATCATGCGGACTTCACATCCGGCCTTAGTAGCTTCCGCGATGGCAGCGCCGCATTGGATGACATCGTCATCGAAGTGTGGCATGACCACTGCGATGCGTTCGACCGGAGTCATGAGGCCTTGGTCTTGCGGCAAGGACATGGCATCGAGGCTGCGTTGATAATCCAGGGCCGTGGCGAGGTGATGTCGGTATTGGAGGGCATCGGAGCGGTCGGGGCGAAATTCTGCGCGCCATAATCCACGCAGTAAATGCGCAAGACGCGCCGCAGGTTGGAGCAAAAAGGCTTCGGCACCTCCGCGACCGACATGCCGAAAGGCGGAGCGATAACCGCGTAATCCTTCTGCGGCACTTTCAAATTCTAAAGCGGTTTCTTCATTCCCGGACTTCAGCAAAAGGTTGGGCCAAACCGGAATGTCGCGTTCGTATAGGGCCACGGGGAAATCCGCCGACAGGTCATCCAAAATACGCAACAAGGATTCGCATTCTTTGCCGGGTGCTGGGTAAGGGGCGATTAAAAGATCGCAACCCGTAGTCCACGGCATCGGTGGCGCCGCACCTTGTGCTTCATTGAGCTCAAAGGCTCCTGGAATCCACGGTCGCGGATCTCCATGCAGAAAACCCGGCTTCAAAGTTGGTAGATATTCCCCCACCGTTGGCATGGTGAGAATATTCTGCGGGCGGCGCAGCGGGCACGGAAGGATGCGCCCCRTGCCTGAACTACTCCATATACCCGAGAGCCTTCATGGTCTCGATGAGCTTTTCATCGTCCTCTTCCACGTTGCCGCCCATAACCCGTGGCGACAGAGTCACAAAGTCTTTGCGCACCTGCACTGGATTCGCAGCACGGTATTCCGGAGTGAAACAATCCTCCATCACGCGGCCATCCATGTAATCCTCGATGGGTAAGCCGAGTAAGTGCAACATGGTGGTGGCCATGTCTGCGATTTGCGGCCCCGTCACGCGCTCACCCTCTTTGATGACGCCTTTGCCTTCCCAGCCGTAAATGCCTTGGGTGCGGTGCATGGCCGGACGTCCTTCCAGCGCCGGCTCGGCAACCACATGGTGCAGCGGCGACGGCGACATATTGCATGCGGTTTCCTTGGTCACGCATTGAATGTCCGGAGCGATATGCAACTGCTCGCCTTGCCAAAGATCTTCGCGCTTATACGCACGCGCAATAATCTTGGCGCCATCCGGAGCTTTCATCTGCACGACCTTCTTCATGATCTCTTCGCGCAGAGTTTCATACTCGGAACCTGGATCGACAATCCCTTCCGGCTCGCGCCCCTTCACATTGATGAGGACGATGTCCTCTCCACCCGAAAAACTCGAGTAGGCGCGCGTCTTCGACCAATCCACCATTTCCATGATGGTCGCTTCCTGGCCCTTGCCCAACTTACGGCCACGCTCGGTTAGGATTTTCAAAATGCCGGTGCGACGCATGACACCATTCCACTTCTTTTGCATCCACAACTTGCGCTTCATGGATTCTGCGCTCGACTTCAAAACCAAGTAGCCGTTATCTAACAACCACTTGTTCATATAGTAACGATAAGTGATGCGACCGAAACCGTGGTCGGAGCAAGTGCCGAATACAGCCTCGCCATCCATCTTGAGTGCGCGATCACGAATGCGGCCAAATGCGGCATCGACCGCAGTGTAGACGTCGGCAAGTAAATCTTTACGCGCTTCCCACTTGCCTGGGTTCGCCTTTTGCCATTGCGGATCCTGATAGCACCAAGCCTGGTGCGAGGTCAGGTCGACTTGACGGAAAACCAAAACGAAGAAGTCTGGATCGTGGTTGTCGAGCACGTGCTCACCCATGCGGGTGATTTGCTCAATCACATGGAACATACTTTTCACTGCAGCGCCTTCACTCGCGCTATGGAAAAGCATTTCCGGCTCATTGTCGGCGGGGACATCGCCGATGGCGTCTTCCAGCTCCTTACGTAACTCGGGCGGGTGAATAAAATCGGAGTGACGGTCGGGGGTGAGCAGTCCGCCAATCATGCAACCGTTCACTTTTTCGACCGGGAAAGTCAGCGGCACGGTAATCGACGCAACCTTTTTTCCAGCTTCACTCGCAAGACGGAAAACACTCGGCACTTGTACCGAATTCATGCTCACCACCGGGCGTTGATAACTGCCGTGGCGTTGTTCGCGGAAAAAGAAAACACCGTGCTTGCCTGGGTGCACGCCGGTCATGAAAGAAGTCCATGCCAGTGAGGAGTTCGGCGGGACAGTGCTGGTGAGGGGGCCACAACACCCGTTCTTGACCATAGCGGCCAAATTGGGTAGTTTCCCGGCTTCGATCATCGGGTTGATGATGTCCCAGGTGGCGCCGTCGATTCCGGCGATGATGACGCGCTTGCGAGGGGTCGAGCTCATGCAATGAAGGAGGGCAAGAACTACCCTCGGAGTGCAGGATACCCGGTCCGAGAGGACTTTCTATGCTCTTCCGAGCTTGCGTTTCAGGATGTTCACAACCGCCGGGTCCACCTGTTTCAGCATCAGGCAGGCCACCCCATAGAAAGCAAGGCCTACCGCAGCGCCGAGGAAGACACTTTCATCCAGATCCACCAGGAAGAGTAAACCGATCATGGCGGCAGTCAGTCCGTAATAAGGCACCGTTTTGGCAAGAATCGGCATCGGGTTGCCGAACATGCGGCCAACCAAAGTCATCTTGATAACGAACTCCAGGCACGCGGTAATCGCAGAGGCATAGGCCGCGCCGAGAATGCCGWAGCGAGGGATYARGATGATGTTGCACACCACGCTACTCACCAAGATCGTGATACCGACCGCTGGAATGCGTTTTTCCAACTCCTTGGAGCCAAGCATGAGCATGCCCACCGGACCSCCAATGCAGTCCACCACCATGGCAAAGAGAAGCAYGCGTAGGACTTCTGCAGTGCTGTGCAGCACCCCCATCTCCGGATCGCCGAAGCGGTATTCCGGGCCGAACCATCCGCARACGATATCGGAGTAAAGGAAGATKCCGGCWGCCATRGGCACKACCCARAARGCCTGCCATCGGACCGCGCGACCATAAAGCGCRCGSGTGGCAGCTTTGGCRTCGATGCCRGAAGTGYTCTCGGTGAGGCGAGCTAAGCGCGGGAAMAGCGCRGTGTTAAACGCCATGGTGAAGGTCTGGAACACCACCGCCACGCGCATSGCTTGTCCATACAGTCCGCGSGCRGTGTCGACATCGCCGAWTTCGCCAGGGATGAGGCTCACGAATAAGAAACCCATGAGGAGGATGTCGATGCGATTGCGCAACATGCGCAGGATGCGGAAAATGGCAACGAARCCGGARCTYTTYAATARATYCCAKGCCYGYCGCGGCGTRGATTTYGGYATCRCTACGCCSGGSAGTAAKCKTTGGTGSACYAAKCGCGGGAGCAACCAACCGCGYACANAGGAGCCCACCAAGAACATGGTGAAKATGCCGAAYAAGCGCTGGTCTTCCGGCAGGACCATCATCGCGATGACCGCACCGCCGGCACGCAATAAACCGGTAATGATTTCCACCATGGCGGGCATGGCCATGCGTTCGTGCCCTTGGAATAGGGATTCTCCGAGCGAACCCATGGCATCGGAAAGAGTGATGCCCATGACTAAAAGGAACAGGATGAGCTTTTGATCGAGCGGCTTGCCCGACACCCAACTCTCAATCAATAAGAAACTGCCGAGGGCCACAGCTGCGGCAAGGGTGCCCATCCACATCGCGAGTCGGGCGTCCGCATAAAGACGTGCCGAGCGGCTCGGATCACGTGCTACCTCTCGGGTAACAATCAATGGGATTCCAAAACTCGAAATCATGCTGCCCAAAAACAGCAAAGTTCCCATGAGGGTGTAAACGCCGTTGATTTCGGGGTTCACATAGCGCGGCAAGATAAAACCGAACAGCGCGTAAATCGAAGTTCCGAGGAACTTCGCGCCAGTCAGAAACATGGTGTTGCGCGCGAGACTACTCATGGTCGCGGCAAAGGCTTAGCGAAACAACGGAATCAAGGTTGGACGAAGCTTCTGGAAGAGGTCGGCGGTTGCACGGGTATCGCGTAGGCAATACTCCGCGATCTCGTCATAGCGGCCAGCGCGTGCCTTTTGCGCAACCATCGAGCCATCCATTTTGCCTTTGGGCGATTCCACGCCGAAACGTCGGCACCAGTAATCCAAGGAATAGGATTCGCGCGCGGCACCCATGAAGTTGAGCACCTCCATGAGATCGCAATGTTCGCGCACGCTGTAACGATAACCTGCGAGTTGGCGGCTCGGGGTGACATCGAGCATGGCGGAGCGGGTGAGCAGCACCGGGCCGTCGTAACCGCGGCCGTTGTAAGTCACCACAGTCCCCCATTCGGTGGCTAAACGCCAAAACTCGGTCAATAGCTCACGTTCATTGCCGCGGAAGACTTTGGTGCCCGGGACTTCATCGAAATCTTCCCACTTACACCCTGAGCCATGCACCAGAACCGCGCCTTGGTCCTTGGCAAGATTCCACATGCCAATGGAAACTACCCGCCCGAGTCCACGCACTAAGGCAAGGCGGTTTTGAATGTCCTCTTCCACCCCACGTTTTTTACGCGCCATGAGGTAGTGGCGCGTCGCTTCATCGACCTCCTCCCACTCGAGCCCTGCGACTTCAATATCGAATGCGACAATGGGAGAGCGTAGGTTGGCTCCCGCCCCAGCAGAATCTGCCGCACTCATGAAACCGCCCCATCAGATGGAGGTGGAATGTCGCCGTCATGTACGGTCAAAACCGGAACCGTGGCCATGCGTACCACTTTTTCAGCGGTCGAACCAAGCAATAAATGCGCTAGCCCGCCACGTCCGTGCGTCGAAATCACAATGATCGTACAGTCAAATTCTTGGGCGGACTTCACCACCGCGGTCGATGGCTTCCCTTTCTCGACTAAATGCACTTCCACGGTTGCGCCGAGTGCCCGCAGTTTTTCGGCAGCCGCCTCAAGTGCTTTGCGCGCGCCAGCACGAAACTCCTCGCGGTAGTTGCCGAGGTCCAGCGCACCGGGAGCCATGTAGTTGGCGAAAACAGGAGCCGTGGCCACCAGGTCATCTTCTAAGGCATGCATTAAGTGAATCATGCCGCCATTCGAGGTGGCGAGTTGCGCCGCCCACGGATAGGCATGCTCGGCCTGAGTGGAGAAATCGGTGGTCAGAAGGATGCGGGAGAACATCTGCAAGAAGAATACCGCTTCCCACACACCATGGGGTAGGCAGCCTTCGGCTACTTGCCGTCGATCTTCTTCTGAATCTCTTCGTCGCCCGAGGTCACGTAGCCAAGCGCCGCCATAGAATCGAGGAATTCCCGATTCGCGCCTTCGGTTGGCAAACGTGGACGAGTTGCTGCGCGGAATCCATTGCGATAATCCTTCGGCTCTGGAGCAGGATTCGCACTCTGCCAAGCCTCCGTCATGAGGTGCCGCAGCGGTTTGCCTTCCATATAACTTCCGCTCGCCAAGCCCATCAAAGAAAGCAGAGTTGGGGTGACATCGTAGATGCTGCCTAGAGTGCGGTCACCTCGGCCTTGCAATCCGTAGCTAAGCACTCCAGGTCCGGCCAAAATCATCACTCCGGGAGGCGCTAAATCGTGGCCGCCGCTTTGCACATTATTGATGTCATCGGCATTGGCGACTCCCATGCCATGATCACTGATGATCATGACGATGGCATTCTCTGGAAGCGTTGCCATGACTTCGCCAATCCAAACATCCATCTGTTCATAAGACTTATCGATGTGCCCACCGATGCGTTCGACATGCTCGTCCGGCACCATGTAGGTGTAACTTTGCGGCGAACGATAACGCCAAAAGTAATGCCCTGCGACGTCAGGTAATCCGAAGTAAAGCAGATTCAAATCTGCAATCTCGCCATTCTTCATCATCTGCAGGAAAATCCTTTCATGGGTGCGGTCGGCATGAAAGACTCCACGGAAGAATCGGTCGCGAGTGAAGGCAAACTTCCATTCTGGAGGCACGACCCCAAAACGTTGGTTGTATTCAGCCATTAATGGGCCTTTGGGACGACCGTCATAAAGGATGTCGTCGATGGAATCCGCAAGCTGATCTGGGTAGGTCAACTCCGGAAGCCCTTCCGACATGACTAAGGGTTTCCACAAGAGCATTGCCTGGGCTTGAGCTGCGTAGCTCGCAACAATACGACTATTCGGAACATGCTCTGCAGGCCAGGAAACCCACCATGCGATGGAATTCACACTGCGCTCATTTTCGCCAGCAAGGTTCCAAATCGCGGGAACTTTGCGCGAGTTCGAAGTGTAGGGAAGAGCATTTTCAACCGGCCGGTTGTCATCGCCAATCTCCATGAAATAGCGAATACCATGGTCCTTCACTTTGACTCCGGTAGCAATCGAAGTCCACAACATGGGCGAGAAAGTTGGCCGGTCGGTGAACAGGTTCCCTGCGATTCCGGACTCGGTCAACTTCTTCAAGTTGGGCAACTTGCCTGCAGCAAACATGGGCTCCATGACATTCCAAGTCAAACCGTCCACACCTAGGACCACGACTGGCGGGCGTTCGGTGAGTCGGGATTGTGTTCCCATTTCCTCTGTCACAGAGGCACCTTGAGAGGTGTTCGCAACCGGCTCCTCTCCACCACAAGCGGCAAAAGTTAGCAGCAAGGCGACGGAATATCCGGCAGTAGAACGCACAGTCGAGAAAAGGCTCACGCCTCTATTCTACTGGAATACGGACTGGCACTGGGCGTTTCCGTAAGCGTCGACGTAAACCCCACCAGCCGAATAACAAAGCTGCCCAACCTGGAATTTCGCYGCGCAGATCGAGAGGACCTTCACGGTTGAAGTCAGCGGAACATNCTCCYCMRYMRMYGNCCRMWAYTRSWGGAKSWSSKRCTNMCAGNTKCNAARKTGNNSCCANGMKGRWRYAGCSCCTTGGCCACTTGCGGTCAACACCATCAATCCAAAGTTACCCGAGGTGGCATTGCTGTCGGTCAAGGCTTCGACTTCGGTTCCCGAAATGGCCTCGATTAGGGAGGCGAATTTACCGCCCTGGCCACTGGTTGGATCCACACCAAACTTCACTTGCGCAATGTTGGCGAGGGAAACGCCAAATATACGCACCAAAGTGCCGCCAGCCTTAGGACCACTCGAYGGSGTAAACGAGCTAATCGTTGGRTCCGGCGTGGCCACGTAGTTGAAGCCGTTGGTCACCGTAGTGTCGGAAGAACTCGGATTTCGCAGCACGATGTCCACCGTTCCAACCGCATGCGCCGGCGCAATCGCCTGCATGATTTTACTGGTGACGAAAACGGTGGTGGCTTGCACGCCATCGATCAACACCTGCGTTTGTGCGCTGAAATTATTACCAACGATGTAAATCCGCGTGCCACCGGCAGATTGTCCAGCAGTTGGCAACAAGTCGTTGAAAACCGCAGAACCAGTGAAAGTGAAGGCGCTCGACGAAGTGGTTTGCTGACCATCTGGGTTGTGAATGGCAAGGTCTACCAATCCTGGCGCTGCCACCGGAGTGGTCACGGTTAAGGTATTTGCGTTCACAAAAGTAACGTTGGCTGCTTCGACTCCTCCAAACAGAACATAGGCTCCGTTCAAGAAGTTGTTGCCCGAAACGGTAATGGTTTCTCCACCGACAATGCTTCCGGTGGCGGCACTCAAGCCAGTAATGATCGGTGCATCGGCAATCACCTCCACCACGCCACTAGCGACTTCTAAATCGCCGGAGGAGTTGCGCAGGTAAAGATCGAAAGTGCCGAGGGTCGCTCCACCAACTGCGGTAATCGTGCCGCGTACAAAAGAAGTTCCGCTGCTCACATTGGTGATGCTAAGACTCGAGGTTTTCGCGGTCATGGTCATGGCGCCACCTTCGAATCCAGTGCCAAAAATGGTCAAGATCGAGGCCTGCCCACGCTTCAACAACACTGCAGCATTCGCGTTGTCCTTCATGGCAATGTCATTATCCATATCCAAAGTGCCTGCATTTAAAGTCGCACCCACTCCAAGGGAATGCACGGTTGGCGAAGTAAACCCACCGTAGAAGTCCGCAGCAAAATCGGTTTCGACATCGCCATTGCCGGTGAGGTGAGCCTGCGTCATCCCGCCTTCCATGGGCGTGACGTGAATCCAGTAGTCTCCCGCTGGAATGCCCTTAAGGCTGAAAATGCCGTTGTTGTTCGCAATGGCCATGCCCATGAGGCGGCCATCGCTGACGCGCACTGCACTGACAATTGCACCTGGAATCCTGGTGGAATCCCCTGCGCGACGAATCGTGCCGGTCAACTTAGCAGCCGTGCCAGCAGTCGCAATCGCAACTGCGCCGGCTTCCTCATCGGCGGTCAAGGAGCGGTGCAACCATTGAGTCGTGCTCACGAAGGGCCACATCGATCCGGAAACTTGCGGCGAGTGGTCGAGGCCAATGAAGTGACCGATCTCGTGAGTGAGGACGTCCTGCACATCGAAGGTGCCGGGGCTTCCGTCGGTGGAAAAGTTGAACTGCGATCCGTTGAACAGAATATCGGCATCTAAAATAGTGCCGTTGACGGTGTTAAACGAAATCGGCGTGATCGCGACAATGCCACTTCCAGGTGGGAAGTATCCCGAGGAGTTCACTTCATCGAAAGCCACAATGTGGGTGCTGTTCGGAGCCGGATCGACGGAATCAATATCCGCACCGCGAGTGAAGTTAAGGGTAGATCCAGTAACGTCTTCCCAAACTTGAAAACCATGYTCRATCGCTGGGATRAAACTGTCATCGTCGATGTCATCCGAMCCAGTCGTATTCAAACGCCAGGTGATGTTCGGGCTAGCCCACGCCAGATTTTTTCCGCTGATGCGAATGCGCACGTACGCATCGGCGGCGGWAAARCTCACTGCAAAAATSAGGAGYAGGGCAAGYGCACTYTTBARAGTGCGACCTTTCTTGGACRCKGTCGGTTCAGCKTTGRCGCTGGACTTCGGCGAAGATTTCTGCGAGAAGAACGTCATAGTCATCGACCTGGACRAARCCCTCCTCTCCACTGCGACGCAACACTTKCGCCGCACCGGAAACCGATGCCGRYTGTACCGTCATCGCTCCAGCTTGAAGTCCGACTGGCATGCGCCATTGCTTGTTTAGAGAGGGTTCGCTGAGGAAAAGGATGCTGCGATCCCCGACCTTGAGATCGGGCATGCCCGGMAGGACCAGTCCTTTACCGGCAACCTCACCACCAGGAATTCGTACTTCCTGGATCGAGGCCATTGCACCTTTTATCGGCACCAGAGTCGAAAAGCTGTATCGCGTCTCRATGGTGCCATCGTCCAGCATGACGCTVGTAGCGTCCAAAACTTCGATTTCGCAAATGCGCGCAGCATTGGCGACCAAATTCTCTAAATCTGGGGCGGTTTCGGTAACAGAAGATGCATCGGCACTGCTCARGGACAAGCCTGAGAGAACTCCGATGAGGATTGCGCATGTGATGGGGCGTCGCAYGATGCCTTATTTGCGGCCCAGCWCNCCCNTCACCTKAGYCYTATTCCTCRKWTTTMCGATTTCCTAGAAYKCCMSWGTTCCAAACCAGRATYTCMCGGCCATYRGGGCGYTTYTCATGCAGAATCAGGCCCGGTCCGCGCCGTTCGAAATCGGCAATTTGAATGTCCACCAGCAGATGACTCCAATCCTCTTTCACTATCGCATGCAGCAGGGTCACCGATAGCTCGGAACGCATTTTCATGCGCACAAACCAATAGGGGTAGTTGATTTGAACCCAGCCTTCGCGTTTCGGATTCCACACCATGAAACATAAAGCCTGCACCGGCGCGGCATCGTCCGACTCGAGCTGGCGATTAGCAACCATCTCACCCCCTTTGCTCATGACCAGGTAGGGCCGGGAATCCTCCATCTCCTCCAAAAGGCGCTCAATTTCTAATCCAGCTTCCTGCGGACCACTCTCTTGTGTCGTAGTCCAACTCTTTAGCAGCACGAGGAAAACACCTATCCCCAAGCCGCCGAAAATGGCGATGGCGAGGAAGACTCTAAATATCTTCGATTGCCTGGAGCTTGCGGGACCCATGAGCAAATGTTAACCGCTAGGATGGTGACATGGCGCGCAAGTCTCTCGATGCCGACGTCTTAGTGCTTGGAGTGGGCTCCATGGGCGCTGCCACTTGCCTCAGCCTGGCGCGGCGCGGCGTTTCGGTGCTCGGCGTCGATGCCTATTCGATTCCAAATGAACGCGCCTCCCACCATGGAACCACGCGTATGGTGCGCTTGTCTTATTACGAGCACCCGGATTATGTGACCTTGTTGAAGGAAGCTTGGGATTTGTGGCGCGCGTTGGAAAAAGAGTGCGGTGTTGCTCTGTTAAACAAAACCGGAGCTTTGTACTTGGGGCAACCCGATGGCGCGTTGATTTCCGGCACCGTGCAAGCGGCCGAGCAGCATGACCTCCCCCACGCGCATTTTCAGGACGATGCCCTGCGCTCCGCCTTCCCCGCCTTTTCCACGCCGCCAGGGTGTGTTGGAGTTTTAGACGAACGCGCTGGTTTTGTTTATTCGGAGCATGCAGTAAGGGCCATCGCGCGCAAAGCAACGGCCTATGGTGCGCGTTTACTAGAATCTTGCCCAATCGATGGTGTGGAGTATGAAGACGATGGAATTTGTTTAATCGCAAAGTCCGGCGAGCGGTTTTATGGCAAGCATTTAGTGGTAACCGCCGGTGCCGGTGCGGCAGTCGAAGCATTAAATCTCTTGCCGTGCAAAGTAAATGTCACTCGGCAAGAACTAGCTTGGTTCGATGTCCTGCCCGATCAAATGAGTCGTGCGCAAAACTTACCTTGCTGGGCAATGGAAGCTTCCGTTTTAGACTCTGGAAATCCAGGTCTGTTCTATGGATTCCCGGCAATCGGTGAAGTGCCGAGATTAAAGGCAGCCTTACATCTTCCCGGCACTACGGTCGATGCACACTCTTCCCTGACCTCCGATGCCAGCGCTCTGAAGCCAGTAGAACAGGCCATGCAATCTCTTTTGCCCGGGCTCAGCGGGGATCWGTCGCAGCATATGGTTTGCCGCTACACCAACAGCTCGGATGGCCATTTTCGTATCGGGCGACACCCTGAAAAACCAAACACCACTGTGGCGACCGGCTTCAGCGGCCATGGCTTTAAGTTTGTACCGGTGATGGGCGAGATTCTTGCCGAGCTTTGCTTGGAGGGCGGAAGCACGCGCCCGATTGAGTTTTTGAGTTTCAATCGAGCCTAATCTCGCGATAAGCCCAATATTGAGGGTGTTTTCTGTTGGAAATCCCCAACGTGGAGGTTGGTCATGTAGCTGGCAGGAAACCGTTGGCATCGTTCCGCATTTATTCCGATTACTTGCCCGGCCGGCCTAATCCAGCAAGGTTGCGAGTCGAGCACGCGCCCTATGGACTAGTTGTCGCACCGAATCCTCGGTCTTTTCTAATAAGCGCCCTGCTTCGGCATAACTGAGCCCTGCAATCCCAACGTGCAACAAAACATCGCGGTAGTCGGTGGGTAATTTCGCGAAGGCTGCCTCAATGCGTTCGATTTCCTCACTAGCTGCAGCATCTTGACTTGGAGTGGCGGCACGTCCATAAGAAGAGAGCAAGACCTCTTCGCCCACTCCGAAATCGAAACTCCCGCTCAAATCTTTGCCGACATTTCGTTTATCTGCATGATGAAACTCGTGCTTGTTGCGCACTTTGTTGAAAGTCACACTAAACAGCCAAGCTCGAAAACCATCTTCATCGGTGGCACGAACGGTAGCCAAATCAGAAATGACTTCGCGGCACACTGATTGCACAATGTCGGCCGGTGACTCGCGCTTCGCAACTCTAGGGTTTAACCGTAAGCGCACAAAAGCGGTCAATGCTGGCAAGTATGGCACCAAAAGACGCTCAATCGCCTGATCGTTTCCCTTCTTGGCTAGAGCGAGCGTTTCTTCGAACATGAGATTACTCCGCATCCTCCACTAACTGCAAACGAAAGCCTACATACTCATGGCGTATGTTTGATTCGGTGCCCCACACAAAGTCCATTTCAAAGCGGTCAGCATTGCCATTCACCCAACTGCCGCCAAACACCGGGCGTTGTTTACGTTCCGGCCAGAACCATCCATCGCACAACTCACTCACTCCGCCGGCAGTGTCATGCAAGCCATGCATGGTTTCATCAATAGGGAAACGCAGTGCTGGTTCCGGGCGAGGGCGATGTCGCGCAAAACAAGACTTTGCATAATGCGAGCGATAATGTAATCCCCAAACGTAATCTCGTTGATTCACATCGGCACGTAAGAGGGCGTGCCAAGTTAGGTAGTTGGGAAGTTTAAAAGAGAAGGACTGACCTGCTTGCCGCGCTTTTTCAGTTCTCCATGCGGCATAAGCATTGGCATCATCCCAAGTGATGGATTGCACCGGAAAATCTTCACGCATGCCAGSAGGAATGGTCAGACCATGCTCTGCATTGCGATACCATCCCATGGGTAACACCTGCTCTGGTGCTTCGCGTAAAAATTCAGCATATTCCGCAACTGAAATCTCGCGGTCCATGACCACCATCGAATACGCTTTACATTGCACGCGTACAAAGGGCGCTGGAAATTGCTGAATGGGGTCGAGGATGACATCGATCTCCTCCTCCTCTTCTGAAATCACTCGGCGCACCGGCTGGTACCCCTCTTTGCGCACCAACAGTAGAATCAAATCACCGGCAATGTCGATTTCCTTTAGAGGTGAAATTCCTAGCGCAGACTGGGCGCCATGAATGAGCGGAGCAGCGGTAGGACGCAGCAAAGTACCAGTCGGAATCGGTAGATGCAGCCAGATCCCATTGCGCCAAATTTTTGCGCTGACATCTCCCTGCACGGCAAGCTCCAAAGCCGAAAAGAACAAYGGAATTTTTGCTCGGGGAAGAGAAATGGTTTCGGTCCCTTTCGACCCCTGCAAAGTCATCGGAATCAAATCGCTCGTAGTCAAAATCTTTAGGTCTTCCGCGTGCCCGACATTGAGCGCCACTTGCCCATCTATCGAAACAACTCTGCATAAATTCTTAGCGGTCGGCCAAAAAAGGAAAACACCTAGCTCCACAGGATAGCCGGCGACTTCCACAATCAAATCTTCGGCGCGTAATGCACCCGAATCTTGAAACACTTTTAGAACCGTAGTCCCCGGCAAAACCTCCGCGACTTTTCCATTGACTGGAATAGGCACCAAACGCGGATCCCCGCCTTCTACGAGTGCATCGTGGCGACGAAAAATAAAGGCATCGACGCGCGCGCCAGGAGGATGAGAGGTGATACTAATACGGCGAATACCATCGATGGCATCGGTGTGCTCTCCGGCATGATCGTATTCACGCACCCGGTCCGCGAAGAAATCCATCATGACTTGCGCACTGTCTTTCTTGGCCAAACGCCATCGCTCCAAGTAGAGGCGGGCGCGAAGCACATCGGTYTCTGGCATGTCTGGATTCCACTCTCCAGCGCGGCGCAAATGCTCTAAAACCGCGGTAAACACCTGTTCCCGCAGAGCCTCGCTTTGCTCAATATCACGTTGAAGTTGATTCAACTCTGCCGTGACTTGAGGCTTAAAGGGAGAAGCCTCAAGATGCGGAGAGTACCAAGCAAAACGCGCGAGCTGATCAGGCAGGTCGATGGATTCTTGCAGGTATTTTTCGAATAGGTGCTCGGCTTGAACAAATTGATCGCGTGCATCGTTTTTACGTTGCTCCTGTTGTTGATGATTTTGAATCATCGATGCCGAGATTACGGTAATCAAGGCAAACAATACGACACCCAAAGAAGCTGCCAGCGCTGGGTGCTGCCTTGACCAAGACTTCGCCCGACGGATCGGACCATGCGCTTTGGCTACCACGGGGCGCAACTCCGAAGCGGCTTGTAAGTCGAGCGCGAAATCTTTCGCCGAGGCATAGCGCGCCTGCGGATCTTTTTCCAATGCGCAGAAAATCACGGCTTCTAATTCACGGCTAAGCTCTGGAGCTAACTTGCGCATGGACGCAGGTTCGGCAGTCAGAATCCGATGAAAGACTTGTTCGGTCGAAGAGCCCTCGAAAGGCAGTTCTCCGCAAAGCGCTTGGTAAAGAGTGACGCCGAGTGAATAAATATCGGAGGCAGGTCCTATTTCATCATGCGAGCCGTGAATCTGCTCGGGCGCTGCATAATGCGGAGAGCCTACGAATCGACCGGTGATGGATAAGGACGATGGCCCCAAACCGCGGGTCAGTCCAAAGTCCATAAGCACCGCGTGCCCGTTAGGGAGGATTTGAATATTGGATGGCTTTACATCGCGGTGCACGACATTCTCTGCATGAGCGGCACCTAGAGCCAAAGCGAGATCGCTCCCCCAGGCTAAAACGGAGTGCAAAGAGGGAGTTGGGTTTTGCTGGAGGATTTGATCCAAACTTTGGCCCTCCAATAACTCCATGGCAATGTAACGAAAACCGTCGGCCTCGCCAGCATCGTGAATACCAACAATGCCGGGGTGATTGAGGCGACTGAGCGCTGCGGCTTCGCGTTCAAAACGTCGCTTCTGATTCGGAGCAAGCACTGCATCGCGCACGATTTTCAACGCGACTTCCTGATTGGAGTCCTGCTCGACGGCGCGCCAGACATCGCCCATGCCCCCGCTGCCTAAAGAGGCGTCCAGGCGGTAGGGACCAAGCGTTTCCGGTGGCGACCAACGGAGCGAGCCATCCAGACTCAAGCAGCCCAAATGATTCAAGCGTCGTCGCAGAACCGTCGCATGCTGAGGGTGCTTGGCCAACAAATCTTCCACTTCCGCACCTTCCTCTACGGCGCTCAGAATTTCGAACAGGATCTCCTCCAGCTCGTCGATTGGCTGTTCCGGTGCCACCTATCGAGTATAGCGGACTATCTTCTTTCGCCTTCCCCGATAAACTACGCGGTTGAGGACCACCCATGCCGCCGCTTCAAGATTCCGTTAGCCGCCAACAAGGCATTGACTTCGTGCAGAAGCTCGGGGAGGCGTTGCATCGTTTTGGCACGCCGGCGAATCGTTTGGACGAGGTCTTGTTTCTCATCTCCAAAGAACTTGGCTTAAAGGCGAGTTTCTTCAGCACACCGTCGGCTATTTTTTACGCCTACGATCTGCCTGAGGAACGCGGTTATGCGCGCTTGCAGAGGGTTTATGACCACGAGCTAGATTTATCCAAGCTCGCGCGATTAGATCGATTGTTTAACCAAGTCATCGATGGCGACATTCCGATTCAACAAGCCGCCGCCAAGGTCGATGTCATCACTTCCGCTCCAGCGCCTTATCCGAAATTCGTGACCTGGTTAGCCTTTGGCGCAACCTCGGCTGCTGCGGTGAATTTCTTTTCCGGCGGCTTTCAAGAAACCTTGCTCGCTGGCATTGCCGGTCTTGCTTTAGGCAGCCTCTATGTGCTCGCCGAATACTTTGTTCCTTTACGCCGTTTGTTCGAACCCGTCGGCGCACTTTTAGTCAGCCTCACTACGGTGTTACTCGCTGACACTCTTGGCGCTTCTTCCGACCTCGCCACTTTGGCTGGACTGATTATTTTGGTGCCCGGTTTCAGTATTGCGATTGGCGCGACCGAACTTGCCTTAAAGCACCCGGCTTCCGGCATGGCACGCCTTGCCGGTGCGGCAGTGACTTTACTCATGCTGACCATGGGAACCATGTTTGGTCGCCAACTCGGCGAGCTCATGGGCTTCACTCCAGACATTGAGGTCTCCTTGTCTCCACTTCCTTGGTGGGCCCAACCAGTAGGGCTCACGGTGGCCGGATTTAGCCTTGGAATCCTTTTCAAGATTGCGCGCCGCGATTTGCCTTGGGCGGTTGCTGCGGTGTTCCTCCCCTTCTTGGTATTCCAAGCCGGAGTCAAAGAATTCAGCTTAGAGGCCAGCATTTTCCTCGGTGCATTAGTCGCGGGAGCGTTCAGTAATGTTTACGCACGCTGGAAAGATCGCCCATCGATGATTGTGAGGCTTCCTGGAATATTAATTTTGGTCCCCGGGGCTACCGGATTCCTATCCCTCGGTGATTTCGCAAGTGGCGACATCATGGCTGGCATTGAAGCGGCGTATCAGGTTGGAATTACCGCCACCGCGCTGGTGACCGGATTGTTGGTGTCGAATATTTTGGTGCCGCCGCGCAAGGCGTTGTAGGTTTTCCTACCAGTCCACCGCAAAGCGCAGACTGATGAAATCGAGCGCGTCTCGAGTTTCGACATCGGCGCGCGTCCAATCCAAGATGATACGCGTATTGGGATTTAGATAAAGGTTGATGCCCACCGCAGTGGACAGCATTTGCGCTGCGGCACCGCCGCTGGAGCTTAAATCTAAATCTGAAATACGCGCGGTCACTTCCCAGGCGTTGGTGGAATCGGTGCGGGCAAAGGTAGAACGACTGGTGCTGTAGCCGCGCGTTTCGCCGGTCAGGAAATATCCCGATGCGAGGGCCCAGCCATCAAAACTCTCGCTACCACCGGCTTCTAGTGCGGCATTCACTTGCATCCATTCTGCACTGCCATGCCAAGCGCCCTGGATCCACGCCATTTCAACCGCGAGGCGCAATAGTTGCGCTGCATCAACCAAGCCGGAACTCACCACTTTGGGCGCTAAGTGAATGCCCGGTCCGGCATCGAATTCCACCGGGTCATCTGGAAATGCCATGTTGATGGCAACCCCAATATGCACTAACTCCCCTTGCTCGATATCCACCACGGGGCGCCAAACCGCGCGCGTATTCAAACTCCATGACTGATCGGGGCTCTCCCCGGTCTTCGGCGAAAGACTGCGGTACACGCCCATTTGCACAGCCGAACCCTGCTCCGCCCGACGCCAACCCAAACCAGCTGCGCGTGATGTGCCAAGCGCGCTACTCATGGAGGACTCCTCCAGAAAGCTGTGGAAGTTCGAACTGGTCGAGTTCTCTAAACCGAATGGCTGACGGAAATAGCCTGCTCGAAAACGATCGCGCCCCCGGCTGTAGCGCAAAGACAGCTCCTTCAGGTCCCCACTTGATGCAAAATCATATTCGGTCAGGAAATCCAAGTCGGGTGCAAGCTCCCCGGAAATTCGAATCCGCGCACGGCGGACTTCCGCGCTGTCATCGCCGGAACCGAAATGAAAGTCCGACATAAGGCGCCCGCCAATTTTCAGGTTGTCAGGGAACTGAGGCAAATCTGCACTTGGGGTTTGCAGCGCGATCAGGATTAGGCCGAGCATGTGCGAATCATAGTCTCGCGCATAAAAAAACCGAGGACCGGCGGATTAGGGCGGTCCTCGGGAAAGGATGTGGTTTCGCTTCGGGCTTAGAAATCGAATGCGAAACGTAGTGCCACGATGGTGGTCGAGTCCAAGCTGTCGAGGTCGGCTTGGGTGACGTCCAACATGATGCGGGTATTGTTGTTCAGGTACCAGTTGAGCGCGGCAGTGATGGAGTCAAGCTCATCGGCAACCGCCACCGCTTCGGTCAGGTCCAAGTTGGAGTAGCGCAACGCCACTTCCCAGGCGCCACAACCTTCGTCGCCATCGTGCAGCGCCAAAGTGCGTGGTTTGACCCGCCCCCAAATACCTTTTCCGGTGCTGTAGCCGCGGTTCTCGCCAGTCAGGAACCAACCGCCCTGAATCGAAAAGCCGCTAAAACTTGGCTCAACGCCGCCAGCATCATCGGTTAGGTCTGCCATGGTGTACTCCAACATGGCGTGGAATGGGCCTTCCTGCCAAGCGGCTTCCAGGTTGACCAAAGTCACCTGATCTGCTGCTAAAACGCCGGTATCGACAAAGCGTGGCAATAGATGTGCTTCTGGGCGTGCACGAAACTGAGCCATGCCATCTGCTTGGCGGAAAGAAGCTCCGACACCTAAGTGAACCAAGCTGCGGCCCTGGTCGCGGAAGACCGGACGATAAACCGCACGCGCAGTAGCACCCCACCCTTCATCTGTGGTTTTGCCCTGATTGTCCGCGTCGCGGAACAAACCACCGCTGACCGTCCAGGCATCGGTGTGATTCCATAAGGAAACACCCATGTTGCGCTCCGGCATGAAGGCCTCGGATAAGGTCGATCGCTCAATGAAGGTGATGTAACGACTCGAAGTCACCGTGTTCAAACCGAGCGGTTCGTATTGATGGCCGACGAAGACATCGCCGATTTCATCGATGGTGAACTTGAGGTAAGCATCTTTCAAAGAAGCGGTACCACCTGCCCAATCGTATTCCATTTTGTAGGCGATGTTCTCAGAGAGATCGCCAAACACACGGATACGAGCGCGACGCACTTCCGCACCATCATCGAAGGTAGTGCCAAGCGCAGCTTCAGTCATTTCGCCGCCACTGAAGAAACTGTAGTCCTCCATAAAGCGGCCGCCGATGTTAATGGTCTTTTCACCAGGATCGCCAGGAAGCAGAGCGGTGAAATCTGTTGGAGCAAGAGCTTGGCCTTGCATCAAAAGAAGGGTGAGAATCATTTCTATTCCTAAGTGTGCTGCAGATTGCAGTGATGAGATTTTGAATCCGCGCCGAGAAGACTAATGGCGGATTGAGTGGGATTTGTGTGAAGCCCGGAGCCTAAACGGAGTGGCCTTCTAGGTCAGTCATGGGCGAGACTCCACCGGTTAACGGCAAAGCATAATCGCGAAACGCTTGGGTGACACCCTCCTCGCCAGAGAGATATTCATCGGGCATGTCCTTGGTGTATTTGGCCACGGACTCAAGCGGGGTCACAAAAGTGGTGCATTTGTAACTACTTCCCTCTTCACGCTTTAGAGCGATAGATCCAGAGGTATGCGCGCCACTAATGGCCGCCTCAACCGCACGACGCCCGACTTCCCGTGCCTCTTTGCGATCGACTTCCGAAGCGTCGGCCGGGAAACTGCGCTGCAGATAACCGAAGGTATCGGCGCGCACGCGGATGTCCCCCATGTGCTCCTTCACTAAACCTGCGAGAGCATCGCCAAGAGCACCGGTGCCGGAAAGCTGCACATTGCCGTGCGAATCTTTCATACCAGCCATGGCAGAGCCCGCGCGCTCGGCGTAAACCTGCAGGAAGGGCTTGCCATCGGCATCGTGAATGCCTTCGGAGACGGCGACGATGCAACGGCCCAAGCGCGAGTAAACCTCTTCGACCTGCTTGACGAAAACCTCTGGCTGAAAGGTGCGTTCCGGCAAGTAAATCAGGTGCGGGCCATCGTCCGCATTGCGTCGACCAAGAGATGCAGCAGCGGTCAACCAACCAGCATGACGACCCATGACGACGTTAATTTTTACGCCGGGCAAGCTGCGATTGTCGCGATCATCGCCCTGGAAAGCATGCGCCACAAACTTAGCTGCCGATCCATATCCTGGACAATGGTCGGTCACTCGCAAATCATTGTCGATGGTTTTCGGAATGTGGAAACAGCGCATGTCATAACCCATGGCGCGGGTCTGCTGCTCCATGATGTGCGCAGTTTCTGCGGTGTCGTTGCCACCGATGTAGAAGAAGTAACGAATGTCGTGCTTCTTGAAAGTTTCAATCGCCTTGGCAATATCTTCCGTTACCGGCTTCATGCGCACCGAGCCGAGCGCGGCGGCAGGAACATTGGCGACCGCCTCTAGGGTGGCATGGTTCTCTTTGCCAAGGTCAATCAAATCGCCCTTCATCATGCCGGCAATGCCGTGCCGCGCACCGTAAACCGCAGTGATGCAGTCCGCCTGAACCGCTGCCTGCACGAAGCCGACCAGGGATTGATTAATGACGACGGTAGGACCGCCTGATTGGCCGATGACAGCCGCGCCTTTGAGGATTTCGCTCATGGTTTTGAGGGTGCACCGGGGAGGGAGCGGCGCTGAAAGGGCGGATTCTAACAGCCCCAAGCCCTCAAGCTCGCGCCCGCATTTCCGCCAACTTTAGGCCTCCGCAATGGTAGAAAAGGACATGAAATGCCACGAAGTTGACTACAAGATTTACGGTGACGACATGCAGATGGTCGAGATTGAGCTCGATCCAGGCGAAGTGATCATTGCGGAAGCCGGTTCGATGAACTGGATGGAGCAAGGGATCGATTTTGAAGCGCGTATGGGTGACGGCTCCAAGCCGGATACTGGTTTTTTTGGCAAGCTGATGGATGCAGGCAAGCGCGTGCTCACCGGAGAGTCAATTTTCATGACGCACTTCACCAACCACGATTCCAGCAATAAGAGTCGGGTAACTTTTGCTGCGCCTTATCCGGGCAAGATTGTGCCCTTGGATATGAATGAAATTGGTGGTGAATTACTTTGTCAGAAGGATGCGTTTTTATGTGCAGCTTATGGCACTGAAGTCGGCATTGCTTTTCAAAAGAAGCTTGGCGCTGGTTTGTTTGGCGGAGAGGGTTTTATTCTCCAGCGTTTGCGTGGCGACGGCTTGGCCTTCATTCATGCTGGCGGAACGATTATCGAGAAGGAGTTGAAGGGCGAAACCTTGCGCATTGATACCGGGTGCATTGCGGCCTTCTCCCCTAGCCTTTCCTACGACATCGAACGCTCCGGTGGATTGAAATCGATGGTGTTTGGCGGCGAAGGGTTGTTCCTCGCAACGTTGAGTGGCCATGGAAAAGTTTGGTTGCAGAGTTTGCCATTCTCACGATTGGCTGGCCGCATTCTTGCTGCCGCTCCGCAAGGCGGTGGGCGCGACAAGGGTGAAGGATCAGTACTCGGCGGAATCAGTCGCATCTTTGAGAGTTAAGAAGCTTGTCTAGCACCTCAGAAACATTTCGCACGCTGCTCCCTATTGTGGAGCAGCGTTTGTTAGATTATTTACAAAAGGCAGAAGCGCGCGAAGGGCGGGTGGTGCATTTGCAGTCACCAGAGGCTTTAGATGCCAAGCTGGAAATCAGTGATTGGATTCAGTGTGGTGGTATGGATGCCAATGCTTTGGATACGTGGCTAAAGCAGTATTTAGAGGCAACCACCCGTCTGCACCATCCGGGTTATATCGGCCATCAAGTAGCGGTTCCTATGGTGGGCGCTTCGTTGGCAGATTGCATCAATGGCTTCACCAACAACGGCATGGCGGTGCATGAAATGGGGCCGCCGGCGGTTGCTTTAGAGTTGGCGGTGTTGCGTTGGATGTGCGCACATGTTGGCTATGGGAAAGGAAGCGGTGGCGTGTTAACCCACGGCGGTTCTTTAGCCAATCTTACTGCGCYGCTCGCCGCGCGCGCTGCGATTGTTCCCGATGCATGGGAGAATGGAGTGCCCAATGACTTAGTTTTAGTCGCCGCAGACACCGCACATTACTCAATTGAACGCAGTGCTGGAATTCTTGGGCTAGGCTCCACTTCCTTTCGCCCCACGCCTACTTTGGACGATGGCACGATTGATATTTCAGCCTTAAGCGCCACCCTAGATGCTTGCACAAGCGAAGGAAAACGCGTGATGGCGGTGGTCGCGAATGCCTGCAATACCGCAACCGGATGCATTGATGACCTTCATGCGATGGGTGAAATCTGTGAAGCACACGGTGTATGGTTTCACGTCGATGGTGCGCATGGAGCTTCGGCATTGCTGTCGAAGAAGCATCGCGGTGCCTTGCGCGGGATTGAAATGGCTGACTCGGTGATTTGGGATGCACATAAGATGCTCCATACATCGGCGCTTTGTGCTGCGGTGTTGCTGAAGCGAGAAACCGATTTCGCCAAAGCCTTCCATCAAGATGTCAGCTACCTAGGCAACCCCGGCTTCAATAAGGGACCGGACCTTTTCCATCGCGCGGTGGAATGCACCAAGGTACCACTTGGACTGAAGGTGTTCCTCAATCTCGCAATTCATGGAGAAGCCGCTATGACGGAGCGCATCGATGCGCTTTATGCACGCACAAAGGAGGCAGCAGCGCTGTTCGGTGAACATCCGCAGTTTCAGGTGCCGGTGGAACCGCAGACGAACATAGTGCTATTCCGCGTCGGCGATTCAGGAACTGTGCAACGGGAACTTCGCAGCCGCCTGATGGAACAAGGGGACTTTTACATCACCGCCGCCGATCATGGTGGTGTGGATTACTTGCGACTGACGGTGATGAATCCGGCGACTTCGTTGGATGACTTGCGTAGGTTGATGGATGAGTTGTTGGGATTGGTTGTTTCGTCTTAGTTTTGCAGGCGCACTTTGACTGAAATCGTTGCTGCTGAATATTTTTTGGCAAAAGAAGTCGGTTTTCATAAATTACGCGCTGTGATGAAAATCGAGAAAAAACCAAATCGCATTGGCTAAAATCCACTCGGCTACAACACCCTTGTATGAATACGCCGAATCCTCAGAACGCACAAAAACTGGAGGCTCTTCTGGAGCACAGCAGATGGGTGCGCGCGCTTGCCCGGAGCCTGGTTTCCGATCCGGCAACTGCGGACGATGTGGAGCAAAAAGCCTGGATTGCTGCCATCGAGCGATCCGACTCGATTCGAAACCCGAAATCATGGTTTGGGGGTGTGGTACGCAACCTGGTCGGCATGCATTGGCGAGAGCAAAAAGCACGTGACCGCCGCGAAAACTTAATCGGCAACAGAAGGGCAAGCCAGGAGGAAAATAGCGGTTCACAAACTCAACCGAATAGTGTTTCAGAACGCCGCGAGACCTTTCGCATTCTCGCCGTAGCGATGGGCAACCTGGAAGAGCCTTATGGAACCACGTTATATCTACGCTTCTTCGAAGAACTCACGATGCGCGAAATCGCATTTCGAATGCAGGCACCCGAGTCCRCAACTAAGGCGCGGGTCAATCGTGGGCTAGAAATGCTCCGCCAGCAATTGGAATCGAGTTTAGGCGGTGATTGGCGTAATTCTTGTTTGGCTTTGACCGTGCCCATTGCAAAGACTGCTGMTRKWATWGGAGCAACAAGCGCAATAGTTTTGGGCTTGAAGGCGAAAGTCGCGGTGGCTGCGGCATTCGTATTGATTCCTTTAGCGGTGGTTCAGCCTTGGAAAGAAGCGGAGAAGAAAAATCCCTCGCCTATCGATTTCGCACTCGCATTAAATGCAGAGCCGGGTTCGGTGGAGCTTGAACCATCCCAGCCGGGCCCGGTTGACCGGGTCAATCACGAACCGACATTGGACCCCGTGTCAGTAAGGCCAATGGCATCTCTGCGCATCAAAGTGGTAGAGCAAGAAAGCGGTGCACCGATTCCCGAGATGGATCTTCAGTTGTTGAGTGGGTTAGTCGAAAACCGCAACACAGTACTTAGCAATCAAAAGGGTGTTACCGATGAGGACGGGGTATGGAGCCTTGAGATTCCTTGCGGAGAAACCTGGGTACGCATCGTCATGCCTATTGGCGAAGATTTGGCAGGGTTCGCGCAGCACCAGGACTGGCTGCTTGAAGAGGGGGATGTTTTTGAGCACACCATCCTTGTACCCACAAGTTATGCAATTCGTTTTAGGGTAAAAGATCCTCAAGGCGACCCTCTTACAGATCAAAGATTCCGTGTCTCCTTTGGAGAACGAGGTTCGGACTTTAATGTGCACCACACATACCAGACCAATGCGCACGGTGAAGCTTTGGCCACCTATTTCCCTGGCCAACTTATTGTTTCCTTTGAGAATGTCCCTAACCACCTCTATCCGATCGTTGCCTGGCTCCCACTAACCAAGGAGCGTGATGGATTTGTGCAAGACCTGAATCTTTACGGACGCCGTGAAGTCGAATTCGTGGTGCAGGACGAAGACCGTCGCGTGGCCGGAGATGCGGCACTAGAGTTTCGATTCCCCACCCTGGATATCGAAGGCGGCAGGGTCTCAGCGGAATCGGTACGAAGCTGGGATCGGGAGCGCAAAGTCATCAAGACCGATGCAGATGGAAAAGTCTTGGTGGTCCTACCCGTCATTGAGGGAATCCAGGTGACGGTCCAGCACCCCAACTACCAACCATTTGCCACAGAGATTCCAAGCTCCAATACGCAACAAACCTTGGTTCTCACATCGGGTGGGAGAGTCAGTGGGCGCATGCTTGATAAACAAGACCAACCGATTGTGGGTGCCGAAGTCATGGCCTGGGCAACTGGGGAGCTGAATTGGGGCAACTTCATGGGTGATCCTCCTGACGAGAGGCAATGGAGAAGAACGACAACGGATGAACAGGGAAACTACCTGATTCATGGTTTAAAAACAGAAGGTTATTTCTTTCTCATGGCCAAGGCTGAAGGATTTGCCTACTACGGAAAGCGGTGGAAGGATTATCCCAGCGGATCGATTGACCTTTCACTGAAACCCTCCGCGCCCCTCTTTGGATTCGCTTTGGACAAGCAAGGTGAAAGGCTTGCCAAAGTTTGGGTCGAAGTCAGCGGCGAGCCAGTCTTTGGCCAAGTCACTCCGTGGCAAACTCTTTCCTACTACGCAGACACTTACCGGCAACTCACAGATGAAGATGGTGCTTTTTCATTCCCTGGATTATTCCCTGGAAACCACAAACTAGAAATCCGTGGGGGAATGGAAATGCGAAAGACATTTCCTACCGGGCCCGACCCTGTGTTCTTAGTCGAAGGAGAGCTGGATCCAGGACTTATCCTGGTTGATTTTGAAATTACGGATGCTGATACTCAAAATCCTATTGCGCATGCAGAGCTCTGGAAATTCAAAACGCGCGATACGGGTGGAATGAGTGGCACTGGAACGCAGGAGGCTGACAAAGATGGGCACTGCATTTCAAAACTCGAGAAACGTGACCAGCAGCGTTGGTTTCATATCAAGGCAGAGGGCTACACCCCCGAAGTCATCTGGATGACCGAGTTTCCAGATGGCCTATCTTCACGCAAAGTCGCTCTCCAACCAAGTGCTGCCTGCACCATTTCCTTCCAAGCTTCGGATGGCTTACCCCTGCTCATGGGTGATGAAGGGAAATCCCTTGGAGCGGCTCTGCTTCGAGGAAACGGGTTCATTCTTCCGGGGTCCTACCTGAGCCCCTTTCCAATGCCCGGCCAAGGGGTTGGTGCGGCAGGGCATTCCGCGGTCCGATATGAGAAAACGGTGTTCAAAGACTTCCCACGTGCCGGAGGCACCTTACGGGTTGAGGTTGGCATCGATCGGGATGAACATGGAGCCTTCACGCCGAGTGCATTCCTGGACATTCCGATCCCTGGCGGACTTAACGTTTACACCTTGACCTTCAGCCCTGAGGACCTGAAAGCTTTAGGACTGCGCAATTAGCTTCACTGTTCTTGCTCACTCCATGCTTTCTCATCGGATCGAGCTTCTTGCATCGCTTGCGCAAGCTTGCCGGGATCAATTGAAAAGTGAAACTCCTGCCCATCATCATGATCGAGAACCGTAATAACTTTGGTGTCCTGGGTGCCAGGGAGCGGGACCCAACGGTGGATCGAAGAGTTGTTTCGCGCGTGATAAACCTGAAACTCGATACGATAATCCCCAGGCCAGGCCAATCGGATTTCGTCCTTCCCTAACCCATCAAGCTCGACCTGAACGCTGCGATTCGGGTGTAACGACCCATCATCCGAAACGCGAAACATGTTCGCATGGAAATCCCAATCGGCAGGCACTATATCGGGATTATCAAGCACCAAAGTGCATGGAATCCCGTTCTTAAGCACAATCCGCTGATCCCCTTGCACCTGGTGCAGGATCACACCGCGCCTGTTTTTCGCCGAGAACTCCAAATCAAATCCTTGGTTCTTACTGACCAAAGGAAGAGGTTGGAAGTCAAAGGGTTCACGGTATTCCAGTATTGGATTCCACAGGCGACCGCCTTTCACCTGTTGGCCACTTTCATCCACCACCGTCGCGCGTATGGCATGCAGTTGCCCACGCAAGTCAATGTCTGGGAAAACGAACTCGCCATGTGTCGACAGAAGTTTTTGCGGGGGAATGAAAAACAGCTCTTCATCCAACCATGCAGATTGGATTCGTAAGCCGTAGGTCCCTGGGGTGATGCCGCGAAATTCGTAGTTCCCATTGGAGTCGGCAAAAATTGCGCTCCCGTAAAACTCTCCCGGCGCATTGGGTTTAGGGGTCAACAATGCCACATGGACGCCATGAGTTGGAATGCTGGGGTCAAGAAACAGGCGCCCGCTAATAGTCCATGTTTCACCAAACCGAAGCTCAACCGTCGCGTTGGGAGGCACAAACTCAGTCCACCCTTTCCGATGATCACGATGGCTTGCCTCGACTCGATAACGCATTCGGTCCGGGTGCGCGTAAATAGTGAACTGCCCTTGCTCCCCCGTCGTAGCGGTTAGGCCGTCCAATTCTTGCCAGTCGATGGCGCCTTCTTGGCTTTCCGCCACCATGATGGTGCCACGGGAACGGGCGGTGGTATCCAAATAACTTCCGTCTATTCCTTTGGCATAGGCCATTTTCACTTTTGCTCCGGCCACGGGAATTCCGCCAAAGGTTAATATCCTGCCTTGCACAAGAATGGGCGGAGTTTCCACGACGAATGCGCCCAAGTCATGGTCGCCAGGACTCAAAGTACGACTCAAATCAATCGTAGCGGTACGCCTTTCCTTAAGCTTGGTCTTGCGCATGATCACCGTAAACGCTCTGGTGAAACCTGCTTCGCATTCCGGTTCTATTTGAAGCCGAAACTGACCTTCTGCATCGGTTTGAATCGTGCGGAGCACCGTCGTGTCGGAGTCTGTAGATTGCCAACGAATGCGCGCCTTCAGCGACAGGTTTTTCGCCACCATACCTTCTGTATTCAAAACCTTACCCACAACAAAGCTCGCACTTAACTTTGGTTGCAGTGCGATACTGACTAACTCTTTGGCAGAAGTCGGGCCAAGGGAGTTCATGGATTCCATAATCGAGAAATCTAAGGATCCCGCCGCGACGAAAAGCGCTTGGTCGAGAGAGACATAAGGAAAGAATGCTCGTCCCTGAAAAGTGCGCGTTACCAAACCATCGCCATCAAGCGGACCGAAATCTTCTTCATCCAAGGGAGCTAAAGTCACCATAAAATCGCCCTTCATCAAGGCGCCAGAATCTCTCCGAATTCTCACTTCCACCTGTCCTGTTTGTGGCATGACCAAGGTCACTGCATGCTGAGGAAGATTCCACAGATCCACCTTCGTCATCATGGGTTCTTGCGAGAGCGTATTTAGCTGCACATAAAACGACTCCCTTTCCGGCACTGCAAGAATACCGCTGAGCAGAGGAATCCATGCGAGGCCGTCGGCATTCGTTTCTGCCCCAATCCCACCTCCATGAAAACTTTTATTTGACAAGCACAAGCTCACGGCTGCTCCCTCCACAGGGCGACTACCTAGATCGATTACCTTCACAAGCAAGGTAGGAACACGATCTAATCGAAGCACGATGTCCTCCCCCGCTAAAGCCCGTTGAGTTAGATCCGTCGACTTTAAGATGCCAACGAATTCCCCTGATGCGCCGATGAGATGCAGCTTTCCTTTGGGCCGAGGAATCCGAATCTGTCCTTTTTCGTCGGCGAGATACCGTTCTCCTAGCGCCCTTAAGAAACGTAGGCCACCGACTCCCTCTGCCTCCATCAATTGATCTTCAGGCATTGGGACCATGCCCATATCAAGCACGATGATTTCCGCACCAGGGATAGGCTTGTTCCCATTACTGTCGACGACCATGACTACTGGACCGGTTTTCGATGCGGGGGAATAATGCAACGAGTGCGAAGATATTGTCTCAAGTTTAATCCTTTCCACTGTCGCAACTCCGGCGCTCTCCGATGCTACTTCTGCATCCACCGGCCCGGTTTCAGCAGCCGCAACCACTTCCGAGGCCGACGCCAGCTCAAGTGCACTCTCCTCCCGTTCCCACGGCGCCCAAAGCGCAAGCGTAGTCACCGAAGCTGCCACCGCTGCGACTACGGCGGTAGATCCGAGCGTCCATGATGTTGGAGCCAAAGGCATGGCAAAGACCTGACATCGCAAACGCCATTGGGTGCCAAGGTCTTCTTGCAAAGCGGTGCGTAAATGCTTTAGCCCTACACCAATCCGCGATTGAGCGGTGTCAATGGGAACCTTGGTGCGGCTTGCAACTTCCCGTACTGGGAGGTCCTCGAAATAGCGCAGGTAAATGGTTGCGGCATAAGGCTCTGGCAACTGCATCACGGCGGAGGCTAAGCGTTTGAACGTTTCCATGCGCTCCGCCAAGTCATCCGGCGATGCGGATTCTGAACGATGCCCCATCGCGGCCAGATCGTCCTCCACCTCGCGACGTCGTCCTTGCTCGCGCCACCCTTTCCCAGCCGCACTACGCACCACCGATGCCCACCACGAACGCAAATTCCCGCCATGACTCGGCGGATGCTCCAGCGCAGTCAGCCAAGCTTGTTGCTCGACGTCATCTGCGCCTGCGGGATCGGAAACTAGACTACGGGCCAACGCACGCACCCAGCCACTGTGGGCTAAAAGGGCATCGAGGTCCGGGGTGTTGGGTGGCACGGTCGTCATCTTCGCAAGAAGAATGTGTTTCGATGCCTTTTGCTTTGGAGAAATCTTGGAGAGTTTTCTCCGCGCCTGCTCCCTAGTGAGCTAGACGGAAAACATAGAATCTAAAACCACTAAATGAGAGCTTCCATGAACCCCATAGACGCTATGGATTCTGGCTTTCTGCAACCGCAATGAATCAGCCCAGCTTCTGGGTCGAAGCTTGGAGCGCTCTTACCTTCGACTTCCTTTCCACCAAGAAAATACGCCTTGCCATCTTGCCATTCCACGCGAGCATTCGACCAACGACCGGAAGGCAGAAAACAATAGGCGGCCATTCCATCGGGGCGCATAACTCTGAGGAGGGTTAGGAATCCACCCTTGGTCGGGGTGTTGATGAGAGTGACTCGATAATCATCGGACTCGACCGTGAGCTCCATGGAAGAAGCAAGGCTGGCCTCCATTTCATGCAAGAGAATCTGCCCATGCGTCGGCACCGAAAGAACTAGAAACGGAAGTGCGGCAAAAGCAACGCCCAAAAATACGTATCCTTTTTGTTTGCGCTTTACCCATGCGAGAGTAAAGCCAAAAGCCAACACCGAAGCAAGAGCAAGGAATACGAGCATGTTTTAGAGTTGAGGGTTGTAGGTGTATAGAAATCACCGTGCTCCCTTATCGGCTCATCCTCGACGATTCTAAAAGGCTCTCTCGGAACAAACCCTCGATTTCTAATCGATGATTAGTAGGCGTATTCTAGCTAGAATTACTTTGTTGAGCACGACGCCAACTCATGAGGACTAACCAAAATGCAAAAGCAAGCGTTGGCGCATCGTAATCTTCCGCGTCCAGTTGAATGGTGCTGCGGCGCGTGAATGGATGCACAGGCTCAATCCTTGCAAGAACTTGCTCTTCACGAAACAATTTGAAGGACCGACCCATTGCGGATTCTGGGCTTAAGGTCAACTCCCCCATGGGAGTGCTCATTTCGATTCTCCGACTGAGCATGGAAACTTTCTGTGCGGATAGGACTTCTTGTTCATCCAACTCCAAGGACCAATGCCCGCTGCCCATTCCGTGTTTTCGAACGAGATAAGTTTCGCCATCTAAAGTGAGCGAGCCCTGCTCACCCATAAGATTGAAAACCAGCGATGCTTTCCCGCCTTCCATATCGAGGCGGAAATCCCACGAACAAAGGCCTTTGGGCAGGCAGGAGATTATTTGTGAAGGCACCTGAAAGAAGAAGGCCTGGGGTTCTGCTAAAACGCCATATCGGGTAGTTCCGCATCGGCTTCTGCGTCGGCGGATTCTTCAGCGGCTGCCGAGTCATGAGTCTTGGCAGCATAGAAAGTGGCGAGACTTACATATCTTGCGCCGCGGAAAACAATACGTCCGAACGGAAGCAAGAAAAGCAGGGTCCACATCGGCCAGTCGGCGAACTCTTGCACCGCTTTGGCGCCGGCAATCCAAAAGAGTTCGAGGGCAAAGCCAAGACTCATCATCCCGAAAACTTGCAGCGGACTGCGCAGGAAGAAGCCAACGGCGCGAAAGATGGCGAGCAGGGCAGAGCGTCGGTTGCCGCAAATCATCGAAGCGCGCGCTAAGTCGAGCAGGATTTCAATCTTCCATAAGGTGAGTAGGAACAACACCTGGCGCAAGGTTTCCAACCAGCGGCCGGTTTGTTCACTAGCGGCTTGGGTGGCATCGCCCTCTGGCATCATGCGTCCGAAAAACCATTCTGCCGGTGTGCCCCAGAAGATCCACGTTGCAAGAGCGAACATGGGAAGCGCGAGTATCCAGGTGCGCAAGAACGGGAAGAAAAAATGTCCGCCACATTGCAGGAAGGTGCGCAGGGAATGACGGCGGCGATTCAACAAGGCGATGCGCATCCAGCCGGCAGTGATGATGAGGTTGAATAAGCTGGCCAGAAGGAGCAGCGGTGCCAAAGTTTGCGCAGCAATGCCGAGTTCGGTGGGTGCGGCGCGGAACCATTCCTCGAACATCCAGGCCGGCGCAACTCCAGGCAAATCAATTGGGGTGCCGCCATCGATGGCTTCAAAATTACCCAGGTGCTGCTCTGCCGCGAAGAAGGTTGGGAGCGCCACGACCAATGGAAGCACCAAACTCACTCCCAATAAGAACAAGAGTAAACGCGGACGAGCGAGTGCTGCCCAAACGCCGCCAAGTAAATGGCTGCCGATGGAGCGTTCACGCGGCGATAAATCGAAAGCCTCCCGCGGCGATGGACTATCCACCGGGAAGGCATCGACCACCATCGTGGTAGGCATGCTCGCGGGTGCTGGATCGGAGCCAGAGGTGATGGGGCCCGACATTAGCCCACTCCTCCAAAGTATTGCAGGACTTGTTGCGCCCACAACATGGCTTGCACACCGACATGCCACGCGTTTTCCGTATTCGGTTCACGGGTGAAAGTGTTGTTACTCCAATCGCGATCCAGCATGAGATGACGACGTGGATCAATTTCCACTTTCACCGCCTGTTGCGGATGTTGATGCCACCGGTAAGTCCAAACCCAATCATCGCCCGCCCAAACCAAATCGGTGGCACTGCCATCTTCCCAAGTCACGCGAATCTCTACCGGAACCGCAAAGTCGGTAGTGCGCGTGATGCCAATCTCCACCTCAAACTGCGGCGCGCCGGAGGTCTGCCCTTGCTGCAAAGTCGGCTCGCTCGTGAGGTGATGCACTTTGAAGTCCATCTCTGCATTGCCGACGTAAGCATGCTCCCAAAACTTAGCCCAATCCAACGCTATGCTGCCATTCTCGCCACTTAAGCTCGCGCCATGTCCAAACTCTAAAAGCGTGCGCAAGAAGTCATCCGGCTGTGGATGCTGATAGCGGAAGCGTTCGTGGTAAGCCCGCAACACCCGTATCCAGCGCTCTTCCCCCATCATGCGCGCCATGGTTTCTAAAGTCATGGCCGGACGATAGTACGCATTGATCCGACGCTGCATGGTGTCTTGCAAATCCATAGTCGGAAACTGCAATGGCTGCCCCCACGCGACGCGGAACTTCTCCCGCTCATCCAACACGCTGTCATGGCGCACCTCCGGGAAGTAGGTCACTGGCGGCAATTCGGCGAGGAATCGTCCGAGCGAATCGTGCTTGCGTAATGCCAACGACAAGTCCGGAACAAAACCAAGATCCGGCGATTCCCATTGCTCCAAACTCAGAAAACCACGCGCATCGCCCTCTTCATAACTCGGCATTGCGAGTGGGGCATGTCCCGCATATTCGCTTCCGAACACCGAATAGGTATCGACTTGTGCAGGAAATGCCTTGTTCATGATGCGCTTGGTGCTGAAGGTATTGAAGCCCTCATCCATCCACGCATGACGGAATTCATCATTGCCGACCAGGCCATACCAAAACTGATGACCGAACTCATGCACGGTCACGCCTTGCGGGCGCATGGTGGTTTCAGCAACACCAAGTTTCGCGCCGCCGGTAATCAAACGCGGATATTCCATGCCGCCAGTTGCGCGCGCATCGTTCGCCGGGTCGACGCAGGAAATCGTCGGGTATGGATAACTGCCGTACCAAAGGCCGAAGTAGTAAATCGCCTTGCCGAGAGCATCGAAATAACGTTCTTCTAGGTTTGCGTGTTCCGGCTGCAGCAGCAAAATCATTTTGGTGGGCGATGGCCGCACCGTGTCGACCGAGCGACCGAGTGCCCGCGCTACCTTTTGCTCTTCTTCATCATCGCGATACATCTCGGCACGGAATTCGCGTTCGATGACTTTCGCTTTAGGATCCACGGTCCATGCATAATCATGAATATCTTCCGCTTCAGTGAAGTAGGTGATGGTGCCATCTTCATTGTGCGCAGCACCGGTCCCCATGATGGAACCGCTAGTGACAAAATGATTTTCATAACGTGGCGGCATGGTGAGGTTCACCTTATAGCTGCCAAAGTCGGAATAGAACTCCACCAAGTAACGGTATGGCGGACAGTTCCACTGCACCTCTCCATTGAGTTTTTCAAAGACTCCCAATTTCGGGAACCATTGCACCGCATGCAAATAACCTTCGCCGCCAAAACCGCTACGTCGGAAGGCGCGTGGCATGGTCGCTGTAAAATGCAATTCCACAGTCACCGAATGATGCGGCAGCACCATACGTGGAAGTTTCATGCGCGCAACCGTGCGATCGAGCGGTGCGCCGGGTTGCGGCAAGAACTCAAAATCTAAATCTAGATTTTCTTCTACAAGGAGCTCGCCATCAGGGTTGGTGATGCCCAAAAAATGCGCCCACTCCACTTCGGTGTGACCAAATTCGCGCGGCACGGTGGCATCGCCCTTCATACGGGCTTCGGTCAACCAAGCCGACTGCGGTCCTTCCCATGCGTTGTTGTAAACATGCCAATACAACTCATCGGTGGGCGACGAAGTTTGGTTTTCCCAAGTGACTTTGAGTTGACCAGAAATCGTGTGCCCATCTTCGGCCAACGCGATGTCCATTTCGTACGCAACCGTACGCGGACTTTCGGTGGGCAGATGGGTTGGCAGGGGCTCTTGTGCAAAGAGCCCCGAAGCTCCGCTGAAGGCAAACGCTAGGCCGAGACCTAGGTGCTTTCGGAGAGTGGGTAGTTTGGGTTTGACGGCGGTTGGCCGCATAAACCCATCCTACCGCGTAGGGCTCTARATTTCCCCGCCGGCCGCGCGCATCACGCGGCGYAGRCGGCTGACAGCGTTRGAGTGAATCTGACTCACGCGYGACTCGGTRAGGTGAAGCTTCTCGCCAATCTCGCGCATTTTCATYTCYTCRCGGTAGTACATCGACATCACGATGCGCATTTTGTCCGGAAGSGCGTCGATYTCRCGGTGCAGGAGGTCGCGCATGTCGGARYTTTCCGACTCCACTTCYGGCTGRCGYGCGGCCAAACTCTCGTGGCCRTCYTCRTCGGTRGGAATGCCGACCAYAGAAGGAGCCTCTTCCCCACTCTTGCGCGCACGATCGCGCATCGAACGAGGAAGAAAATCCAGACGGCGCAGATCRTCGAGGATCGAGCCGCGAATACGGTGRTAGGCATAGGTTTTAAARCCGGCKCCTTTGGTCGGATCGTAGGAACGWGCCGCRCGCATSAGTCCGTACATGCCGGCCGCAAAGAGTTCGTCTTCRGATACGCTGACCGGAAGACGGGCTTTGATGCGGTTGACGACGTACCARACGAGGTGGCGCCACTGGTCGATCTCGACCTCATACTTGGAGATGGGGACTCCGTCGGAGGTGTGAGTTGGGTTGGAGGGAGGTTGAATTGACATCGGGATGGTGGTCCTGTGAAGGATGCTTGACAGACCTATCGGCAAGGATGTCGCATTTAGTTCAATAGGAAATYGCATTTCTTTATACAGCTTATCTACAGTGGTTTAAGGAGCCTYTATTGGAATGCATATCTCCCCATTAACCCCTTTACGGAACMCTCCCYCAAGAACTCAAGCCCGTTGTGGGTGGAAATCTAGGCTCGACTTCGCCAAACTGCCTTTCCGGGCTCCAGACGGCGTTCCCCGACGTCGGCCTGTCCCGCCAATTCCGCATCCTGAAAGGCAAACGTGGCAAAAAAGGCACACCTAACCGCCGAACAAATGGCTGGCACTCAGCGTGAAATCTCGATTTCCGAGTTTTTCGCCAAGAACCGGCACCTGCTCGGCTTCGATAATCCGCGTAAAGCGCTCCTCACCACCATCAAGGAGGCAGTCGACAACTCGCTCGACGCCTGCGAGGAGGCTGGCATCCTCCCGGAAGTCTTAATCGAGATTGATCAACTAGAGGAGGACCGCTTTCGCGTGGCGATTGAAGACAACGGGCCTGGCATTGTCAAAGCGCAGATCCCGAACATCTTCGGCAAGCTGCTTTACGGCTCGAAATTCCACAGCCGACGTCAATCGCGCGGCCAGCAGGGCATTGGYATTTCYGCRGCTGGCTTGTACGGCCAAATGACTTGCGGCAAGGGGCCACGCATTTGGTCGAARACYAAGCGCGGCAAGATGCATCAGTTTGAGATGCAGATGGACCTCACYAAGAACAAGGCTCTGATTACTAAAGATAAGGAGCATGACGAGTGGCACCGGAAACAAGGCACGCGCTTTGAGATTGATATTGAGGCCACCTATCAACGTGGTTTACGTTCGGTGGATGATTACATCAAGCAAACYGCGATTTCGAATCCTCACGCAACCATTCGTTATCGCGCSCCSGGCATGACCGAGGAGCATGTTTATGAGCGCGTGGTGACCGATGTCCCCGARCTTGCGGARGARATYAARCCRCACCCTTATGGAGTGGARCTCGGSGAGYTGATGAAGATGTTGCGTAACACSAACTCGCGTTGGCTGAGTGGATTYCTRCRRGAKGAATTCTGTCGGGTGGGAMCGAARGTTGCRAAGGACATCATCAARACCGCMAAKCTCGGMGAACGTTCTTATCCGAGTCGGATTGCACGCGAAGAAGCGAACAACCTTTTCCGCGCGATTCAAAAGACTAAGATTTCATCGCCGCCAACCACTTGTCTCTCTCCGATTGGMGARGARCGSATYAAGGAAGGSYTSATGAAAGAGTGYGATGCMGATTTCTACGCGGTCAGCACGCGMCCGCCAGCCGTTTATCGTGGTAACCCTTTCCARATTGAAGTGGGCATCGCTTGGGGCAAACCAGGTGGTGATCARCTGGAAGTTGATGAGAAAGGACGCATTGAGAAGAAGAAAAAGAARCGCACCACCGACACCGAGGATTTRCTCGGCAATGCAGATGAAGCCATTCGCGTGCTGCGTTTTGCGAATCGCGTGCCCTTRCTGTTTCAGCAGTCCGGCTGTGGATTTACCAAAGCGGTCATGCAGACAGCRTGGAAGAACTACGGGCTCAGCCAATCAAAGGGCTCGCTTCCTATCGGATCGGCGGTCATTYTGATTCACATGGCRAGTGTSTGGGTTCCGTTTACATCGGARGCGAAAGAGGCGATTGCGCCTTACCCAGAGATTTTGAAGGAGGTCAARTTGGCSYTGCAGGAAGCTGGGCGCAAGCTTGGYGTRCACATTCGCCGCGGYAAGRAAGTGGCGTCGGAATTYCAGAAGCGGAGYTACATYGAAAAGTACCTGCCGCATGTGGGGATTGGCCTTCAGGAAATCCTCGGYTTGAGCGTGGAAGATCGCGAAGAGGTCGTCGAGGCCTTGCGSGACACCATGGAAACCTCACGTAAGATTTAGGAGTTGACCGATGGCAGCAAAGAAAAAAGTAGTGAAGAARAARGYKGCWAAGAAAACCGCWACCAAGACCGTCACCGCCAAGAAGGGCTCTAAACGGAGCGTTGGACCGGCGAAAAAGAAAGGCAATAAGGATTTRAAGGCGGTKGCYCTGCARTCGATTCAAGAAGTCGCGACCGAYGTCTACCGCGTGGCMTCGAAAGGCAACTTGCCAGAGATGACCATGCCGCAGCGCAACTTGGCGAACGTCACCTATGACCACAACAAGGGYTACTTCGAGCTGAAAGGCAACATGAAGACCCGRACWTTAGATGTGAACTCGGTRAAGACTTTCGCGCAAACGCTGCGCCTCATGTCCTTAGCGAAAGACATGGTGGGTGACGACGACTTCGCTACCAAACGAGAGGCTTACTACGTTTCCAAGAACTGGGGCGATGCGAAGTTCAACGAGCAGCGCGAATCCGAYATGGTTTTGGATGACATCGAGGGCATGTTCTCGGTRAAGGACGTCACCCGTGAGATTCTGCGCTTTGTWCCGGAAGAACACGGTGGTTCGGTGGTCGGSGCTTTAACCGTCATCGACCGCGACCCGGAAACCGGTGATCCGATCCGCTCCGATTGTGCAGCCATGGGATCTGGCGCCTACACCGTGCCAAGCTCCGTCGACCATCTCGGTTTTGAAACCACAGCTGACTTCGTGCTTGCCATTGAAACTGGTGGTATGTTCCAGCGCCTCAACCACCACCGCTACTGGCGCACCGCCAACTGCATTTTGGTGGAAATGGGAGGCGTCCCCACCCGCGCCACCCGCCGCTTYGTGCGACGCATTGCCGAGGGMCTCAAATTRCCGGTCTACGCCTTTGTTGACTGCGATCCTTAYGGCATCTGCAACATCTACCGYACTTTGAAGGTCGGTTCTGGACAGGCGGCGCACGTCAACAAGACTTTTTGTGTACCAACCGCGCACTATCTWGGTGTGACCCCACAGGACATCATCGATTTCGAGCTCGARGATGCSACCCAYCCACTACTCCCGGTCGACATTAAGCGYGCCAAAGATGCGCTAAAGAATGACCCYTTCTTCCAGGCTTATCCGAAATGGAAGGCTGCGTTGAAACAGATGTTGAAGATGGGTGTGCGTGCCGAGCAGCAGGCTTTCGCTAAATGGGGGCTCAATTTCGTGATTGAGGAGTACCTCCCTGCGAAGATGAAACAGATCCAAAAGTTTCTGCCTTAATCCGATTTAGGACTTCGGAAAGGGGCCGTTAAGGGTCATGGAGGCCTCGAACCTCCCTCTGACCCCATGAAACCTACCGACCGGAAACAACGCGGCTTYACTTTGATGGAAATYTCCATCACCGCAAGCATCTTGCTCATGCTTGCCGGGATGGCCGTTCCAGCTTTCTCCGACACCATAGGTGATGCCGAGGTGGCTTCTGCTCAATCCAAGCTCGCTCGAGTCCGCACCGGMGTGGATTTTTATAACTTGCAGCACCTGGACAGCTTCCCTGGAGCGGTTTCAGGGGTTTGGTCAGCAGCGACTTTCGATAACCAACTTCGTTTATCTAGCGATMTTGACGGGAACACTGCTGCACAAGGAACCGCTGGATACCCCTTCGGCCCTTATCTRACCGAGACCCTCCCTGCGAACCCGTTCAACGATCTCGCTACGGTCATGGTGATTGCCCCAGGCGGCAGCTTTTCGGTTCCCGATRACAGCACYGGCTGGATTTATTGGGCGGATACTGGCGCCTTCAAGATTAACTGCTCTGAATCYACCTCRAGCGGCGACGCAATCTACGACCTGTGATCGATCCCTACGARGAACGYCCCCCCCAAGCGCTCATCGCTATGTTGTTTTTCATCACAACATGCATCGCTTTTATCTAAAAGCGACATCCTATTAAAGCTGGGTCGCTTCGTTTGCCGATGAAAGGTCGATTCCTAGGAACTACTGCCTTGAAACTCGTCACACGACATTCGCCAATCGCTCTGCACTTTGGCGCCCTGGACACCCGCCTTCTCCAACTAAATGGAGGGCCTGGCGGATGGTCCGTACGCGCCGCTGAGGTGCTCGAAGGTGCTGGGGGATCCCGCCACAATGCTGCGGTGGAAGCCTTAGCGCCCAGACTCAAAGACCTTAAGTTGCGTGGCAAGGATTGCTTGGTCAGCGTTACCGGCGATGAAGTCGCGGTGTCTTTGGTCCCGGTCGATCCGCACAATCGCAATCGGATGAGCCAAACCTTGAAGGAAACCGCCATGCGGTCGATTCAAGATCCCGAAGGTGTGATTTACCGCTACATGCCTTTGTCGAGTTCCGACGACGACGAGGCCGATGCCACGCGCGAAGAGCTCTTGTTGCTCGCACTCGGACAATCTGAAATGCGCCGTTGCATGAGCGCGGTCGATGCCTTGCGCATGCGCGCCGTCAGCCTGGAAGTCTCTGCTTTCCCGCTCGCCCGCACCATGGCCGCCACACAACCAGACATGGAAGATCCATGGGGTTTCCTACACCTTGGCTATGGGCACTCCATTTTCGGCATCGTGCAACGCGGGGAACTACGTTTCCTAAAGCCGATGCAATTGAATGGCGAGCGCTTACTCAACACCTTGGAAAAAGCACTYAACCGYTTYAATGCGCCSGAYCCWGCAGCACTCAGYGAAATGCTRCTSAACGCWGATRSKCCMRCRGAAGARRCCAACCGCGTRGTSAACCGYAAGTCYTTGCAGACKRTRARYGAAAATGCGATTGGWCAYGCMGCRGAAATCRTYCATGCACTGCGCATGGARTCAGAAGCYTTRGCCCAAGAAGTRCGCGCRTGYTTACGTCACTTYGCAAATCGWCAYCGTGGTGCGAARTTRGCRCACGTKCAAATCGCAGGCATGGGCGCCAAGCTGCCGGAAGTAGAGAACGCTCTCGGCAATGCTCTRGGTCTGCCAACTCAAGTAGCCGAACCGTTCACCGCACTTGGCATTACCGCTCCTCARCAYGTRCTTGAAGAGCAACACTTGTGGTGCATTCCACTTGGCCTTGCCATGCGAGGTTACGCATGAAGACTGCCGATTTTCTSCCAGTAGARGCCTTCGAAGCCCACTTAGACCGTCGTCGCACACCTCGGCGCTTAGGCATTTTGGGCGGTTTCCTCGTAACYTGCCTAGTCTTTGGWYTGGTGGTCGGCCTGGAAGCACAACACCAGAAAGATGTAGCGGAACTCGCAGAAGCGCCGAATGCCGCGGAGACCCAGGCCGGACAAGAGTTAGGCTCCTTGTACAAGGACATGAATACCTATGTCAACCGCTTGGATCCTCTTTCGGATCACYTGCGCATGCCCGCGGTCGGAGCGATTCTGGCGGAGCTTGCAAGCGCAGTGGGTGAGTTCGTTCAGATTGAGAAAATCGAATGGAACCAAGATGTRCGGCGTAAAGGAATTACCAAGRTTGAATCCGCAGAAATCCATTTAGTGATTACTGCRCTAGTGCGCGGCGATGACAACCTCATTGGTTTRCCCAATCGCCTKCGTAAATACACTGGCTTTAAAKATGCTTGGATTGGYGAAAACACCGAGTTAGTCAGAGACATGAGCGACACCGTGCGCGCCACCATCCACCTAAGCTCSCCTTTACTCYTGCCTGGATTTAATAAGGCGGTCATGCACAAGGAGGTGAAAAAATGAAACTCTCCCCCTATCGTCTCGTCTTCTTCGCCGGTTTCTTGCTAATCCCTGGAGTGATTTGGGGAGTTCAAGTCAACCCGACCCTGGAGGACCGAGTTAGCTTTATCCAGCGCCAAGAGAACGCAAAAAGCGTGCAAGCAAAAAACAAACTGCTGCCGACGCAACGCGATTCCCTTAACGAAATCTGGAGCGACTTYCGCCCGGTGGCAGATCAAGCCTTGGCAAACATCGCAAGTGACTTGAACCCACACTTGGTCCAAAARCGTYTGTACGACACCGCTGAGGASCTGAACTGCGATYTACGCATTCAACCCAARCCAGCGCTYGAWGGCGATTCYTCGGTCCGATTYCTGATYTCAGGGGAAGGKAGTTATCCCGATTTAGTGAAACTGGTCGACCGATTGGAGCAAGGCCAACACTTTGTTCGTTTCGAAAAGYTGCAGTTCACYATGCCAACCCAAGACTACTCCCGCTCAGGCTCAGGTGCTGTTCGGATTGTCGGGTTAGTTCAGATTCCTTTGATGCCAGWAGGCATCCATACTTCTGAGGATCAGTCGAATGGGTGAAAGCCTCAACCGATCGCAAGCTAAGGCGAAGAAAAAGAAAGTCATCATTCTTGCAGTGATGGTTCTTGGYACCGCAGCAACTTGGTCGAAAACCCTTTTTGGTAAGGACGACAAGCCCGCCGCCCCTGCGGTTGCCACAASCGCGACTGTCGGCACACCTGCAACTCCTGCCGTGGGCGCTACACCGGCCGCTGCCAGCGCYATCTCCACYTATGACCAAGCAKTAAAGCGCTTAGARCTTTGGCCGCAAGCCTTGGACCGCCAGGTCCACATCGGAGTGATTGAGGCGTTAACCCCCATTAATGATTTGTTGGGTGGTGAARAYKCTCTCGATTTCGCGTCGGAAGARGAAAWTTYGCCTGMTGCYTCAGGGTWTTTGAGTCAAGAAATCCCTCCGGTGGTGGAAGAAGTAAACGTCGCYTTTGGKGCCCTACGCCTCCGTTTAACCRCGACTGCGCGTTTTGGGAAATCCACCTATGCAGTGATTAGTGGAGAGCGTGTAAAACCCGGCGAGTCAGTTGAAGTTCAGGTTGAAGGCAAAACCGTCCGATATGAAGTAAGAGCCATCGAAACGCGGATGGTGGAAATTTCCTACCAGGGAACCACCCACATTTTGCGCATCGATCTCCCCGATCTTCAGCATCGGGATCAAGACGGAGACTGATTCATGTCATACACACGATTTCTAGCGGCTACCTCCTTGGTTGTCGCCCTGTGCGGTAACTCGTTCGCTCAAGAAGAGCAGACAACCCAAGAGGAACCTGCCACAATTCAGGAAGTTGAGCTTCCGTTTCAACACTTGGATGCCGACGCCACGATTACCGTCAACTTCCAAGACGAGGATCTCGGCGAGATTCTTGAGCTATTCAGCACTAACTACGAGCTGAACCTGGTTTATGGATCCGATGTTCTCGGAACTGTAACCATGAACTTTTTCAACGCTCCGGTGCAAGATGCTTTGCGCCAACTGCTCGCGGCAAACGGCTTCACCTATGAAGTCGATGGCAACTTTATTGTGATTAAGCCAAAGCCTGCTGCAAATTTGAACAGTTCCGCTGCGTCCAAATTTTTGCCTACGGTGATTCATTTGAATCACATTCAGGCCAAGGAAGCCATGGCTATGCTCACACCTCTTTTCTCCGGTGCGGAAAAAATGATCTCCGGTATGGAGTCGCAAAAAGGATTAGAGACCGCCCAACTTGGTGGCAAAGAAGAAGCCTCGCTGGAAACCTTGGTTCTCTATGCGAGTGACCTCACAGTGCAGAAGGTTTATGACCTGCTGGCCATCCTGGATGTCCCCCCCATCCAAGTGCTCGTTGAGGCCACAATTTTGTCCGTTGCCTTAACTGACAACTCGCAACTGGGTGTGGATTTCACAGCCTTCGGTGGCGTGGACTTTCAAGCGCTTAACGGCAACACCAACCTAACCGATGGCATTACTACCGATGGGGCAAGCGGCAGCGTCCTACAGGGATGGCTCGGAGGCATTTCGCAACGCGGATTCACCGACCCTGCTGGGAACGGGCTTCACTTCGGCATTCTGCGCAACCAGATCGGCATGTTTGTCAGTGCCTTGGAAACCGTCAGTAATACCACCGTACTTTCTAATCCACAAATCCTCACTGTGAACCGCCATGCTGCGCAACTCTTGGTGGGCCGCAAGCTTCCGTACATCACCACCACGACTACACAAACCGGAACCTTGCAATCGGTAGCTTTCTTGGAAGTAGGCACATCTTTGGTTTTCCGCCCCTTCGTCACTAATGACGGCTACATCCGCCTCGAAATCTTCCCGAAGAAGTCCGATGGCTTCATCAACTCACTTGGTCTTCCGGAAGAAACCACCACCGAATTGCGCACCAACATTTTGGTGAAAGAAGGCAATACGGTGGTCATCGGTGGCTTGATTGAAACCGGCACCAACACCGAGATTGAACAGGTTCCGTTTCTGGGATCGATTCCTTATCTTGGTCAACTATTCCGCTCCGAAAAGGAAGTGGAAAGCAAGAACGAGATTATTATCTTGCTCACACCCCACATCGTCAATGACCGCAACTTGGCCAAGCGAAGTGAACAAGCGCGGATTCGTATCGACGGCGCTCGCGCAAACCTAGCAGCCTCCCACCATGGGTACCTGCGTCCAAGTTATGCACGTCGCCTGTACGGCGAAGCTGCAATCTCTCTTGCTGCTGGCGACCCCGTTGCAGCGATGGCCAAAGCCGAATGGGGCTTATCTGCGATGCCTGCCGATCCAGACCTCGCAGCTCTCGTGGATCACTGCCGTAAGGAAATCCACGCGCAACTAGAAGAATCCAACGAACTGAAGGATGCCATCGATTTCCTCGATGCCCTTCGTGAAGAGGAAAGCAAATGAACCAAGCCATACTCACTGGAAGTTTATTGTTGCTCGCTACGGCGTGCTCCACCACTCCGGAACCACAATCTGCGGTTGCCTACCAGCAAACCACGGTGGAGAATGGAAGCGCCACCAACACCGTTCCTGACGGTTCGGACCCCTCCGAATGGAGCAAAGCCCGTGGAAGCATTCTGCGTACTTTTGCATTCCGAGCCTTGGAGAAAGGATTGGTGGAACAAGCGCGTGAGTATCTCACGGAGGCTTGTGAAGTTGACGTGAACGATACTGCCAGTCATGCCGCCTTGGCGCGCTTGTACTTAGCCGAGGGCAATCAAGGTTTGGCTTTAACTTACGCCGAACGTGCCTCTTTGGTGGCCCCGGATGATCCTGAAATCAATATGGTGTATGCCGCAGCTTTGGCAGAAAACAACCGTATGGAAGAAGCCACGGCAACCTTGGAGAAGACTTGGGTGACTCTAGAACACGATCCTCAATTTGCGCGTGCCATTCTGACCCATTACTCCGCTATGGGCCAAACCAGCGAAGCGAAAGATTTCGTCCATCGCATGCTGACCGAGGACCCGACCCACGCTAGTTCGTGGTCGATTTCTGGCGACATGATGCTTGCTGTTGGTGACCTTGAAGGCGCAACCGAAGCCTATCGCAAGGCCCTGGAGATTGATCCGAACATTCCAACTCCGGAATCCATTCAGTTCAAGCTAGGCGAAGGGTCGCCGAATGAAGATCCGATGTTTGCTGCCGCACTCGCCGCAGAAGACAAAGGCCAATGGGATGCTGCATCTAATCTTTACCGCTTCCTAGTCGAATCCCAACCAATGAACCATGACGTGCGTCTGGGCTTGAGCCGCGTACTTTGGGCACAAGGTCGCTATCAACTTTGCGACATGCAGCTGCTTCAAGTTGCCAGCGGAGTCCGCGGTTGGCGCGGCCACCTGCTCCAGGCAAAGTTGGATATTCGCTTCCAGCGCCTTGGAAAAGCCAAGACTTCCCTCATGCTTTCTTTGCGTGAGCGTCCGGACCTAAGGTCTGCAGAATTATTGTTGGCCTACGTGGACCAACGCATCGAAGAAAAACTGAACGACACTTCAGAAGACACTTAAACCCAACTTCATCATCCTTCCGACCGCAGCCCATCAGTGGATCAGAAAGAAAAAAACATCGACCTCGCCCTGCCCGCCGTCCTTAACCGGTCGCGGGCTGAGGATTTAACCGCCCTTTGGGATACGGTTCAGGATGAGGGGATTACCGAGATCGACGGATCTGCGGTCATGACCCTAGATTCCTCAGGTCTTGCATTTCTGCTGGACGGCTTACGTCGCGCAAAATTCAACGACCTACCGGTCACCATTTTGAACCCTACGCCCCCACTTCTGGCGGCACGTCGGGCTTTCAACTTATATGACCTCATGCTGTTTCCAGATTCGGTGGAGGATGTCATCCTCGAAGCCGAGCTCGGCATGCGTCTCGGTGAAGTGCTCGTGGAGTTTGGATACCTCACGAAGGAAGCTCTCGAAGATTCCGTAAAGCTTGCGCAAGAGCGTCCAGACACCTATTTAGGGCAGGTTCTGGTTGAGGAGAACCACATCACCGAAGAACAGTTGGCGCGTGCATTAGCCATGCAGCACGGACTTCCTTACGTCGACCCGCTGGCAGAAGGTGTGCTCGATGTCTCTCTTGAATGCGAAGTCCCCTTTGCGGAATTACGCGTTCACGGAATCCTCCCCTACTTGAAGTTRGGSGAAACCGTTGCRGTCTCMCTRAARGATCCRGCSGATGTTTACGCKGCCGACGTKGTRMGMAAGTACACCGGMCTRTCKGTSATTACCACGGTTGCMACKCCCGAGGYSATYCATGCTGGYTTRGAYCAAATMCAGCGYGCRGTYGCAGCRAGCGGCAATRGCGAWACCACGATTGATGAAGAATCSGTCRGCGCRGARGAGCGYTTCAATGAGATTGTGATCAAYGCCATCATTGAAGGYGCYTCYGATATCCACATTGAACCGACTCCTGATTTTTACATGCTGCGCTACCGGGTCGACGGACGCCTACATGAAGTCACCCGCCTCAATCCACAGATTGGCCATTCCTTAGTCGCACGGATTAAGGTGGTTTCTGGTTGTGACATTTCGGAAAAACGGCTTCCGCAAGATGGACGCATTCACTACCAGGATCGCACGCGTGACGTCGACCTTCGGGTCAGTACGCTGCCAACCGTGAACGGAGAAAAGGCGGTCATGCGTATTCTTGACCGCACATCCAAAGCACTCGCGCTCAACAATCTTGGGCTGACTGCGCAAAGCAGTACATGGCTCAATGAAGCCGTCCACTTGCCTCACGGCATGGTTTTGGTGACTGGGCCTACCGGTTCTGGCAAGACTACGACCCTCTACAGCGTTCTGGACGAAATCGTAAATTCAGAAACTAACGTATCCACTGTGGAGAACCCGGTTGAGCGAGCCGTTAAGGGAGTGAACCAGACGCAAATCAACGAGAAGGCCGGCCTTAAGTTCGATGTATGCCTTCGCGCGCTCCTGCGTCAGGATCCAGACGTCATCATGATTGGTGAAATCCGAGACCACGAGACCGCAGAGATTGCGATTGAGGCGGCCCTGACGGGCCACCTAGTTCTCGCTACGTTGCACACCAACGATGCGCCTGGTGCTGCTTCCCGCCTTATCCAAATGGGCATGGAACCCTTCCTGGTCGCGGCAACTTTACGTTGCGTAGTGGCGCAACGTCTGGTTCGCAAGCTTTGTGATTCCTGCAAGAAGCCGGTGGAATACCCGCAAGAGGTTCATGACCAATATCGAGAATTCGGCCTTAGCGGCAACGAATTCTTTTCCGCCGCTGGCTGTCCATCCTGTCGTCAGACCGGTTACGACGGACGCCGCGGCATCTTTGAAGTCATGAAGGTCACTGACGATCTTCAGGATCTCATCGCAACTAGCCCATCCTCGGCAGACATTCGACGCCTCGCTCTTGAAGAGGGAATGTCAAGCCTACTGTGTGATGGAATCGATCGCACCAACCGAGGCGTGACCACGTTGGAAGAAGCCATCCGCGCCGGAGGTAAATCATGAGCCTAGCTACCGCATTTAAAAAGAAGAAAAGGAAAACTGACGATGTCAACCCATCCTACGGAGGTGTTATCTCCGCAGATTCAGACAAGGGATCGGCAGTTCTAAACAACGATGCCTTGATTGACCTTCGCATCAAACTGAAGCCGAAAGAAGCGCTTCAAGTTTTGATTCAAATGAACGCCATGCTGGAAGCCGGTGTTCCACTGCTTGCAGCTCTACGTACATTGATTGAGCATGCACAGACTCCGGGGGCAGAACGTGTGTTGGTCAAGCTAACTACCATTGTCGAAGGTGGACACGACCTCTCCTTCGGCTTTCAATGCATGCCTAATAGTTTCCCAAACTATGTGGTGCACCTCATTGCGGCCGGTGAGCAATCGGGTGCTTTAGATGAATCCCTCGGTCGCTCGATTGAGCTGATGGACAAGGCCATTACCCTGGGCGCAAAGATTCGTGGCACCTTGATGTACCCAGGATTTCTCATGTTCATGACCACGGTGATGACCACGGGAATCCTCTACTTCTTGGTTCCAAAGTTCGAAGGCCTCATGATGAAAAAGCCGGAACTCCTACCTTGGACCACCAAGATTGTATTGGGAGCCAGTCAAACCTTGCGTGCGCAGCCTGAATTAGTGCTCGGTTGCTTCGGTTTATTCATCGCTGCCGGAATTTTCGTGGTGAAATCCAAGAAAGCCCGCGAAGCCATGTTCGATGTCATTAGTCACGTGCCGGTCATCGGCGACTTAATTTTCAAAGCTTACCTCTCACGTTCGGTAGGTACTTTGGCGCTGACTTTGGAATCCGGCGTTCCCATCCTGACCGGATTGGAGCACGCTCGCCAAGTAGCCCAACTGCCTCGCCTGCAAGCGCACTGGGAAAAAACCGCTGCCATGGTGCGTGATGGAAAGCCCATGTACACCGCCCTCCAGGGAGAAGATCTTCCACCAGCTTTGATTCAAATGATCATTGCCGGTGAATCTTCTGGATCCCTAGACGCCAGCTTGCGTAAAGCTGCAGTGTTTCTGGATCGCGAAACCGATGCTGCACTCAATGCGTTCACTAGTTTGCTCGGTCCTGCCACGGTGGTCATCGCCGGCGGAGTCGTCGGATTCATTGTGATCTCGTTGATGACTCCAATCCTTACCATGTCCAAGTACATAGGATAGTGATGAAGAAAATAAAGAAAAATGGATTTACGCTGATTGAAGTTTCGATCGCAGTGGTGTTGATTGTCTTGGTGGGAACCTCTGCGATTGCATCTCTGCGCGTGGGCATGCGCACCATGAATGGAACGCAAGCAGCAGCGGTGGCGGCCTCCGCGATTCGCGAGTTTCGTGAGTTCACCTTTCAAGACACCATCGATGCCATGGATTTGCGTGACGAAACGGTGGTCACTCCAGTCCTCGGCGACGGAAGTGCCATGCCCGGTGTGGCAGGCATGACCTTAACTATTGATGTTCAGGCCGTAGACGACATCGACCCCACCCTTTCGGTGGACATTACGGATTCACGCACGCGCATCGTCACGGTGGTGGCAATGAGTGACGAAAAACAACTTATGGAGGCGTTATGGCTAATCGCAGAGCATTAGAAAAGGGCATTTCACTTGCTGAGGTGGTCATGGTGGCTGCCATCGGACTCACCCTTTTTGCGATGGCTGTTCCCGCGGCGCAAAATGACGATGTTGCCGGGTCGGTGGCGCGAAACATTGTTTCAGATGCAGTACGTGCGCGTTCCCATTCCCGTCGTTCCTGGGAAACCGTCACCATGCAAATTGACGTCGGCAGTGAACGCTGGCGCACGGTAAAGCAAGATGGAACTTACTTACTAAGCGTAGGTGCCGACGACAATGGATGGCACGACGCACCTCCAGGTGTTGACTTTCAACAGATTGAAGGTCAGCCTACCGACCTAACTTTCTTACCCAACGGCCGTGCTTCGGAAAGCACTTCTGCACGCATTGTCACTGGCGGAACCGAATGGGAAATTCACGTAGATCGTCTAAGCGCACGGGTTAGTGCCTTCCCTGTCCAATAGCAAAATCACCTGGAATATTAGTCATGAAAAACCTTCACAAATCGAACAGCAGCCACCAAGCGGGATTCACTCTACTCGAGATCATGATCGCAACCACTATTGCGATGGYGCTCCTGTTTGGTGCGCTCTACAGCACCAGTGAAACTCTGACCGTTGTTCGTGAAGGTGACATGCTTATTCACACCAATGTGCACGCACGACGCGCATTAGACCGCATTCTAAAAGACTTTCGCTATTCCTCCGACCTCAGTGTAAGCGGCGATGCTTTAGCTGGATGGAGTCTTGTGACCACCACCACCGGGACTCTTGACCCAGGCGATCTGACCTACACCTGGAACCCAACCGACAATGCCCTGATCGTGACCAACGGCACGGATACCGAAACTGTGTTAGATGATCTGCGAATCTTTAACGTAGTTACTGACACTGCTGACATCAACGGAATCACGGTAATCACGCGGATCAAACTAGAGTGGGTCTTAGGCCTAACCGCAGGCGCAGAAGCAGGTGCAGCAGGCATGGATGCCGAGCGTACCTTTGAGCTGGCCGGCGCAACTTGGATAAGGAAGAATGATGTATAAAATCCTCCCAAGACGCCTGAAGCAAAAGGGCTCTGTCTTGCTACTGTCCCTGCTCGTCACCGGGATGATTGCCACTTTGGCGCTATCTTTTGCCTCTTCCATGGGCACCCAAATTCAAATTGCGCGCGACCAGGCAGCCACCTTGCACGCAGACTTAGCCGCCCAATCAGGACTTGAGTACGCTCAAAGACGTCTCCTGATGGACCCGCTTTGGGAAGGCACGGATGGAGCGCCTCTACTTTATGCAGATGGAACGACCTTTTCTGTAGTGCGAAAAGAAGGCGAGGGGTCGTTGATCATGCCGACGGAAGTTTCCTTAATCGTAGAAGGCAATCAATCGGCATCCAGGGCGCGTTTTGAAACCCTACTTTATGTCAATCCTGGAGATCCTCTCTTGGACAAGGCGATTTCCATTTTGGGAGACGCAAGCGGATCGAATATCAAAATTGAAGGAGATTATTTAATCCTAGATGCACCGTCCTGGCTTTGGGAGTTCCGCCTGGATCTTATTCCCGATGTACAGTCCGACTCACGCCTTGCAGACACTGACCGTGAGGATGATCAAGTGAAGCTAGATACGCGAACTGCGGATTCTAGAAGAGCCGACAATCTCCAAGGGTATGACGATGATGGTGTAAAAAGGCGGCGTTTAAGAAGTCGCGGTTCCGGTTCTCTATCCAGTGGCAGCGACTCCAGCGGCTCCAGAATATCCTCTGGCACGAGATCAAGTAGGTTGGGAACTGGAAGTTCTCGCTCTGGAAGCTCCGGCCGCAGCCTTTCCGTTGCCACTTCTACCATCGAAAACCTCCTGCTGCACATCCGCAAGAAAAACTTATCGGTAGAGGGAGTTTGGGCTCGCGGAGCCGACGGGGAGACCACCTATATTGCTTTAAGCAGGGTCGATGCTCCTGGCGCGCTTCATAACTTTTCCTCCACTCTTTACTCTTGGGCAAATAAGCAAGTCCAAGAAACTCAACCGATTCACGCACCTGGGTGGGACTTTAGCTCTTACTTGGTCTCTAACTCGAAGATTCGAATTTTTGACCACATCACCTCCGTTTCAGACCTTGAAATCGACGAAACGGCGGTCTTCTTGTTGGATCCAGGACAAACTCTCAACTTGCAAAACGTTAACTTTGGCGGCGGCATGGTGGTTTGGACCGAAGCCGATTATGACTACACCAGTGCTCCGCGGAATCCGATTCAATTATCCGGCACTAATAATTTTGGCGGCGGGACGAAGGGTTTGGAAAACATTGGCATCTTGGCTCCGGGAAGCAGCCTCACGGTGACGGGGACTTCTCGTCACAGCATTATTGGGTATACCGTTCTGCACTCCTTAACCCAAGTGCGCCGTTTCCAACATAGAGGTGTCATCATTATTCTGAATTCGGCCACGGATGTGTATGACAGTTCTTTTCAACACGAYTCTGAAATCGGCAACAGTCCGCCAGATAGCCTCACTTTCTTCGGTGATTTACCTGGTGTGAGAGTGGAAATGGTCATCGAATCCTTCGATGCGCCTCCGCAACTGTAATCGATTTCCTTCCCTTTTGGGTTGGCGACTTCGGTCGTCGGCCCTTTTTTCTTTATCAATGGGGATTTCGAGCCGCTAAGGGTGAAATCGTCATTCACCCACAATGAAACCATCCCTACTCAATGTTCGAAGCGCAAAAAAAGGCTCCGTCCTTTTGCTYGTGATCCTAGTGACCGGCCTTCTCGCAACGGTGTCGGCCTCTTTCTACTCAAGTGTCGAATCCACGATGGACGTCACTCGGAGCAGCATTGGCTCAATTTCGGCGGAGTTTGCAGCCGAATCGGGGTTGGAATACGCCCAGCGGCGCATCATGCTTGACCCAACCTGGAGCGGAACCGGATCGTCAGGATTCATTTTTCCAGATGGAGAAACCTCCTTCATAATCATTGCAGCCTTTGACCCGTCCTACGCCAAGGAAGAGGACGAGGATGATGATGATCACGACGACGACGACGATGATCACGACGACGATGATCACGACGACGATGATCACGACGACGATGATCACGACGACGATGATCACGACGACGATGATCACGACGATGATGATCACGACGATGATGATCACGACGATGATGATCACGACGATGATGATCACGATGATGATGATTCATCTTGCGATGGTGACGATGACGATGACGACCATGGTGACGACGACGATGATGACCATGGTGACGACGACGATGATGACCATGGTGACGACGACGATGATGACCATGGTGACGACGACGATGATGACCATGGCGACGATGACGATGATGACCATGGTGACGACGATGATGATGACCATGGTGACGACGATGATGATGACCATGGTGACGACGACGATGATGACCATGGTGACGATGACGATGACGACCATGGTGACGACGACGATGATGACCATGGTGACGATGACCACGAATGCGACGACGACGATGAGGACGAACAAGACGAGGACATCTGGTTCGTTCATACCTTGGAGATTTCTGGAAGCAAGGGCGATGCTCTCTCCAAAATCGGAAGTTCCATCAATGTCTACACGGGAGAAGGAGGCCAAGCAGACTATGCCTTAATATTCCTTGGCGACGATTTACAAATGACTGCAGGCATGATCCAAGGAGATGCCTTAATCACCGATTTAAGCAACCGCGCACAAGATTGGGTCATTTCCTCGAATGGAGAGGGAGACTTTTCAGATGGAGATTCCAATCAAAGTGGAGACATCAGCTTTCTCAACTCCGGTGTGGATGGGAACCTTTACCACTACTCCAACTCGAACGATCTTCAAGACTTTGGTAGCGAGGTGGTGATTACCGACCGCGCCAAAGCTCCGACCTACGATTTGGATGGGTTCGCTGCTTCTGGCCTTGGGAAAACCCATTTCACCAATACCACCGAGCTTTCCGGTCTTTACTTAGAGAACACCGCTGTAGTTCAACTTAATCCTGGAGAAGTTTTGGTCCTAGAAAGCTGCACGCTCAATGGTGGTTTGGTTGTGTTAGTACCGGATGGAACCGACCTAAGAGATGGTCCACGAAACACCATTGAGATGAACGGCTTGACCACGGTTGGTGGTGGTGAGAATGGAGCGGAAAGCAACATTGGCATCATTGCTCCTGGATGCAGCTTGCGTGTGGATGAAACTGGAGCGACGATTACTGGATTCAGTTACTTAAATGAAATCGAATCGGCTTGGCTGACTGATTTCACCGGCCAACTTGTCGTGCTCAATCGAATTCTGGATTTCAACAATTGCAATGTGATATTTGACGAGAGCATTGCCTCAGATCTACCGGCAAGCATCTCCCTAAGTGGGGCGAGAGGGCACACCGATGTGCTCCAAGTCTTTGAGGATTTCTAGCACTGGAATAAAATATCTGGTCAACGCAATAAAGAAATTCACTTTAGACTAGTTGTTAATATCCGCTAAAGAGCATGGAGGCTAGTTGCCCTCCATGCTCTTATGCTAATCAAACAATACAAAAAATCAGAGAATCAGAGTGGAACAGTACTCCTCCTGGTCATCCTTATTACTGGCTTACTGGCAACAGTGACCGCAAGCTATTCTGGATCCATTGATGACCGTATGGATATCCAACGTGACGAATCGGCCGCCCTGCGTGCAGAGTTCGCCGCGGAATCAGGTCTCGAATACGCTCAAAGACGCCTATTGCTCGATTCAAGCTGGACTGGCACCGGAATCGACGGTCTGACTTTGAGTGACGGCAAGACTCACTTCATCATTTCAGCCTCGCCGGACCCAGCTAGTTCCTACGGCGACAACGTCCACGTCTTGGAAGTCGAAGGCGAATATGATGACAGTAAGGCGCAACTGGGTAGTGCTATTCAAGTCTTCGCTGGAGAAGCTGGCACTTCAGAACTTGCCTTGATTGCCCTAGGCGAAGATTTCAAGATGAAGCACGGCATGGTTTATGGAGACGTTCTAGTTTCCGACAAAGCCAGCAAGGTTAATGACTGGGTGTTTGATGCCGAAGGTGTAGGCAGTTATCAGACTGGCGGCGCGGCACTAGATGGAAGCACGATCTTCCTATGCACCGGCGTTGATGGCAATCTGTATAAGTTTGACGATCAAGCAAGCGATTACCAATGGCTTGGTGATGAAATCGTGATTACAGAAAATAGCCAAGCTCCAGCATGGGACCTTGACGACTGGATTGTTCCCGGCCCTGGCAAAGTCATCTTTGATGGCGTCACCAACATGAGTTGGGAATACTATGACGAGACCGTGGTTTTCATCCTCGATGAGGGCGAGAAGCTAGTCCTCAATGGTTGTACTTTCGCTGGAGGATTGGTGGTCTACTGCCCTAAGGATTACGATCTGCGTCAGGGCTACCGCAACCTCATTAAACTGAAGAACCAAACCTGTGTTGGTGGTGGCGATGGTGGTGTGGAGCCGAACATTGGCATCATTGCGCCGGGCGGGAAATTGGCAAATGACTGGAATGGAAACTGGATTTGCGGGTTCAACTTTGTCAATGAAATCGGAGTTTTGCGATATGCCGAGATCTATGGCCAGACGATTGTCCTCAACACAATTAAAAACATGGATGCTTGCGAAGTTTCCTATTGGGCACCGGCTGCCGAAAACCGTCCAAGCGTCATCAACTTTGGCGTGGTTGGAGGCTACACCGACATGTTGGCAGTCTTCGAAGATTTCAACTAGCCGAAGCTGAATAAAGCCTGAATTTCGACCAAGGCCGGCCCCTACCGAAGGGGCCGGCCTTTCTTTACAATCTGCGCATGGCGGAACCCTTGGACCCCGCAAAAGMGCCCCCCTGCCCTGCCGTRTCATCAGACGGCCTGCGTCACCGCTCGGTGATGGATTCAAAGCACCTCGATCACATGTTCGAGCGTAGCTTTCCTTCGTTTGGCGGTGCCTTCCTAAGGCGCGTTTGGACCTTACTCGATGAAGCCATCGGCCGTGGCATCCCCATGACCCTGTCCATCTCTGGACCGGTCACTGCCTCGGGCCAACACTATGCATGGCTGAACCCGCTGTTGGAGAGTGGTTGGTTCGCCTACCTCTCGGTCACCGACGCGGTTTGTTACCACGATGCACATCGCGCCCTGGCCAGCGTGTCGGAAAATGACTTTACCGAGGTCCCGATTTTTGGCGATGACGGCAAACTGCGCGAAGAGGAAATCATTCGGATTACCGATATTGGTTTTCCGGAATCGGTACTGCTCGACACCGACACCTATATTTGCGGCCTGTTGCGTTTGCCCGAATTCCAACGCCGCATGACTGGCCCGGAGTTTCGCAATTTGCTCGGCAAGCATTTTTCTGAAAGCGAGCAAAAGAATCATGCGCAAGAAGGCTTGTTGGCTTTATGCCATCGCAAGTCGATTCCGATTTTCGTCGGCGCGCCCTCCGACGGCTCAATATTTCTAAACTCCACGCTGTTGTGGGCGCTCAAAGATGCATGCGGCGATGACTACGCMTTYGACCTCGAYCTCCACGGAGAAGTGCTTGAATCCTGYGCTTAYCACCACTGGGGACTRTTTGAGTCCGATGCGAAAAATMTTGGYACCCTCATCTTAGGAGGCGGCGTCCCYAAGAACTTCAACCTGCAACCGGAACCWACGCTYAGYCARATYTTCGGTTTTGATGACATCCGTGGCTATTTGTATGACATTCAAATCACCACKGCGCCRGTCACCGARGGMTCCTTAAGYAGCTGCCCCCCTGCCGAGGCSGTCACTTGGGGCAAGGTCGAYAARGACCACTACCGCAACACCACCGAGAGTTTTCAATGCGACTACTCCATTGTCATGCCGATGCTCGCCAAAGCGCTACTTGAAAAGCGTGCGCGCTTGGAACGCTTGCAGGAGGAACTCGGAGCTGAAACTTTATTGCAGCGCCACCCTGAGGCAGCCGGCTATCTCCGCCCCACCGAAGGATTCCGCCTTTATGATAAGCGCGAAACCCTGCGCGAAACCTTACGCGAGAAAATTCGCGTCCACGCTGACCGCCTGCGCAAGGCGAGTACCCCGAACGCATGATTTCCGTCGTTGTTCCTGTGCTAAATGAAGCTGGCAACATCAATCCTTTGATTGATGAGATTCACGCCGCCCTCTCGCCGCGGTTTGAAGAATATGAAATCATCTACATCGATGATGGCAGTTCCGACGCAACACCAGCTGAACTTGCCGAACGCAAAGCACAAGACCCGCATTTGCGCATCCTGCGCCATGCAAAATCGTATGGCCAAAGCTCAGGAGTTCGCAGCGGAGTTCGCGCAGCACGATTCCCGTGGATTGCCACCCTCGATGGCGACGGTCAGAACCACCCCGGAGACATTCCAGCACTTTGGGATGCACGGCCCGCCGACATAACACCAGAGCAGCCGTGGCTGGCTATCGGACATCGGGTGGACCGTCAGGACACCAACTCCAAGCGCTGGGCATCGCGTTTTGCCAACCGTTTGCGTGCCAGCGTCTTGCGCGATGACACCCCAGACACAGGCTGTGGCATCAAACTGTTTTCGCGCCACACCTTCCTTACGCTGCCATGGTTTAACCACATGCATCGCTACTTCCCCGCACTCATCCGACGCGCGGGCGGCACCTCGATTTCGGTTCCAGTACGTCACCGGGAACGCGGCGCAGGCACCTCCAAATACGGAGTGTGGGACCGAGCTTGGGTTGGGATCTGGGATTTGATGGGCGTGAAATGGCTGGTCAAACGCAATGCGGTGCCTGACATCCACGAGGTCGACGCATGAGTTGGTGGGAAGAAATCCTCGAGCGCTCGATGAACCCGATTGTGATTGTCGGATTCGTCGGACAAGGCGTTTTCTTCATGCGCTTTTTTGTGCAGTGGTTGGCATCGGAAAAAGAGCAGAAAAGCGTCATCCCGATTGCCTTTTGGTACTTCAGTATCGGCGGAGCGTTTTTACTTTTGCTTTACGGCATCTTGGACCGCGACCCGGTCATCTTGATTGGCCAATCCACCGGCCTACTGATTTACTTGCGTAACTTGCACTTCATCCGCCTACAAAAGCGCGAAGCCAAGCAAGACTCGTGAAGGGCTTATTCAGCATATTATTCCTGGTGCCTTTGGTGGCACTCATTGCCTTCTCGATCAAACCACTCTTGGTGGTCGACGAAACCCGCTATCTCGCAGTCGCGTGGGAAATGTGGAACAGCGGCGATTTCCTCGTCCCCCACCTCAACGGCGAAACCTATGCGCACAAACCGCCATTCCTATTTTGGCTGATGCATTTAGGCTGGAGTATCACCGGCGTCAATGAATGGTGGCCACGTCTATTGGCCCCCATCGCCCTCATTCTCGACACTCTGCTCATCGTCCGCCTCGGCAAGCGACTTTGGCCGACGTCACCCCAAGCCGCAACCAACGCCGGCATCCTATTCGCAGGCACCCTCTTCCCAGTCCTATTCGCCACCGGAGTGATGTTCGATTTATGGGCGACTCTGTGGGTCATCCTTGGCATGACGGCCCTGCTCGATGCCCACCACGGCGCACCGCTTAAACGCACCGCCCCACTCGCGATGTTGGCGCTTGGACTTGGCATCGTCACCAAAGGTCCGGTGCTGCTGCTTTATCTGCTGCCACCTGCACTGGCTGCAAGACATTGGAGCGGTAAAACCTCCGAGCACTGGAAACGCGTTCTACATACCGGACTGCTCGGCCTTGCAGGTGGTGCCGCGCTTGCACTGTGTTGGGCCATCCCTGCCGCCATCGCCGGTGGCCAGGAATACCGCGATGCCATCTTCGTCGGCCAAACCGCCGGACGCCTCGAGGACAGTTTCGATCACGCACGCCCCTTTTGGTGGTACTTGCCGCTGCTTCCCATCATGTTGTTCCCATGGATTTGGTGGCAGCGCAGTTATCAGGGCTGGAAAAACTTCCGTGCCAAAACACCCGACCTTGCACGCCTGGTTTTCTGGTCCATCGTCCCGCAGTTTGTGGTGTTCTCGCTGATCAGCGGTAAGCAACCCCACTACCTACTCCCGATGTTCCCGGTGCTCGCCCTAGCCTTGGCGCGTAACCTGCAACTACAGACCACCCACGCCTCAAAACGCAGCCTGCTGATGCCCATGGCACTGCCAGCCCTGCTTTGCCTAGCCTTATTCAGCTCTCCGCTTTGGCTGCAGGAAACCACCACGCCGGAGTGGCTACAAACCGAGTCTCTGCTCACTGCAGGAGGCATTTTGCTATTTGCGATGGTTCTGGTGCACTTCCTCAAATCGCGCAATACAGCGCAAGTCGCTTCCCTCGCTTTTCTCTCCCCAGTCTTAGCGGTGGTCATCCTGTTCTCCATGGGCCCTGAATTTCGTCAAAGCTACGACACGCGACCAGCAGCGAAACAAATCGCGGCATGGCAGGACCAAGGCATCGAGGTTGGTTTTTTAGATATGGAATATGCCGGGCAGTTTCATTTCACCGGACGCCTCAGCAAACCCATCTCCAATCCGAATGGGCATGAAGAACTGATTACGTGGTTAGACCGTTTCCCACAAGGCATGATTGGCATCGTCGTGCGCCGTGACAACGAGTTTCCCTATGGAACGCAAGAACGGCCGCCGAAACAATTCGGCAGCCGTTTAGTGCAGTTTTGGAGTGCGGCTGAACTTCGCCGAGCACTCAAGCTTCCAGAGATTCCTTAGAAGAACCAGGCCAGACCAATCGAGCCGGACCAAGAGCCGGTGTCGGCGCCAGTGGTGTCAGGCAAAAGGTACTGCGACCTCTGCAGCTCCATTTCAATCGCAAGATTCTCATCGATGAAATGCATAATGCCAATCGCTCCAGCAAACGAGTTTACGTTTTCCTCAAAGGAACGAAGGCTCGCAGTGCCGCGACCGGCGCTCAGCTCCACGTAAGGACGCGAGGTGCCAAAGGTTGTGGTGTAGTAGCGGCCGAACAAGTTCAATGCCGTGTACTCCAAGTTATCTGGGCCAGGAACGTTGATGGTGTCAAAGCCACCATTCAAGCCTGCTTCCAGGTTTGCGGTAGCGAAGTAGCCAAAGGCGCCACTGAATTTAGTCGCGGAGCCATTCAGCAAACCGGTGCCGTTAGAGGCATAACCGATGTCGCCACCAAGACGCATCATGCCAGGCTCGAACTCCATGCCATCGGGGTGGGAAGCAACGTGCGAAGAACAGCTCGCGAAAGCAGCGAGCGGAAGCAGAAGGAGGATGCGGGTCAGTTTCATTGCGGAATTAAGGTTCCGGGTGGCTCAAAGAATACGCGAGTGAGGGTAGACCGTCAACTGGCGCTGGATGCAGAGTTGGGCGAAAATCGCGCCCGTAAGGGGTTCTAGGGCAGTAATTTACGGACGATGTGTGCGATTCGCTCAGGACCATCCTCGTAACTGAAGATGTAACGCACCTTACCTTCCCCGTCGATGAGGTAACTACTGGTGGAGTGATCGAGGGTGTATTCCGCTGCGGAATCCAAATCGACCTTATCAAACCAGCCTGCATAGGCCGCAATGACCTTGGTTACCTGCTCTACCGAACCGGTGAGGCCGCGTACTGGGAGGTCAAAACTGGCTAGGTAATCGTGCAGTAATTCCGGAGTATCGCGCTCCGGGTCGATAGTGATGAACAAGGTTTCGACTTCCTGCCCATCAGAACCGAGTTGCGCGTAAACCTCCTTCAGCTCCAATAAGGTGGTCGGGCAGACGTCCGGGCAGTGGGTGAATCCGAAAAACAGGAGACGCACTTCTCCTTGGTGGTCCGACAAGGTGTAGGACTCACCGTTATCGGCAGTCAGGGTGAAATCGCCGCCGATGGGGAAATCTAAAAGTCCATCTTCTTGGTTGGCGCCGAGTTTCAGCCAAAAGAGAACTAGCAAGAGAAGCCCTAAACCCAAGGTTACCAGCCAAGCAGTTTTCATTTCGCTTTCACCTCGGCATCGACGGTCATGGTCAATCCACCAGCGAGGGTCAAAGAAATGGAAATGATTTGACCGACTTCCCAAGGAGCATCGAGCTCAAAAAACATGAGGTGGTTTCCACCAGGCTTTAACTCCAGGGTGGTGCCATCGGCAATCAAAAAGGATTCCACGCGACGCATCTTCATGGTGCCATCGACCATTTCCATGGAGTGCAATTCGGTAATCCCTGCGCGAGGGGTCGAGGCACCGGTTAACTCGAAGTCAAGGCCGACGGTGTTGCTTATCGTCAGATAAGCCGCACTATTTTCATGCGGAGGCCGAGACGCTCTTGCCCATACCTCAATCGCCGTATGCAGAGTTTCCTGATCGTCCCAATTAGAAGATTCCTCTTCACCGCCTGAACAGGCAGTGAAGAGGAACAGAATCGACAGCAGGAGGGTGCMGCGCATGAGCGCCCTATTTCACCACAGGAGGTCGACTTAGGAAAGCCCCCCTGCCAKTTGATTACTTAGGAAATCGTCTCGTTGTGGATGTTCGAGACATTTCCAGTTTCGGTCATTTGCACCCAAATCGTGCGACCGGCCAGGCCGGAAGGAAGCACACGGTTGGTGTCTACGATTCCAAAACCATCCGCAGTCAGGGTCAGACCCACGCGGTGGTTGTTGAGGCCGAGAGTTTCACCGGTGGATGGCTCGAAGCTGCTGCCCAAACCTTGGAAGGTGTAAGCCAAGAGCACGGTTGCCGATGCGGTGGCATCGTCCACGCGAATGTTCACGCTAGACCCAGCAATCATGGTGCCCATGGTAAGCAACATTGGTGCAGGAGGTCCGCCAGCTTCTACTGCTGCACGCAAGTTCACGCGTCCGTTACCGAAGGTGTTGTCTTCGCCAGCAGCGCCAAGGTCATCGCAGGTGCTTAGAAGGATGTCTTCTGCAGCCTGTGCCGAAATACCTGGGTTTTGCGCGAAGATCATCGCGGCAACACCGTTGGTCAGTGGAGTCGAGAAGCTGGTGCCGGATGGGTCGGAGTAACCGCCACCGAGAGCCGTGCTTTCGATGCCAACGCCTGGAGCGACACAGTCAATCGCTAAACCGAAGCTAGAGAAACTAGCCTTGGTATCCGATATGGTCGTTGCGCCAACAATCACCACATCTGGGTAATCAAAACCACTGTGGTTCGCGTTCGAGTTACCAGCAGCGTAGAAGTAAAGACAACCTTGTCCCTTGGTGTAAGTACCCGTGGTACCAACCGATGCGTTTTCCACACCGGAGTAACTTGCACTCACGGTCGATGCACCGTTATCTGCCGCCACGCGGGCGCCATCGGTCAGGTCGCTCAAGAAAGCGCCTCCACCGGCTGACTCACTCACGCGGATTGGCATGATTTGGATATCCCAAGCCATACCTGCAACACCAATGCCGTTGTTGCCTTCTGCGCCAATACAGCCAGCAACCCAAGTGCCGTGACCGTTGATGTCCTCAAGGTCGCCGCCATTGTTTTGCCAAACTCCAGAAACCTGGTTGTATCCAGGAATCAGGTTGTTCACCAAATCTGGGTGATTGGTATCAACACCAGTATCGGTGTAAGCCGCGATAATGGCGGAAGCATCGGTGATGGTATCCCAACCGAGTTCCGACTCCATGTTCTGATGATGCCACTGCTGATTGAAGTTGGAATCGTTCGGAGTGTTGAGCGGGTAGACCATCCAGTCTGGATGCACATACTCATAGTCGCCGGTCTCCATGAGCCATTCGAAGACTGCATCTTCAGTCATGCCGGTTGGCAAACTGATGACGTACTCATCGACCTCGGCGAAATACTTGATGACCAAGCCATCTAAGCGCGCGCGAGTTTGATCGGAGATCTCAGTATTCTGAAGCGGGCGCACGGTCATGCGGCCTGTGAGCTCTAGAAATCCAGGTTGGTCCTGAAATTGGGATTGAGCTGCTAAAGGAGCGCCGAGCAGGATGGCTGCGGCCAGGGTAAAGACTTTGTTCATTAGGGTAGGGTGTAAGGGCGGGAGACTCGGGGGTACGACGAAATCTACCACGTAGAACAACGAAAAAATGGTTTATTCCCCATGCCTTATGCGAATTTGAAATGCAATTCGCGGAACCTCCCCACCGCTCCCAAGCAGCTCCTAGCTAACAGGCCCCTTAAGACGCCGTACACCCTGTCATGACCTTCCCCGCCCCACTTCGCTTTCTACGCCCGCTGCTGCCTTTGCTGGCGCTGGTCACTCCGCTCGCAGCTCAAACTCCGGAAACCAAGCCGGAACCGCCCGAATTCACCTTCTTGTGGAAGGTCGAAAAAGAAGGATTAGCCACCTCGTTTTTGTTCGGAACCATGCACACGCCGGACCCGCGAATTAACGCCCTCCATGCTGGAGTCAAGAAGGTGCTGAACGAGGCCGATGCCTTCTACACCGAACTGCCCATGGACGAAATGGCTGAGCTGCAAAGCAAAATCATGGAGATCGGCTCGCTGAAGGATGGCCAATCCTTGGAGGCTATTTTGGGCGARGAGAGCTATAGCGATTTAGCCAAAGTKTTGGAGCCTTATGGCATCCCCGTTGGTGTGCTCAATGGTTTGCGTCCCTTCATGGTCGAGCTCACGGTTGRGCAGTTGGAGTTGATGCCCCTCATGGCCAAGGGCGGCAAGCCCTTAGATGAGCGTCTGTATGCAGTGGCTCAGCACAAAGGCATGGAAGTTGGTGGCGTGGAAACTTTTGAGGARCAAATCCATGTTCTCGCCGAAGTTCGCACGCAAGCGGAAGTCGTCCAATCGTTAAAAGCTCTGYTRAAGAAAGAGCTGGCWAAARCCAGTGAYGAACTTTCCTCYCTCCAGAAAATGACCGAACATTACCTGTCTGGAAATGAATCGCTGATGCAAGCCTACGTCATGGATGAAATGGATTTTGACATGCCCGGCGTAAAGAGATTTTACGACGCCTTGATTCCAGAGCGGAATRTCAACATGGCGGATCGYTGYKCYAAACTCATGAAACARCACARGGAGAAGGCTTATGTCTTYGCTTTTGGAGCTCTTCACTTCCTYGGCAAAGAGGGYGTTCCKGAATTGTTACGGAAACATGGCTTCATGGTCACGCGCATGTTCGCTCCGGAGGACAACCACGATTGGCCGCTCRACGCCATTGATGWAGACTTGTCCGAGCTGCAGTACCAGGAAGGCTAAATCAGAGTTTCCTTGGGTTACAGCCCATAGTGTTCCTTAACCGACAGCAGTGCAGATTCGCCAGTCGGAACGCTGAAAGTAATCCCCGATGGAACGTTGTCCGCAACCTCTTGGTCGAAGTAAAGCACCGTATCGCGGAAGTGCTTGATCTCGTTAATAATCACCAACTGGCCCCGCAACTGCGCTTCCTTAATGAAGAACACCTTATTCCATAGATTGAATCCGTAAATGTCGTTGTGGTCCACAGACCATGCACAACCTACATGGGTGAATTGGATTTCAGCGCCCGGCGCAATCAGTCCCATGTACTGGCTCACTCCACCAGTTCCGCCACCAATGGTGGTGTGGTGCTTGAGCAAGATTTTGTTAATGTCCTCGTCTCGCGGATTAAATTCCTTATCCACATAGATGACCACGCCTCCAGGGAATTCGCAGCCGTCCAAGCTTAGAGTGTGTCCTGGGTACAGCACGAAGACTGCCGTTTCCTCGTGGCTCACGTTCTTCAAGTTGTTCTCGTTGTAGTAAATGATGCGGTCGGGCCCCGGAATCAAATACTCATCCAAGTCGTATTCCGGCATTTGCACTTGCGCGGAAATTTTATGCTCATCGTTCCCCATGCCATAGCCCTGATCCGTGTACTTATACAAATCTCCGGTAGACACCGTTCCAGCGAAATCGATATCGAACGGACCATAGGGTCCACCTTGAGCATGAMRGYCAMYWSSSYYWTCGYCWRRSYSCYMRTYRKCSMSMRCASSGMMSTTRTCRKTRWKMWSWWYAYYGYYWMAKMTSMARYKMYCGSWYWCRYSRRYKTCKYCKCSKMGAAANMMMMARMSCYMGSWMWRYWKCGGGAATCACTCCGGCATCAACTTGGACATCGGCCTCTAGCTCGAGCTTTCCTTGCTCGGATTGGCCAGTCGCTACTAGGTTATAGATGCCATCGTCCACGCCTGGCGTGACTTCGATGGCCTGAATCTCAAAGGTGGAACCGTTGCCTAAATCTACAGGCGCTCCGTTAGTGCCAATCCAATTTAAGTTGCGTGAAAGGCGAGTTCGGGCATAGGAAATCGCCGATTCGGCAAGCAGTTCGTGCTCCAGAGTAGAAGCTTCACTACGCGTAGTTTCGGTAACAGCGCTAGTTTGGGCCAGCGAAGAAAGAGAGGCTGCCGCGAGCAAACTAGTGATGAGAATCACCAGAAGCAGGATGGAACCGCGCTCAGAGCTGGAGGGGAGGGGCTCTCCTGGGGCCTGAGAAGCGCTTTTCAGTGAATGAGAAGACATCTTCATGGCCCATTGTCGGCCGCCAATCGCATGACAAAACCCATATCTCTACAATGCCACCATGATTTCTCGTTGCTCCGGCATCCTCTTCTCCGTGTTCTTGGCGCTTCCTGTGGCGGCGCAGGAGCCTGAATTCCGCTCCAACAAGGCGCGGCCAGATAGCACCATCTTTAGCCCGCTCAAGCTGCCACCGGCAAATAGCATGCGCACCGGGTCRGGKMGGCCGGGGCCMGATTATTGGCAGCAGCAGGTCGATTATGAAATYGAAGCCTCGTTRGATCCAGAAACGCGGGTGGTGCAYGGMAAGGCTCACRTKACSTACACCAATGCATCGCCAGATGAKTTGAATTACATCTGGCTGAGCCTGGAGCAAAACGCATTCCGCGAAGACAGCATTGCGGCGCGGATTGGCGGATCGAGTGCCATCGGCATGAGCAATGCKGAGGGCGAYGGCTACACCTTGCATGCACTAGAGGCGCGCGGCAAAGCGTTGGATTATTCGGTYTACGACACCATGGCACGCGTCATGCTGCCAAAACCRATCAAGGCCAACGGTGGCACCTTCGAGTTTGATATCGAATGGGAGTTCACCATWCCGCTTAAAGTTTTCCGYCGCTTCGGCATTGCGGATTTTGACGACGGCAAGGTTTACGAGGTCGCGCAATGGTTCCCWGCAGTGGCCACTTACGATGACATCAAYGGCTGGAAYACRCTCCCYTACTTAGGTACCGGCGAGTTCTACTCCAACTTTGGCACTTACGATGTTGAGCTCACTGTTCCTCGCGCGATGATTTTGGTGGCGACTGGCGAGCTGCAGAATGAGAAGCAGGTTTTCACTTCCGAGCAAGTCAAGCGTTTAAAAAAAGCGCGCAAGTCCGATGAGACCGTCATCATCCATGGTGCCGATGAAATTGGATTGCCTGAGAGTCGTCCTGAAGGCGACGGCCCGCTGACCTGGAAGTTCCATGCCGAAAAAGTGCGTACCTTTGCTTGGGCATGCTCCGATATTTTCATTCTCGATGCCGCCTCTTCCGGCGACATCCTGCTTCAATCGGCCTACCCAGAAGATGGGTTGCCGGTTTGGGGAAAGTCCACTCAAATGCTCAAAACCGCGATTGAAGGCTATTCTAAGCGTTGGTTCCCCTACCCGTACCCTGCTGCCACCAACGTATTTGGCGCAGAAGGCGGCATGGAATACCCGATGATCATCTTCTGTCGTGGGCGCGGTGAACGCGGGGTCTTCGGCGTGACCACGCACGAAATTGGCCACAACTGGTTCCCGATGGTGGTGAATACCGACGAGCGTCGCTACGCCTGGATGGATGAGGGCTTTAACACGTTCATCAACGGTTATTCCACGCCGGAATGGTTTGGTCCGCAAAAACGCAATGAAAATGATCCTGCCGCATTTGCTGCATTCATGCTCATGCCGGATCAAATGCCCATCGATACTCCGGCCGACATGCTGGGTGGAAACTTGCTCGGCATTTTGGAATACATGAAGACCGGTGTCGGTCTCACCTTGTTGCGCGAAACCATTATGGGGCATGAGCGTTTCGACTTTGCCTTCCGCACTTACATTCAGGAGTGGGCATTCAAGTCACCGCAGCCCGCCGACTTCTTCCGCTGCATGGAAGATGCTGGTGGTATGGACCTTGCTTGGTTCTGGCGCGGGTGGTTCTTGGAGACTGGCTACTTGGACCAGGCGGTTAGCGGGGTTTCCCAACCCAACGGTCGACGCGGCGCACGGATTCGCTTCGATAACTTGGGTGGCTTAGTTATGCCACTGCACTTCCAGGTCGAATACGAAGACGGCACCATTGAGGACTTCGAATACCCAGTGCAAATTTGGTACCAGAATGACCGCATCATTGAAATGTTGCCAGGGCAACGCAACATCTTCCGCGTGACCATTGACCAGCATAAAAAGTTCCCGGAAGCCAAGCGTTCGAACAACACTTGGACGGAAACCGACGAGTAAGCCCGCAGAACTAAATCCCCACGAAACGCGATAGTCGTTTAACCTAGCTTTATGCCGGTATCCCTAAACCTCCGTCGTCCCCTTGCTGCCCTGCTCGCACTTTGCCTGTTCGCTGGACAAACCTTTGCCACCTGGTCCATCGTGGTGGTCAACCGTCGCACAGGTGAAATCTGCGTGGCGTCGGCCACTTGCATTGAGACCTTCAATCTGCGCCTGGCATTGAGCATCCTGGCGGCGGARGCTGGTGGCGGCGCTGCACAGTCSCTGGTTTCTCCGGTGGTCGTGCGCACCTTAATCAACGATCTCATGTTGCTGGGTGTTCCACCCGATGAAATCCTCATCGCGGTAGAAGCCATCGACCCGCTTTACCAGGCCCGGCAATTTGGCATCGTTGACTTGGCAGGTCGTGCGGTTACTTTTTCTGGATTGAATACKGGTGATTATGCAGGCGGTGTGACCGGAGAGATTGGTGATTTGGTTTACTCCATCCAAGGAAACGTTCTGACCGGTGCYCCGGTGATTGCCGAGGCAGAAATGGCGTTGCGCAAYACWCCCGGCGATCTTGGACAACGMGTCATGGCMGCYATGGAAGCWGCMCAAGCYATGGGCGGWGACGGACGWTGCTCCTGTGACCAACAAGCTCCAACCAGTTGTGGWTCWCCRCCWCCKARCTTCRSCAAAAGTGCCCACGTTGGTTTTTTGGTCATCGCGCGGCCTGGCGACACTCCCTTCTGCAAYAACTTTGGTTGCGGAAATGGAAACCTGTACTTCATTGTCAATAAAGCCGGACTCRAYGCCAACGACCCCGATGTGGTTTTCGAAATGCGCATTAAGTTTGACCAGTTRCGCGCCGACCTCGAYGACCGTCCCGATGGCAAYCAYTCCGAAGTKTTYGCCTTCGAYAAYGATGTCCCYGCCGGAAGCACCGGCTTAGTCAGTTACGTTTTRAGTCTGGCCGATGTCGATGGCGATGTCATCACTCATGGCGGCGCCACCATCACTATGGAACATGATCCGCGSTCTGCTGGTTTATCTTCCTTGGCGCAAGTCACCGATCATTTAGATGGCACTTACACGGTAGAGGTCATGCCTGGTGATGAACCAGGATTAGATCTTCTGCGCTTCGTGGTCGACGACGGCATCCGYCCGGTCACCTTGTGGCCRCCGGCACATCTCATGCATCGWGCGCCGAGGACKGCRCCTCAGTTRRCTGGSAAAGCRGTTCCTGGYCTSAAYTCCRTCGTGTCCATGCGTGCYGCACATCCGCACCCCGATGGCCTGAGYRCTTGGATTCTCGGAAGCCGTGGGCAGGGCGGAGAATTTCTACTCGCTGAACGCGCCGACCTGCAATCAGACTTTGTGGTCAGCAGTGACCTCGGCATCGCGCACTTTGGGCTCGCCTCCATCGAAGATTTCTGGATGAGTGAAGACGGCCTTCGCCTCACCTTGTCCGCTCTAGAGGTCCAGGGCGGAACCTTGCAGCTCTACTCCACCACCCGTCTCACCGACCTCGAGGACTTCCCTCAGCCCAGTTTATTGACGGATGTAAACAGCGGTCTTGGCGAAGGCAGTCCGTGGCTAAGCGAGAATGAATTAGAACTTTGGTTTCATAGCTCCCGCGATGGACAGTCCGACATTTGGCATAGCACGCGCTTATCGAAGGAAGCTCGGTGGTTCCCTCCACAAAAAGTCGAAGCCATTTCAACCGCAGCGAACGAACGCAGCCCCATGCTCGATGAAGGCGACACGCGGCTCCTATTTTCACGTCAGGCCATCACCCCAGCCTTTGCATTGATGGAATCCAAACGCGAAGTCGAGGGCGGCTTTTCATCGGCGCAACTTCTCGCTGGAGTTTTCTCTGACACGCAGCTGGATCTCTTTGCCGCTGGAAGTACTCCCCACTCGTCCGGAGTAGGCACACAAATCTGGCGACTCAGCCCCGACGGATTCGGCACCCGCAACCTATCTCTTTCCAGTGCCAGCCAAAACAGCTTGAGTGTTTTGCCGAACACGCTTTCGGCGACTACTGGCGGAAGCTTCACCTTCCAGCTCGATGCCACCACCGGCCAAGCCAATGCCAACTACACCCTGTTCTTTGGCGATGTCGGCGGCAGCACTTACTTTCCTGGCATTGGCAGTGCACCGATTGTGCAACAAGGCTTTACTCAATCCTTGATCAATCTCTACACCCAGCCGGAACTTTCCGCCGCCATCGGCACYCTCGATGCSAATGCATCGGCGACYGCWRTYCTGAATCTTCCAGCAGGYCTAAACTTGCCGGCACAGCTCTTAAACCGTGACTTAGGCGTCTGTTTCCTAGCTCAAGGAGGAGCCACCAACTTCCTCTCCGAGCGTGTCATCGTCCGTATCCTTCCATAATAAATCGCGATGAGTGAAGCCTCCCTCCACGGTTGGTTTCACTACCGAAAAGTAAGGCGACAAGTCAAAGTCTCGCGGCATGAAGTGCGTGTGATGGCGCTTCTTCAAGTATTCCTGCTCATACTGCGGAAGAATAGGATATTGCACCGATTGGAAAGCTTCCGCAATCAGGGTGGAACAAATCGCACGGGTGGGTTCGCCACTGCCAAAGGCGATAAGCTTACGTCGAAACCTCCGCGGCACCGGCGGCGTAGGCAAAAGATAGCGCATGAGGTCGAAGATGTTCTTCAAGTCATAAGTGAGTCCAATGTGGTTCACCATGAAATCGACAATGGCTTTGCAATCGTCCTCAGGCAGGCCAACCGGGCGACAAATACGAATGTTATGTTCAGCGTATTTACTCAGGGGCACTGCAATCACGCCCTCTAGAAGGTCGGCCTCGATCAAAACACGCGGTTCCTCTTCCGTTGGTTCTTGATATACCGGACCTGCAAAAAAACAAACATGCGACCACGTGGATTGAGTCAGATATTGAATCGCCGTACTCATGCGGGTTTCGCCTTCGACCAGCAGAACATCGCCCGGCAGCATAGTGGCCTGCAGCAATTCCAAGTCCTGCAGAGTGAACTTGTGATAACTCTTCTTCGGCTGCGCTAAATAGCGARCAAGATGTCGTCCGAGGAAGCGGGCAGGGCCGTGCACGTGGGTACTCTAGGATACCTTGCGAGGTTCCACCTGTTGAAATGGGGTTCTTCGGTCATCTCGCCAAAGTAGAATGGCCCGCAGTATTCCGAACCTCCAGTATTCTCATGTTTTTACGCACCATACTCCCACTCCTTGCGGTTGCTGCCATTGTGGTTTTCCTGCTCTGGAATCCGCAAGCAGCTGAGCTAACTCCAAGCAACGGAAACAATCCGGCGGTTGAAGAATCACTGTTGCAAGCCGCCCAACTAGACCCCGCATCTTTGCCCCCTTCTGCTCCAGAAAGAATGGATGCGCTCCCAAGCAAGCTGCCAGAATTGGAAACTGGTGCCCAGATTCTTTCTGTTCAGGTCATAAATGGACAAGGTCATCCATCTCCGAAAGTTCCGGTTTCCATTTGGAAGGTGCGTTCCGGAACCCATTCCGCTTGGCTCCTGGAAAACACCCAAGCTAATGGGATCGCCCGATTCGAGATGCCTCCCTTAGAGCCAGGCAAAGACTTCACCATGGTGGTTGGTTTTGCTTTCCCCTGTGGAGAAGCGCGCTCGGTCAAGTTTCTGCGCAGCGAAATTCCAACCTCAACCGTCTTGCTGACCCTGGCTGCAACCGGAACGGTAGAGGTTCAATTACTGGATGAAGCGGATAAGCCGTGGCTCTTCCCCACCGAAGTGCGTTGCGCGCCGACCTCAAAAGTTGAGGCATCCAACTCCATTCCCCGAGGATATGCAGGTCCTGGGTTGGTCTCTATGACCACCGATAAAGATGGACGCATTGCATTTCCATGTGTGTCCAGAGAATCGAGTCATACGGCATCCGTCTTTGCTGGGAACTTTGGCGAGTGGGGACAAAAAGCCTTTGATGCACCAAAATCAAACCGCACCATCAAGTTGAACTTGCAGTTGCTTGAGGCCAATCCGCGCGCAACTTTCCGTATCTTAAAACCGGACGGAAGCCCCCTGGCCCAGCATGCATGGTCCGGATGGTTGAACCAGTTTTCCATCGAGGAAGGCAACAACTGGTCATGGCCTTACCGCATGGCAGGCCGGACTGATTCTCAAGGCTATGCAACTATTGCTATCACTGACAGTTTAGTCGGGAAAACTTGGACCTCGCGTGACTTAGTCATCGAGGCGGTGATTGAAGAAACGGAACCAGCCTTACGTGCGCGCCGAGAAACGCTGTCAATGAAGCTCGCCTCTTCCCCCTTCTTGGGAGATCTTCGCTTGGAGCCAGCGAGTATCTTCGTCGGAGGCTATATCTTTTCGACTTCTGGATTGCCTATAGAGGGAGTCAAGGTTGGGACACAGGAGGAGTCCATCGTTAGCACACAAGTGCGCACGGAATCGAAATTCACGCCTACCCCTACTCAAACCACCTTGCACGAGGATGGTTCGTTTCAGCTATGGGGATCGGTACGCCCCAAGGTACTCAAGTTGATGGTTTCCGCGCCAGGATTTCATGCACAAGAGGTAGTTGCCGACGTTGGCGACACCAATTTAGAGATTCGCTTAGAGCCCAGTTTGATTGTTTCAGGGCAACTTGTAGGACTTGGCAAGGAAACGCTGGAGAAAACCCGAGTGCATTATGTACCACCGGGTGCGAAAGTAGCTGGATTCATTCGGTCCGGGAAAGTCGTGACTCAAACGCCGGATTCCGAAGGTCTGTTTTTACTGTCTGGAATAGAATCTACGGAAGATGGCAAAGTGCAGGTGTTCATTCAAAACAGTGATGCCCCTTTCCTGGAAGTTGAAGAGGTCAGCCCTTGGGCTTTCGACGCGGATGGAGATTCTCGTTTTCATCCGCTCTTAGCCAAGGAGCCCTTTGTTTACCGCGTTTACTTAAAGACACCGGAAGGTGAAATTGCGTTGGGAGCAAAACACCATGTTGATTTTGGTTTTGGATTTTCAGGCCGGCAAGGTTCGGCTTTTCCTCAAATTGTGACTGAGGGTTACTTCGAGACATATGCTGCAACCGAAACACTAGCTTTGAATTTTCACCATAAGAAATACCGACCCATCCATGCCACAGTAAAGCCGGGCGATTCAACACTCACCTTTCAGCCACCGCTTTTCGCCAAGGTCGAACTCTCGGAGTTCCCCACTATTCCAGACGACATCGAAATCTTATTCCTGGTAGAAAGCAAGGCTGATAGGAATATTTCTAGACATGCTGGGCACCTAGGTGAACTGACTCCAGAAGCCCTGCAAGCTGTGCCCATTTCGTCCGCGGGTACTTACCTCGTGTCCCTTTTCCTGATTGTCAATGACAGTTGGCCGGACAAACTGGACGTCCTTTGGCCAAACGGAGAAAAGGTTCTTGAGGTGGAGGTCCTCGACCAACCCGACCAAGTGTTCCAAATCACTTTTCCCTATGTGGGAATCCAAGAAGCGATCCAACGCCTGCGTGAAGAACGCTAATCCGGGTCATCCCCCGCGCCGTTAATCTATGCCGCAATGGCACGCGGGCTCATCCTTGGTCTGAATCAATACACCCACTCGGCGGCAGCATGTTTGCTGAGCGCGGAGGGAGAGGTGCTTTTCCTCGGAGAGAAGGAGCGGCTTACCCGCAAGAAGCACGATGGCGGCGATGTTGCAGAACTAGTCGAGCATGCCYTAGATGCGGTCGGTGCTACGCGCGATGACTTGGCTTTGGTGGTTGCGAATAACCACCTGTTCCGAATCGATCGTTTTCATGAAACGGTGGCTTGGGATACTGCGCTTTATTCTTATCGCGAGAGTTATGTATCGCCCTTCAACTTGCTGCCTGGGGTCAAGCGTTTGGAGATGTCGCATCATTTGGCGCATGCTTGGTCAGTTTTGCCATTGCTTCCATTTGACGACGGCCTGATTGTGGTCATGGATGGCATGGGCTCCACGCTGCAGGAAATGCAGCGTCCGGGAAATGGCTATTGCAGTGAGTTTGACTTAGCCGAAGAGGATGCCTTCCAGAGTTACCCAGCAGGCCTTGAGCAAGGTAACTCCCCCGCTCCAGCATTTGGTTGGCGCGAAGGTGAAAGCGTATTTCAGTTTGAAGGATTGCAACTGCAGCGGCGCTTCAAGCGTTGGGTTGCAGAAAAAACTCCCATCCTTCTGCACAACTACGGTTTTGAAAACATGGAATCGCTGGGTGCGATTTATTCGCGGGTGGCGAGCCATGTGTTCGGCGATTGGAATACTTGCGGCAAAGTCATGGGACTGGCTCCATGGGCATCGGATTGGGATGCGGGTGGTGAGCGCACATCGGTCATGCACGGGCCGTTGGAAGATTTGCAGATTGATTGGAAGCGTTTGCGTGAAGAACCGCATCCGAATGGCTGGGCGGAGGAAAAACATCGGGCGAAATACGCGCGGTTAGCGGAAGACTTGCAGCGCGATTTGGAGGATGTCGTTTTGGATTTCTTGCAAAGACAGCGTGAAGCTAGCGGCAAAACCAAAATGGCGTTTTGCGGTGGCGTCGCGCTAAACAGTACCTTGAATGGACGCATTCATCGGGAAGCCGGATTTGACGAGGTGTTCATTCCTCCTTATCCCGGTGATGAAGGAATTGCGGTCGGGTGTGCATTTTATGGCTTGCATCAGTTAGCCAAAGACGACGGACGAGAGTTGGCCCCGCAGCGCAAACCGATTTCGCCCTATGGCGGACGCGCGCCGGAGGCGTCGGATTTTCAGGATGCGCATAACGAATACGGTGCATGGTTGGAGGAAGCAGATCTAGGCAATGCAGAGTTGATAAGTGTCGTCGCAGATGCGCTGGCTGACAACCAAGTGGTCGCATGGTTTGATGGCCCAGCGGAGTTTGGTCCACGTGCGTTGGGCAACCGCTCGATTTTGGCGGACCCGCGCGATGGCGAGAACATCGGGAGGATCAATACGGCGATTAAAAAGCGCGAAGCGTTTCGACCGTTCGCCCCTACCGTCCTCAATGAGCACGCTGCCGATTGGTTTGTAAATGTCACTCCTTCGCCCTACATGTCGTTAACAGTTGCGGTGAAAGAAGGCAAAGGTGAGCAGATTCCTGCCGTCGTCCATGTCGATGGCACCGCGCGCATTCAAACTCTTGAACAAGCCGCGCACCCGCAGTATCACGCACTGATCTCTGCGTTTTTCAAACGCACCGGCGTGCCGATGGTGCTAAACACCAGCTTCAACATTAAGGGCGARCCGATTGTYGAAACWCCRCGCGAGGCAGCTTGGAGTTTCYTGCGTTCCGACCTMGATTTACTCGTGCTCGGCGACCGCTTATTTCAAAAACGCACCTTCCCAGACCCTTTCCGCGGCGGGCTAATTCCACACGCATTTGAGGGCTTTAATGCTGAAGTCGTSTCCGATGCTCAAGGCGAATCCGTCAGCACCCGTRTYCTSGCGCGCGGYGACACYTTCGATGTCRACCAACTCGAACTCGGTCTCCTCGAGGCYTGCGATGGMGARACCCCGGTGCAGGACATCATCACCCACTTCGCCGARGAATGGGATGTCGAGCACGCGCCCCTYATCGAAGGATTGGARCGGCTTTACGGAATGTGCCTGATCTCTTTTTCTGAGTCGAAAAACGGGTAGAATGAAGGCTTCCCTCTCCTAGAGGTGACTGTCATGAGCGAAGAGAAAAAGATTCACATCACTGCCGAGCCGCAGTCCATTCCGAGTAACTGCTTGTTYCGCGTRGACCGCAGCYTGCACGTRGGKTCTCTGTACGTGAGYAACAARGAGTGGGCGCAAACTTGGTCSCCKCTCGCYACMGCCYTATTCGATGCRCTCGAAGACCTAAAAGGTGTGCGCGTTTCCGGCACCGAAGTGCTGATTAGCATGGCCAGYGTGCCGCGCGATTGGCGTGAAGTTGCGCGYGACGGCGGTTCCACTATTCGCAAATTCCTCGAGAAGACTAGCGAAGTGTTTAAGCCYGGMGCGATTGAGGCTCTCGAAGGTCACGAYCTCATGCGCAACAAAGCGCAAGTGATYATCGATGACACSCTAAACCCRGGACTCGCCTCGCACGGCGGTTGGGTTGAGATTCARGCAAGCGACGGCAAAGACTTGTTCATCTCCATGGGCGGCGGYTGYCAAGGTTGCGGYTCYGCMGCCATGACYATGAAGCAAGGCGTAGAAGTTGCCATCCGCAACGAAGTGCCCGAAGTCGAAGGGATTCACGATGMSMYYKWTMAKRMSRMWKGYRYGAANMYCBTNRYRYGWAGASYCKCTKSKYAMAKCRMYACNGNNWRWTKSASANYTSGCAGGTAGCCAAATCAACTGCCTGCAAGGTTCGTCCGCAGAGCACGCCTAACCCTGGAGGAGCGGGTGCGGAAACAACTCCAGCGTGATTGACTCGGTACACCTCAAGGAGGCTCACGCTTTGAAGGTCCAAAATCGTTCCAGCGCACTGCCCATACGGTATTACGAAGATTCCTGGGATTCCAAAGGCTAGCGCGACTCCAGTATTAGGAGTTGCACCAACAAATTCCACACCGGTGACATTAGGACAAGTTCCCAYCAAGCTGAGTTCGAATGGAACGTTTGGTGTTTCACTCATGACAAAAGCTGCACCCGTATCAGGTCGATGAGCTCGATGAGGAGAGCTAGCTAAATAGGACCCTATCAACAATTCGGATTTCCCGTCTCCATTCAAATCGCCGAGATCCGCGATAGAAGAACCGAAAGCACTGTTTCCACGCATTTCGGTAATTGTTGTTCCATCGACACCGGAAAGAACACGAACGAAATCCGTTTGAAAGAAGACGGTGCTGCGCCCGCTACTAAAAGCAAAGTCAGGGATTCCGTCACCGTTGTAATCTTCTAAGCCAGCAACTTCGCGGCCGTATATTTCACCTAATGGATCGGAATAGGAATAAAGTAAGGCTCCAGATTGGCCGGAAAAAACATCCACGTGAGGATTCACAGGCGGGCTTGTAAGGTAGGTTCCAGTGATGACCTCAGAAAACCCATCGCCATCTAAATCATTGATACTATCGAAGGTCCCGCCGGGAAAGGTTCGGATGAGTGTTCCATCTATCCCGGAACGGATTTCCATTTGGTGCTGAGAAAAGGTGTATCGACTCACCGCTGCATCCAGAATGCCGTCGTTATCAAAATCGGGAGCAGAGCGTACCTGACCGCCCAAAAAAGTTCCCGCAACCGTTCCATTGACGGTGTAAAGACGGGAGCCGAAAAGCACAGAATAAACTGCATAGCTACCGGCATTTTGTAACCCACTAGGATTAGCCCTCGATTCCCCAGCCAACATATCGGCCAGGCCGTCGCCATTGACATCGCCAATAGCCGCGATGGTGTTCCCTAGTGCAGAGCCAACGTAATGACCGTCAAAGCGGCGAATTTCAGTGCCCGTGGCACCAGAATAAATGCGAATAGAACCACTATCCGTTAGCCCGCCGTTGTCCTCGCTGTTAGCGCCAACAGCAAAATCATTGACTCCATCTCCGTCAACGTCGCCTAAGCCAGCGACAGCGGAACCAAAACGTCCAAAGTTAGTGCTCCCTTGTAGGAAATAAATTACATTTCCTGTTGCGCCAGAAAACAAAGTTGCTGATCCAGATTGATTGCCACCCAAGGCATCGTCATAAGGGGCGCCAATCAGAAAATCATCGATGCCATCTCCATCAATGTCTCCAGCATTTGCCACTGCCTTCCCTAAACCAGCGCCCTTGTTGGGACCAAGGTATTCGTAAATAGCCGAATCGGACTGCGCTTGAAGCGATTGTGCGAGGAGGGTTAGGCTCAAAAAAATCGAGAGCCTACATAGGTGTGGATTGTGTTGCATGGTCATGCTTATGAATTTCTATTTAAGGTAACGATAGAACTGATTGTTCTTAAGAGTCCGAGGGGTCACGCTTTTGTTGGCGACATGAATCAAAGAATCCATTATAAGAGAGGATAGGGAAATGCGACTCAGTTTGAGAACAAACCTAGTCTAGCAGCTACTCTCTCACCATGGCCAAACAACCCATGGTCCCCCAGCCGGAAAGTGGGCCGCGTAAATGCCCGAACTGCCTTGCAGTTGCAACCCACGCCTACTGCCCGCAGTGTGGCCAACATACGCGTGGGTTGCGTGCCTCGTTTCGCGAACTCATTGCCGATTTCTTCACGGTTTGGTTTGGCGCGGAATCACGATCCTGGCGCAGCCTTTGGCTGCTATTTCGCAAACCGGGCATGCTGTGCTTGGAGTACCAGCAGGGACGACGTCAACGTTACGTCCCGCCGCTGCGTCTCTATTTATTCATGAGTGTGTTGTTGTTGTTGGTCGCGAAATGCAACGGCGACTTGCATGACGATGCCATCTTCTCGGTCAACTCCTCCACTTCCAACGACGTTCCAGACCTTGCTGCCGATGCGATTGGCAACCTGGAGGAACAGGTGCGCGATAGTTTTTTAAGCGCAGACTCTTGGTGGCAAGCACCGATTCGTGAGTTCTTAATCGAGCGCACCCATCGCATGGACCGCATGAGTGACGCCCAACAAAGTGCGGCACTGTCACGCGAAATGGTAGCCAATATTCCTTTCGCACTTCTGGCACTGCTACCGTTCTTTGCCTTCTATTTACGAATTCTATGGTTCCGCAGTGGATCGATTTACTTCGACCACTTCATCTTTGCATTGCAGTACCAATCTTTTTTCTATGCGCTAATCACCTTAATCATTGTGATCCCAAGTCCAGGTTGGCTGTACGGAATAACACTATTCCTCTACCCGCCGATTTACCTGACCCTGGCACAACGCCGCGTCACGCAACGCTCCTATTGGAGATGCACCTTTAACACTTTGGTGCTTGCACCACTGCTCACTGCAACCTCCATAGGCATCATCGTTGCCCTCGCCGCGGTTAGCTTCCTCACCTTCTAGTCCTCATGCGTTTGCTCCTCCTAATCCTAACCACTCCATTTCTGCTTCAGGATCCAACCCCACGCCCAGGTTACGACGACACCCCGCGACTTCCTGGGCAAGAGTGGCGCGTGCATGATTTAAAACGCCCCTATCCAATCGTGGTCAAGCCCGGCAAAAACGTGGGCGATGCCCCCTCCGATGCTCTCATCCTCTTCGATGGCACCAACCTAGACGCCTGGATGACCCCCGACGGCGAAGCCCCCACCTGGAAGCTGGTCGATGGCGCCATGGTGGTCGCAGGCAACGCGGAAGTGCAAACCAAGGCCTCTTTTGGCGACAGCCAACTGCATGTGGAATGGGCCAGCCCGGCGGATCGAAGCGGGGATTCCCAGGGCATGGGCAATAGTGGTGTGTTTTTAATGGGTCTTTATGAAATTCAGGTGCTCGATACCTGGAATAACACCAGCTATGCCGATGGCACTGCGGGGGCAATTTATGGCCAATTCCCGCCTTCGGCCAACGTTTGCCGCCCATCGGGTGAATGGCAGACCTATGACATTTTGTTCACCGCGCCTAAATTCAGTGAATCAGGCGATTTAGACTCGCCAGCAACAGTCACTTTGCTGCATAACGGCGTCCTGGTGCACCATAATCGCGAATTATTGGGGCCGACGGTGCATCGTACGCTGCCTCCAGGGGGGGCTCATGCCGAAAAGTTGCCTGTGAAACTGCAAAATCATGGCGATCCGGTACGTTATCGCAATCTCTGGATTAGGAGTTTGGATTAGCAAGAACCTATTGTGGGCAAAAAAATAGGCTGTTAAGGCCCAGAATAGGGTAGTTTATTGCTGGGAGGGCTGTTATTGGCCCCCCCCGAATTGACTCCTATGAGCCATCTCCTCCTTACCTCAACTGTCGTTTCCGCGTTGTTGTCGAGTGCACTGAGTGCACAGATCGATGAGCGTGGCGCCCTTCAAATTACCTACCAGGACGAAGCTGCGGCAAGAAACGCGCTAGTTCCGGGTTATGGCCGCGGCACTGCCATGGTCGACCTCGACAATGATGGCAGGCTTGACCTCATTGTCACCATGTCTGAGATGCAAGATACCTTCCTGCGTCAAAAGGCCGATGGCACCTTCGAAAACATGAATGTTGCCTGGGGTATTCCAGCCACTCTCGACCGCGGTTGGGGTGTGTTAGCAGCGGACTTTGACAACGACGGCGACCGCGATGTTTACTTCCCCACCGGCGGTTTTTCTGGTGCACAAGCAAACACTATTCTGCGTAACGACCTCAACACCACCGGTACTTTCACCGACATGACTGCGAACTCCGGCGACGCACCGCTCGACACCTTCGCTACCTTTGGCGGAACGGTACTTGATTATGACAACGACGGTGACCTAGACATATTTGTGTCGAATAATGGTGTGGCGGTTGGAGGCCCGGTCCATAACATCTTGCTGCGCAACGACGGCAACTTCGTCTTTACCGACGTTTCGGCTGCAGCGGGCATCACCCACCTCGGCGATTACCGCCATTGCTCTTCCGGCGATGTCGACAATGATGGTTTTGTGGACATCTTCGTAGGTAACTACGTTGGCGGCAACTTGCTTTACCACAACAACGGCGACGGCACCTTCACCGATACCGCAATCTTCTCGGGCGTTGCAGACCCAAACAAGAACTTTGGTGGTGTCCTAATCGACTTCAATAACGATGGATGGCTCGACCTTTTCGGTGCGCGCTATCAGTTCACCGGGAATTACCCTAGCGGCCTTTACATCAACAATGGCGATGGCACCTTCCGCGATGTACGCAGAGCCGCACGCATGACGCGTCAACAGGACATGGGCCACAACTGCAGTGACCTCAACGCCGATGGCTACCCAGACATTTATATTGGAACTGGTCATCCGAACGTTAAGGATCTCGATGTCATTAAACTGATCCGTCCAACGCCCTCGGGTGGACTCATGTCGCTAAATATTGGTGCCACATCTGGCCTCCATGCACTTGGCGAGACCCGCAGCCACGGAGCTGCTTTCGGTGATATCAACCGCGACGGCTACAACGACATTTACGTGAACAACGGCGGTCCGGCTTTCGTTCCATCCAGCTGGCAAGAGAACTCCTTGTTCATCTCCGATGGCAACGCTAACAACTGGATCCAAGTGGAACCAATCGGTGTGATTTCCAATAAGTCTGCAGTTGGCGTGCGCATGATGGCGCTGACCGGCGACGACGTGAAAGTCTTCCGCTTGAACACCGTAGGTCGTGGTTTCTGTAACACCGACAGCCCGATTGCTCACTTTGGTTTAGGTCCTGCAAATCGAGTTCAAGATTTCGTTATGCGCTGGCCTTCCGGTATCGAGCAAACCTACCTTGATCTTCCAACTTTGGAGGCTCACAAGATTTACGAGACTGGTTTCACTTGGAGCGGCACTCCAGCAGTGGGCGCCACCATCAACCTGGAAGCCTTTGGTGTGCCAAACGGTACTGTCACCCTGTTCCACTCCGATGTCGCTGGTGTGACCCGCGATCGCGCGCAAGGCGGCACCGTCCGCATGGGTGGCACAATCACCTTTGAACCTCCATTCGCTCTCGGCGCAGATGGCAAAGTCAGCACCACCTTCACCATTCCTAACGACCCGAACCTAAGCGGCAAGACCCTTTACTTGCAGGCCAAGGTTGAGGATTCTGCTGGTGTGCACCCGCTAACCTTGACTCACAATGTTGAGTTAGTCATTCCATAAAGCTGGCTGCAACACCAAACGAAACAAGCCCGGCAAGTAACCTTGCCGGGCTTGTTTGTGAAGTAGCGCTTCTGATTAGAGTACGACCGTCACTGGGTTGGTGAGGATTCCTGCACCGCCACCAAACAACTCGCCGGCGTGAAGGTGGACCGTGGTACCAGCCAAGCCAGGAGGAAGGTTTACCGAAAGCTCTGCGTGGCCAGCTGCATCTGCGGTTAAAGCAGGTAGTTGGTTAATCGGAGCGCTCAGGGACAAGGTGCCTAGGTTGACGCCGAACGGACCGTTGCCAGTGAGTGAGTAGCCAATCAGGACCGTGCCGCCAGCATTCATGCCATCGACGTTCATCGTGCCCAATTGTCCTGCGCTAAAGTTCACCAAGGAAAGGACGCGTGGTGACATGACTCGAATTGAACCAACCATGCCAAAACCGCCGTGTGGGTCACATCGGTAATCGTAAAGGTCGCCGGCAACAGGGTTCGCGGCCAAAAACGCGGTATCGAAGGTGACCGTATAGGTGTTGGGAGCCGTGGTTGGGTTTCCAGAAAGAAAGGCTCCAGATACGGCGCGTACGTTATGAGAACCACCGCCGGACCAAACCCAGGTGACTTTATCACCAATATTCAGATTTAGGTCTTGAGGTTCGAAAACGAAACCACCAGCACCGACCGTCACTGCGTGATCGTTCTGTGCGGTTGCCGCGGTAGAAAGAGTAAGACCAGCCACAAAAATGAGGCCGGTTTTGATGAGAGAGGTAGATTTCATGGGAAGAGATTTATCCAAGGGGACCACACAATAATAAAGCACATTCGGAGGAAAAGGCTGATTTATTGGGGTTTTTCGAGGTATAGAGCTCGGTTTTCCCACCTAAAAGCGGCCTCAATCCAATGGATTGAGGCCGCTCAGGTCGAATGAAATATCGATCCCCCCCTAGAGGACTACCGTGACTGGATTGGTGAGAATGCCAGCTCCTCCACCAAAGAGTTCAGCAGCATGCAAATGCACGGTTGTACCAGCCAATCCTGCAGGCAGATTGACGCTAAGTTCGGCGTGGCCAGCCGCATCGGCAGTCAGACCGGGAAGCTGGTTAATCGGTGCGCTCAGCGAAAGGGTGCCTAAGGAGACGGCAGAGGGACCGTTTCCGGTGGTCGAATACCCAATTATGACCGAACCGCCTGCATTCATGCCATCGACATTCATGGTCCCCGACTGACCGGCTGAGAAGTTCACCAAGGAAAGCACGCGTGGACTCATCACCTGGATCGACCCGACCATGCCAAAAGCAAGGTGAGGATGGCAGTGATACCCGTAAAAGTCTGCTATTACAGGGTTTGCGGCCAAAAATATGGCATCGAAGGTGACTGAGAAGGTRTTGGGAGCCATGGTGGGCATGCCCGAGRKAAACGCGTCATCGTCAGAATTCACGTTGTGGGAGCCGGCGCCGTTCCAATTCCAAGTCACRGTGTCCCCCAKGTTGATATTGAGGTCTTGTGGGGTGAAGGTGAGCCCATTCGCWGCGACCTCAACCGTGTGGTTGTTYTGTGCCGARGCGAGCGTGGTGAAGAGGAGGCCGATGGCGACAATGGCRCCGGAACGTAGAAGGATGGTTTTCATKTGAAAGGTTGRGTTCTGAAGGGGGCATTGGGGCTATTCAGCATAGGTCATCGTTTGGACGCAAAAGGCGAWAAACTTTTACCGTGCGTGGCCTCCTTGCTTGTCGATTRCTTGYCTTTNCCTTTCTTGCTGGKCTCCTGYGGAGGRTMGRAATCCGCAACAGCGACTGCAAATGCTGGCTCKCAAACCGCCCCTGCACCCACTCGCCAGCACCTTCCCTTAGCTCAACTTCCGGTGGTTGGCGATCGCGCCTGTGCAGAATGTCATGCCGACATCTCCCGCCAGTGGAGTTTGCATGGCATGGCTGACACTTTGGGCGTGGTCAATACTCAACTCGTCCCTGCAACACCCGATACGGCTTGGTTACGCAATGCACAATCGGGTTTTGCTTATCGGGTACAAGAGTCCAAAGATGGCTGGCAACTGCAAGCCATGCGCGAAGCACCGCAAGCTGGTTGGCCTGGATTTAAGCAAGGGCGAGATTTGCCGTATAGGATTGGCGCTGGAGTCCAAGCTATGAGTTTCGTTGCGCAAAGTTCCAACCGCTGGCACTTTGCTCCAATTGAATATTACACGGGCAAAGGATGGAAGCCTGCACCGCATGAGTTCGGTGCGTCGCCGGGTGGTTTGCATCATGCAATCACTGGTGAATGTATTTCTTGTCATAGTGACACCCCCGCCCCGAAGGTTTACCCACTCCATGCTTTAGGTGATTTCAGGCCAGATCCCTTGAGTTGCATCACATGCCATGGCGATGGCAGCAAACATGTCGACTTAATGCGGGCAGGAGAAACCGCGCAGGAGAATCTTGAAATCCTTTACCCAGGAGACCTCTCCAGCGAACTCCAATTGGACCTTTGCGCCCGATGTCATCTAGAAGGCGATGCACGGATTGAGTTCGATTTAAACTCCCCGCATCCTGCGCCTGGAGAATCGTTACGGGAACATCGGGTGGTGATGGTTGCGAAAACTCCGAGCGATGATTTCAGTTTTGTCAGTCAGGTGCGGCGTCTTGCTTTAAGCGAGTGCTTTCAGGAATCGGAGGAGATGACCTGCACCACTTGTCACAATCCTCATTTACCGCCGCGTTTGCAAAACTCAGCTGCCCGAGTGAAGGCATGTTTGGAATGTCATGGTGAAGTTGAAACGCATGGTGATCCAAGTGCTGGAGAAGATTGCATCTCCTGCCACATGCCGCGACGTAAACCCTATGACTTGCAAGCGGTGGAGATTTCGGATCATAAAATTGGGATTCATCCGCATCGCAGTGAAGTGGAACATGGATTCCGGCCCATCGAAAGTTTGAGCGGAGAGTGGGAAGTCTTCCGCTATCGCGCGAGTGATGCCCTCAACCTGTCCTCCTTCGAACTGCTTGCGCTCGATGCCATGACGCTGGCTGAAAAAGGCTTCCAGGAACGCGCCATCGCCCAGTTCGATGCCTTGCCAATCCCAGGCAACTTCGCCGGCTTCTTTTCGATTATGCAACTGCCGCAATTCCACTTCCTGCGCGGCCGCACCCTCACCACCGCCAAACGCACCTCCGAGGCCATTCGCGCCTACCGCGATGCCCTGTTCTTCGCGCCAGACCTTCCTGAAGCCAAAATCAACCTCGCGTGGCTGCTGATTGAGATCGGCGAACTCGAAGAAGCAGAACTCCACGCGCAGGAAACCGCCGCTCTCTATCCCGCCGCCGAAGCGCCGTGGAATGTGCTGTTCCTGATTGCCAACAAACGCGAGGACCAAGCCGCTCTTGGCAACGCCGCTACTGCCTCTTTGGAACGCCAACCCGATCAACCACGACTAATGCAGGCACTCGGGCGCATCTACTTTGCGTCCGACCAACTTCCCGCTGCGCGCGACCGCTTTGCCGATGCGTATCGTCTCGACCCAGACCTACCCGGCCTGATTGATGACATTGCCGCAGTCGCTGCAAGAATGCGCTGAAATCCGGTACAATCTGACTGTCCCGATGGCTCCAACCAAACAAGAGATTCCCCTTCAGCACGTCGACGAGGTCGTGATCCGCTTTGCGGGCGACTCCGGCGATGGCATGCAGCTGACCGGTAACCAATTCACCGATACGTCGGCGATGATGGGTAACGATCTGGCAACCTTCCCGGACTACCCCGCCGAGATCCGCGCTCCTATCGGAACGTTGTTCGGAGTGAGTGGATTCCAGGTGCGCTTTGCCTCAAAAGACATCCACACCCCTGGCGACAAGCCAGATGTGCTGGTGGCCATGAACCCGGCGGCTTTCAAGGTCAACATTGATGAGTTGAAGGAAGGCGGACTGCTGATTGTGAACACTGGTAACTTCGGTAAACGCGATCTGGCAAAGGCGCACTACGAAGAGAACCCACTCGACGATCCGCTTCTGGAAGAGAAGTATCAGCTAGTTGCCATCGACCTGAATGAGGCTACTTTGAAGGCTGTGGAGAGTACCGGGCTCAGCAACAGGGATGCACTGCGGTGTAAAAACTTGTTGGCGCTCGGCATGCTTTACTACACCTACTCGCGCCCGCTGGACCATACTGAAAAATGGTTGGCGAAGAAGTTTGGCAAGAAGCCGGTGATTCTCGAAGCCAACCTTTTGGCTTTGCGTGCCGGTGCTAACATTGCGGAAAACTCGGAGCTGTTCAAGAGCACTTACCAAGTGAGTGCGGCGCCGCTGCCGGGCGGACGTTACCGCAACATTGGTGGCAACCAGGCGTTGGCCATGGGATTGGTTGCCGGATGCAAGTTGGCTGGCAAGTCCTTGTACTACGGCTCTTACCCAATCACTCCAGCCTCCGATGTGCTGCATGCTTTGTCGCGCTACAAGAACTACGGCGTGACCACCTTCCAAGCGGAAGATGAGATTGCCGCCATCTGTTCGGCGATTGGCGCTAGCTATGCCGGTTCGGTCGGCATGACTGGAACCTCTGGACCAGGACTGGCTCTAAAAGGTGAAGCGCTCGGCTTGGCGGTCATGATTGAATTGCCCTTGGTCGTGGTCGACGTACAACGCGCCGGACCTTCCACCGGCATGCCGACGAAAACGGAGCAGGCCGATTTGAATCAAGCGCTGTACGGACGCAACTCCGATGCACCTCTGCCTATCGTCTCCACTTCCTCGCCTGCGGATTGTTTTGAGGCCGCCCTCGAAGCGGTGCGCATTGCGGTGACTTACATGACTCCGGTCATCCTGTTAAGTGATGGCTACATCGGCAACGGCGCGCAACCGTTCTTGATTCCAGAGGCTTCCTCGTTAAAGCCTTTTCCGAAAGCTTTTCACACCGAAACGGAAAACTTCCAACCTTATTCCCGCGATGAAAACTTGGCGCGTCCTTGGGCTATCCCAGGAACCCCTGGTTTGGAACACCGGGTTGGTGGTTTAGAGAAAGCTGACCTCACCGGCGACATTTCCTACGATGCCGAGAATCACGAAAAGATGACCTTGCTGCGTGAGAACAAAGTAAAGAAGGTTGCTGATTCGTACGAGCCGTTGGAAGTCTTCGGCCCTGAAAGCGCGGACTTATTGGTCCTCGGTTGGGGTTCCACCTACGGCGCGATTCGTGGCGCAGTGGCGCGCAGTCAAGAAGCTGGCCTCTCGGTAGCGCAACTTAATCTGCGTAACCTGTGGCCACTACACAATGACCTGGGCGATGTCCTCAAGCGTTACAAAAAGGTGATGATCCCAGAACTCAACCGCGGCCAGTTGTGCCGGTTGATTCGTTCCGAGTACCTCATCGACGCGATCTCTCTGCCTAAAGTGCAGGGAAAACCTTTCATGTCCGGCGAATTGGTGGACGCAATCAAGCAGCAACTAGCTGAGTAATATCATGGCTACTACCGAAGCTCCTACCTACAAGAAGAAGGATTTTGTCTCTGACCAAGAGGTGCGTTGGTGCCCGGGTTGCGGTGACTATGCAATCCTCAATGCCGTGCAGCAAACCTTTGCTGGTTTTGGCATTCCCAAAGAAAAGTTCGCAGTAATCTCAGGCATCGGCTGTTCCAGCCGCTTYCCTTATTACATGAACACTTTTGGTTTCCACACCATYCACGGYCGCGCMCCAGCRYTGGCAASKGGSGTGAAGATTGCSAAYCCTGACTTGCACGTTTGGGTCATTACCGGCGATGGCGACGCCCTGTCGATTGGCGGTAACCACCTGATTCACGCCATGCGTCGCAACATGGACATGAAGGTGCTGTTGTTCAACAACCGCATTTACGGTCTCACCAAAGGTCAGTACTCCCCGACTACCGTTCCGGGCAAAGTCACATCGTCCTCCCCCTTCGGTTCCCTCGATGCTCCGTTCAACCCACTCGCGCTTGCACTCGGTGCCGGTGCAAGTTTTGTAGCCCGGACTGTCGACACGCAGATCAAGCACCTGAAAGGAATCTTAGAAGCTGCGCATGCACACAAAGGATTTGCCTTTGTCGAGATTCTGCAGAACTGCGTGATCTTCAACGATAAGTGCTTTGATCACATCACCGAGAAGGGTGTGCGCGATGACCGCCAAGTCGATCTGCGTCCGGGCCAGCCGTTGGTGTTTGGCAAGGAGTTGGAGAAGGGCTTGCGCTTTACTCCGACCGACATTGAGATCTGCACTCCTGAAGAAGCCAGTACTTGGAAATCCGATGGACCGACTGGCGCCAATGCTTACCGTATCTGCCAAGGTTCGGAGAATGGCGAAATTCCAGTGCCGATTGGCATCTTCCGTCAGGTGAATCGCCCGACCTTGGACGAAGGCATTACTCAGCAAGTAAAGGACGTCACCGAAAAGCTCGGTGAAGGAACTCTGGAAAGCCTGCTGAATGCCGGCGATACTTGGGACGTCAGCTGACCCTGCGCAAAGTCATTCCGCGCCTTTGCGCTTAACCGTCTAGCGCTTTGGCCAAAATCTGGATGTCGGAGTCGAAAGATTCCGGCGCCAGCGGGCCGAAGGAAAAGCGCATGAAGTGGTTAAGCGGTGATTGATCGCCACGGCGCGCCRTATCGCAGTCGGTGCCTTTAAGAATGGCGGCGCCGTCCTTGAAGAGGCGTTGATTGAGCTCCTCGGCGGTGAGATTACCAGGCAACTTACACCAATGGTAGAAGCCGCCTTTGCCCGAGAAGAGTTTGAGGCCTAACTTCTCAAAGGCTTCTCCATAACGATCGCGTTGTTCTCGGTAATAGGTGGGCACCGCCTTCCGCGCTTGCTCTACTCGGTCCTGCTTGAACAACTCCAAAGCGAACAGCTGCGAAGGATGCGAAACCCCTCCCATGCCGAAGGATGAGAAGTTACTTAAGACTTCAATGTTCTCCTTCGAAGCAATCATCCAGCCGACGCGAATCCCTGGCGCTTGCAAGCCTTTGGTCGCGGCGCCGGCAACGAACAAGTTTGAGCTGTTGATGTCATCGACAAATTGCAGCGCACTGACTGGCGGCTCATGAAACATTTCATAGGCCTCGTCCATAAGCACCGCAACATTTTCCGCCTCGGCGGCGCGCACCATGGATTCCAACTCTGCGCCGGTGCGCGTGATGCCGGTTGGGTTACACGGGTTACTCATCATGATGAGTTTGCGTCCATTCCCGGAACCGAGGTAATCCTCGGTACTTGGCATAAAGCCGTTCGCTTCGCCACTTTCCACTAAGGAGTAATCGCGACCGAGCAGCTTCAACATGTCGTAATACGGGGTGTACTCAGTGGAGGCAATGCGCACTTCGACATCTTCATGTTGAAACATGAGCGTGGCGACCAGCGCCGGACGTCCGCCAGCAAAGACCATGACGTTCTCCGGTTCCAAGGAACAACCGTAGTAACGGTTGTAGTAATCGGCGATGGCATCGCGCAACTTCGGCAGGCCATAAGCCTTCGGATACATGAAGTCTTCGGGGGTCAGTGAAACACTCACCGGCATCGGCGGGCCATCGGGCAACTGCGTGGTGCGGGGGAAACCTTGACTCCATGGATGCGTTCCTGGCTCCCCCATATACGTCCCGAAAGAATCCAGGAAAGCGTACAAGGTTTGGTAGATGCCCATCGGGGGCACGTACTTCAGGAAAGGGGATGTCAGAGTAGTCACGCACCGATTCTAAATCGCACCCATATTTCCTTGATACTGATAAATCAGGGAAATATCGTACGCCATGCWCAAAATTGCCTGCTTATGCGTGTGCACCGCCGCACTCACCCCCACCCTTATGCCTCAACAACAGCCCGGCGCGCGCAGCGCCGGCATGGGCGGCACAGGAGTCGCCTCTTCTAGCTATTTGGAATCTGCATTTCACAATCCAGCGTTACTGACTCGTTTTGAAAACGAAGACGATTGGGGGTTGTTGCTCCCCACCTTCAGCCTGGCTTTTGAAGATCCAGATTCCTTGGTCGATGCCCTCGATGATTTCGAAGCTTCCTTCGATGCAATTGAGGCTGTGTTTAATGGCGGCGGCACTCCAACCCAAGCACAGCTGGATAGCCTGGCCGATGATTTCGCCGCCCTAAACGGACGTAATCTTCGTGTCGGCGGCAATGCTGGCTTTGTTCTTGCCATCCCATCGAAAGGATTTTCAACCGCGTTGGTTGTGGATGGTCACATTGATGCCCATGGATTCTTGCTGATTGATGCAGCCGATGAAGCTGCCATCCGCGGTGCACTTGGTGGCGGAAGCTTGCCAACGATTGGTTCCGAAGCGGTGGTGCTTGGCGCCGTGGTCACTGAAGTAAAATTAGCCTTCGCACGCGAATTCAAATTTCGAGGTATGCCCTTGAGTGTTGGCATCACCCCTAAGTTTCAGCAGATCGATGTCATCAACTACGCCGTCAGCCTCGATGACTCCGGTGACCTCGACGATGAGTTCGACGACGATTCCTTCCGCACCGACGACTCCGCCCTCAACCTAGATCTTGGAGTCACCCTTCAACCCGATGAAAACTGGATGCTCGGTTTGGTTCTGCGCGATGCACTCGGCCCAGAGGTTGACACCTTGAATATTGGCGGCCGCGTATTCACCTACCAACTCGATCCAGTGCTTGTGTTCGGAGCAGAATGGCGCAGCGATGCGCTCAGCATTGCCGCCGATCTTGATCTCACTTCGACCGATCCATTCAGCACCAATCAGGAAACTCAGTATTTGCGTTTCGGCACCGAATACGCTTGGGAATGGGCACAACTGCGTGCYGGTTACTCCACCGATCTTGAAAGCAATGCCCAAGACCTCGTCACGGCGGGCATTGGATTTTCTCCCTTTGGCGTAGGACGCCTGGAGCTAGCCGGCGGATTTGGCGACGACTCCTATGCCGTCGCCCTATCCGTTGGGTTTACTTTTTAGGCTGGGCGCCTCGATGAAAGGCCAGGACAAGGTCTTTGCGATTAACCCAAACAAAAAATCCAGTGGAAGGTAGGCTCCGGCATGCGCAATTCCGCYGCCTACCTCCTTCTGCTTGCTTTCCTACTTACATGGGCGCCAACACTTTCCGCCCAGGAAGCCGCCACTTCCAAGGACGACGCCACGCRCAAGGCGGTTTTGATMACTGGCGCGAGCTCGGGGATTGGGCGTTTGACCGCTGAGCTGTTGGCGGAATCGGGTTACTTTGTTTATGCCGGCGCGCGYAAAGAGAAGGATTTAGAATCGCTGAATGCCCTAGCTAACGTGCAAGCAATTCGTTTAGATGTCACYGTGCAGGAAGAGATCGACGCTGCTGTRGYCAYCATTGAACAAGCGGGCCGCGGGCTTTATGGGTTAATCAACAATGCCGGCGTGGTGTCAATTGCGCCGTTGATTGAAGTGACCGAAGACGATTTGCGTTTTGTGATGGACGTCAACGTTTTTGGCCCCTATCGARTCACCAARGCCTTTGCCCCTTTGCTCATTGAAAGCAAAGGKCGCGTGGCCACCACCGGATCGATTTCCGGCGCCGGGACCTGGGCGCTTGGAGGTCCCTACTGCATGAGCAAGTTCGCCGTCGAAGCCTACACCGATGTATTGGCTGCCGAATTGAGTCAGTTTGGCGTGCAGGTTTGCGTGGTCGAGCCCGGCAACTTCAAGTCGGACATCACTAAGAACATGAAGCAACGCATGGAGTCCAAGGGCTATTCAACGAAAGGTTCGCTGTACCAAAACGCATTGGACAATATTTTTGGTGGTTCGCAAGATCGTGCGCAGTACAAAGAACCGACGGCCGTTGCGGAGGCCTTTCTAAGCTTCCTGAATGCTGAAAATCCACAACGCCGTTACATGCTTGTGCCCAATCAGGGAGAAGCTTACTTTGCAGTGAATAGTGCCATGCAACGCCTCGTGCAGATGAACGGTGACCAGCCRCACAGYTTTGACCGCGAGCARCTTATTGCCATGCTCGATGCAGCTYTGGCTGCGCAAAAATGAAYTGGCCAATCTGCMTTTYCTTGCTGCTCTTTGCAAGTTGYAGTCTKGTTCAAAATRGYTCGAYTTCRGAAACCTATAGCGGYATTCAAATCTTAGGAGTCGCGCAAGACGGTGGTCGCCCRCAACTGGGGTGCAAGAAGCCGTGYTGYCTTAACGCGAAAGAARCYGAASCGATTGCWGCGCTTCGRGTGCAATCGGGRMSSSAWTGGGTTCTGGTCGATGCAAGCCCTGACATGRCMRWACAGATTTCCTCGGTCGGCTSCATGCCTTCYGCCATCGTTCTGACCCATGCKCACATAGGACACTACACSGGRCTCATGCAACTAGGGCACGAAGTCATGGGGGCGCTCCACATTCCGGTTTGGTGCAGYRCRCGTATGGCAACTTTCTTGCGCGAGAATGGTCCCTGGAGTCAACTCGTTGCGCTCGGCAATATTGAGTTGCATGAATTCCAGGACGATGTGGTGTTTTCCCCTATTCCCGGCGTGACCTTCCATCCGCGTGCCGTCCCCCATCGTGATGAATACTCCGACACCTTTGGTTTTTCTATCGAAGTCGATGGCGTGAAAACTCTATACATTCCAGATATTGATAGTTGGGAAACGTGGGGCCAACTCACTTCCCTTGCGCGCCGCCACGACGTTGCGATTTTGGACGCTACCTTCTACAACGATTCCGAATTGCCAGGACGCGACATGTCCTCGATTCCTCATCCGCGGGTACCGCAAACGATGGAGTTACTACAGCCCCTAGTCCATCGAGGTGTGTTGCGCGTGATGTTCACCCATCTAAATCACACCAACCCTTTGTGGATGCCATCTTCTGCCGCATCGAAGAATGTGCGAAGCCGTGGTTTTGAAGTTGCGCGGCGCGGCTTGTGGGTTACACGCGGCTCTTTGCGCGTGCAAATGCGGCGTCCACCAACTGCTCCGTAAACCCGGCATGCCCAGCAGGATCGAGGGAGAGGCAGAAGTCTGCACTGCCGTAATCCTTCTCCTCGAAGTAGACCCCGCAGTTTGGATTGATTTCTAGCATGTGCGGGATGCCATCTTCGGAAACGCGAATGTCGCAACGCCCATAGCTTGCGCCGTGCAGCTCGGTGAAGAAGCGCGCGGATTCATCACGCAAACGCTTATCTAGAACTGGGTCCTTCACCGGGAATGCCTGCATGCCTTCGAAGTCTACCCACTTCAAGTTCTCGTGCTTAAACGACTCACCCTCCGGGAACTGATATTGCACCGGGGTGTAGGTGGTTGGTTTTTTAGGATTCTTTGGGTTCTCGGCAACCAAAACCGTGCATTCCGTTCCGCCGATGTACTCCTCCACCAATGCCGCTTTGTGTTTTGACAGAATCTTGCGCACCTGTCGACGTAAACCGGCCTCCGTTTGCACCCGCGAGTTCCTGCTGATGTCCACGCTCGCATAACTGCTGTAATACTTCACGAACATAGGGAAGCGTAAGGCCGCAACCGCTTTCTCGATATCGTCCTCACTCCGCACAACCACTCCCTTCGGAGTTGCGATGCCCAGTTTCTTACACGCCGCTTTCATCTGCAAACGTGTCGGCTCAAAAAACTTGGAGCTAGCGCCAGTGAATGGAACGCCATGCTTCTCAAGCGTGCGCACCACCTCAACACCTGGATCGCCGTAGCCAAGTGGACCGTCGCAAAGGTTGAAGAACAAATCGAAGCCTTGCTTGATCAAAGCCTCCACCTTGCGCACCGATGTTTTGTTCTCAAACAATGGGGCAACATGCCATTCATCGTTTGGCAAAAACGGACGCGGGTCACACGGCCAATCGTCTTCAGGGAAGTCGTCGCCGTCGAGGTCTTGATTGGTGAGCAGGCAGATGCGCACGCTTGCGATGATATCGGCGCGGAGCTCTAAGGAACCAAAGTCACCGGAATCACAATCGACGTGTGGCCGGGCAATTCACCTGGCTCGTTGGCGATGGCAGCAAACCAAACCGTTCGTCCAGTAAGGAGAGTGCGTAAACCAGAATCGAAGGTCAAGCTTGCGTTGCCTTGCCCCGAGGCGTCTAAGAAGCCATGCAATTGAGAGTTAACGGCTACGGGATAGATGCCATCAAAGGAATCTAGCAAGGCATCATCTAAACTTAGGGGTATATTCACGCCGTACATAGTCGGACCGATTCCGGTGGCCGAGAGCAGAACTTTGTAGCGGAATCCGGCTGCGGCAAGCGGAAAATTAAATCTAAAGCGAAGTTCACCGCCAGCAGAAACCGAAATCGATTGCGTGTTCACTTTGATGTAAGGATTGAACCCAAGCACCACAGTCGATCCGGTTTCCGGCATTCCACCAAAATTAAGATGGAAAATACCTACCATGACATCGTCACGGCCATCTTGATTGATGTCACCCACGGCGGACACCGAATTCCCAAAGTTCGCTCCTTCTTTCTGACCACGGCGGTGTAATAAATCACTGCCATCGCGCCCATTGAAGATAGTGAACATGCCAACGTCGAGCAGACTTCCCTTGTCCACTAAGTAGGCGCCGACAATCACGTCTGGCTGGCCGTCGCCGTTCACATCGCCAGCATTGGAAACCGAATGACCGAAAGCATCGCCGGCAGCAAGGCCGTCCCACTGAAACAGGAGCTCGCCATCTAGTCCGGAGAAGGCATAAGCCGAGCCGGAACCGGATCGTCCATTTTCAGAAGCTAGTGGCGCGCCGATGATGATGTCATCCAGGCCATCGCCATCGAGGTCGCCTGCGCGCGAGACTGAAATGCCGAAGCCGTCTCCTTGATTCATACCCTTCCAGTCCATGATCAAACTCCCGGTGCCACCGGAATAGAGATAAGCAGCGCCGCGCGGAGAGCTGCCGCCAAATCGATTGGCTCCAATCAGAACTTCGTCGAGACCATCGCCGTCGAGGTCTCGGATCGCGTCAATGGAAACACCAAACCCATGCCGCACTGGGCCACTCCATTGGCGCAGCATATTGCCATGATTGGTGGCATAAGCCGAGACTTCCCCTAATCCAGAAGCGCTTATCAAGACATCGGGCCGGCCGTCTCCATTGAGGTCCTTTATTCCGGAGACTTCGGAACCCAAAGCACCGAAGGCAGTCTCGCCATTCCATTTATGCAAGAGCGAGCCATCGGCGCCAGAACACAGCCAGGCGGTTCCAGCATTTTCCACACCAAAAGGGTCCGCACCGGGTGCACCAAGGAGGATGTCATCGAATCCATCGCCATTGATATCGCCAACCGCGCAAACCGATTTGCCTAGAGCATCTTTTGTATTGGCGCCGTTCCATTCAAGGAGCAAGCTGCTGTCGGCGCCAGAATAAACGTAAGCGGCACCCGCGCGTGTAAGTCCACCTGGAGAAGCGCGCCAGGCACCGACCAAGACATCGAGCACGCCATCTTGGTTGACATCGCCGGCGGGAGAAATGCGATGGCCGAATAAATCACCTGCACCAGAACCAAAGGTTTGCCCTAAGGATTCCATCTCGCCACCTTCCGTCTGCGCGAAAAGGGAGGACGTGAGGCAAAAAAGCCCAATTGAAAAAACGGAGGGGATGATTTTTGGGGGGGATTGCATAACTCGGAAGTTACCGCGAAGGCAGCGACCCCTTCAATAATTTGAGGGGCTAGATTCAGCCAGATTTCCATGCTAACACTGCCCTGGAAAGGGTGCATTTAGAGGCTCTACCCTCAGCCTGATTGAGTTGCTCTACTTTGCGCTTGGTTTCCGCCCGGTCCCGCAAACAGAAAACTCGACCCGCTTGGAAGGAGGTCCGACCACAAGGATCGCGGTGGACTGTCCCTCATAGCTTGGAGTGAACCGGATCGAGAAGGCCCCTAAGCCTCCCCCCTCCAGAGCGCTCTTGGGCGAAACGACCATTTGGAAGTCATCCGCATGCTCTCCATTTATTTGGATCGATTTCTTGGGATCGAAGCGCAGGACGGAGCTTGCGGAATTCCATAGAGAAAACTCCATCACTTTGGATTGACCGAGTTGGACATTCGAGAAATCCGTGCCTTCAAACCTTTGCGGCGCATGCGGTTTTGCAGAAATGCGAACCCCATTTCCAATCACCCAAAGATCACCACTGTGCTTCGATTTCTTCTTCTCTAGAACCAAGACTTCTACGACCTGAGACTCCTCGGCATTGCCGTCCATCCACACTTGAACCGAATAGCGCCCCGCATCCTTAAAGGTGTAACTATATTCACGCCCCTTAGCGCGCTTAGCCTCTTTCCCTTTGGCTGGCTTCTCTCCCACCTTCAAGATTTCCCAAGTGAACTTGGTCTTCGATTTTCGACCAACGGATTCCTTAGCAGAAAACTTTACCTTCCATGGAGCAACGCCGACGAAGGCCTTTGCAGAGATCACCGCCATTCGGTCTGGCTTCCCTACGTGGATTTGAATCTGTTTCCCGGCATAGCTATTCCCGCTAGTTCCATCTGACGCCACAAAGGTCACTGTCCGAACCCCCTTCTTCTCCTTCTTTGGACATTGCCAAACAAACTCGTCGCCAATAATCTCGCCGACCTCTCCCGCACGCTTATAAAACTTAACCATGCTGCCTTCCGGGTCGATGCCACGCAGCGGGATGCGTATTTCTTTCCCAGGCTTTACCCATTGGTCCATGAGTCCAATCAAGGCTGGGCGCTGATTGGAGAAGGTTAATGGGAATTTGTAATCTGCATAACCACCTCCGTTAGGCGGCAGATCGCTTTTCTTGCGGTAGACCGTGAGGATGGCGGGGTTGCCGTCGAAAATGCCGTTGTTGGCAAAGAGAGCCAGCGCGGTGCGACCTTCGGGCAGAGCATCGGACCATGGCACCTTGATGCGGTACTGCAAGGGATTCTCTGGGTCTTGCTCAATGGTGGTTTCCTTTTGTCCATAAAGAAGTTTCCAGCGCATTTGCAGTGGAAGATTTTGCAGGTCATAGCTTGCAGCCACCGAGACCAAGAGCTCCACATCTTCCCCCTCTTCTTGCAGGATCACGGCGGACTTTTTGAGCGCATAATGCAGGGTGCCATCGCCCAAGCTCTCGACTTGGAAGATCGCTTCCGGGGGTGCCGTGTGCATGGAACTAGCCATCTGCACCATGTTGTGAACATGTTGCAGATCGTCGTACTGATGAAAGGCCAAACTCAAATCGCCTTTCTCGATTCCGGCAGCGGAGTACTTTTCCGGGTAAGTGTTTCTATTTCCAACCGCCTTGTATGCGACACGATGACGCAACTCATGGTCATAGGGCACTTCATAAGGCAAAGATGCCTTCCAGATGTAGAGCAGTGCGGAAGGATAAAGCCCGTTTCGCTTCAGCAGCAACTTGGTTCCCGGTGGAAGAAAACCACCGACCATCATCATTTTGGTGATGGCCATGGTCTCACTATTCGATGAACCTACCGAGTTAAACAACGTCGGCACATGGGCGATGTATAGGTCCGACGAACTTTCAGGCAGCAAATCGGTAAACGAACTGTGCGCAGGRCTAGTCACCAAACAGTCGGCAAAGTACAACCGTTCATAACTGGTGGTCATTTCAAGGCTGTAACCATTGGTAATCGTGTGCGCCATACCGGTGGTCGATTGATGCACAAAGTTCACTCCGGCCAGCATCATGCTTTTATGACCGCGGTCGACGAAGTGCATGATTTGTTCTTTCACCTTCACCAAGCTGCCATCGACACCACGCCAGTTCGGGCGTACATAACCATGCAGGCCGGACCAGCTTGAGTAGACGTCGTCCCACATGCCGGCGAAAGCTTTCGAGTCACCGTCTTTGGAGTAGAGGATCTCTCCAATCACACCCTTTTGATTTAGCTTCAGTGCATTTGGGAAAACCCGGTCCTTCAAAGCGATTGGTTGCAAAGTAATCGAGATGGCCTGTTCCTCTTTCTCCACCTTCTCCACCGATGCAAGGTCCAAGATCGGCGAAGCATCGTCCCGCCAAACGCGCCATTCCCCGACCTCGAAGTAGGGGTTCTGAATCGCCGGCGGCAGCGGTCCTTCGAGCGGCTTTGCAGCTTCCCCTTGCTGAGGCGAAAGCGTGGCTGCAAAAAGCAAAGTCAGAAAATGGGAGAAGATCACAAGGTTTATCCTTTCAATGCCAACAATYTTTCAAGAGTACGACGCCCTCCGTATTCAGTAGACGGCGCTTTCATATACAAGGCTTCCAAGTCTTCCTGAAGAGTTTCTGACTTGGGGTCTTGCACGATGTCCCAGTATTGTTGGCGCATGTCGAGCTCCAGTTGCCAGCGTTTCATCTTTGCAATCGTGGCCATGGATTTGGCGAGGCGATCTCCAGTCTTAGTGTCGACGAAAAGTACGGGTAACTCCACGATGCGGTCGTAAATCTGARATGCCCGCAACACCTCCCACGCTGCTGATTTGGGGCCAATCTTGGAGAGAAACTTAACGTCGTCCTTGACCGCGGCATCCATGGCTTTCACCACCTTGCTGCGAAGAGTTTTATAGCTGGATTGCGATGCCCAGGAAGCATCTTGGTCGAGGCGTTGTAACTCTGTAGCCATGAATACCCAATCTCCGGTCTGGGCAAAGGCCAACAGGGAYTCCAACTCCGACGGCACCCGAGAAGTTYTTAGTTTCACCTGCGGGTTGGGCAAAGCSCGGATGAGATTTTTCACCACTGCCAAATGCTCGGCCTTGCCGGATGAATGGCCATGCCCCTGCATTTCCAAATAGCGCACCTCTTGCATAACTTCCTGCATGGCTAGCGAATACTGACGACAGGTGCTGCGCCGGTTCTTCAAAATCTCGTTGTTAATGAACTCCGGCGTTTCCTTTTCACCTGCGATGACCACCAAGGGAACCTGCGGATAATCCACTCGTCCCATGGAGGCCGTCGTGCTCGCAGTAATCAAAGTTGCAGGTTTGAAACGCCCTTCGCTGTGTGCGAATTCCTTCATCGCCGAGAGCACTCCCATTCCCCCCGATGAAAATCCAAACACAATCACGCGTTGTGGATCAATCGGCAATTTTTCAATCTCTAGCATTTCATAATAAGCATCCATGGTGTACATATTCGGCGACAACACGATCACCGGATGCTGCTTGGTAGAAATCTTTGCCATGCTGCGCAAGGTCCCTTTCCCAGAAGCGCCATCTTTGCCCCCGTGATAGACGATTAATAGTGGGTACCGTTTCTTGGCATCTAATCCGTCAGGCAAGAAAAGGTGGAACTCTGCAATTTCGCCAGGCTCATGCTTTTTGAAGTAGCCCTGTTCTGGAAGTTCGCCTAGGCCTTCATGGAAAACGCGGAACTCTCCCTTACTGGCTGCGCCGGAATCGTCCGGAGCTTGCGCCATGGCGTGGTTAAACCAAGCGTCCCCTTCGACATCGAAAGAGGATTGCGCGCTCCACAACATCAGGCAGGCAAGAGAAAGCATGTTTAAACATAGCATGCCCCGGTGTGCCTCTCAAATGCAGTGCTGGTTCTTACTTAGGGCGAAACGATGATTGAAACCGCAGCATATGCATCAGGCGATCTGAGGATGATGTCGTTCAGGTCGTCACCATCTAAATCGCCAACCGAAGAGGCGATACTGTGATGACAAGCAGCCACGTATCGCAAAGATAAGAAGCTTTGGGCATGTCGTGGAAAAGGCAAGAACCTTGGCATGCGGGATCCTGAAGATTTCTTTTCAGTTGTTACAAGCGGAAATCAATTTGGGGGTAGCGGCTACGAAAGGATTCGACGCGCTCAATGCCCCGCTATTCCTCCTGCTGACTCAACTTGTCTAGCTCTTTGAGGGTGTGTTCATCCAGTGATAGATAAAATACTTGCACACCTCGGAGATCCTTAACCTCAATCCTTGGCCAAACCGGAGCCACTTCTCCTTCTTCATCTGGTGGTGGCGGCGGGGGGACAAAATGCATGAGCAACGGAATGTCAGTCTCGGTTTTTGACTGTTCTGGGCTAGGAATGAAATGAACGCGATAGGTTCCCGGTTGATCTAGCTTGATGACTCCTGCACTGCGATCAAGCCTTGAAATCATTGGTGCTCCAAACATGGATAAATAAGAGTCTTCACCCTCCAGGATCAACCGTGCATCCACCTGAAATCCTTTCGGTACTAAATGAGCATTGGTGAGGGATATTTGAACTGGGATGCCCTGCAGCATGACAACCACTTGATCCCGGCTGAGATTTTCTATTTCAACATCGCGCCATCCATCTGCGGTAATCGTGATATATGGAACGGAGCCAAGCGTGATGAAGACGAATGGCTGGCGGTGCCCAGAACCAAAACCAAAGCCAAAGTCATAGAGAGTGTCCACTTTCGCACCTGGCACCATGCGTCCAAGATCATCCACGACAGTTAGGGAATAGGAATGAAGCTTGCCGCGCAAGTCGATCTCTTCCAGGACTTGCTCAGCATCTCCCTCACCGATGGGTACGCTTTCAGTGCGGAAAAGCTCCTCCTCCAGTAAGTTTGTGCGTAATACGAAAGTCAATTGGCCGGAGTCAAGGCCAGGAAGCACGAAGCTCCCGTCCACTCCCAGCTTTTGCGGGGGGCCAAGCAGATCCAACCAAGGGGAATCAGAGTATGGGCGCTCGCTTTCAGCAAACGGGGTTCCGTAGACGATTTCCAATAAGGTCGGATCAATCTCCGAATCCAAAAGAACGCGACCGCGGACGGTGCGGGCTTGCCCTAGCCTAAGCTCAATCCCTATCTGACCAAGGACCACATTTTGGACAGTCTCAAGTCCACTTTTATGTTCCGCTTTCACTCGAAAGCGCCTGCCATGGACTGCACCACGGATGGTGAACTCTCCGGATTCATCGGTCTTCTCGTCGACATCGACATGTGTATCCCAAAAGCTAACTCCGAGATCCTCCGAAAGTTCAATACCCTCGTCATCTTGAAACTCAAGGGTAACTTCGGCACCGACGATGGGATTGCCGACGGAATTGATAACGCGACCTTGAGCGAGAATCGGTGCGGTATCCAGGACGACGTCGCCCAAGTCATAAAAACCAGGCCCAACGATATGACTTAGATCCACTGTGGCCAAGCGCTTCGGCTTTCGGCTAGTGGCAGGAAGCGAGAATTGAATCGCCAAGCCGCCACCAAGCGCTTGCTTGGATTCAAGTAGCAAGCGGAAGGTGCCATCAGCCTTGGTGGTGAAGCCGGCCAGCCTCAAGTACCTATTGTTTTTAGTCAGAAAGTACTCCAGAGTCTTATATTTCCCGACCATCCCTTGAGCATTGACAATGCGTCCAACCACAATAGGGCTGCTCAAAACCGGACTCATGGTAACTACGGCTTTACCACCACTGTGACTTAGTCCATCCACAAGGGCCGTCGCGCTCAACTCCTCGTTGGGTGAGACTGCCGTAACTTTGAATGAAGTTCCAATCTCGACATGTAAAAAAGTAGCAACACCCAGGAAGGTTCGTGTAGAGGCCCCGTTCTTCGAATCTCTAGAAAAATCGAATGGGGACTTTCTCTTTTCTTCCGATTCGAATTCAAGCACGACTTCAAATATGGGCTTGACTGGCTGGTCCTGCGAGTCCAGGACAAGAATTTCCGCAATCCCTAGCGGCGGAGTGACAAGCTCCACGACTTCGGTCGGCAGCTCTGGCCAGTTGATGCTCTTTCGGATTGGCTGCACCGTGGCGATTTCAGCCTCAACGTGAAGAATCACCTTTTCAGACCGACTTACCTTYAGACCGAGACCTTCAAAGACAGCGAAACCTTGCTCATCTGTTTTTCGTCGCATCAAACGCCGTGAAAAATATTCTCCTTTCCGGTAAACGCCCACAAAAGCGCCCTGGACCGCTCGGCCAACCTCGTCACGTACCTGAACCTGTAACCCAGTAATCGGCTGCATATGCAAAGTAAGATGAGTGGTGTCGCTAGGAAAAGCTGTAGCACTCACGAAATGCGTGTCACTACGTGCCCCCACTGAAAGCTCCCCCTCAGGCCTTGTAATTCGGGTTTCGCCCATCTCATCTGTTAAGTAATCGAAGAAAGGAAGCTCAGACCTTCCATTGATTACAGTGAACTCCTTTACAGTCTCCGCCTCACGTAGCCTTTCCCTAAAAGCTGGATACGCAGGGTTGGCGACAAAGACTTCCGCCCCTGAGAGGGGTTCGCCACTGGCGCTATCTAGTACCGTCACCAGGATAATAGATTCCTTTGCCACCCTGGTTGGATCGGCGACATCCGTCCGACGAATCACTGTCGTGGAATCCGCCACATGGTCAGCGCGATTCTCCTTCTGCCTTTCGTCAATCTCAGGCTGTTGAGCACTGTCATCAATGCTTGCACTTATAGGATTCTCGTCATCCTCAAGAATGTTCTGCGGTTCTTCATAAACAAAAACAACCATAAAAACAGCACCCAGAATTAGGCCTATGGGAAATAGAATCCGTAGCATCCTGAAAGTCTAACAGGAGCTTGAGCTTCCCCTCGTTGAAGTGGCGTCCCCGAGAGGATTCGACGCGCAGCGGAGCTTGCGTAGCGAGCTCCACCTGCGCCAAAGAAGACTCGCGGGGTCGGCGTTCTGCAGGCCTTTCGCACTTGTGCGAAGAAGGCCGGAAGGATGGCGTCCCCGAGAGGATTCGACGCGAAGCGGGGCTTGCGCAGCGAGACCCACCTTCGCCAAAGAAGACTCGCGGGGTCGGCACGCAAAAGGACCCTCGCACTGGTGCGAAAGGGTCCTGTTTGCGTGGCGTCCCCGAGAGGATTCGAACCTCTGACCTTCGCTTTAGGAAAGCGGTGCTCTATCCAGCTGAGCTACGGAGACTTTGGACGGGGATTGTAACGTCGAACAAAGGTCCGGGACCTTCGGCGCAGGCCGAGGCGAAGTGCTTTCGTGGCCAGTTGTGCGCTTGAGGTTCTCGGCGAGGAAGTGGGTTCTACGCTTATCGTTAGATAAGTGTCGGTTCCACAGACGCTGCCCGAGGAGCTCAAACGCCGACTGGGCGCGGAATGACTTTGCCTCGGCCTGCAGGGAAAGCGGTGCTCTATCCAGCTGAGCTACGGAGACTATTGGACGAGGATTGTAACGTCGGACAAAGGTCCGGGACCTTCGGCGCAGGCCGCGTGAGGAATGAGATATCACCAGCCATATCCCACTTGCTACAGGCTCACGCTCCCTCCGATTGAAATCTTTGCGCAAATACGCTTTCCTGCTATTCTGAAATGCACGTTCCCACTTTGAACACAATGAAAAACCTCCTCATCACTTCCACCCTCGCTCTCGCTTGCCTGACCGCAACTGCCCACGGCCAAAGCGGTACGCTTGATCAAGTTTCACCCTTTGGCTCTGCCGTCCCCGGTGCCAACTCTGCTTCGTACAATTTCGACTCCTCCACCCTTGTTTGGCAAGCAGAGGTTTTCGCCGGTATGGATGGCACACTTGAAGGCTTTCAATTGGAAGCCACGGGCCCCATTGGTGCCACAGCCACCGTCGCGGTTCACTTGGGTAGTCCATGGCAAGCTGGTACGCCTACCTGGTCCGGCACAATCACCAAGACTATTGTTAGCACCGAGCTTATTTGGGTCGACGTCAGTTCCGCCAACATCTCGCTCTCTACGGGCGATGCCTTCACCATTCAAGGCCAAGGCAATGACAACGGAATGTGGGTCACTGGCTCCTTTCAATCCCCGGTGAATACTTTCTACGCTCCCGATCTCTTCTTGAACGGCGCCCAGTTTGGCCCTGAATGGAAGATTGGCTTCCACACCTACATGCTTTCTCCAGCAGGATTCACCCTCAGCATTCTGGGGAAYTGTCCAGGCCCTATGACGATTTCAGTYAGCGGCGCCACTCCTAATGGATCGGTTGCTTTGGCTTACGGCAACGCAGGTAGCTGGACGATTCCAAACGGTCCTTGCACGGGCACMGTTCTCGACCTTGCTGGCGTCCCAACCCTCGCCGGATTCTTCAACGCCGATGCAGCTGGCACTCTGACCTTGGCACCCAACGTACCTGCTGGCCTCTGCGGCAGAACTCTGCAAGCCGTSGACATGACCACTTGTACGGTTAGCAACACAGTCACGCTCTAGTCGATTAGAACGTTAAAAGCGGCTTCGGGTWTTGCCCGAAGCCGCTTTCYTTTTTKGGKCCCACCGCACATGAGTATMAAWCCYGCAGGATGCGAAAGAACCGYGCCWAGGCCGAANCCCWKCCTACCKCACGTGCACCCACTCAGCCGTCGAAGGAAYGCCATCSGGTGAAACGGCGAACATCATGTAGTARCCTTGCGGYGCGAGGTTCGRATCRGTTGGCATRGTGAAAGTCACGCTTCCGGAACTGCTGAGCCCTTCGTGCAARATGACCATGCGCTGATCGTTATCGAAGTGGTGAGTGCGTGAACCTGGACGCATGAGRACCACGGTYTCCACATTTTCGGTATGGTTCACGGTGTAGGTCWGGCCRTACTYAAAGTTATGYGCCGAAAYCGTRGTGATCTCTGGACGATCACCGCGGAACARATAAGGCGGCTCGAAGACCTGGAAATCGGAACGACGRAAATCGCCACCACCCGTCATGATSCGTCCATCCGGAAGYAACATGGCCGTRGAGTGATAACCGCGTGCAGAATCTGGTCGTGCCAAGTAGCGCCARAYGCCATCTTCMCGCATTTCWGGGCGCTTMYGAGGGCCGACGATGTCATCTTCCTCGCCGCCAATCACCATGAGAGATTCATCCGGCAGGATCACCATGTTCGGGAACCAACGCTTCTCTTTCATGTCGGCCGCTGCTGCATCGCTCCATTTTTTGTAATGCGGATCGGCGGGATTGAAACTCATTTCCTCCACCATRTTGCTGGCGCCAAGCGAAACGCCGAATCCACACTCATCGTAAACTTCGCCGTTCATGACCTGAATGCGCGCRTCGGCAAGGGTGTCGCCAGGGCGCGATGGYAACAACAARCTCTCTCCGTAAACACGAASCTCAATGTTATCAATTTGGTATGAATYGTCCCAATCCARCTCGGAAMGCCGGTYTTGGCGAGTCAATGGATTCACCGATGCCGAGTTCTGCATAAAGCMGGAGAAGAARATGTCTCCAGYSGGCAGTAAGTGGGTGCGTGGATAAAAGTACAACCCCTCGCATGAATTCTCATTCCCCGGTGGGCCCTCGGCAACCACTGGAGCGAAGGTATTGGTTTCCCAACGATATTCGGTGTAAGAATCTTGCACTTGCGAACGACGATTCTTGCCGCCAAGAATTAACATGGTCTCGCCATCGGCCAGGTTGAGGACGGTTGGATACCAACGCCCAACCGCAAGGTCCGGCTGGCGCACCCATGGATCTAAACCGACTGCAATATTGGCTGGGTCAAACAGAAAAACCAAACGATTTCCGTTTTTCAAACCTGGCAGGTACATACCACCTGCAACTAACAATTTCCCTTCTGGAGTCCAGCTATGCCCTGAACAAAAAATGCTCCCCTCATTAGCACCGTCCAGACTTGCTTCATGAATAGTACTGACAATGCCGCCAGCCAATAAAGCATGGGTCTCTGGGTCGATGACCATCCAAGGCGAACGCCACTCATTGCCGAACGCACGATGATCGCCCCAAGCCAAAATTTTGCCGCGTAAGTTATTACCACCAGGCAACGGCACACTCATGGGGATCAACGCCATGTGCACCGCCTTGAAGTTCTTTGCCGTCGGCCAAAAAAGCGCGAGTGGAAAATCAAAGGATTCTTCCCAGCGGCCGGTTAAATGCAAGGCCTCCTCTTCGTCGGCCTGTTGGAATTGCGCGGCAGCGAGTGGGGAAGGGAAAAAGGCACAAGCCAGGAGCGCAAAAAGCAGGAAACGCATGGGGGAATGAAATGGGATGGCCCTTAGGGGGGCAGAACCGGGATTTGGCTAAGAATATCACATAAACCGGCCTCACCTTATTTTGCAATCTCCTTTTCTTTCGCTAAGGAAGCTCTGATTTAGTCCGGCGAGAGAGGCCGTGGGTCGAAATCGATTGCCCCAAGGCGCGAATCGCAGGCTGTAGTGTCGCTACAGCCAAGATGAAGCAACGCTGGGGCGGACGATTTCCGCCGCGGAGTCGCCGTCAGACTAAATCAGAGTTTCCTTAATAAGCCGATTTGAGAAACTTTTAGCGAGCGGCCATCAGGAGCAGTCCAGGCGGCAATCACCCTGTCCTGCGCGGAAATGAGCTGGAGAAAACCGTCTGCACGCCCCCCATTTACTTCACCGAGGACGATGTCAGGCCCAGCTTTGCCATCGGAATTGATACTGCAAGCCATCCACCGCGAGGTCTTCTCACTGTGTTCCAACCAACTCATAACGGCTGTTTTTTCATTCAGCATGGCCAAACCGACTCTTCCTAACACTTTCTCTTCGCGCTGCAAAATACTTGGGTAAGTGAAGCTGACTCCCCCATCGTTCGACCAGGAATATTTCACCTGACCTTGGCCTTTGGRACCTTGGTGATAATAAGCCAGCAATACGAACSGRCCTYGGGCGATGAGTGCGGGGCCGTTGACYGGGCAACCTGCGGTGATCCAATCCTGTGGCTCYTCAAACTTTGGGCTTGTCCAYYTTGATCCGGCCTGCGGAAGCCCACGCAGCATTTTGATGTTACGGACTTCGGTTTCGCTGCGGTCGCGATAAGCAATGAGCACTTCGCCAYTATCMAGGTGAACGGCGGCCGTTGCACAACAATCGCAAATCCTTGGATCCAACACCTGCTCCTCATTCGGGATKCCAGTGSRGCKGTASRWSRCSRARCGYWRWKSKRWVSGYGGWCMYYWWSMCSKGRMKYRRWYSYMRSKAKSMWMVWWGKSGSMMKSSTYCRWSGRRMGGAGCGAAACGAAACCATGCTCGACTGCATCTTTGTCTTTGTGCAAGGCCTTGGGTTCAGTCCACCCTGCACCAGCTTCGCGACGCWTTTGAAACATGACTCCATAWCCACCATGTCCGTGYGCGCCGGCAAGCCAAGTGACCATGGCACTTCCAYTTTCGTCGGTGCTRAAYTTTGCGAAGTCGGCCCAGTTCACCATCCATCCCCCGCCGGCAGCGATGGTTTGGGTTTGATTCCAGGACTCGCCGTTCCAWACTTTTTGCTGTARTTTAGTTTCGCCTTTTTGTTCGCCGCGTCCATACCAAGTGAGGTAAACCCTGCCTTGTGGGTCAGWGGCCAAGGTCGGGAATCGGCCAGCCTCTTCTAACTCGAGCGGGATTGGAGTTGCGGTCAGTTGGGGCATTGCCGTCAGTTCGGGCGGCGGCGCTGGTGGCTGCGGTACTTTGAGCTGCGGCRCTTCGGGRGTTTGAAACGCAATCGAGCACAGCAGAGTCATGGAAGGCAGGAGCATGTTGTTAGTTTAATCGCAATGCGCTCTAATGGTGAAGCTTCATGGCTTCGAAAAACRCAACCCAACTCGCTGCGGCGGTAGACCTCGGCTCGAAYTCCTTTCATTTGGTGGTCGCGGCCTCTGGARATGCRGGGTTGAAGGTTCTCGATCGCATGAAGGAGCGCGTTTTTCTCGCATCGGGTTTGGACGAATCGGGCGCGCTTCAGCAAGATGCYGTGGAACGCGCGYTATCGTGCTTGCAGCGTTTYCGGCAACGCTTGGAAGATCTTCCTRACACCCATGTGCGTGCGGTTGGCACCAATACTTTTCGTGCGGCCAAGCAACCCAAGAACTTCCTGGCCTTGGCCGAGTCCGCATTGGGACGACGCATTGAAATCTTGTCGGGCGAAGAAGAGGCGCGTTTGATTTACCGTGGGGTTCGTTATGACTTGGGCACCGAAGARCATTTGTTGRATATCGATATCGGYGGCGGCAGCACTGAGATTGTTTGCGGTGATTCTGGGGAGGGTGCGCATTTGGCGGAAAGTTTGAGCATGGGCAGTGGGATTTGGAGTGAGCGCTTTTTTGCCGATGGCAACCTGAGTCGAAAACGTTTTCAGCGAGCTATCCTTGCGGCGCGGCATCAGGTGGAACCTGTGCGTGAGGCGTTTTTGAGCCACACATCGGGACGAGTGACCGCATCTTCGGGCACGGCTTTGTCGATGGCGCGGATCTTAGTGGAGAATCAGTTTTCCGATGCTGGAATCACCCTGGAGGGCTTGTCTAATTTACGCGAGGACTTGCTGCGCTTTGATAACTTGGCTGATTTGAAACTGCTTAGTTTAAAGGAAGCGCGACGTAAAACTTTCTTAGGTGGATTGGCTATTTTGATTGGCGTCATGCAGGAGTTAGGAGTTTCCACTCTGCAGACTTCCGATGGCGCGTTGCGCGAAGGCTTGTTGCAAGATTTATTGGGRCGTTTGCAACACCAAGATGCGCGCAGCCAAACCGTCGCTTCGATGATGCGTCGTTATGCTGTCGAAGAAGGACAAGCGCAAGGCGTTGCGAARACCGCCTTACGCTTAGCGGGAGCGATGCAAGAGCCTTGGGATTTAGGCGCTGCCGAAATGCGTTTCTTAGGCTGGGCATCGGAGCTGCATGAAGTCGGTTTAGCGGTTCGCCATACGGGGTATCATCGACATGGTGCTTATTTGGTGCGCAATTCCGACATGCCCGGATTTTCACGTACCGAGACGCAGTTGCTTGCCTTTCTGATTCGAAATCATCGCAACCGTTTCCATAGCGATGAAGTGAAAGAATTGGCGCTGGCCGATCAACCGCGAGCCTTGCATTTGACCTTGCTCATTCGCTTGGCGACGCATTTACACCGCATGCGGCGTGCACAAGCGGTGTCGCCGGGAGCGGTTTGTGTAAGCGGTGGATTGGAATTGCGTTACCCAGAGGATTGGTTGCAGCAACATCCGCTTACTGAAATGGATTTGCAGCAGGAAGCGAAGATTTGGGACTCGGCAGGATATACGCTCAGTTTTGAGTAATCGCTAAGCAGGCTTTGCTTTCGGGAAGCTCGGCTTTAGTTGGAGTACTTAGCCAGCGATGCATCCTGAGAGTTGAATGCGGCTTCCCCAATCTGGGCGACGCGTTCATAACTGCCATCGGATAGCAATTCCCAACCGTCGGTGTCATCGGCCATGCCGGCTTCGAGGACATCTTCAATCACGCGTTGTTTCAGCACTTCGTCGCGAATCGGGAAACAAGTTTCGACCCGTCCATGGAGGTTGCGTTCCATCCAATCGGCGCTGCCAGCATAAACCAAGTCATCGCCCCCGGAATGGAAACGGAATACGCGCGCATGTTCTAAAAATCGCCCCACCACCGAGCGCACGCGGATGTTCTCCGACACGCCAGGAATGCCCGGACGTAAGCGGCAAATGCCACGCACAATCAAATCAATGTGCACCCCCGCCTGCGATGCCCGGTACAACGCTTGAATCACACCTTTATCCGACAAACTGTTGACCTTGACCTGGATGGAAGCCGCCTTGCCATCGCGCGCCGCCTGTGCTTCCGCTTCGATTCCTTCCAACAGTTGCTCATACAGGTTGTTTGGCGCGACCAGCAAACCGTCTAACTGCGGTGCGCGACCTAGTCCGGTGAGTTGCAGAAACACATGGTGCACATCTAAAGCCAAACCTTCGTCGCTGGTGAACAAACCGAGGTCGGTGTAGCCCTTGGCATTGCCAGGGTGATAATTGCCAGTGCCTAAATGAACATAGCGACGCAATTTGCCTGCCTCCCGACGCACAATCAACAGCATTTTGGAGTGGGTCTTGTATCCGACCACCCCATAAAGAACATTCGCGCCGGCCTCATGCAGCGCGTTCGCAAGCTCAATGTTTTCGGCTTCATCAAAGCGCGCGCGCAACTCGATGACCACCGTGACTTCTTTTCCAGCACGTGCCGCTTTTGCCAACTGTGCAACCACTGGCGAATCCTCGCCGGCGCGGTACAAGGTTTGCTTGATGGCAAGTACATTTGGGTCGCGCGCCGCCTGACCGAGTAAATCTAAGACTGGGCCGAAAGATTGATACGGATGCATGAGTAAGTGGTCCTTGCGTCGGATGGACGCGAAGAGGTCCTCCTCCTCACTCAACTCATGCGGAACTCCAGGGAGGAAGGGTGTTTCCTTTAAATCCGGGCGATCGACGCGCCCGTAAAGTGCACCCAAACGATGCAAGTTCACCGGACCCTTCACCCGGTACAACTCCTCCTCCAGCATGCCGAAACGATCGAGCAAAAAACGGGCGACATCGGGCGGGCAAGCGGAAGTCACTTCCATGCGCACCGGAAAGGAGAAGTGGCGGTGCGACAGTTGCGACTTTATCGCTTTTAAAACGTTATCGACCTCCTCCTCATCTAAGTGGAAATCGCTGTTGCGGGTGACGCGGAATTGATGACATCCGTCGACGCGTAATCCAGGGAAAATCACTCCGATGTTGCGGTGCACTACCGCCGACAGCATGAGGTAGCCGCGATATCCACAGCAGAGTTCCGAGGGAAGTGGGATGACCCGTGGCAAGGAACGCGGTACGGGAACTACTGCCAAGGAAACATCGCGCCCGAAGGCGTCGGCCCCGTTCACCTCGACCAAAAAGTTCAAACTCTTATTCGAGACCCGCGGAAATGGGTGGGTTGGGTCGAGCGCCACCGGAGTGAGCACCGGAAGCACCTGCTCATGAAAGTACTCCTTCACCCAAACTTGCTGCTCAGTGGTCCACTCGCCGCGGCGTAACAAGCGAATGCCCTCCTCGCGCAATCCCGGCAGGACTTGCTCATTCAGCACTCGATATTGTTCGTCGACCAAACTATGCGTCACCGATGCAATGTCCGCCAGAGCTTCTTGCGGGGAACGACCGTCGACTCCAGGCTTATCCAAACCATACTTAACCTGTTCTTTGAGCCCAGCCACGCGGATTTCGAAGAACTCATCYAARTTACTYGAGCAAATGGTCAAAAACCGCARGCGCTCCAACAAGGGAAGCCGATCATCCTTGGCCTGCGCCAATACGCGACGTTGAAACTCCAATAAGCTCAACTCACGATTAAAAAAAAGCTCCGGTCGGTCAAGCCCTTGTTTGGGATTGAGGTCGGAAGAGGTTTTTTTGGGCATCGAACAAGCCTACCATGGAATACTCTTCCTTATCGGGCCAACCCGCTCGGTACTCATGGTTTTCAATAGCGTCATCTTCCTCCTGTTTTTCCCCGCGATCTTCGTGGGAAATACGCTTTTGTCCCGCCGTCCGGTGTGGAGGAAGTTGTTCCTGTTGATGGCGAGTTATTTCTTCTACGCGCAATGGGATTACCGCTTCTTGTTTTTGATCTGGGTGAGTACCGCGATTGACTGGTTCGTCGGCGCGAAGATTGGAGCAGAGGAACGGCCWCAGCAAAGGAAGTGGTGGCTGTGGGTTAGYTTGGCGGTGAACATTGGATTRCTCGGTACTTTTAAGTACATGGGYTTCTTCGTGGATAGTGCYAACGCYTTACTAGAAGCCATTGGCATGAAYGGCAACATTCACACTTTGAAGTTGATTTTRCCKGTCGGTATTTCCTTCTACACYTTCCAAACCCTTTCTTATTCGYTMGACATTTATTATCGCAAGATCAAGCCGCAYGATTCGGTKCTGGATTTTGCCWTGTTCGTTGGATTCTTTCCGCAGYTGGTCGCTGGTCCGATTGTGCGCGCGYGCGATTTCYTGCCGCAACTGAAGAGCAATYCTATGCCCACYCGCGAGGATTTATCCATGGGCATTTATCACATCCTTTCCGGTTTGTTCAAGAAGGTCATCATTGCCGACGTCATYGGCGCCGACCTTGCACAACCCTATTACTCCGACCCWGATGCKTAYGGWTTCTTTGGYGCGATGGCCGGCATTTAYGGWTTYGCYTTCCAGTTGTTCGGAGAYTTCGCCGGTTATTCGCAAATGGCGATTGGCTGTGCCYTATTGCTYGGCTTCAAACTGCCGAAGAACTTCGACAACCCGTTCATGGCGCGTAACAACCTAGAAATYTGGCGGCGMTGGCACATTACCTTGYTGACTTGGATGCGAGATTATATTTATATCCCGTTRGGCGGTAGCCGTGGTGGTGAGAAGAAAACTTACCGCAACATCATGATCACCAACATCTTTAGCGGTGTGTGGCATGGTGCGGGTTTRAACTTTGTGATTTGGGGCATCGTCGATGGCATCACCATTTGTTTTTCGCGSGTRTTCCAAATGGGGCGCAAGGCACGCAACAAAGTAGATTYRCCCGACGATCCCATCTTGTGGATTTGGTGGCAGCGCTTCTTTACCTTCCATATTTGGTTGATMGCYATGCCGATTTTCCGYACSCAAACRCTCGAYCARCTYGCMGCGGTYGGMAGATCTTTAGTGCGTTTAGATCCAGCGAGTGAAATCGCCGGTCCGGTGCCTATGCGTGGCTTGGTCCTCATMCTTTTAGCMTTAGCCATGACCATCGTTTCGGAATASTACGGCCCCGCAATCCGACGTGCATGGCGMCGCCTCTCCCCAGAACTTCTGGGCGTGGCCTTCCTCGGCATTCTCGGCTTGAGCGGATTACTCGCCACCGAGGGCTCCCCCTTCATCTACTTCCAATTCTAGTGCACCAGAACTTCACCTTCCTGYTGCGTTTTTTGATTGGCGCGACGCTCGCCTTAGTGGCYACYAACTGGCTGGCTGCGAATCTGGATTTGCGTTGGAACGATGTCCCCAACCACAGCTATCTRCAAGTCGTCGAAGGATTCCAAACCTCCCCCAACCAGGTCGATGTGGTGTTCTTCGGCACATCTTCTATGCGCAATGCMATTGCGCCGGAAGCACTCGCRCARACTTTGGAATCCCARCTCGGACGSCCCRYAGAAGTTTGGAACCTCGCCATGCCCGGCGCCACCCCTGAAATCGCACGTTTTTATGCACGGGAGTTATTCTCCGAAAAGCRGCCGAAGGTTTTCGTTTTGGAAGCSGCACCCTTCTYGTGGGATGCCGACCGCGCRCGYCATCCAGACTCSGAGGTYTACTGGCGCTGGTTTGCTGGACCGCGCGAGTTGYTGACTGAGACCAAGCGSATGCGCAARCGCGATATCGCGGAGGCCATTCATGGATTGTCTTGGGGSGTGGAGGCYTTRTGGATGGCATCGGGYGTGGTYGGYGARGANTTTCCSNGAAGGTGCGCATCACACYGCYAAGTTTGGTGGCGTKTAYGAGTTGGAAGAATTGCAAATGGAACGACGGCAGAAGCCAGTCACTGAGCAAGAGGCGGTACGCGAGAGRATTCGCGTCGGTGGATATCACACCAGTGAKGCRTGGGCAGATGACCTGCGCGAGATTGCCGAGCTGTGTAARGCGAACGATGTGCAGCTRATCYTRGTGCAYCAACCYTTCTAYRCCGGCTTACTCGAGCACTTTGAGKCCGAYGACTATGCAGAATATWTGCAATGGATCACGCGCCATGCAGAAGAACTCGACATCGMGTTTTACAACTTGCATGAAGAATGGGGATTACCCATGGAGTACTTCCGCGACTTCATCCACTATGCACCACAAGGCGCGGCTTGGTTTTCGGAACGGATGGCGCTGGAAGTTTTAGCGCCGCTGTTACAGGACTAAATCAGAGATCCCGTAAGTGAGGGAAGCTCTTATTGAGGCTGCGCTAGAGATTCGGGACCGAAGGCGTCGGGCAGTAGGACATCTAGGCTGGTCGAGCGCACTTGCTGACGTCCGGCGAGGATGACTTCCACACTTGCAGCTTCTCCACCACAAAACTCATAGAGCACCTGGCGACAGGCACCGCAGGGTGCGATGACATCGTCGACATCGGCCCAGACTGCGACCTTCACAATGCGACGCTTGCCATCGGCGATACCGGCACTGACCGCGCTACGTTCCGCACAAACTGATAAGGGATAACTCGCGTTTTCAACATTGACGCCTACGCTGAGGGTGGCGTCGTCCCATAAAATCGCAGCGCCGACCGCGAACTTGCTGTACGGACTGTAGGACTGCTGCGCGATTTGGCGGGCAGCATCGACGAGGGTTTGGGAATCGGTCATGGACTATGACTTAGTCTGGGGTGAGTGGCCGCGGGGGTGCAGAGCTGCAGCATACAGTTCTTCATAAGCCGCCAGCGCAACCGGCAACAAACTCTCTAACTCGCTGGGGAAGTCGGCGGTTTTGGGCACATGTTTGCGCCAGCCAGTCGACGTCTCCACCTTTGCGTACCAAGCCGGAGCCCAAACACCATAACTCTCGTGGCGGCCCGCAGGCCATTGCATCATCGCGGGATCAAACTCCAAACCTACGGCTGCACAAATCTCGCGCAACATGGCTTCGGGGTCCGCCAGCAACTCGGTGCTGTCGACCACTGCGGTACATCGCCCAGCGGCCTTCAAACGGCGGAACAATTCCACCTGGCGTTCATAGCCCATGTCCATCGCTTCCAAATGTCCTAAGTCGGACAACAACGATGGCAACATTTCTCGCGGGTGGCGGATCAAAAACAAATTGATCATGGTGTCGTCCAAAGCAAAGTCGGTCTCCACTCCCCCCTCCAAATGGTGCGCCATGTGCTTTACAAACTGCACTGGTTTCGCGCATGGGGCGAGCAAGGTTTGCGTAACCACATCGCGCCAATCCTGGGGCAATGCCGCCAAGACTTCCTCACGCATGGGGTGTTGCTTGCCGGTGGCACTCAAGTAGTGCGCATAAAACGGCTCGTCCACGCAAGTCGTATCCGCACGTTGCGCAAAACTACGCATCAGTGCGGTCGACACCGTCCGCGGACACGACCACATCGAAAGACGCTTCGTATCCATGTTCCGYYYTAATCCTCKGCAGAAACCTTCTTGGTCGCGACTTTCTTCACGGCCTTTTTCTTGGTGGMTTTCTTCTTGGTTGCCTTTTTCTTCACSGCCTTCTTCTTCACCACTTTCTTCTTCTTCGGRCCACCTTCACGYGGCTTAAACTCAAAGCTGTGRCGACCGTTTGGTTTACGCACCAAGCGCGCAGTGAAGTTACGTCCCTTGCGCGAGATGAAATCTTCAATCCAATCGGTGTGCCCGATTTCCAGATYGAAGAATGGAATCAAATCCACCCGACGCATTTCGCGTTTRCAAACCGTACGCGGCATCTTGATGCCTTTCGGTTCGGARGAYTCAAAGTGAGTCGGCGTTTCCATAATCATGCCCTTGCCCAGCGGACAAGCGACAAACTCAGAGGCATCCACCTGGTACGAAACCAGTTCTGGAGCCACTGCGCCRTCGTCRTCRGAGCCTTTGAAGTCTTTGACKGGCTCGAAMGCCAACTTCATTTCTTCRTCGRCCAARATSCGKCCGGCATAAGTTTCRCCGCGCATRCTSACRAAGCCTTCRATSGGWCCAGAATCCTTYTCGACCAACAACTTGGTWGCRACYGGRCGGTTGATGTAACGTCCGCGGAAYTCCTTCCAGATGGTGTARCCACATGCATCTGGMTCSACSGCTTCKAGCTTCAARTCTTCCTTCAAGCTATCSGCYGGYRCMRCYTCCATGAGYTTCGGCACYAACTCKGCGATGTACTCCTCCACCATACGCTCAGCCTTGATRGTGAAGTTCAAGTAGCCRTTGGTGCGYTTGATGTCAGGTTCCACCRACACCACATCGCTCATCTTCTCGAGCTCYTTCTGCAACAACTCCGCCATTTCCTTCAGCGGYAGTTTCGCTTCYTTGCCCAAACTCTTRATGGTGAGTTTGTACTGCGTGCCTTTGGCCTTGCGCACACARCGATAYCCCTTCAAGCCTTCGCGAATGTCAAAGCCATCCTTCGGRCATTTGCCGATGGACTCCTCCTCCGCGTAAAGGTCATCGTAAGAGAAGGTCCKCAACTTTTCGACCAACACGGTGACCGACGCCTTGATTTCATTCATGTAGTCTTCRCGACTGCGCTGGCCATTTTCCACCTGATAAAGGTGMGACTCCATTTCCGCAGTCTGCGATGCCTTSGCYAAATCATCGGCTTGCAAGCGCTCRAGGAAATCGACCAAGGTAATGCCCTTWGCCGATGCGCGCAGAGTTTTGCCRCTGCGCAACACATARCCCTTCGCRATCAAAGCCTCGATRATGTCCGCCCGAGTTGCTGGMGTGCCTAARCCCTTGTCCTTCATCACGCGGATGGCTTCATCGTCCTCGATRTCCTCCCAAGTGTCCAAGTCRATRTCCGATGCSGTCTCCATGGCCTTCAASAGACCKGCYTCGGTGTAACGCTTCGGCGGACGCGTGGAATCTTCATCKAGATGCATCTCGGTCACTTTGCCCTGCGCGATTTCACCAGGYTCYACGCCCAGTTCACCCAGTTGCTCCGATGCCTTCGGCCGACGATCGACCAACTGCCAYCCRGCTTCCACCATGCGGCTGGCTTCGGTGAAGAACCTGTAAGTCTCCCCACCATTCTCCACTTTGCTCTCACGCACGACCTTCTCCCAATGACTTGGGGTCATGAAGGCGCCCACAAAGCGGCGCATGACTAGTTCGAAGACGCGCGCATCGTCACCGCCAAGCGGCGATGCAGGAATGTTGCCGGTCGGGATAATCGCAAAGTGATCGCTGACMCCRGCATCGTYRAAGTYGCGCTTGGTGTTGTTGAGCCCGCCTTTGACCAACAAGGTTGCTGCCTTATCGATGGCGGTATGACGCTCGGACTCACTGAACGCTGCGGCCATGTCGCCACTTGCCAAGGTCTTCAAAACATCGTCCACGTGGCCGGTGTAATCCTGTGGCAAACAGTTGGAATCGGTACGCGGGTAAGTCAGAACTTTATGGCCTTCATAAAGTCGTTGCGCAGCCTGCAAAGTTCGCCGCGCGGACAAACCGAAACGACTGTTGGCTTCCTTCTGCAAAGAAGTCAGCGAGTGGAGCACTGGAACCGCGCGTTTACTCGAAGTGATTTTTTCAACCACTGTTGCAGGCTGTTTTTCACAGGCCTTNAGGATGGCTTTAGCATCTGCTTCCTTCCAAACCTTCTCGACATCTTTACCGCTGCGGGCAGTGCGGAACTGGCCTTCGTAGCTCAGACCGTTGGCGGCGAAACTTCCYTTCAAGCGCCAAAACACAACCGGAACGTGGGCGAGCACTTTGGTCTCGCGGTGCACCATGAGGGCCAAAGTTGGAGTTTGCACACGGCCGGCAGACCAGACCCCGCGCTCGCGACGCCCTTTCAARCGCTTGGTGATGCCGCGGGTTGCGTTAATGCCAATCAACCAATCGGCCTCGGCRCGACARTAAGCSGCAGCRCTCAARCCTTCGAACTCTTTGCCTGGACGYAAGGCCGCAAAGGCWTCGCGAATGGAGTCGGCGGTCATCGACTGAAGCCACAGGCGCTGRATGGGAACATCCAACTGCAAGTATTCCTCRATCTCGCGGAAAATCAGCTCGCCTTCTCGCGCAGCATCGCAGGCATTGACCATGCTRGTGACCTTGCCGCTCTTGCCTAACTTCTTYAACAGGCGYARCTGRGTGGACTGTCCTTTACGTGGACGCCGCCGAAACGGGTCTGGAAGGACCGGCAGRTTRGCCAACGACCAGTTTTTCAGTTCTGGATCGTAGTCCTCGGGCTCYGASAGCTCCAGGAGGTGGCCGACGGCCCAGGAAATGATGGTTTCAGAACCTTCCCAGTAGCCATCTTGCTGCTGAAAGGTTCCAGGGAGCGCGCGTGCCAGGTCAGCGGCTACGCTAGGTTTCTCGGCGATGATGAGTTGCATTTGGCTATTTCTGCCCTTTCCGGCATTTCCGGAGACTTTTTTCGATTTTTTTGCAGAAGGCAGCAGCCTAGCGCAAAAGATTTCCGAAAGATTAACGCTCTTTTCGTTTGGAGCAAGCTGCTGATTCCGCCTTTTAAGGGCATTTCATTCAGCCACAGGGTTTCTTTCGGCCCTCAGAGCGATGAGTTTAGGGGAATCACAAGATTAATTGGAGCTTGCCACTTGGGTTTTTACGCCAGAGAGGCCACCTAMGCCYCATACTTCCTRCGTTAAGTTGGAAATCGCAAATGCCGATAAGCCACTGACCCTCAGGACCATGAAACAAAGTCTTCCCCTTTTCGAAACCATCGCCGCCGTGCTCGCAGTAGCTGCCGTGGCCTTCCTCACCGCCCTGCCGAACTCCGGTGACCAGGGTGAAAAGAATGTGGAGCTGCATGACAGCCTCACCGTCCTGCGTACCGCCGTGTTCCGCTTCTCGATGGACCACGAGGTTKCAGGCAGCCCGATGATGCCTGGCCGTGCAAACACCGWTATCGAAGCGCAGCTGATTGGTCGCAGCCGTGGAGATGGCGGCACCGACCTGTTGGCCGACTTTGAGGACCGTTTCTGCGGTCCCTACCTGCAGAACCTTCCGGTCAATCCGGTCAACGGTTTGGCWTCGGTGCGCTCSATGCCATCGAACTACARYRCCCCGGTGYTGAACGGCTCTTGCGGYTGGGTTTATGTCCCAGCAACCGGCAAGATCTACGCTGACCTGGCGGGCGCCGATGCKCGCGGGGTTGCCTATCTGGAGTACTAGATCCCCCTGGTCCTTCACTCATGAAAGCGAGCTCCATCTGCAAGGATGGGGCTCGTTTTTTTGTGCCCCTCAAGGTCTCGGCGCGGGCGCTCTATTGGTTGCGGTAATCCGCATGGCAGTCATTACAACTAGCACGCAGATCGCGGAAGGACTCTTCGAGCAAATCCTTATCCAACGCTTCGGCGKCATTTTGCATGCGCTCAGCAAAACTGATCACGTCTTCCAATCCGCGGTGCAGTTTTTGATCCTGAATATGCTCTGCTGGAATCTCGCCGGCACAGTCCTGCAGTTGCTGCAAGAGAAGTTGGGTTTGCGGCACTAGAGAAACCGATTCCCAATCTCCGTCGCGCAACTTCTTAATGCCATCCCAGGTGCGATCGATGTCCGCCATCTTCACAGTAAAAGCTGGAAGCTCGTGCAAGGCTGGTAGTGCAACGGAATCGACCGCCTCAGGTGCTGCAGTCCAAGCTTCGACATCGCGCCATAAACCTGAATATTTCTTGCTGGTCCCTGCTGCATGGAGAACCTCAAGGGCTGCCTCGGAGCTGCACCCTGAGGAAGCGCGCAAGGCAATCGCCGATGCCGCCGGACCGCGTTGACGTCCGTGGTGGCAGTGGAAGAAAACCGGAAGCTCGACCTCGCGCATGAGTTGGGCGTAGGCAAGACTCGCGGCTTCTGGGATGGCGTCATAACCAATTGGAATATGGATGTAGCGCAAACCTTCAGCGAGAGCGGCCTCCTCATTGGGACGCGCGCCATCGACCGAAACGATGGTCTTGATGCCCAGCTCCTTCAGCGAGCGAAAAGCCACCGCAGTTTTCGGCTGACCTCCAGAATAGATGTCTGGGCTGACCTGAAGGAGACGCGAAAGATGCTCATGCTCCACTCCCACTGGGGTAAAGCTCGGCGCCAACGGCTGCTCTAGGCCCACCTGAGTGGTCTCAGCGCCGGCAGGCTCCACCGCTGCGTCATCGCAGGCGGCGAATGCTAAAACCGGGAGCAGGAGTAGCTTGCGCATGATTTTCTTGAAGCAAATGCTGTGCCAAAAGGCTATTAAGGGAGCTCTGATTAAGTCCGGCGTGAGAGGCCGTGGATCGAAATTGGTTGCCACAAGGCGCGAATCGAAGGCTGTAGTGCCGCTACAGCCAAGATGAAGCAACGCTGGGGCAGACGATTTCGGCCGCGGAATCGCCGTCAGACTTAATCAGAGTTCCCTTAAGGGTAGCACCGCGTTTGGTTCCCTCTAGGGAACGCGCGCCTAGGCGTTTTTGAGTTTTTGCAGCAAATGCGAAGCTGCGCCGGACTCGATGGCATCCACCGCGTGCCCCATACAGGTAGCCATATCGTCGTTTGGATTGGCCAGGCTGATGAGAAGTGCGGCTCCAAGAGCTGCGGAACAAGCCTCTGGGCCTGTGGACGCCAATAATGCCTGTTGTGTAGCGATCACTGCTGCCTCAATCGGATCCTCGTGCATAGCACCCGGTTCGCTCTCCTCGAACAGGGCAAAAYCACTTGGCCGCAATCGCACCGGAGCCTTGACTCCATTTAGCAGGCGCAATCCTCGCGTGGTCTCCACCACCGAAGGGTCCACCGACCCCTCAACGCCTTGTACCACCATGGCCTGGGTGTGGCCGAGACTTTCCAGCGCATCCCCCGCCATGCCGAGCACCGGCCCTGGCAAGGCTGCTGTGAGAACGGCGCAGCCTTCGGGGAGTACGAGTTTGCACACCACATCTGGAATCCCACGGATGCCGGTTTCATCTTCAATCCGCTGCATACGCTGCCAACCGCCGTCGACCAGGGTGGGCTGCCAACAAGAAAGGCCGTACTCAGCCAGCTGTTCTTCTGCGTGGTTGGCATCGCCGAGCAAAGGGCCAATCATGCGCTGCCAAACTTCGCCAGGAGTCACACCGCCGCCAATCAAACTTGGTGCACTCTGCAAAAGGATAGGGACTCCCGCCGCAGAAGCTGCCGATGCCGCTGCTAAAACCATGGGCGGACTTTGGTGTTTGCCGTGACGACTGGTGGCCACGACCACACATTGTTGCGGCAACTTTGGAAACTCAATCCGCGCTCGTGCAGCTCGTGCAGCACCGACCAGTTCATCCGCGGTGGTTCCCTTCACCCGCATCGCGGCGAGGAACATGGCGATTTGGGCATCGGTGCCATCGCCCGCTAGCAACATGCCAAACAATTTCTCCGCGGCCTCAGCAGTGAGATTGTGAATACGTCCGCCACTCACTGCACCGGAGATCCGGTGTAAAAGTGGGCGGATGTCATCGGCCATATTTTAGCCTTGAAGCTCCTCTTCCAACCGGCTGTAAACGCGACCGACATGCCCCTTGACCCGCAAGTTATCCCATAGATGGGCAACTTTTCCTGCTGGATCAATCAAGACGGTAGTGCGCACGATTCCGAGGTAGTTGCGAACGTTGTTTTTACGTTCCCTATAAACACCATAACGAATCGCGAGTTTGGCGTCGCGGTCATGCAGCAGTGGATAATTGAGTTTGTTCTTCTTGCGAAACTCAGAGTGACGATGATGGTCGCTAGGGCTTACACCCACCACCATGGCGCCGAGATTCATAAATTTCTCAGCTTCTTTCTGAAACTCTTTCGCCTGCAAACAACAACTCGGGGTGAGCGCGAGCGGCAAAAAGAAAAGGATGACCCAGCGGCCGCGATGTTCGGTGAGCCGCACCTTTTCCCCATTATCGGTGGGCAAGGTGAATGCGGGGGCGCGGTTCCCGGGGGCAAGAACTGGATTGGTCACTAAAACGGCCTCTCATGACAAAGAGGGCGAGCCGATTATGGCCCGCCCTCTCGATTTTGCCTAGACTGTTTCGCCTAAGGATTTAGAAATTAGTTTTCTTCCGGGTCGTCGATGCTTGGCGCATCCACTTCCACGATTTCTTCCATGACTGCTTCGCCTTCGAGAGCTTCTTGGATTTCCTCAAGAACCTCTTCCACAGTCACTTCTTCACGCGGACGAATGTGCGCGAAATACGGTGCCTTCATCTTGTCATACACCACGGCGCCGTCGACCACAGCCCATTGCACAAAGGTGCGGTAGTGAAACAGGTCGCCGTCGCAAAGAATGAAATCCGCGTCTTTTCCGGTTTCGATCGAACCGAGACGGTGATCGATGCCAAGAAGTTTGGCTGCATCTAAAGTGATGGAGCGCAACGCAACCTCTTGSGGAAGRCCGCCRCGRATKGCGAAAGCWGCYTCCATGGGCAGAGTCAGCAAGTCGCGCCCTGCGATTCCACCAGTCGAGATGAARCGTTGTCCTGGAAGGATGGAAAACTGAACGCCGTGGTCCCARAGAATCCGCGCGTTTTCAATCGACCAACCACTAGGGCGGTTGAGGCTGTCATCGGCCCAACTYTTTGCRCGSGGRGTGATGACTAACTGCGCACCAACCCGTCCRAGACGMCCKGCACATGCCCAWGCTTCRCGGCCACCGATGATGACCGACTGCATRGGRTACTCCTCAAGCARGTCACAAGTTGCGAGCAAATCCTTYAAGGAGTTCGCGCTAAAACGAGCCACCGCTTCMCCYTTCAGSARAGCYAAGTGYTGCTTGCTCACGCCTTTCGGTTCMGGCTCATCGCCYACTTCCTCGCCGAGCTCCTTATCCAAAGCCCAACGACGATGTTCRCGMARGAARTCRCGCACCTTGCTGAAATCTTCRCGCAACTTACGCCGGCCACTTGGAGAGGTGGTCGAGTAGTTCATGTTCACCCAGCCGGTTTCGCCRAGCAGGATGCCATCTAARGTGCCRCGCTTCAGTTTTGCAATCGCACCACCGGACTGCACCGTGGTCAAGCCGCCGGARAGTCCGAGGTCGATGTTCAAAGCGTAGGGATCGTAAGAATCGCGAATCGAAAGRCCGCGACCACTGACGATGCCGGAGCTATCCACTGCAATCAATCCAGGGTAAATCTGCATGCCAGTAGCATCAATGCGACGGGCACCATACGGCTTGCGCAAACTTTCACCAAGCTTCAACACGCGGCCATCCTTACACAGGATGTCGCCTTTATGAATGACGCCATTGGTCACGGTGTGAATGTCCGCACCGTGAATGTAGAGGTAAGGACTATCTGSATCGATGAACAGTTCCCGGTCAACCGGATCCTCTTCTTCGATGACTTCTTCGACCACCTCTTCCTCAGGCTCCTCGACGATTTCTTCAATGACCTCTTCTTCTGGTTCTTGAACTTCTTCGACGACTTCTTCAGGCTCCTGCTCTTCCTCCTCAACTTCCGGAGGMGGCGGYGGYGGKGTGTCCACGATTTYTGGCGGTTCCTGAGCAAACAGRCYAMCCTGCAARMYCAAGGCGCAGAACARGCTCATCCAAATCTTCAGTTGGGTTTTCATGACTGATCCTCCGCTTCGRCYTTCRCRCGGTCATAAACCACTTTGCCTTCCGAGAGCACAAAGTCGGCTTCACTCATTGGATCGAGWGGGTCCCCGCTCCAGATGACAAAAGTTGCTGGYGCGCCAATYTTCAAKGCRCCGATGACTTCTTCCTGGCCCATYGAAAGAGCTGGYTCAAKSGTCATGCCGCGSAGSGCAACAYTACGATCCAAACCTTCGGCCACCACTTGAGAAACCGACAAGCGGTAGTTGCGYAAGCCGGTCATCGAATCGGTGGAYGGCGACAAGATGAGYTTGGTGACYCCTTKTGCAACCAAYTCKGCRGCCAAGTTCGCSCGCACCCGAGTGTAGGGCAGGAAASTTAGKCGTGCAGGAACRTCGACGCGCAACTCRGTGGCTGCGATGTCACCCGCGACYTCGAACAAGTTTTGCGTAGTGCCGTGGCGCAACACAATCTCGTAAGACAACTCRCGCTCRCGCARYARATCWAGCCARTGCARCCAATCCGAWGCGCTRCYYARCCAAACCTGRCCGACGCGTTCTTGRCGSACCCATTCCACAATGGGTTCTACGTTGGAGTCCATCTTCGGAATCTCAAATTCTTCAGGAGGGCCCTTGTCTTCCTTTTTGTCGCCGCCCTCGTCTTGGGCCGCAGTGCCGCCTTTCTCTTCCTTGCCTCCTTTACCCTTTTCGCCTTCGGCTTCCTCCTTTTTAGCCTCAGCTTCTTCTTTCTGCTTGGCTTCCCACTCTTCGCGCTCCTTCTTCCATTCGGCACGCGCTTTRTCTTCRWCTTCCATCGCTTTRTCSGCAGCCTTAAAGSCATCGCGYACCAAACGTTTGGCRCTGGACGATGTCGAGACCATSACTTTCARRTGMAGGTCRGAAACYARWGCRTTYGGKGCRCCGRTTTGRTCATCGACCATCAASACCGAAGTSCGTCCWGGCAAWCCACGKCCKGGMGGRTCCACSCCCACCARCAACACRCCWTSTTYGAGYAGATCTTYAGCCCAATCTTCRTTSARCCACAYRGAATCMRCKGCRRYGWAACGMGTRTTGCGWCCRTTRCCRCGGCGATCGCTRACCAAAAAGTTSGCGTGACTCAATGCRAACGGCGGCATGGCMACYTTGCCACTACCMCGATAATCATGCACYTCGGCATGRTCGGGAATCACCACCGCTTGSCCCATGCGTTCGATGACGCCATCGCGCACCAGCATGGTCACATTGGWAAGAGTTTCGCCRTCCATCGCTTCRACGGTATCGAAACGGTARACSACTACGCGRCCCACYGGGTCACGCGGRGTTTCTTGCGGTRCCGCGGCGGGYAASGCAAAAGTTAGGAGCAGGGATGCAAGCATCTTGGTTAAGMAGGGATTCAGTAAAGTTGGCCCGAACTTTGGTCGTATGCGACTTCGCCCTCAATGAGGACGAGTAACACCGACGCGCGCGGGTCCAACGGCTGCCCAGTACTGACGATGATGTCAGCTTGWAGTCCAGGCAAAAGACGGCCGACCTGGTCTTCCACCAGAATCTGCCGAGCRGGGTTCACRTTGATGGATTCGAGAGCTAGCCAKGTRGAGCAGCCCAGRCGTTCCGCCAAAGTGGCTTGGTAGATGAACTCTTCTTGYGGAATCACACCGGCATCGGTTTGCACCGAAATGTCGGTATTGCCCGCACTTTCGAAGGCCTCTACSAGTCCGCGAAATYGACTATTACGRCTTACCGTGTAGTCAAAGTTACGWGGACCAATGTTGAGYGGAGTTTGCAGCTCCGCAATCGCTTCGCCGACCATAAAGCCGTTGAAGGAACCGTGACTCACAATCACTGGWACGCCYGCYTCRATTTGGAACATWCGYACGGTGCCGAAAGTATCGCGCGCACCGGCGGTGTGGACCAAGAAGGGATAACGATGTTGAAAAATACCGGCGATGCTGGCWACATCGGGATTTTCATCGAGAGTGTCGGCATCSGCGACTTCTTTAGCGCGGTCTAGATACCAGCGCAGCATCCACCACATGCCCATGCGGGTGCCGCCGAGATCGCCATTGCGTTCGGGRTTGTAACCTTGCGCAACTTTCACCGAGCCGGGGTAACGGAAGACGACGTCRCTCACCTTGTCCGACACTTTCAGTTTGACCAAAGTGCCTGCGCCCGAAATGTTGGTGCCGGAGCCTGGGATGGCGTTGACTAAAGTGACTCCACCGGCGCGTCCCATTTGGTGCAACTTATTGTCCGGCACAATGGTGTCGAGGGTGCGTAACTCCGGATTGTCCGGATGCACCATGTCATTGATGTCCTCCCATCCGCCGGTGTGGGTGTGGGAATGTAAATCAATCCCGCCCGGCCATGCGAATGCATTGGGGTAGCTCAAGTACTCCCATCCTTCCGGCAACTTAATGTCCACCTGCCGCCCCACCTCCAAAATACGTCCGTCACTTCCAATCAGAATACGCGCATTGTGCACCACCTGACGCTTCTCCATAGTCAACGCCACTCCCACATCTAGAACCATTCCTGGTTCCATGGTGGGCGTCGCTTGACTCAGCGGAAGAAGTAGAAGTAAACCGAGCATTAGAAGCGGCGGTTGTCCTCCTCAATGTCGTACACCTTTTCGCCGCGCACCCAAACCTTGAGTACGGAACTGCGAGGGTCGACTGGATCTCCAGTCCACGCCACCACGTCGGCTTCAAGCCCTTTCTCCAATCGCCCGGCAATGTCTTCCATCAACAAAGCGATGGCTGCGTTTGCGGTCATGCCTTTCAGTGCAGACTCATTGGTTCCAGCGCCAAGGCGTACACCCATGGCGGCTTGGAAAGGAAGTTCTTCCTGCGGCAACACCGGAGAGTCGGTGTTGTAACCAAGGATGATGCCATCGGCGGTTGCCCAACCCGCTGCACAACCCATAATCATGGATGTGGAACGGTCAAACCAAAATTGACGCGGACCATTCATGACCGGCACGCCCATTTCGGCGGCGAGTTCGGCGTTTTTGTAGCCATCGAAAGTGCCGTGGTCAATGAAGGACTTGAGACCTAGGTCGCGCACTTGCATGGTGAGAGTTTGCAGCACCACTTGGTAAATCTGTGTGTGCACACTCACTGGAGTGGTTCCGTTACGCAGACCAATGAAGTCTTCATAGCGCGGATTGAACTCCACCTTGCCTGCTTCATAATTTTCGGCCCAAGCCAAACCTTTCTCCAAAGTATCGCGCGTATTCCAGTTCATCAACGCACGACGTACACCCCAGGAATAGCGTTCCGGGTTACCAGCTTGCGCAATTTTCAAGGAGCCCGGATTACGCACTACCATTTCATCGGGAGTCTTGCCGGAAGTTTTCACCAGCATGCCGAATCCACCCATGTTGGAACCAGAACCCGGAATGAACAGCGCAGTGGTAATACCACCGGCAACTGCATCTTTCAGGAATTCATTTTGCGGCTCGAGCACTTCAAAAGTGTGCAGTTCTGGGTTAGTGAGGAAAACGGTGTCGTTCAAGTCACGCAAAGAACCGGCCACGTGGTTGTGCGGYTCGATGAGTCCTGGAACTAACCARACATCGCCSAGGTCTTGAATCTCCAGACCTTCGCCAATCTCTAGCTCGGATTGTGGTCCAACCCACAACAACTTCTCGCCTTGCATGACGACCAAGCCGTTRTTGATCATGCCTTGCTCGCCAGCRGTGTAAACCTTGGCGGCGCGCAGAATGGTRATGTCCTCKGCWGCCGGTGCTTGCGCAAAGGCGGTGAGAGAAAGACTAAGCAGTGCGCTAACAATCACTTTTGAGGTACCTCGCGTCCGTTGACGAAGACATGGGTKACCCGCGAYCGYAGATCGAAGGGATGCCCTTGGAARATKACGATGTCACCATCGAGTCCAGCTTTCACTCGCCCCACACGGTCGCTAATSCCGAGCATGTCTGCRGTCGAGGAAGTTAATCCGGCAAGYGCTTGCTCRGCGCCMAGACCGTAGCGRGTMGCCATRGTCAGAAGCTGTGGCAAGAAACGTGCGCCYTGGGTGCGGTCCGACTGGANTGCAATCGGRATWCCYGCTGCATGCAGTTCGGCTGCTGGCACATAGTCGACGTTTTCACGCCGCGCGGTCACATTTGGCGAAACCACAATGCCGACATTTTGTGCGCGTAGTGCATCGACCATTTCGAGTGCATCTTCTGCGTACATAAGCTGCACTGGCAACTCGTACTCTGCAAACAGTGCTAGCACGCTTTCGATTTCATCGCGACGCGAAGCTGCAACCACCGCACGTGCACGCCCTTCGAACATCGCGCGATGCCCCTCTAGGTTCCAGTCCTTATCAGGAGCTTGCGGGCCATCGTCGGTCTTGGTCTTTTTCTTAGCAATCGGMGCKGCMCCTTCTTCTTCRAYTTCGGTGCGAGCCATGACTAAKTCAGCRGAACCGAAKCCMGCCAAYTCAATYTTCACCGACATGSWATCTGGSGCATCGATGATGCCGTCAATGGTYACGTTGCCGATTTCAGTCGGGATTTCRAAGTGCACCGTATTGTCTTCAAAGGTGCCTTCCATTTCGAAATCTTCTCCCGGTGCTTCTGGGGTACTGAAGATTCCAGTAAGTTGCTTGCCTTCATGATGCAAACGAGCGTTGATCTCAATGGTTTGATCACCGAGCATTTCGTGCTCCAGAGTGCCGACCCAGAAACCATTCACAGGGTCTACGGGCTTGGCTTCCTCTTCTTCAACCTCTTCCTCTTCCTCTTCTTCGACAACGACTTCCTCTACCTTAGGAGCAGAGCCTTGCGCGAGACGCAAACGAAGCTCCTTCTCTTTGTCAGCGCGTGCGGTTGCAACTTTCTCGGTGTTCTCCACTTCCCAAGCGGCGCGTTCCGCACGGAACTTCTCCCACTTCTCAAAGTAAGCTTTCCCTTTCTTAAGTTGACCCGCCAAAGCCTTGCGGCTGGCAGCGTGGTCGGAAGACCGTGCATCGAAGAACATCACAAAGCGGTCTTCGAGAGAACCGGATTCGACACCGGCTGCCGTTTTCACCACCGATGCGCGCGTGCCTTTGGTCGACAAACTGCGCGGCCCCATCACCATGGAGGTAATGCCAGACTGCGCAACTGGACGCCAAAGATCAGAGAAGTAGGACCCATCGGCAAGACGGCCGATGTCAATGCGACTGTCGATGCTGCGTGCACCTCCAGTTCCGACATAACCCCGTGCATCAATGAAGCCTGGAGTAATGTGTGCGTCGGCGCCGGCATCCACGATGCGAGCTCCAGCTGGATGTGGAACGGTACGACCGGCAGCCACAATGCGTCCGTTTTCGAGCAGGACTTCCACCCCACCTTCGAGCGGAGCGCCATCGCCGGTCCATAAAGTTCCAGCGCGGACTACGACGGCATCGGACTTCAAGGACTTGATGCCACTGCGGCTCCAAACCTTCTTGCCATCGATGTAAACCTTCTGCACACTTGCAGCGGCATCGAGTGGACCGCCGTCGAGAATGACAAAGTCGGCATCGAAGCCTTTCTCTAGACGTCCGACGCGTTGGCCGACGCCGAGAATGTCGGCAGGCACCGTAGTGATGCCACGTAATGCATTGGCTTCACTTAAACCGTAACCGGTGGATGCTGCTGCAGCNTCCAGYAACCATGTCCAGCGRCCGTAKCGTCCRGCYTGCARWGCCACCGGCGTCGAAGCACTGATGTCGCCCAATAARTTTGCATCGGGGAACTGCCAGTTTGCATCSAGGTCGGGCATGCTGATGAACARCGGYACCTCRAACARCAARGTTGCGTTGTGGTTTTCCAACACCGAYACCAGTTGTGCGGCATTGGCTTGACTCAGTCCGGCAAGCACCGGATGACGCCCCCACTCTTTCGCCAAATCAACTCCAGCTTGCGCTTCATCGGCGGTGTCGACGATGAGGCGGAGCGTTGCATCGGATGCCAAAAAATCCTGCAGTCCGGCCATGTTTGGATCCAGTTCCGCGCCACCYGATGTAGCAGCRAARGCCTGACGYAAAGCCAGCATGGCWCCCGGGCGSGAGTTTGGCGCYTGGTCAATCGCTGGRAGGATTGGGTTTTCYGCRGTCGGTGGAATCGGAGGRCGGAAGTAGTCCGGTGGATTCCAAGCAGCCGTAGTGAGGTTGACACGCAAATCACCGTGCGCCTCCAACATGACGTTTTGACCAGCAGATTTCACCACCGCWCCACGACCGCCAATCAATCGAGAACGATCRGGCGACAAGTAGAAAGTGGTAATACCGCGCTCCAACACCTTGGTGGTGTYCATGTACGGATCAAAAGAATCCGACGCCAAGTTGTGCGCKGCCATCGAACGATCGCCTTGGCCAGAACCACCRGTCACGGTGGTATCGGCAGCGACCAAWCCTGGAATGATCTCGGCGGAACCTAGCTCCACCGTGTTCATCATSGGTGGCAAGTCACTKGCTTGTGYWACCACACCYGCAACYTTGCCATCTTGCACTACCAAGTAGCCGTCCTTAATGGAACCAGCACTTCCTGCAGTGTGAATGACYGCCGCGTGATARGCGGTAGCCGGGCCTTCACCTGTCAACAGCAGCGCATTTGCAGACGCTGGCTCCTGCCGGTCATCGCCAGTMAGTGCGACCGCCAASAGGCAGACAGCACTTACCGCGGAGAGAAGAATCGTATTKGGCTTCACTTGATGCGACCCTCCTCGAGGCGCTTCAGACGTACGTCTTCACTGCGGTCGTAACGCTTGGTGCCGCGAATCCAAACTTCCAACACGTGGGTGCTGGCWGCGAGTGGATCTCCATTGAAAACCACAAAAGTTCCGTCGGCGCCTTCTTTGAAATCGCCKAGATCATYYTCCAAKCCCCAGAACTTTGCCGGGTTGGTGGTGACCGATGCRAGTGCAACTTCACGTGATACGCCTTCGCGAATACACATGGCTGCTTGGTAGGACAAACGGTCTGGGCCCATGCGTCCTTCGACCGAGCTCAATGCAAAAGCGACACCCGCTTCAGCAAACTTGGCTGGAGCAAAAGTGCGCACTTCCTTGTAAGTCACTGGGTCRCGCTCGACGTGCCAGAGGTCGCCGCTCARRACTACCGGACGTCCCATCTCGGCGAGTTGTGCGGAAGCYTTCCATGCGGAAGAGCTGACCACGAGGACTGCATTTTCGGTCAAGTCGTGATTGGTCAACCATGACTGAGTGGTGACTACATCGCTAGCGGTTGGGGACCAAATCCACAGGCGCTCATCGCCATTGAGGATGTCCACCAAACCGCGCTGGCCATCGTWGAGATCCTCTTCCGARATCAACGCCTTGCCCGGGAAGTCATCGCCGAAACGAATAAAGCCACCGGCGCTGTCCCATGCATCGCCATCTTCGGTGTCTTCTTCTTCGTCATCATCCGCGACCGACGCAAAATCCTCTTCCAGCTTTCCTTCCTCCTGCAACTCTTCGCCAATCTTACGCAAGTCGCGATTGAGGTCGGAGAAAGTTTCGCGCAGTTCGGCAAGTTGCGTGCTGCGACTCCAGCCCCGCTTAGGGCCAATCGCAACCTTCATGCCCATGCCGGAATCCAAAGTCATTTGCTCGATGGTCATTCCAGTAGGAGCGACCACGCGACCATGTCCGCCAATCACGGTGTTGTTGCCTGGCATGATGCCAATCGCGACCGTGCCGCCGCGCAGTTCATCTTCAAAGTAGAAGGAAACTGGGTCGATGGAGTCTTTGACATCGAGGAATGGAGCGACCGAAACATTTTCGTTGGCGCGGTCCATACCCGAGGAGCTGTGCGCCTCGTAGAAACCTGGGAAGATGACCGCATCCGGGTACTCGTGGAGGATGACATCGAAGGGAACTTCGAGATCGGCGCCGCCGAGGCTGGAGATACGACCGTTTTCGATGACCATAGTGCCGCCATCGATGACCGAGCCGTCGGCCTTCATGATTTTCCCAGCGCGAACCGCGATGGAACCCCCTTGCGCGAACGCAGAGGTGGAAAGAAGGACGGAGGCTAGAAGGAGGGTTGCGTTACGCATGCCTGACTATTGCTGGGGACGGTTATCGACCGCAATGCGGCCGTCGAGAATCACAAGAAGAGGACGGGAGCTACTGTCGAGCGGATTGCCCGACCAGAGCACGAGGTCGGCATCAAAACCGACTTCGACCTTGCCGATGTGATCGGCGGTGCCGCAAAGAGCTGCGGCGCGAGAAGTAATGGCTTGCAGTGCATCTGCCGCGGGCATGCCCCAGCGGACCGCATTGCGTGCCTGATGAATGAGGCTAGATTCGGTGAGCGATTGATCGTGCGCTTCCGCAGACCCCATGGCTAGACCGACGCCTGCTTCAAACAAAAGTGCCGGGAGTGCCGGCGTGGCGGAACGGCCTTCGGAAAAGCGTCCACCGTTGAGTCCACTCGCTGCGCCATAACGCGGTGCAAGGACCACTAGGAAGTCGAGTGCAGGGCCGCTGAGTTCGACCAAGCCATTGTCTTCATGACCACTGTGCAGTCCTTCGACTTCATGCAGGTCTTCACAACAAATCGCTGGTGGATAGGCAAGGAAGCTCAGCTCGGCAGCTTGAGGACCACGGGCGATGGCACGACTGACCGAATCGTAAGCCGGTCCAGTAGCGACCGAAACACCGGCAGCGGCAAGTGCGGCAGCAGCTTCTTGACCTTCGGTGGCTTCCTCAATGATGAGGTTGGGCCAACCGAATTCTTCCTGCAGACGCAAGGCGGTTTGTACATCGTGGCTGCGACGCGCTTGCACCCGCAGCGGGATTTCGCCTTCCAAAACTTTGACCAGAACTTCGAGATCCTTGTCGTAAAGTTTCTCGCCATTGGCTAAAGCTTTCTGATAAGCCTTGGCGCGATAGAACTCGCGGCGCACGACCCAGACCGTACCCATGCGAGTGTTCGGACGACGCGCGGTGTAGTTGCGCGTGAACTGTCCGCGTGGGGTGAAGTTCCCCATCGAGGCATCGTTGCCAAGGGTTACTTTCAGCGCACCTTCGCGTTCAATGATGCGCGCTGCACTGCCTGCATCGGCGAATAAGTTTGTATTCCTACCACCTGCGGTTTTCACAACGGTGCCAATGCCGCCAATCACATTCAAACTGTCCGGTGAAAGATAGGCCGAGGTGACGCCTTCGTTTAAGGCGTTGGCGAAAGACGGTGCATCGAGCGCAACCGTATCCGCCAAGTAAATAGAAGGGGTGGATTCACGCGACTCCTCCATGGTGGCACCGCCGACTCCCATAAAGGAAAAGGCGTCGACCAGACCTGGGGAAAGTTCGGCGCCTTCCACGTGAATCGCGCCCGCTGCAGAACCGCCAGCGATGACGGAGACGATTTTGCCGTTCTCCAACACCACCAAGGCATTTTCGATGACCTCGCCATTGCCTACATGCAGGCGATCCACCGACAAGCTGATGGAATCTGTTTGTTGCGCCATTGGAAGCGCAAAACACAGACTCAGAATTGTGCTGATCATCATGATTAGTTTTCCTCGCTTGGTGCCTGGTAAGCGGTGGCGCCATCAATAAAGACCGCGCTCACGGTTGCCGTAGAGTCGAGCGGATGCCCGGTCCACAGCACAAGGTCAGCGCGGGCGCCAACCTTCAAACTGCCAACCTCACTTTCCATGCCCAACATTTCAGCAGGGTTGGAAGTCACGCTAGCCCAAGCCGCCGAKGCRCTGCCGGTGAAACGACTGAGTGCCATAGCGGAAGTGCGCAGGGAATCCCATTCGCGATTTCCAGCGCGGGTGCCGAATGCAAACCGCACCCCGGCYTTATGCATRAGTTTCCARGTKGCWGCGCGACGYGCAAGTGCGCCGTARCTCATGGTCGGAAGYCCAACCAGTTGACCGGCGAAGGCACCGCCGAAAGTTCCAACATCTCCCATTARGATGGCGTGGTTATYGGAGTCTTTGAGGTCGGAAGTTAAGGCCTCCATGGCGCGTGCGCTTTCCGCACTCTCCACAAAGAACCACATGTTGTTGCGATACTCCTTRGCAGCACCRTYGGCAAAGGCWKCTTCCAAGATTTCAATCGCACCGGCTAGKGAGCTTGGACCTACGCGCTGGTCATTGATTGCAGACTGGACCAAAGAGCCAATCATGCGCGTTTTGGATTCAATCACTCGTTCCGTGCCTGCGGTGGAGACTAAGGCGCCCCATCCGGCGACTACGTTGGTGGCATCGGGGGTGATGTGGACGGCAGTGACTCCACGCGCCATGAGCGCTTCCCAAACTGGGGAAGACAGTTGCAGGCCATCGGCGGCGCGCAGGTCGGGCGTRGTYTTGAASGATTGCTCGGTGAGYAGACGATCGGCGCCGCGACCACTGAAGGCATCGATCATGCCGGGAGCGAGAACRCCRGCGAGGCGAACTTTGGTGCCGGAAGTCGAGGGTTCCGCGGCGACTTCGACAATCCGTCCATCACGCACGACTACGGACATGCCTTGTTGAAGGCTTCCGTCGGCAGYRACGATGGCGTCSGGTTGCAGGATGACGGCATCTTGCTGCGGCAAGGGCGCGAGCAAAGAGCTGAGAAGCAGGGTGGTAGAAAGGATCATCACTACTTCGGYTTATGAGCTTTGAAGGGCGCGGATGCGTCGAAGGGACTGGCACCTTCGAACAGAATCATGGTGGCGCTCATCCCGGTATGGAGAGTGCCGTAATCGGTCAGGCCGAGAATCTTCGCAGGCACGGTGGTCATCGAAGCCCAGACATCTTCTTGGGAACCGCCGGCCGCCACGATTTCACCKGCACGAATCGGCAGCATGAACTGGGCTCCGTCGGARCCACCACTGGCGATGGCCACAGTGACTTTGGCATCGCGCAAGGTCAGGTAGCGCTTGGCAAAACTGCGGTCCGGGTCTGGAGTCGCGTGGTGGTCTTGCACCACTGGAAGGATGACCGGGATTTCAGCGGCTGCGAGCTCCTCGGCAAGGAAGTCGGCATCGTAAGCGCCAAGTAGGACCAGCTCTAATCCGAACTCCTTCTTAAGGCTAATCAGACCACGAATATCACGCACTCGGTCGGCGTGCACGCGCACCAAAGTGGCGCCATCCATGGCATCGAGCAGCAAGTCTCGTGCTACCGAGGACTGCGGCTTCTTAGGTAACTTCGGACGTTTGGGCGCTTTGGGCTCCTTGTCGTCGTCGTCGTCGTCATCGTCACCTTCGCCGGCAAGAGAACCTTTGGCCTCCTGCTTTTCATCCCATTCCTTTTTCTCGGTGAGATACTTTTCGAGCTTCTCCTGGTACTTCTCCAGTTTCTCGTCGTACTTTTCAACTTCCTCGTCGAAATCATCCCACGATGTGCGCCAATCTTTGGCCTCCTGGAAGGCGGAACGCAGCTCTTCCATCTGGAAAGTGCGCTCGAAACCAGATTGAGCCGCAGAGCCCACTGCAAAGTCGAGCGCCTCGCGCCCAGCCTTTAGCGGCAGATCCAAAACTGAGAACTCGACCGCGGTTCCAACTCCACGGCGCAGACCAGATCGGCCGCCCGCCATGTAAGWCGCGGAAACTCCAGCCGCGCGCGCCGCCATGACCTTGGCGTAAAGCACCGGATCTTCCATAGCGACCTGCATGGGAAGAGAGTCTTCCACCCGCCGGGTGCTACTTGGACGACGTTCGGATTGGAAGTCGGCCGGGGCGTAGGAGCTCCATGCGTCGACCAATCCAGGTGCCAAGGTCCCCGAAACGGTGATCATCTTGGTCTTGCCGGTGGACCGCCCGAGCATGTTCTTGCCCTCGCGACGCTGATCCTCCTCACTAATCCACGCGACGCGACCGTCGGTGATCTGAATGTAAGCAGGTTCAAAGTAAATACCAGGCCCGACCCAGGCGCCATCGGCTTTGATGACGTAGGTGCGGGAATAGCCCGTTTCTTGGGCTAAAGCTGGGACGGAAAAAAGAAGTACGGTGCCGCAAAGAGCGGCGAGATGGGTTCGCAGATTCAAGGGATGTCTCCGGAGATTTCGGCGTGGGATGCGGACGTCGGCCAGAATACGCCTCACAGGCCTCTTAGTCAGGAGATTTTCTAGACTATCTGCATGAATCCCTCCCCCGCCGAGACCGTTTTCCATCCGACCGCCGTGGTTATGCCCGGCGCGGAGATTGGATTAGGTGTTGAAATCGGTCCGTTTTCGGTGGTCGAGCCAGGCGTGGTGATTGGCGACGGCTGCCGTATCGGCCCACAGGTACACCTGTTAGGACGACTAGAGTTGGGACAAGGATGTGTCTTACGTGCTGGAACTGTGTTGGGTGGCGAGCCGCAGGATGACAAATACGACGGCGCGCGCAGTTTGGTGCGCATCGGAGAAAATTGTCAGTTCCACGAGCACACTACCGTGCATCGCGCGACCGACGAAGGTCAAGAGACGGTTTTGGGCGCGCGCGTGCGGATGATGGCAGGAAGTCACGTCGGTCATAACTGCGTGGTCGGTGACGATGTCGTCCTGGTCAACGGAAGTGCGCTCGGCGGTCATGCTCAGATTGGCGAGCGCTGCATTTTGTCCGGCAACTCCGCGGTGCATCAGTTCACCCGCGTCGGCCGACTCACTATGGTCGCCGGCGGTTCCATGGTCACCCGCGATGCACCCCCCTTCTCTATGGTGACCGGCGCCCACCCCAACCGCTGGCGCGGCGCCAATCGCATCGGCCTGCAACGCGCCGGCTTTGAACCCAATGAGTGCGATGCCATCCGCAAAGCCCTGCGTGCCATTTTTGCTCCTGGAGCTGCGGCAGGTGAAGTTGCACAATCTCTATCCTCCAGCGAGTTCCCCGCCGTGCGCGAACTCGCCGACTTTGTTTTGACTTCCCCTCGTGGCGTTTGCGCCGGACTGAATCAACGATGACCGACTCCTCACCCAAAACCATCGACACTCTGCTTTCGGAACATCGGACCTTTGTGCCTCCGGCCGATTTCGTTGCGCAGGCCAATGTCTCCGATGCAAGTGTGTACACCACTGCCGACGCCGACTATGAATCTTGGTGGGCTAGTTGGGCGGAGAAGTTGCAGTGGGACAAAAAATGGGACACCGTTCTGGATTGGCAGCTGCCTTATGCCAAATGGTTTGTCGGCGGCAAGTTGAATGCGAGTGTTCAGTGTTTGGATCGGCATGTCGATGCCGGCAACGGCGGACGGATTGCGTTTCACTTTGAAGGCGAACCCGGAGATTGCCGCACACTCACTTATGCCGACATGTTGGCCGGTGTTTGTCAGGTTGCCAATGGACTGAAGAGTCTTGGAGTTGAAAAAGGCGACCGTGTGACTCTTTATATGCCGATGGTGCCGGAGTTGGCCATGACGGTTTTGGCTTGCGCACGCATTGGAGCCATTTTCTCGGTGGTCTTCGCTGGTTTTAGCCCAACCTCCTTAAAGGACCGCGTGCAAGACCAAGCAGCCAAATTGATTGTCTGCGCCGATGGCGCGTGGCGCGGCGGCAAGGTTTTGGATTTGAAGAAAGTGGTGAATGAAGCGGTAGCCGATTGCCCTAGCGTCGAAAACGTGTTGGTGTGGCCACGCGGCGGCGCACTGAAGAGTTCCGCCGAAGATTTAGATCGCGATGTGAAGTGGGCCGATGTCGTTTCCAGTCAAGCCACCACCTGCGAACCAGAATCCATGGATGCGGAAGACCCGTTATTCATTCTTTACACCAGCGGCACCACTGGAAAACCGAAAGGGATTTTGCACACTACCGGTGGTTATATGACCGGCGCACTGGCGACATCGAATCTGGTGTTTGACTTGAAGCCGGAAACAGATGTCTACTGGTGCACGGCTGACATCGGATGGATTACTGGACACAGTTACATTGTGTTTGGCCCGATGGCGAATGGGGTGACGCAGGTCATGTATGAGGGTGCGCCAAACTATCCAAAGTTCGATCGCTTTTGGGAGTTGGTCGCGAAGTACAAGGTGTCGGTTTTCTACACTGCACCGACTGCAATTCGCGCATTCATGAAATGGGGGGATGAGCACCCGGACCAACATGACTTAACTTCCTTACGGTTGCTAGGAAGTGTGGGTGAACCGATTAACCCCGAAGCATGGGTTTGGTATTTGCATCACATCGGCGGCGGCAACTGCCCGATTGTCGACACTTGGTGGCAGACAGAAACCGGTGGCATCATGATTACGCCGCTGCCAGGAATCACCACTACGGTGCCTGGTTCAGCAACCACGCCATTCCCTGGAATTGAGGCCAAACTACTCAATGAAGACGGCTCCGAGGTGATTGGCGCTGGCGGCGGATATCTCGCACTCACCCGCCCGTGGCCGAGTATGTTGCGCGGTATCTGGGGCGACAATGAGCGCTACGAGGAAACTTATTGGTCACGTTTTCCCGGTAAGTACTTTGCAGGCGATGGCGCCAAGCGCGATGAAGATGGCAACCTATGGATTCTAGGTCGCGTGGACGATGTCATGAATGTTTCCGGACACCGACTAAGCACCATGGAGATTGAATCGGCTCTAGTTGCGCATGAAGCGGTTGCAGAAGCGGCGGTGATTGGTATCGCGCATGAGTTGAAGGGACAAACTCCAGTTGGCTTTGTGATTCTGCGCAATGGCTATGAGGCCACTCCGGAGTTGTCCGAAGAGTTACGCGCTTTTGTGGCTAAAGAGATTGGTGGCCTCGCACGTCCCGAAAAAGTCATCTTCACTCCGGAACTTCCAAAAACGCGCAGCGGGAAAATCATGCGTCGCTTACTGCGCGACGTCGCAGAAGGCAAAGCGATTGGCGATGTGACTACGCTGGCCGATCCATCTGTGTTGCAGGGATTGCAACAGGAATACGAAGCGAAGGAAAGCTAGGTTAAGCCGTGGTCATCTTCGAAGTTTGCACTGAAACACTTGCCGGAGCGATCGCGGCAGAGGAAGGAGGTGCACATCGGATGGAACTCTGTTCGCATTTGGAGTTGGATGGCCTCACGCCAAGTAGTGAACTCCTACTTGCGGTACTGGATGCCGTGGACATTCCAGTTTTGTGTATGGCGCGTCCCTACCCGGGGGAGTTTTATTACACCGAAACGCAGTTCCAGAATTTGCTGGAAGATGCGCAGCGCATGAAGGCGCTTGGTGCGCATGGATTGGTCAGTGGCCTGCTGACAGCGGAGGGCGCGGTGGATGTTGCGCAACTCGAACGGCTGATGGAAGTGGCCGATGGACTGCCGGTGACCTTTCACCGGGCATTTGATTACGTGGAAGATGCGGAAGCAGCGCTGGAGATTCTCATCGCGCATGGAGTGCGGCGAATCTTGACATCGGGATGTCGCGGCAATGCGGAGCAGGGCATGGACCAACTCAAGAAGTTAGTGGAGTTGGCGGATGGACGGGTGGACATCGTCCTTGGCGGCGGTGTGCGTGCGCACAATTTGAAAAAGCTACAACAAGCCACCGGCGCCACGGAGTTTCATTCTTCCCTCGACCGACATCCAACTCCAGAATCGGTTCGGGAACTCGTGCAAAGCCTCTAACGGTCACGAAGAAAAAAGGTAGAATGYGCAATCACAGCGGTTTCAMATCGCTTGTTCCATTTCAATTCGCTCAAACTTTGTGACCGGGGAAGGAGGTGTAATTCCTCCACGGGTCCGCCACCGTAAATGCACTTAGAAAGTTCTGCTTTCGTGCAAAGTCGGAGCACCGCCAYSAAGTGAGCTTCMCTCGCAGCCYAACGGAAAATCATTCCGCGGACTGCTAACCCCCGGGCGAGACCCCGGAAGGAGAATGTCATGCTTAAATCATGCCTMAGTGCCGYRCTTTTTGYCGGCCTGTTCGCTGCCCCTACCGCAGCACAAACTTTTCAAACTGAGATCGACTTGTTCGGTCTTGGYGATCCACTCAACAGCGCGAAAGCGTTCGGCATCAACTAYGAGCCGGTGAGYGATCGRATTTACGTCGCGATTTCCGGCGACTTTGGCGGCAACAAYAATGCAGTTGCRGTCATTGATCCGAACACCAATACGGTGACCACCACCATCACRGTGGGATTKTTCCCGGAAGACATGGCCTTCGCTTACGACGTSGCMGGCRRYTTTMTTTACGGCGCAGTCACCAACTCGACCTCTGGCACGGTTTCGATTTGGGATGCCACCAACACCGTAGTTGCAACCATTCCCCTACCCGACCCGTTTTTCATTGGCAGTTGTTTCCCTTTCGGCATCATCGAGCACCAAGGTTACTTTTGGGTCACAACCCAAGATGGCTCCGGCGATGTCCACGCCAYCGATATCGCAACCTTGAGTTACGACCCGGCACAGAGCTTTAACACCAACTTCCGCTCCGGCAGCCGCTTGGCTGCATTCGGCGATTCCCTGTTCATCCCCACCACCGAATTCCTTGCCGGATTCAGCGGTTCCAAAGGCGGCATGTTCCAACAGGACATCAACCTGGACAACGAAGTCGATCACTGGTTCGTTGAGCGCGATGACCAATTTCTCGCCTACCCATCTGGCCAAGAGATCGCATTCCTTAACGACGGCAGTTCTTTCTTCACCGGCCTAGATTTTGGCGGACACCTCTACAAGCTAGATTCCAACGGTCAAGTGGATCGTGTCATCGACCTCGAAGGCGTGAACGGTCAAGGCCTTGCACTGAATCCAAGCCAAGAGTTACTGGCGATTGCTGGTYKYKKMWYYMMWGARWWARWTYYRGYSSMMSYSYTCAAYYMMMMRCYWSYSMSCMKSMKCKMMRTCMKSRRYMYSGSYGGCGGATTTCACTYTCTYCCMAACGATGTCGTGTTCGCYCACGACCGSATYTACATGWSCCTTCARGGAAGTGAAAAGGTSYTGGTSTTCGATAAYYTGCCAAGCGTTTCTGCGAACAACAYTTTCGCTGGAACYCTTACGGTTAGCGACACCACSCCAGCGCAAGGYAGCAGCATTACRGTKCAGGTCGACGGCTTCCCWGGATTYCCAGTSGCMTTRCTGTCTGGCCCYAACTCCAGCCCCAGCAACCACCTCGGGGTGGATTTCCTGATTGGCAGCACGCTCATTCAGCGTGCCGCTTCAGGAACCGGCAGCCTCTYTCTCAACGTGAACATTCCGCTGAACCCRGCATTCGAAGGGCGYCAGTTCTTCCTGCAGGCKTATGTCACCGATGGCGTGACCRATTTCACCACCGCCCCCAAGGTGCTGGTSATYCAGTANAMAATWATGNNGGTCGGACGCTGYTATCCTTTTGCCATGCGTTTTGGATCGGTGTCCGGCCTTCTTGTTGCWCTCAGCCTKATGGCGAGTGTGAGTTGCAACTTCATTCCTCCGTATTCGGAWMTTAAAAAGCAGCARGTCAGTGGCTTYCACACGYTGAAGTTCCGCGGCGCGGCGTATTCCGACATGGGTGCCATYGCYACGGACATTGCCAACACTCCGGCAGTCAACAGTACCGATTTAGMTCTGGAAAGCTTCAGCTCCTACGGCATTGAACTMGAGCGCTTGATTGGCAATCARCTTTCCGCGACCGCCAGTTTGGATCAGCGTCAATATCATCAGATCAACGATGACAACCCGGTCAAGGCGACCCAGATTTCGGTTGGCATGCGCAAGTACTTTGGCAGTCGTGCAGTCACCGCSTTCYTSASCGGCCAACTGATGTACAACTTYGGCCTCGAGTTYCAAACCGAGAGCTTTGARTCCGATGGYTTCCTCGGYTACGGCGCTGGCGGTGGTGTCAATTGGGCCTTCTCGGAAGACTTCTCGGTSGAGGCCTAYCTCATGTATGAAGGCATGCCGCGCACCGAATCGCACATTCGCGGCGACAACGCRRYGTCTTCAGGATTTGAGCACCAGCTCAGTGGAATCGTCGGCTAYATCGCSKTCGGATTCCACTTCTAAGMAAGCAAGCMGGACCGATRGTGCGCARCCGCAGGCAGAYTAAATCTGCCYTTGCTTTGCGCACAGRGCATCGACCACCATGTCGCCRATCTCATCGGTAGCATGTTCGCCAACTTCCAAACTGCGAATAGCACCSGARGTSAGCAGATGCGCSACCGAACCTTCTACCGCRGAAGCWGCMTCTTTCTCGCCGAGGTAATCCAGCATCATCGCCACYGCGTTAATCGTRGCGATTGGATTGGCAATGTTCTTGCCAGCAGCTTGCGGGAAACTTCCGTGCACCGATTCGAAYARSGAYACTTTRCCCGGACGTAGGTTGGCACTWGCYGCCACYCCCATRCCRCCYTGCAACATGGCGCCAAGGTCAGTGACGATGTCACCAAACARGTTSGTGGTCACTGCAACATCGATSGATTCKGGAGATTCAATCATGCGCATACACGCRGCATCGACGTAAAGRTGTGCGGTTTCCACTTCCGGAAACTCCTTCGACAGCTCCGCGAAAACCCGSGTGTACAAACTCTGCGCGCGKACGGCATTGGCCTTATCAATCAGCGTCAAATGCTTGCGCGGSCGCGTCATYGCGGTTTCAAATGCATAACGAATGATRCGYTCGGTGCCCTTATAGGTGTAGAGCATGGCCTGCTGCGCGATTTCATCTTTGGTGTCCTTGTTCTCAAAATGCGGCTTCTGCACATAGGCATCTTCCGTATTTTCACGCACGATGACCATGTCGACRTCGTCCGGGCYCTTGCCTTTCAACGGGCAAAAACGCTCGTCCAATAGCTTGATGGGCCGCAAGTTCACCCAAAGATCCAAATCCCAACGCAGTCGTCCAATGACCCCGCGCTCAATCAATCCAATCGGCGCACGCGGATCTCCGATGGCACCCAAAAGAATGGCATGCATCGATTCCAGAGATTCAAAGGCCTCATCCGGAAAGATCTCCTCGGTGGCGAGCCAGTGCTCCGTGCCATAAGGAAGCTCGGTCAGGTCGAGTTCAAATCCAAAATTCTCGGCTGCTGCGTGCAAAACGCGCAAGCCTTGAGCGACCACTTCTGGCCCGATGCCGTCACCGGCAATCACCGCGATGCGATGGGTATTCATGGAGCCTATTGTAACCCCATAACCCCATGATGCGTTTCACCTATGGCGTGATGGTAAAGGAAACCGCCACCGAGCTATATTCGACATCGCCGCTGAGGTTCGGGGCAGCCACTGCCGCAGCATAAAAGGTGTGGCCTACCAACTGTGGAGGAATTTCACCGGGGCTAAAACTCATACTTGCGCTGGCCTTTCCTTGTAAGTCCAAGCTGCCAATCATGTTGGAGCCTGTGCCGAAATGATAGATACCGCGTTTCGAGTCGCGCATCATTTTTCCGTCTCGAAGTGGAATACCAACGCCACGGTACATTGGTCCTCGTTGCGTCGAAAGTAAAACAGTGAACTCGGATTGAGCAGCCTTCTGAGGGAAATCCAATTCAAACTGTATGGTGCCACCGGTGGTTGCAGAGAGCGCATGAATGTCCACCTGCATGAGGGGCTGAAAACTAACCAGAGAAGCTGTGCCTTCCCATCCGAGAGCTTTGTCAGCACCAATCAAGAACTCTGGGAAGCCATCTCCATTGAGATCGCCAGCCAAGGCTAGTGCAGAGCCGAATCGCGTGTCGGCCAGCTCACTTTGAAAACGAGTCAATGCCAAACCAGTCCTTCCGGAATACAGAAAAACCGCATGCATTCCATCGGCAGAAACTAAGAAATCGTCGTAACCGTCCTGGTCGACATCGCCAGCAGCGGCGACCTCGGAGCCCAAAAACCCGACCGAACGTTCGCCCAAGAGGTGGTGTAAAACTGAACCATCAACACCCGAAAGCACTAACGCTTCCCCGGTTAAAAAACGACCATCAGGTCCGGTCTCCGGAAAGCCCAAAAGGATGTCATCGAAGCCATCGGCATTGACATCGCCAGCTCCTGCAACAACGCGGCCGACGGTGTGCAGGGTTTGATTTCCATCAAGTTCGAGCAAAATCGCACCGGTAGCACCTGAATAGACTTGAATCAATCCACTTAATCCTTGACCACTCACGGAATAATAAGGGGACCCAATCATGTAATCGAGGGTCCCGTCGGCGTCGATATCGCCAGCACTTGCCACATCGAATCCGGTTTGCGCGCGGGTGATGGCAGGCGGGTAGTGGCGCATGACTTGCCCGGTTGCGCCAGAGAAAACAAAGGCAGAACCGTCAGCGCCAAAGGGGTTTCCTGGTTGCCCGATAAGGAAATCATCGAAGCCATCAGCATCGATATCGCCGATCCCTGCCATAGAGGATCCGAACCGACCTTGATACAAATCTCCAGTGAGGCGATAGATACGCTTCAAAGTGACTCCAGAGTAAACATGGACGATACCAACTTGTTGGACTCCAAAAGCATTTTCCGCTTGAGGAGCGGCAATCAGCAGGTCGGCGGTGCCATCGCCATTGACGTCGCCGGCGTTGGCCACTTCCGCTCCGAAATTATCAAAATCTACCTCGCCGTCGAAGCGATGCAGTAGCTCTCCGGTTTGGCCGGAATAAAGAAAAACCGAGCCCTTGGTCGTCCTACCGATTGGATTAAAGTTCGGAGCTCCGACCAGTAAATCTGCAACTCCGTCTCCGTCGAGATCGTCCATCACCGCAACTGAGGCACCCAAGCGGGACACTTGTAAGGACTGCGAAAATTCAAACTTGGTGCGCTGCTTACCGCCGACCACTTCTTGAGCGATTATGGAATTAGTAAAGAAGCCGAAGCTCGCTACAGCGAGAGTCGTTGKGAGGAGGATGGAAACCATGAGCATAAATAGAATGTGAACGAGAACTAGAGCGCGAAGGGGTCCTAGAACTCCAGCTTGTCATGACGTCCTAAATCAGATTCTGGCCTGAAATGTCAGGATTTCTTCGGCCTGGAGCGAAAATGACCCCAAACGTAGAGAAAGGCAGTGAGCGCAACCCACAGCTCCAAGACCTCGGCCAATTTTCGTCCAAGACCAGATTCAAGGGAGCTGAACTGCCAGATTCCCTGCGCGATAGAGAACAATGCCCCAAGCGTGATGGTCAGCAAGAGGGCAAGTAATCGCTTAGGAACCCGAATCGCCCGCCACTTTTCGTCTTGGAATCCCCACAATCCGATCAATCCTGCAAGACCGAAAACAAGGTACAAGTAATCCGAGGCGCCATGGATTCCTTTCAAGTTATGCAGCGTCACTTCCTGCTGAGCATTATTCTCCACAAAATAACTTGGGGTTTCGAAATCAAAAAATGCTTGCCCCCATGCGATCTCTTCCAGCGCAACTACCAAAATACCCAAGGCAAAAACGTACATAAAAAAGGTGGTTTTCTGAATTCCGCGTGCCTTGGTTCTTTTTCGTGCTGTCACCAGCCCCAAAAATCCAGCCACGAAAGCAAAAGCAAAGGTTGCCAGCTCCACCGGACCGTTTTCGCGCATCCATGGAAGGATGTGGGATCGTAAGGAATCGGACAACATGGCCAGCACAAAGACCACTGTCAAAACGCTCGGATAATATTCCCAGTGCTTTGCCCAGTTTGCCCGCAATGGTTCGTGGTTTGGCATACTTAAGCGGACAAAATACCAGAACCCAATCGAATGGATTCGCTTTCTTCAGCTTATTTCGAAACTTCGCCCAACCACCGGGCCAGTGTTTCGCGCAAGAACTCACGATTGATTGGTTTCGTGAGGTAATCGTCCATGCCAGCTTGCAGAACTTTTTCTCGATCTCCAGCCATCGCATGAGCAGTCATGGCGACAATCGGCAAGTGGACTAGACCGTGGGCAGCCTCTTCGCGACGCCAGGTTTCGGTGGCGGTGTAGCCATCCATGACCGGCATTTGGCAGTCCATCAACACCAGGTCGATGCCCCCCTTACGCATGGCATCGACCCCAAGTTGACCGTTCTCCACACAGGTCACTTGGTAACCGAGCTTGCCAAGCAAAGCTACGGCGAGTTTTTGGTTCACGGCATTGTCCTCCACGACCAAGATTTTGGCACTCTGAGTCGGCCCTTCTTTGGCGGTCACCCCGGCTGCCCCTTGTTGACTAGATTCCAAGACACAATCGAAACGTCCGGTTTCCACCAAGGCACGCACCATTCCAAGTTGCGTAGGCGGACGCATGAGGCTTACATCGCCAAGTCCGGCGGCACTGACCTTCATGGCTTTCGCCTGACTTCGGGCGTGTGTTAAAACGAATGCAGTCTCTCTGGAAGCCATGCGTACTTCCCTTGAATTCATGACTTCAATGCCTTCGTCATCGCTTAAGTCTTGATCCACAAGGGCAAGCGCGAATGGTTTTGCGGATTGCTTGGCTTCCTGCAATGCGGCTTTCCCATCTGCGCCATTGCGACAGACTTGAATTTCACCAGCCTGGAGAGAGCGCAGAATGCGGATCAGTGAGTGCGATGTTCCACTGGACGAGCAAACCACCAAACACCGCTTGTTCTTGAGCAACTGATCATACTCCTGAGCAGGAAGCGGAACAGCTTCCATGTCGACATCGAAAATAAACGTGCTGCCTTGGCCTGGAGTGCTCTCGACATAGATGCCTCCTCCCATGAGTTGACTGAGTTGACGACAAATCGACAAGCCCAATCCGGTTCCGCCGAATCGACGCGTAGTGGAACTGTCGGCTTGGGTAAAGGCCTCGAAGAGATCGTCCTGGGCGGCTTTGGGGATTCCAATTCCGGTGTCGGAAACCCGAAACTGGATATTAGATTTCCCCTCCTCGTTTTGAATCGTCCGTATCTCAAGCCCAACTTCACCTTTCTTGGTGAACTTCACAGCATTCGAGAGCAAGTTGATTAAGATTTGTCTCAAGCGAGTGGGATCTCCACTGAGGTGCATAGGAACCTCCGCGCTCGCCCACCAAGCAAGACCGATGCCAGCTTTTTCGGTTGGCTGCACAAACATAGACATGACCGCTTCGCATAGGTGATCGAGGCGAAACGGAACTTGCTCCAGATGAAGATGACCGGCTTCAATCTTTGAGAAATCAAGTATGTCATTAATCAAGGTAAGCAGCGCTTCTGCCGAACTCAATGCGGTTTGCGCATAGTCCCGGTCTTCGCCTTGAATCGCAGTGTCGAGAAGTAGCTCTAACATTCCGATGACTCCATTCATTGGAGTGCGAATCTCATGACTCATGTTGGCAAGAAAAGCACTCTTAGCTTGAGTGGCTTCGTCGAGTTTTATCATGAGTTCAGCAGCATTCACGTTGGCCACTGCCACTCCAGCTGCTTGCTTGGATAGTCGTTCATTTTCAGCGCGAAGAACAGCAAGCTCTTCTTTCATGGGGTTTTTCGCTTCGCTCATTCTCCTAATCCTAAAAAGTAATGGTTGGCATGCCGTCGATGGTGCGTGAAGTCAAAGTAGTGAGACCGCCCATCTTTACGCCATCAATCAAAATGGGGCCTGTTTCACATGAGCCTGTGAAATGAATCGCACAGGCAGAGCAGGTTTCTAGGTTGACTCCTAATGCAATCAGTTCCACGATCAACGCGGGGATAGATTCGCACCCAGGGATGTAGCAATCGCTCTTCAACCGCTTCTCTGCCCAAAAAGCACCACGCAAAGTCAGAAACACATGTACTTCCACGCCCATAGCAGCTGCGGTTAGTGCAGCTTCTAATCCCTGACGTGCTTTGTGTGGATCTTCAGCGCCAGCCGTGATCATGACCTGGAGTGTTTTATTGGACATAGTTATATGAATAGGTTTAGGTTGGCGCCTTCGGCATCGTACAAGTAAGTGGCAACACCTCCATAGTCGATGCCCTCCACAAGTTCGGCTTCACGGATTCCCATGATGCCCATCGACATACGACAAGCCACCATGCGTACGCCCAACATTTTTGCTGTGTCCACCATTTCGCTCAACGATTGCACGTTGTTGCGTTTCATGAGCACGGCAAAAAACTTTGGGCCCAGGCCAAACATATTCATGCGTGAGGAAGGGGCGGCGTTGGGGGTTGCTGGCATCATCCAACTCACCATGCGTTCTAAGAGTGTTTTGCCGGGGGCCTTCTTGCCGCTCTTTAAGGCATTGAGCCCCCAGAAAGTGAAGAACATGGTGACTGGTTTGCCAGAGGCGGCAGCTCCTGTAGCCACAATGAATGCTGCCATTAACTTATCAAAGTCACCGCTATGAGCGACAATGGTGACGCCCTTCGGTGGTGCTTTCTTTTTGGACACATCCTCACCATGGGGCGCTGCTTGCGCTTTGGGGTTACCGCTTTGAGTGGCGGTTGGAGGAGTCGTTGGTTTAAGCACTGCGCTTCAAGTTTGCGGTAGTAATGGGTCCATCTTCGTCCACGGAAAGAAGTTCGTTCCCAGTCATTTGTGCCCACGCTTCTACGTCGGCGCGGAATGCGGGATCATCGGCCTGCACCTTCAAGACTTCGCCGGCTTCCAAACCATTCATGGCTTGGCTAATACGGACAATAGGCATAGGGCAGTTCAGGCCGCGGCAATCGAGTTGGTGATTTTCCATCTTTTAGTATTTAGGGACAGATTGCCCTCTTACGTACTATCGACCCTTTTCCTAAATGGAGTGAAGTCGATTTGTGGGATTAAAAATCCCAGCTCAAGCCAAAAGTGAGACTGTCTACTTGCAGATCACTTTCAACGCTGGTTCCGGCAATCGGGCCGGTTGCGCCTTGAAAGGGGCCGGAGACATCATTTGCGAAACCATGCTTATAGGCCAACGAAAGCTCCAAGCTGTCGCTATAGCGCCAGCGGAATCCGGTGCTCAAATGGGTCTGTATGATTGCGGGAGCGGCTACGTTAAAAAATGCATCCTCTGATCGAATCGGGCTGGCATTCCAAGCAAAACCACCTAGCAAACTAAATCGGTCAGTGATGGGGAACTCCCCTCCCACTCCAATAATCGGAATGCTGCGCCAATGGAACCCAAGCACACTTCCATCCGCTGCAAAGCCTTGCTTGTCAAAACCGCTAGTATTTTCGTAATCGACCCAGCGCAGGTCGGCGCCTACTTTCCAACCACTGCGGTCGGTGAAGCCGATTCCAACCGAAGAAATCGAAGGATAATCCARATCAAAGGAATAGCTGCGCTGAGCACCGAGTTCATCGGTTGCGTCGAAATCGAAGTCTCCGAACCAGATTGGAGATTTATAGGCAGCACCTGCACTCCAACCATGACGACCTTGCCAATAGACGCCAATCTTGAAACCCATGCCTAGTGCGGTTTCTGCGTCCTTATTGATGGGATAGCTTGGAAAGCCATCGCCATTAGCATCGTCCGGATTAGTACCGCTAAACGGACTGACTGCAAGCGTTCCAACGTTGAGAGTTGGCGCAAAAGCTACGGTCCACTCGCTGTCTAGGCGACGCGCAATAGTGGGCGAAATCTGAAGCAGAGTGTATTCCGAAAAGATGGCTCCGAATCCCATGCCTGCTGGCGGCTGCGGAGTCAGGATTGGATTGTTTGGATCCACGGCATAGTCGACCCCAAACCCGCTGATGCCATACATGGCAATTCCGTAAAGCCAATCAGAGTTTTTCGGCGCGTTCACCATGACAAAGCTTGGTATGTAAGCGGTTGAGGTTTGACTTTCTGATTCACCAGAAAGATTACTTGCTGGGAATCCAGGGCCGAAACTACCCGCATTTACCGAAGATGAGAGCGATGTGGTTGGTGAAAAGGCAACCAACGACATGCTGAAACGGCGGGTTTGGTCTTCTGGCAATCCACCCATTGCAGCGGGGTTCCAATGGAGCGCTCCGATAGGCTCGACCGCAAGGCCCGCACCGACGCCGCCCATGCCCTGGTTGACGGCACCCATACCGTCCAAAACATGGCCGCTTTGAGCCAACAATGGTGTTATTAAGAGGCTGACAAGGTAAAGCATGATTTTCCATCGGCCAAAGAAACTGGTTTTCTTTATTCAGTAATAAAAAGAGCAGCCGCAAAAGGGGGTTCGATTAAGCCTGGCCTCGCTTAGGCAAGCTCTGATTTAGTCCGGCGAGAGAGGCCGTGGATCGAAATCGATTGCCCCAAGGCGTGAATCGAAGGCTGTAGTGTCGCTACAGCCAAGATGAAGCAACGCTGTGGCAGACGATTTCGGCCGCGGAGTCGCCGTCAGACTAAATCAGAGTTTCCTTAGCCCTCGGCGTATTGCAAGGCCACCAAACAGGCGTAGAGGCCGTTTTGCGCCATCAACTGGTCATGTGTGCCTTGCTCAGCCAGTTCCCCCAGATGGAAAACTAGAATTCGATCGGCGTCACGCACGGTGCTGAGGCGGTGGGCGATGGCCAGCGAGGTGCGGCCTTGCATGATGTCGTGCACCGCTTCCTGCAGAATATGCTCGGTGTGCGAATCGACATTGCTGGTGGCTTCGTCGAGAACTAGGACTCGCGGCGATGCGGCAAGGACACGCGCAAAGGAGATCAGCTGTTTCTCTCCAGCGGAAAGGTTGCGGCCGCGTTCACGCACTGGTTCGTGCCATCCGCCTGGGAAGCGGCTGACTAGTTGGTCGAGGTGCAGTCGGGTGGCCGCAGCGATGGCTTTTTCTTCACTTACATTGGGATTGCCCAAGCGAATGTTTTCAAGGATGTCTCCCTCAAAAAGGAATACGTCTTGTGGCACCAGGCCGATGCGTTTGCGTAGATCGCGCACTTCGTAATCACGCAGATCAATCCCGTCGAGAGTGATGCTCCCTTCATTCGGATCGTAAAGGCGAGTCAGCAATTTAAAGACCGTGGTTTTGCCCGCGCCGGTAGCTCCAACCAAGGCCACTTTTTCACCGGGCGCAACCGTGAAGCTGACCTTCTTCATCACTGGGTTCTTTGGGTCGTAGCCAAAGGTGACGTTGTCAAATCGAATTTCACCCAAGACTTCTGGCGGACTTTTAGGCGTATCGGTTTCGGGCAGGCGTTCCGCTTCATCGAGTAAATCGAATATGCGACGCGCGGCGGTCATGGCATTCTGCATGACGGTGTACTTCAAGCTGAGTTCATTCAAGGGATGAAAGAACTTCTGCATGTAATCGATGAAGGCGAACAGCACCCCCAAGGTTAATCCTCCTTGAACCCCGGTTTGCACCCAGTTCTCAGCCACTAAACCGCCTCCGTACCACAGAATAATCGCCACTGTGAAGGAGGAAAGCATTTCCACCGTGGTGGATAAAGTGGTCTCCCACCACACGGTTTTAAGTTGAGAGGAGCGAACGTCGCCGTTGATGGCGCCGTACGAGGTCACCGTTTCCGCCTCGCGATTGAACATTTGTAAGACGCTCATTCCACTGATGCGTTCATGCAGGAAGCCGTTCATCTCCGACAGTTTGGCGCGCATCAAAACATAAGCGCTACGTACCCGCATACGGATGAGCAAGGTCAGGCCAAGCAACACCGGCACCACCAAAATCGCAACCAAGGCCAGTTTGACATGCAAGGTGAACAGGATGACTAGGGTCGCAATGAGGAACATCAGGTCGCCGAGAATGGTGACCACTCCACTGCTAAACAGTTCTTGTAGGGCCTCGACATCGGTGGTCACGCGACCAATCAAACGCCCGGTTGGTGTGCGGTCGAAGTAAGAGGCTGGCAGTTGTTGCAGGTGACGGAAAATCGCAATGCGCAAATCGAGCAATGCATTTTGACCGCCGGTTTCTACAGCCAATGCTTGCGAGCGGCGCAGTAGGGCGTCGACCAGAGCAATGCCACCGAATGCGATGAGCAATGGGTAATAACCGCTTAAATCGCCGATTGCGAGGTGTTGGTCGATGGCTAGCTTGATGAGCCAAGGCATGGTCAGACGGCATGCCGAGACCAACATTAAGATGCCGAGACCTTTCCACAGCCATCTTTGGTGTGGTGCAACAAATACCCAAAGGCGCTTGACTAGGCCTTTATCGAATGCGGCGCCGGCCTTATCCAAGAGGCTCCTCCCCTAGTTCTTCACGCAAGCTAGCGCGCTCTTGCTGGCGCTGATACAACGCTGCATAAGCTCCTTGCTGCTGCAGTAACTCGGCATGATTTCCACGCTCGATGATACGCCCTTCTTCCATCACCACAATGTGATCGGCATGCTGCACCGTAGCCACCCGATGCGCCACCAGCACGGTAGTGCACTCAGCAAAAAATCCCTTTAACCCTTTGAGGATTTCATCGGTGGTGCTGGCGTCGACGGCAGAGAAGGGGTCGTCCAGCAGCAAAACTTTGGGCCTTAAAAGCAGTACGCGTGCTAAAGCCGTGCGTTGCCGTTGTCCGCCGGACAAGTTCAAACCGCGTTCGCCGACTAAGGTGTCATAACCTTCTGGAAGCTGCACTAAATCCTGCTCCAAACGACTCGCCTTAATCGCATCTGCAATTTCTTCCGCCGAGGCACCTGGCCGCCCCAGCGCTACGTTCTCAGCCAAACTCATGCTGAACAAGAAAGCCTCTTGCGGCACATAACCAATCTGTTCACGCAACTCCTTCAGGCGATAGGCGTGCGCATCTTTTCCACCGAAGAACACCGTGTTCTCCTCTACCTCCAATTGACGTGCCAGTGCTCGCAACAGAATGCTTTTGCCAGAACCGGTGGCACCGACCACGCCCAAAACGCTTCCACTCGGAATGTCGATGTTCACCTGGTCCAAAACCGTGCGCGGCTCACCTTTGGCATTTTCAAGCACGATGGTGAGGTCCTTGATGGCGATTTCGCCTTGCCCCAAATCCACTTCACGGCCTTGCTCCAAGGATGGTTCCACATCTAAGATTTCTCCGACGCGTCGAAGTGCAGCCGTGCCGCGTTGCAAGGAGCTGATCACGAAACCCAAAACTCCGGTCGGCGCAGCAAGCATATTCAGATAAAACACCATCGCAACAAAGTCGCCGAGGCTAATCGTGCCGCGGGCTGCCATCGGACCGCCGACTAGAAGCACAATCAAGGTGCTGGTGGAGCCGAGCAAATTCATATTCACTCCCATCCATGCGCGTTGTCCGGTGAGGCGGAGATTAATATCGCGATAAGTGGTGCAGCGCCGACGGAAACGGTCGAGATCAAAGTCTTCCAAGGCTAAAGATCGCACCACCATGCCGCCCGACAGGCTTTCCTCCACCTTGGCACTGACTTCACCAAGAGCTTCTTGCGAGGCCCGCGAATCTATTTGGATCTTGGTGGCCAGGCGTCGGGCGCGGATGAGGAAAAACGGGAAGGGCAAAATCGCAAGGCCGGTGAGTCGGATATCGATCGAACCCATGTAACTGAGGGCTACCACGTACAGCGCAGCGGTTTCGGCGAGATAGAGGAATACCGGCCCCATGAGAGATTGCACGAACTGGACATCGTTCACACAGCGTGACATCAACATGCCGGTAGAATTTTTGCCGTAATAGGAAGGCGACAACTTCACTAAGTGGCCGAGCACTTGGTTGCGTAAATCATGAATACCGCGCCGGCTGTTGCCAAGCACGAACAAACGACTCACGGTACGCAGCACTGCGCCCATGAACGCGACCGCGGCAATCCACAGTCCACCCTGCATGGCCAAACCGGTCAAACTCGCGGCATCGACACCCCCGGCGGCCGGCTCTTCGGCGGCGGTACGCAGGACATCAACCGTGCGGCCTAATAAATAGGGCACCGAAATCCGCAAAACCACCGCTCCAATCAGAGCGGTGACGCCGAGGATGTAGCGTTTACGGTAACGTCGGTAAAGCGGAGCAATCCGACGCAGTTCCTTTAGCGCCAAAGGCTAGACCTCAGCCGGAGTGGCCAAGAACATGCCTTCGCGGAAGGAAGAAATGCGTCCGGTAAAGGCCGATGCTGCAACCGTAAGCGGGCTTGCCAAGTACAGTTGACCAGGACCACTGCGCCCCGCAAAGTTGCGGTTAATCGCACTCACAGTGACTTCCTCGCTAGTCTCGGAAACGCCCGGTCCGCACCCAATGCATGCTCCACAACCAGGTTCAATCAAGGTCACACCCACGCTTTCAAACAACTCAATCCATCCCTGCTCACGCGCATAATCTTGCACGCGCTTGCTGCCAAACTGAATGAAGAATTCGGAACCGTCCTTCACTTTCAAACCTGCAGCTTTGGCTTCCGCGCAAACTTTGGCGTAGAAATGGAAGTCATCGATCTTGCCTGCAGTGCAGGAACCGCCGTACGCGATATCGATTTTCACTTCCTCTAGCTCGGAAATTTCCTTGCCATAGGTTGGGTCGCCCGGAGTGGCCACGCGCGGTTTGATCAACGACAAGTCCACTTCGAAACGTCCGCCTTTGTACACCGCGTCTTCATCTGGGAACACAAAGGTTGCGGCGATTTCSGCAGCAGTYTTRCCKGGACGACGCTCGGCCAACCACTCGGCCAACTTTTCATCGCCTTCGCAAATACCGGTACGAGCAGTGCATTCGGTAGCCATGTTGCACAAAGTTGCACGCTCATCCACCGACATGCTCTTCATGCCAGGCCCGCCGAACTCCATCGAACGGTTAAGGGTGTCTTCGTTTTTGGCAAAGCTATCCAGGATGGACAGCATGACATCTTTCGCGGTACAACCGGGATCCAACTCGCCGACCAGGTCAAAGCGAATGGTTTCCGGAACCTTCACAAAGGTGAATCCCGAGTGAATGAGAGCTGCGTATTCGGTCGCGCCAACRCCRTAGGTCARCGCATTGGARCCGCCKCCCATRCAAGTRTGCGAATCGGTGGCCTGRATGAAATCKCCAGGMTCRACAAACTCTTCACGCGCCACTTGGTGACAAATTCCAGGGCTCACGCCATCCACCGCGGAGTAATCGCGTACGCCAGTGTGCTTTTGAAACACCTTCTGTAAATCGCGCAGGGTTTGAATCTGATCGGCGAAGGGAGCAAAGCGCGCAACACCATCGGCATAGAGCAAGTGATCTTCGAACACTGCAAGCTTCTCAGGGTTTTGCACCTGATAATCCGCGCCAAACTCCTCAGTTAAAAAGTCATGCACCTGCGCAGTGGTGAATTCGTGGCTGTAACCGCCATCGACCCTGGCCAACACGGGATCATCGGCCTGCACATAAGCGCCAGCCTCTCCGGGGTTGAGCATTTTGGCTGCGATCATTTTTTCAGCCATGGTCATGCCGCATTTTTCAGTTGCATTCGCCGGCAATTTGATCTCACCAGAGACCACTTTCTTGGAGAACGCAAATAAACCACCTTGCTCCAGAATCACCTGAGTGACTGGGTCATACCTTTCCGTGAAYTCGGCAAGCTCCACCGTTKCYCCACCCTGCARACGWRMAAGCATGRCRTGGTCSCCCATCAACTGACCAAGGTTGATGTTGTTGCGCTCATGAATCGGCGCGAAACTTGCGGCGAAGACATAYCGAATRCCRCTCCAACGTTCGCACTGCGCRGCRGTTTCRCGACTCGAGCCRGTGCCTTTGCGATAACCCGAAACGATGGCTTCAAAGTTGCCGTCCATCAAAGNNCGCGTGNNTCAAAAACGCGCTTGCCACTTTCRTCGAGCARGCCAGCGTARGCATCTARGGCRATGTCKGCYGGGCGATGACGGAAGCACACCCATGCCGGMGTCATGACGTCGGTGTTGATGTCATCGAGCAAATCGTCGATGGTCAAATCCTCCATGCGAAGATTCAAWCCTTCGTAGAGTTGTTTACGCAACAGATCCAAATCCTTGGTGAGGAAGAGGACGCGCTTTTCCGGGTTGAACCGGATCGCGGAAGGAGGCCAGGAATCGCTCATTTGCTTGCTTAATTRCGCGGGACTAGGGAAGGTTTGATTTCGGCCGCGGAGCCGCAGGCAGACTTAATCAAGCCTTTAAGCCCGATTTCAAGACCAAGATTGTACCAGCCACCGGCCGAAAGGGCGCGGAATGGCATTTCCACGAGCTCTGGCAGACCGCGGATTGGCCTTTTCGGCTGCTACGCACCTGCGATCAGGAACAGAACCATGCCGGCAGTCAAAATCGCAACATTTCCCACCGCGTGCCACACAATCGGAATCCACAGACTGCCACTCATAAGGTAGGCCCAGGAAAGAAGGTATCCAGCAAGAAGATTGGTCGGCGCGAGGGTGCCGTAAAGTAAATGCAGTAGAGCAAATGCAGTGCCGCTGATGGCGATGACGGTGCGGTGGCGGAAACGGGTTGCCAGAGCGGTGCAAAGCAAAATGCGATACACACCCTCCTCTAAAACCGGTGCAATCACAGTGACTGAAAAGAATTGTACCGGCATATGCTCAGGGTCCACCTTGGTGAATCCTGGGCCGAAATCGAAGAGCGCGGAGACTCCATAAAGCAGGCTCCAAAGCAAAATCGCCCAAGCACTAACAATCAAGCTGACCTTCAACCAAAGCTTCGTGCCACCATTGGGCGTCATGCCGGGCCAGCCTTTGCTAGGACGTTTGCGCCGTTGCTCATCAAAAAACAGCAGGGCGATCATGGGGAGCAGCGCACGCATCCAAGAAAATGCGTGTCCTTTGTAAACCAAAAACATGTCGAGGCAAACCGCAAGGATTCCGCCCACCACCCAAAGAGTGGCTTCGCGCGAGTTATATTGGGAGCGCAGGTCGATGCCTACGCGTGGTCGAGGTTTGTCGTCCTGCACGCCCGCATTTTACCGTTCCACCATGCCTGCAAGTTCCCCATCTTCGCGCCAAAACCTATTGCTGATCGGCGGCGGACATGCGCATTTGGAGGTCTTTCGAGCCTTTCACGAACAGCCGCCGGAAAACTGCAAAATCACCCTGCTGGTCGATCAGCCAACTGCGGTGTACAGCGGCATGGTTCCTGGCTTTCTCGCTGGCCAGTATCAAGAGGATGCCCTGAGCTTTGATTTACGCAAATGGGCGCAAGCGATGGGCGCCCAACTGGTTTTAGGGCGAGCAGTGGGCATGGATTTGGATGCGCGGGAAGTGGAACTGGCCGATGGCATGCGCATGTCCTACGACCTTTGCTCGTGGAATATTGGTTCCGCAGTCGTTGGCCTGGATGTCCCCGGAGTGCGCGAATTTGCGTTGGCGACACGTCCGATTGGGGACTTTGCACAGCAAGCCATCCCCCGCTTGCGCGATGCCATCCGTTTACGCGGCAAGAATCCACTGCGGATCTTGGTAGTCGGAGGTGGAGCCGCCGGCATGGAGATTGCGTTTTGTTTGGATCATCGCGCTTTGCAGGAGCACGGAGTCAAGCCAGAAACCACCGTGCTTTATTCCAGTCATACACTTTTGCCAAATGCAGATTTCCCTTTGCAGAATGCGGTCATGCGGCAGATCAAACGTCGCGGCTTGAAGTTTCGTCATGGGCAAAAAATTGTCGCCTTACATGAAGGCGAAGCGGAGACGTGGAATGGAGAACGCATTCCATTTGATCTTTGTATTTGGGCGACCGGCGCGGATGCGCATTTGGCCGATGGCTGGATTCCCGTCGGACCTTCCTTGCAGGTGGAAAATCACCCAGAGGTTTTTGCCGTGGGTGATTGTGCGCATCTTACTTATGCGCCGAACACTCCTAAGGCCGGAGTTTATGCGGTGCGCCAAGGCCCGGTTTTGGAGCGCAATCTCCGTGCCATGCTGCGCGGACATCCGATGCGACTTTACCAACCACAGGATGATTTTCTCACCCTACTGAATCTCGGCGATGGCCGCGCGGTTGGCGCGAAGTTTGGCGCCACCTTCACCGGAAAATGGGTGATGTGGATGAAGGATTGGATTGATCGGCGCTTTATGCGGAAGTATCAGACCCGCTCCATCCGGTAAATCACTTCGTTCGCATAACTCAAGCCTTTCTCCTTCAAGCGCGGTTCGAAGGCGAGGCGGTCACGTCGCYCGATCAGGTCGATTTTGAAGTGGTCGGCATAATGCTTGCGCACCTCGGCCTCCTCCACCGAAAACGGAGGACCACTCATTTCTTCTTGTGGATACTCGAAGGCCAGACTTAGCCCCACGGCACCTATTGGCATAATGGATGCCAAATGAGCGTAGTAGCGTTCGCGGGTTTCTGGCGGCAGTGCAACCTGTGCCGCGCGGTCAAACCAAGCGGTGACGCCTTCTAAATGCTGCGGTTTTAGATCGAAAAAGTTGCCCAGAAGAATGCGAATGCCATCGGCGCCAAGCGATGTCACGCCATCTAATTCTTCGCGCGTAGGATTCAGCTCTGCCTCACGGAAGAAATCGGCCACGGCTTTGGCAACCACTTCATTGCCGAGTACTTGATAACCCTGCTGTGCAAACCAGTGCAGGTCCAAAGTCTTGCCGCACAGCGGAACGAATACGGTGGCATCGTCCGGAGCGCCAACTTGCGGCCAAAACTCCAACATGTATTCGTTGAAATCCTTGAGGTGAAAACCGATTTGCTCGGTGTCCCAACGACCTTCCCAAAAACTCTTTTCCATTAGGATTCATCTCCAGTTCCGAGCACCATGATGCCACCAAGGATGGAGCTCAACACAACGTTAAACAACAGGAACAAGATTGAAAAGAGGATCGCAGCGGGGATTGCTGCGAACATGAGTTTGACCATGATGGACACCCACCGCCAAAACGGGATATCGATGTCGACCACTACGGTCTCGGTTGGTTTTTTAGCTGCCAAAGGAAAATGCCTCAGCCACAATCATAGTCGCTGAGGCACTTCTAGGCCAAACTGAGGGGATAGTTCGCTTATCTTTCGATCATCATGGCGATGCCTTGACCGCCACCGATGCAAGCCGACGCCATACCGGTCGATTTGCCGCTGCGCTCTAGCTGATGCATGAGGGTCAGCAGCAAACGGGTGCCGGTTGCGCCGAGTGGGTGTCCGATTGCGACTGCGCCACCATTGACGTTGCACTTATCGCGGTCCAGCTCCAGCACTTTCTCGCAGGCGAGGTATTGCGCGGAGAATGCTTCATTGATCTCGATGTAATCGATATCGCCAATCGCWAKACCAGCCTTCTCGGCAGCCATGCGCATGGCAGGRACYGGGCCGAAACCCATCAGCTCAGGCTCGACRCCAGCRRYKGCCCAAGAACGAATCTTGGCGCGGATRTTCCARCCTTCSGCCTTCGCCTTMTCCTCGGTGGTGATAATCAGKGCTGCKGCACCATCAACAATGCCRGATGCRTTTCCAGCAGTCACRGTKCCTTCCTTACCGAAWGCTGCRCGCAACTTGGCGAGACCTTCGAGGGTGGTTTCCGGACGAATGTGGTCATCGGTGTCGACCACGAACTCTTTRCGTCGGGAAGTCACGGTCACGGGGACGATTTCATCGGCRAACACTCCGCTTTGCACAGCGGCAGCACCCAGTTGGTGGCTGCGTAGTGCATAAGCATCTTGCTCCTCACGGGTGATGGAATACTTGGTCGCCAAGTTCTCGGCGGTTTGCGCCATGAAGAAACCACAGTAAGGATCTTTCAGCGATTCAAACAGGGAGTCTTCCAGTTGTGGGGACATGCCCAAACGGAAACCATCGCGCGCACCACGCAGAACGTGCGGMGCTTGCGACATRTTTTCCATRCCGCCKGCTACGACGACATCGGCATCGCCTGCCAAAATCATGTAAGCCGCGCTRAGTACYGACTGGATTCCRGAACCGCACAAMCGGTTGACGGTCARMGCAGGMACTTCRTTSGCAAGMCCAGCTTTGAGACCAGCGTGGCGCGCACCRTARATGGCATCGGCCGAGGTYTGCATGGCATTGCCCATGACCACGTGGTYYACCTGCTCMGCTTTCACGCCAGAGCGCTCCAGCGCGGCGCGGATGGCGTGACCACCCAAATCGGTGGCGGTTTGAGTTTTGAAGAGGCCGTATCCGGGGGTGCCGGAGAATTCAGCCATAGCGGTTCGAGCCCCGCCGACGATCACCAATTGCTTGCTCATGGGATGTTTTCGCGTTTTTTCACACCCGGAGATAGGGTGGATTTTGGCGTGGATTCTACCAGGGCGGTGAGTTCTAGTCTTGGCGGTATTCGAAAGCGTTTACGCCGGTGCCGATGGTTCTAGAGGCTGGCTATCGAAAAGGATGCAAATATCCACCGATTGCTAGCCAGGCTGCGTTGATTTCAACAGGATTAGAAAATTCTATTCCTTTGGCCTTCATGGAGCCTAACTCTCAACTCTTTCCAAAGTGACCGTCATCTTCCCAGCCACCGGGTCCATTAGGCGGGTGATAAAACCAGGGCAAGTTATGCGCAATTGAACACCTACAGTGGATGGAAAATGCACCTTAATATTTCGCTCTTTCAACAATCTTGGATGAAAAACTCCCGCAATCTGACTCCCATGCAGGAGTTCAACCATAGGAGTGGCTTCCATTTCGGACTCATCAGCCGCCCGCACGATGATTTCGGTCCGGGCGAGGAACCGTGACAGGTCAAGAGGGAAATCGTCTTCTAATCGAATCGCTTGCCCTGCCTTCACTTCTACATTTTTCACCTCGTGAAATGGTTGAGGAGCTCCATTCAAAAAAATCCCCAATCGATAAATACCTGGCACCATCGGTGGAGACTCCGACCACAAGCCATAAGAGGTAATCCAAGAGTCTGCTTCAAACCAAGAGTCTTGAGGGAGCGCCAACCTTGCAATCAACCCTGTCTCTCTTACATGAATATCTTTCGATGAGAAACTAAAGCCACTCCAGCTCATATCTCTTTTGCTCTTGTCCGATTTAGGGATAGGCGGCCAAGTCAATCGCGTCAACACTGAGCCGGATTGGAGCAGTTCCAATTCGATCTCTTGCTCACCAAACGGGAAGCTTTGCAGAATCGTCGGAGGAAAGTCGCTGTGAAAAGCTTGCACCTGCAACGCCCCTCCCATGGGATGCCCAAGGATTGCAAAATGCCCAGTCTCATCGGTAATGCCACGGAACAAATCATCGGCAATGGCAGGCAAACCGCGTTTATTCAAGTCGCGACTCGGGTTCATCTGCAGATTTCCAGCCACAACCAAAACGTTTTCGACTCCCTCTCCGCCAGCATTTACAACCCGACCTTGCGCAGCAACCACGCTTTCCTGCTGAACATAAGCCCCCCAAACAAGATCACCTAAGTCCAAGGAATCGTCTATTGGAATCTCCTGCGAGCTCCAAGCAATATCTTCGGGTTTTGCCGCCTTCGACCCCGTGGGGCCATGAGTCGACCAATAAAAAGTGATGCTATGCATCTGTTCACCCTTCCAATCTTCTGCAAGCACAATCTTAAAATCTCCGCTCCTCCCGATGCGGGTGTAGCCCGCCACTCCCTTGGATCCGTCAATGAGGTACTCCACGTTTTTGCTTGGATTGATTCCAGTGCCTACAGAACGAGGCGTACCGTTAGCCTGCACCAATCGCCCCCGCAACTCCAAGGGGGTTCCGATATCCATAGTTACTAAAACATCTTGGCCATGATGGGTTGGGCCCTTTACGATTTTCGTCATCGTCTTGGAAGCGCCTTCTAAACGTAAGACGATTCGATATTTTTGGCCCAAGCCGAGGTTGCGAAAAATGGCTCGGTCCTTACGCAAGTTTTGACGGTTAGACAATCCCCAAGCAAGTTCTTCTTTCCATGCAACCGCTGTAACCTTACCTGCAAAAGATTTGTCTCCCAAAACCTTAAACAAGATTCGGCCGGACCCAGCGAGCTGTAATGTAATAGGTTTCGGAGTGAGTTCTGCATAAGAAACTTCCTCAACAACCGGGGCATGTCCCGGCGCGTATGCCGAAGCGAAGAGAGTCTGCTTCTTGATAGGCAGCCCCCATCCTTTCGTCTCACCAAAGCCCAGGATGGCATCGCCATTATTATCGCTTACTTGGTCGCCACCAGTTCGCCAACCCGGCTGTGCGCTGTCTTCCAATTTGGAGGCTAAAGCGACACTGACTCCCTCAAGCGGTATTCCATCTAAGTCGACAACTTTGATCGCCACCGGCCACTTCACCATAAGGCGCATTGGCGCAGCGTCCGCCAAATTTTTTGGCTCCATCCTCAGAAGGTTGTACCGCCATCCGCTCCGTGCCATGACAAAGTGCATGCCTTCGGCCGGCAAATAACTGAGTAAACCATCCTTGTCAGTCACGCCTCGGACCCCTTGTTCCAAAAGGAAATGCGGGGTAACGCTCATAGCTTTGTCATTCACTCGGAACTGCTCTTCTTTTAAGCGCGACTGTGCAAAAAAGAAAACCTCAGCATCGGGAATCGCGATGTCATTGTGATGAGACAACACCTGAATACGGAACCCGGTTGAGGCGGTGCTTCGATGGGTGGGCGTCTCTGGAATTCTCTCCAGCTCCTCCAATGCTGAACCCACCTGTTGGCTCCTAGAAAGGGATAAATAGGACGCGGCATCGCGGGCTTCCAACTCCGTGGAGGCCTCAGGCAAAGGGGCTGGCAACTCCTTAGCCGCTGGCCAGAAAATAAAAACTAACAGTCCGAGAGCAAGTAAGCCTAATCCAGCCGATATCGAGCGCATGAGGGACAAATATAGGAGCTTTTTCCCTTCAAAGGGGATGCATCCTGACATTCCCACACCATGCTCCCAAAATCCAAACCCATCTGGCACAAGCTTTGCTAGTGTGGAGTCTCCCTCTCCGGGATTTTTCACCCACTGCTCCCACATCATGCTCCGCACCATCCTTCTTCTTGGCGCTCTATGCGCTCCTCTTTCCGCTCAAACCGTTGAAGACTTTGAGACTTATCCTGTTGGTTTTGCCAATGGCATCCCGTTGAGCGTCAGCTTGCTGGACGATACAACCGTAGACGCTGGTATCGGCCCCAACCTTGTGAAGCCTGGTTGCACTTACTCGACAGGCGGACCGTTCCTGCAATGGAACGGAAATGGCTATTTCGGCCAAACCTCGCGCAACCTCTGCGGCGCCGGCCTGGATGTGGTGATGGAATATGACCCACCGGTGACCAATGTTACTTTTGACATYATGGTGTTCAATACCGCACCCGATTTGGTGCGCGTCGAGGTTTATGATCCCAACCGCGTGCTGATTAGCACCACCTCGGGAATCAATGTGACTGGAGGCGCTGGCGTCCCCTTCACTTACCACGGCAAGCCGGTTGGCTCGATCAAGATTTGGGCCACACAACAGCCATCCAGCCCCATCGTCGACAACCATGAGTACGGTGGACCAAACCTCACCATCATCGGTGGATGCCCGGGAGCCAAGACCCTTTCGATTACTGGTGCAAACCCTGGTGCTCAGCTGGCCATAGCCCACGGTGTCTCCGGTTCCTTCACCATTCCAAATGGCCCTTGCGCAGGTGCAGTCCTGGAGATTTCAAGCCCAACGCTTGCCGGTTTCTTTAACGCCGACGCCGCTGGCAACCTCACCTTGAACTTCAACGCCCCCGCCGGTTTCTGTGGACGTTCGGTGCAAGTGGTTGATATGTCAAGCTGCTTGGTTAGCCAAGTCGCAACGCTGTAAATCAGAGAATTAGAAAAGGCCGGGAGCACACATGGTGCTCCCGGCCTTTTGCGTTTTGAAATGCCTGGTTAAGCCAGCCGGGCCCTTCGACCCGCACCTGACCTAGCGGCCGAGGAACTCAGGCTTGCGCTTCTCAAGGAATGCAGCAGCGCCTTCGGTTTGATCTTCGGTGGCGAACAACATGCCGAAAGCATCGGCCTCAATGTTCTCCCCTTCGGTCTGCCCCACTTCCAAGCCACGACGGATGACGTCGAGAGCGGTAGCGACTGCGATTGGGCCACGCTTAGTGATGGACGATGCCAACTTAGCGGTGGTTTCGCGCAGATCTTCTGGAGCACAAATCCGAGTCACCAAACCCACCCGATGCGCTTCTTCAGCACTAAACATGTCGCCGGTGATGATCCACTCGCGCGCCACTCCCGGTGAAGTCAAACGAGTCAAGCGCTGGGTGCCGCCGAATCCAGGAATCAAGCCGAGGCTCACTTCTGGAAGGCCTAGCAAAGCAGTGGTCGATGCCACGCGCAGGTGACATGCCATGGCCAGTTCCAATCCACCGCCGAGCGCAAAACCGTTGATCATGGCGATCACTGGAATCGGGCTAGCTTCGATGGTGGCCAGAACATCTTGGCCGGTCTGGCTAAGACCACGTGCCTCGAGTGGGGTGAGGCCAGTGAACTCCGAAATATCGGCGCCTGCAACGAAGGCTTTATCGCCATCGCCGGTGATGATGATGGCATGAACATCTTCGTAAGAGACTAGTTCAACGAGTGCATCGCGCAACTCTTCGATGACTTCCGAATTCAGTGCATTCAACGCTTTTGGGCGGGAAATGACCAACCATGCAAGGCCAGCTTCATCAATGTCCACGTTGAGGTGCTGAAACTCCTCGGTGCCAGTTTCTTCGATGGGTGCTTCGGTGTTCATGATGAAACTCGTGTACGCAGAGTCATGCTTTGAATGAGGCAGTCCTTTTGCGGGGTGGAGCCTTCGCCGCCACCGCCGGTTGGAACTGCTGCCAACTTATCCAGTGCGCTATCGCCTTCCATCATGCAACCGAAAGCTGCGTACTGATTGTCGAGAAAATCAGCTGCACCATGGCAGATGAAGAACTGACAGCTTGCGGAGTTTGGATCTGCAGAACGCGCCATGGAAATCACGCCGCGCTTATGGCTGTACTTGGCATCGTTCGAGAACTCACCTTTGATGTTGCCGTAAGTGCCACTTCCGGTACCGGTGCCTTGCGGGCATCCGCCTTGAATCATGAAGTTCGGGATGATGCGGTGGAAAGTCTTGCCGTTGTAAAATCCTTCCGATGCGTAGCGCAAAAAGTTACGCACGGTTGCCGGAGCGATTTCAGGCCAGAACTCCAAAGTGACGGTGCCGACAACGTTGCCGTCAACACTCATCTCGATGTCGAGCAGAACGTTCTTCAGCTCTTGATCGCTGAGATCTTGTGGGTTAGTTAGGGTAGTCATTTTTCTATTCGTAACGGCGGATGATGTGCCAGCCGAATGGGCTGGAGGTAATGTCGTACTGCGACATGTTGATTTCGCCAACTTCTAATGCAAAGCCGACATCGCCAAAGGCTGCAACCATGTCAGCGCGATTGAGCCATGAGGCCATTTGCGCATTCTGCATGGCTTTCACCTCTGCAGACTCATTGAAAATCTTTCCGGCATCTGGATTGGTCAGCTCCTTGGCCGCAACCTTGGCCATCAACTCGTCGCGAAGACCTTCAATGGCAACTTGCAGAGCCATTAACTTTTCGGTTTCTTCGACTGGTGGAAAACAACCGTGGTTGAGCATGGAGTAAGTTCCCGGAGGCGTGGTGGTTTTGCCACTTGGATCATCGGTGAACTCCTTTACTAGAGCATCGAAGTCCTCACCGGACTGCGCGCGCTTGAGGATTTCATTGGCCAAAGCCTTCGCCTCTTCCTTGCTGCGGGTCGCGGCGGTGCGGGTTCCCTTGAAAGAAATCAACACATGTTGAATGCGAATGCGTTCCGCCTCACCGCCAAGATCCATATCAGGGCGCTCGATGATTTCCCGCTCCACGCTTGGCTCGCCGCGAAAAACACGACACTCAGAAATCAGTGCCTTCTGGGTTGGATTCGACTTTTCACGACCTCTGAGGGTGGTCGGGATATCGGCAATACGTTCCAAAGTGCTTACCCCGTGAATCATGATTCCGAAGGTCGAGTACTTGCCGTTGAGACTCTGCGTCGATGGTGACCGAGTCTCAGTAATCACGAAGAACTGGCTAGATGCAGAATCGACTTGGCCGGTATGCGCCATGGACAACACGCCATAACGGTGGCGACGCTTTGGGTCGCGCGAAAACTCTTCTTTGATGGAAGGGTAAGGAGCTGCGCCTCCGCCCAACTTGTTCGCACTTCCACCTTGCAGCATGAAGTCACGCACAATGCGGTGAAAGCTGTTGCTATCGTAATAACCTTCGTCGGCGTAACGCAAAAAGTTACGCACCGCGATTGGCGCTTCATCGCCCCACAACACGAAGGTCATGGTGCCGACTTCTTCCGCGTCGATGGTGATGTCCATTTCGACGTAGAACTCTTTGAGTTCTGCATCGGAGATGGCTTCGGTTTCAAAGTGAAACTGAGCTTCACGGCTTGCTTTGTAGCTTGGGCCAGAAATTTTTGGCGCACGCGGGTTCTGCTGGCCGACTTGCGGCAAGTCTGCATTGGCGAGTGCTGCCGGAATTTCGGTGCCGCTTTCTGCAGGCTCCCAACCGCCATCCGTGGCGCTGGACGATGCTGAAGCATTGGCGGAATTGCCTACGTCTTGGCCACTGCAAGCAGCTAAAACAAAAAGTGGTACTAAGTGAAGAATTTTCATCTCAAACAAGTTGGAATCCGGCGCTAATGCCGAGGCCTCCGCTCACGCAGAGGGTGGCGAGACCGCGATCGACTTTACGCCGACGCATCTCGTGTAGAAGGGTGACGACAATACGCGCGCCGGTGCATCCAATCGGATGGCCTAGAGCAATCGCGCCGCCATTGACGTTAAGTAACTCCCGTGGAATCGGAAGTTCCTGGAGGCATGCCAAAGCTTGCGCGGCAAAGGCCTCGTTGAGTTCGAACAATCCGAAGTCGGACATCTGCCAACCATTGCGCTCAAACAATTGATTGGTCGCTGGAACTGGACCAAGCCCCATGCGTTTTGGATCGGTACCGGTGACTTCCACATCCATCAACTCAGCTAGTGGGCTAATGCCACGCCGTTCCGCTTCCTCGGCAGTCATTAAAACCAAGGCTGCGGCGCCATCGGTAATGCCCGATGCATTGCCAGGCGTGACGGTTCCGTTTTCTTTGGCGAACACTGCTGGCAACTTAGCCATGCTTTCAAGAGTGGCATCGGGGCGCATGTGCTCATCGAAATCGAGCACGGTTTCGCCTTTACGCGACTTGATCGTCAGCGGAATCATTTCATCTTGGAAACGACCCGCGTCGCGGGCCTCCCCCGCCTTACGCTGCGAATCCAAAGCAAACCGATCTTGCTCCTCGCGCGTAATGCCTCGCTCTTGCGCCAACAGCTCCGCAGTCTCGCCCATGATCATGTTGGCGATGGGACATTGGAATCCATCCCGGTACATGCCATCGATCACGGGTGCATCGCCGAGCCGATATCCGGTGCGCATACGATCCAACATAAATGGCACGCGCGACATGCTTTCCATGCCACCGGCCATGACTACTTTCGCGCGGCCTAACTTCAGCTCATCCGCAGCCATCTGCAAGGTTTTCAAGCCAGACGCACAAGCCTGATTCAAAGTCCAAGCGGTGGAAGCTTCAGGAATTCCCATGAGGCGCTGCATCTGGCGAGCTGGGTTCGGGCCCGCTCCAGCCTGACGCGCATAACCCATGATCACGCGGTCGACCTCTTGCGCACTCACCGATGCCGCTTCTAGCGCTGCATTCCCTGCCGCAGCGCCCAACTCTGGTGCCGACATACCGGCCAGGGTGCCGTTAAAGCGACCAATCGGTGTGCGTACCGCAGATGCGATGACAATCTTGGGAGCAGACATGAAGCGCTTAGCTTTGGGTGGCGAATCGACCAAACCAGGGTGAATCCCGGAAATCGAGCCGCCCATGATAACGTGCTTCTAGGTAGTAGACGGAAACGGTTCAAGGCTTCCTTCAAGGCGGAATTAAAACGAAGCACCCCGTCTCCCTAAAGACGAGGTGCTCCAACACCTAGGTGGCCTGCCTAAGCATTCAGACTCGATTAGGCATCTTCGTGATCGTGACCTTTCGAGCGCCAGCGGTTCTGGCGAGGAGCTTTCGGTGGCTCCGGTGGAGTTGGGAAAGCGCCCTTGTGGCCTTCAACGCGCATGCGAATCTTGCCTCCAGTCATGTCGCCCATGTTGAGCTCTTCCAGCTTCTTGACAGCTGCGTCGCCGGTGAACTTCTCACCATTGACGATGACGACAACTTCCTTGTGCACTTCTGCACCATCATGCCCATCAAGTTCGAAATCAAAGTCAAAGTCGGCTCCTTCCATGTCACCGAAGTGCATTTCATGCAGCTCGCCCATTTGACCCGTTTCGTGCATCTTGCGCAGATCCTTTAACTTGATGACGTCGTGCATGCCCTGAAGTTCCATGATTCCCTCAAGGCTATGTAGGCCTTCAAGACCTTCAAGGCCAAGGGTGTGGAGCCGCAGGTCTTGTGGAAGGCCTTCTATGCCGTGCAGCTCGATGCGCTGCATTTGACCAGGTTGGAAATCTTCAGTGTAGTGAAGGCGTTTGCCGCCGCGGAGCTGAAGGTTTCCTTCCGGGACCCAGTTACCGCCGCCGCCGCCAAAACGCATGACCCGACGCTGACCCTGCATGCCACCGCGACGTCCGCCACCCATCTCCGAACGGAGCGCGTGCAACTCGTGACGCAATGACTCAAGCTCGTGCTGAATCTCGCGCAACTGCTGATGCAAATCACCGTTAGCCATCGGGGCGAGATGAATGCTGGCATCGCCGCTTCTGACGATGTACTCCCCAACTTGAGGAGGAGCAGTCGACCAATGGTATTCCTCATGGACCACCTCACCGTCGAGCATTGGGACGATCTGAATACTGGCATCGCCACTCCTGACGATGTACTCCCCCCCTTCGGAAGGCTTTTGTATCCAAACCATTTCCTCATGGACATCATCGCCTGCATAACCCAAAGCTTTTAGGTCAATGACTAGACCCATTTCTTCAGGAGATTCGGTCGACCAGCCAAAGCTAAAATTACCCTCGGAATCCACATTGATGGCCTCCTCGGAAATCACCTCGAGCACTTGTTGTCCATCTGCACCTTCGACAATTACAATCCGACTTTGCGGGGCATGGTCCATGACCACTTTGCCTCGAAGAGTTTCAACCGTTTTCACTTGCCTGTGGAATTCCTGTGGTGCTTGCAGAAGTTCCATCGCCTTTTCGGCAAGTTTTTGAGCTTCGTTTTCATAGCCAGCCATCGCCTTTTCGGCACTCAGCTGCAGAAGTTTCGAAGCTTTGATTTCATTTGCGCTCGGCTGTTGTGCAGCCAACGGCGCGGCCAGTAAAAGGCCTGTCAAAGTTAGTAGGGTGCGATTCATGATTAGTTTTGGGTTTGAATGTTCCAGCGGATGTTGTCGCTGAGTTGCTCCAAGCGCTGGAGTTGCAACTGCAGGTTGTTGAGGGTTTGATGGAGATTGGCCACGTTTTCATCCACGCCAAGGCTTAGCGCCATGTCCTGCTGAAGGGCTGCAATCTCTAGATTGAGGAACACAATGCGATCCTCGGCAAGTTGCCAATCGGCCTTTAAAGCCAAAAGGTCTGCACTCACTTCGCCGCTTAGTGGTGCGCGGAAATGCCCGGCGACTTGCGGTGCGAACATGGCCATGGAGGCAAGAAGTGCCACCATGCCACATGCAATGCTGCCGCGCACTGCCGCACTGCGTGGTGCCACTTGCGATTCTTGGTCAAGCAAACGGTTTACCCGACGTCCGAGCGGCGAGCCCGGTTGTGCCATACATGCAACGGGAAGATGACGACTGCCAGGACGCAACCATTGCGCCACGGTAGTTAAGCATTCGGCCAAGGCCACGCGATTACCGCTGCGGTGAATAGCCCATGCATCGCAGATTTCTTCGGCGGCATGAAGCGCTTCGCGTCGCGCTGGTATCAGCAATGGTTGGACAAACAAAACGCGCTGCATGAAGTGGAAGAGGTTGAGCCATAGCGGGTCGCGTCTTAGTAGGTGCGCGAGTTCATGACCAAGCATGGTTTGCTGTTGTGCAGAATCTAGCTCCTGCAAAGCGCGCATAGGCAGACAGACCTCGCCGCGTAAGATTCCGAATGCAACCGGTACTTGTATCTGATCCGAGAGAGAGAACCGGATACGTCGGCTGCGCGCAGTTCCAAAGCGAGCGAGATCCTTCTGAATGTTCCGTACCAAAGACCCCGTGGTCAATGGGAGGCGGGATGCCAGTTGCTTGCGCAACCGAATCACCGCGGTGGCCCAGTGCAAAAGACCAATGGCCGCACCGAATGCCCAAAGACTAAGCAGAATTTTTAGCCATAGTGGTATTGCGAGAGCATCGTCCTCGGCCAAAGTGGCGGAAAGGCTGAGTGGCTCGACTGCTTCCGGCCAAACGCCAGGATCAATCAACGGTGCGGCGGCCAGCATGATGGCTAACTGAGATTGCGCCGGATCCAAGTTGGCGTCGCCGACAAAATAAGGTCCCAAGGTGTAGGCGTTTGCTTCGGGGAGACCCATCGGCTCAACCGCGATTTCGAACAGCGCTGGCGATTCGTTGGTTGGGGCTGTTGGTGACGTCAACATGAGCTGGCTGCCGAAACCGTCCCAACCTAGCCATGTGCTCGCGCTGACTTGGAGGGTGGGTGAAAGCAAACTTCCGAGCATGACGCCTTTCCAAATCCAGTCGCGCACCACCGGTGTGAAGGTAGGAAACTGACGGAGCAGGAGCAAAGCCAATCCCAACCACACAGTGCTGTGCAGTAGGAAGGTAAGCAGCCAACTCCCAACTAGAAGGATGAAATCAGACACGATCCCCTCCCTCCTTTAGACGCTCTTCCTCGATCCGGGTCCGCAAAGCAGCGAGTTCCGCCGCATCGATGTCGCCCTCCGTCAGCAAATGGTTTACCAAAGCCGCGGTATCGCCCATAAACAGGCGCCCGACGAGTTCCCCCACCATGGTCTGGCGGACGTGCTCCTCAGCCACAGTCGGTTGGTAAACGAAAATCCGCCCCTCCTTCCGGTGCTTCAACACCCCTTTGGCCTCCATCTTTTTCAGCATGGTGGCAATGGTGGTCGGCGCGAGGCCATGCTCCTCCAGGAGGGCGGCATGGACCTGACTGCTGGTCGCCTCGCCCTCGGACCACAGCACATGCATGATCGCGAGTTGAAGGTCTCCGAGGCGGTGACGTTTGCTCATGGCCCTACCCTACGCGCCCAAACTACTTTGGTAGTTGAAAATTTAGAGAATATTTCAGGGGCCGAAAAGGCCGGATTCGGAGGAAGCCGGGCCGCATTCTGGCGGGTGAGGGCGTGGAGTGAAATCGTTTGGGTCAAGGCGCGAGGTGTAGGCCATAGTTCCGCTATGGTCAAAGCGAAGCAACGAAGGCCTAAGCGATTTCGGCCGCGGAATCACCCGCCAGAATGCGGCCAGGTTTCCGGTAGAATGCGTGGCTTCTCGGACCCCACCTCCCCTCGTGAGGACTTTGTCATGACTGAATCCACCCAATCCCGCCACGCTGCAGAACTAGAGGCCCAATTCGGCCTGAAAGGCGTTGAGCTCCGTATCAACCTCTCGAAAGAGGAGCTTTTTGCAGAGGCCATCGCCAATGACCGTGGCCGCGTTACGGAAGGAGGCTCGGACGATGCGCAGAAAGCCTTCCCGACCAAGTTGGGCGTGAATGGCCCGCTGGTTTATTACACCGACCCGACTTGTACCGGGCGTCCAGTCAAAGATACCTTTGGTGTGGCCTCGCCAGAGTTCGTCGATCGCATTTGGTGGAAGCCTGACTTCCAGAAGTTTGATCCGGCCAAGTTCGACGCCCTGTTTAACCGCGTGGTTGCACACTTGAATGAAAACGCAAGTCACCTTTACGTAAAGGATGTTTACTGCGGTTCCGATCCAAGCTACGCCCGCCCCTACCGTTTGATTTCGGAATACGCTACGCACAGCTTCTTCTGCCACAACATGTTCATGCATGGGATTGAAGGCGTCGAAGATGAGGATGGCAAGCGCTGGACCATGATCAACGCACCAAGCTTCCACTGTGATCCCGAGCGCGATGGCACTCCTGGAACGCGCATTGCATGTTTGGATTTCGCCAACCGTCGCGTGTTGGTTGCTGGCCGCGCCGATTACTGTGGTGTGGTGAAGAAATCCATGTTCACGGTCATGAACTTCCTGCTTCCTGAAATGGGCGAGATGAGCATGCACTGTTCCGCCAACGTTGGCGAGAAGGGCGATGGCGCGATTCTGTTTGGCCTCTCCGGCACCGGAAAGACCACTTTGTCGGCCGATCCGAACCGCAAGCTCATCGGTGACGACGAGCACGGTTGGACCAGCATTGGTGTTTCTAACTTGGAAGGCGGATGCTACGCCAAGTTGATTAACTTGGACAAGGATGATGAGCCGGTGATTGCACAAGCTCTCTCTATGCCAGGCACCATTATCGAGAACGTGCCGGCACTTCCGGGTAAAAAGATGGAAGACCTGGATCCGCAAGAGTTGGATCTGTTTGATAACTCGGTCACCGAGAACACGCGCTTCAGCTACCCGCTCGCTGCAAACCCAAACGTCATGCCTGGCGCGAAAGGCCCACACCCTAAGACCATCGTGCTATTGACTGCCGATGCATTCGGTGTGCTTCCTCCAGTTTCCATTCTGAATAAAAAGGATGTCATGTACCACTTCGTTTCTGGCTTCACTGCAAAGTTGGCCGGTACAGAAGTTGGCATCACTGAGCCAGTCGCTGCATTCTCCGCTTGTTTCGGCGCTCCATTCATGGCGCAGTTCCCAAGCAAGTACGCCGAGTTGCTCGCTGAGAAGATGGAACAGCACGACACCCGTTGCATCTTGTTGAACACCGGTTGGGGCGGAGGTCCTTACGGAGTAGGCAAGCGCATTTCGATTAAGCACACGCGCGCCTTGCTAGATGCTGCYTTGAATGGCGAGCTAGATGGTGTTGAAACCGAAATGCACCCGGTGCTGAACTTGGCCATGCCAACTTCCTGCCCTGGAGTTCCAAGCGAGATTCTCAATCCGCGTAACACCTGGGAAGACAAAGCTGCATATGACACTGCTGCCGAGAAGCTGCGTGGCATGTTCCAAAAGAACTTCGAGGACAAGGGTTTTGGCGATCTGGGCATTGAAGCTGTGATGTAGAACCGTTTACGGTTTTCAAAAAGCTCCTGGCAGTCTTGGACTGCTGGGGGCTTTTTTCATGCGCGGTGTTGAAGGGTTTTTCATTCATGCTCCTCTGCCGCATCAACCGGAGCAGCATCAGCTTCTAATCGAGTGAGTTGACCTGCAGGGAAATCGATTCCATCGGGGCCGCCAAAGGTGAAGCTGTCCACCTTGAAGGCATAGTGGCCGGCGGGAACGCGGAAGGCTGCGATACAACCGGATTGTGGGATGTCCATCTGGGGTTGAAAATCAGACCAACCGGTGTTGCGCCTTGGCGGCCAAGGCATTTTTGAATTGATTCCTGGGATTGCTGGATAGATCTCTCGGTCACCTCGGAAGGATGTCGCTGGAACCACCAACTCCACTTGGGCAAGTTCAAAGTCCCACTGATGCCGACCTTGCGCATCGCGAGTCAGGCGTCCAGGTAAAGGGCGTTTCGGATCGATATTGAGAATCGACATGACTGGACCGCCCGGTCTTTCATGAAGATCCACGGACAACCGCATGCGGAGGTGCTGCAGGATTGGGCGTCCTGAAGTGTCGAAGGGTACTTTGCTGATGCCCTCGTGAGAAATCGGATTGCTGTCGGCTGTTCCTCCAGTTAAGGCGACGCCATCGACGCGGAACAGAACCTCTTCTTCTTGTGACTCCAGCTGCTGGATGGTGTGTTCCGAGTAAGGTAGTTGGGGGTTAATTCGAATTTGAGGCCTGTAAGGCGGACTCTCTCCGACAAGGTACAGAGAGGTGCCATCGGCCCGTTCTATGGATACATCCAGAAACCCTTTCTTCACGAAGACGAAATCCGTTTCGGCCACGCCATTTTCCATGGATACTCTGGTTTCCTCACTCCATATCGGAGTTCCATGCAAAACGACAAACAACTTTTCCTTTGCTTCAACGGCGGAACCTAGCAAAATGATTTTGATCCTTGCCAATGAAAAGGAAACCTGCGCCTTCCCTTCTTTGAGTTTGAATAGCCCAAGAGGTATCCGTTGCGGCATCAAACGTGCTTCCACTTGATTGACCGAACCAATCCAGCCTTCAGTAAGTGCGGTCTCTTCTCTCATCTCCAATTTCTGCCACATAGCATCGGGGTCGGAAGGAATCATCGTCGTGAACGAGCGAGTCACGCAACGCGCTTCCACCCAAGCATCTTGTGGAAGCTCGGCATCTTGCAACTCCACGAGAATGGGAGTGTCATTCACGGTGATGCGCATTCTGTCCTCAAGCACCTGCACTTCCTCTTCTTGAATCGAGTAGTAACTCCCGTGCCAAATCCTTCCATCGGCAAGAGCCACAATCATGATCTTTGGTATGGAAAAGGGTTTCGGCTTATAGGAATTGTCTTCCCATTCCGAAACCACCGGCAAAAAACCCTCTGCATCGGTGCGGTGCGCTTTCTCAGCGTATAGGCCTAAGCGCACTTCCGCTTGCGCTATCGGAGCACCATTGGGCAATACTAATTGAACTGGCAGGGCCGAACCTCGTGAAAGTTCTGCCGTTCTGCTATTCGTTTTATACGGCAGATAACCTTCCGCCTGAACCACTTGGATAAAACTCACATCTGCCGCCCAAGTAGGTAGTTCCAATTTCCCCTCATCATCGGTAAAGCCTTGTGCAAGAAGTTCGAGCGCTTGCGCAGGCACTAAGGCGCCCCACTGCGTTCCCGACCAATTGATGAATACTTGAACAGATGCGCCCTCAATCGGCTGGTTGCCATCACCGTCCACGACTTGAATCCAATAGGGTTCCTCCAAGGGTGGAAGCAAATCCAGAATAAGCGGTTCATTCCGATCTGGTCGTTTGTTCACCATGCGACGTTGCTCGCCCTTGATTCCACTCACCGCCGCAACCGTGGTGGGCTCCAACTGAAGTTGAAAGGTGCCATCGGCATGAGATTCGGTACTTTGAAAAAGACCATCCTGCCATGCTTTGATTTCTGCTCCTGCAACCGGCCGACCTTCCGCGAACACTTTTCCGTACACAGTTTCCAGTTCCGATTTGTCTTCTGCGCCTGAAATGAGAGCGGAACTCTGGGGCAGTTCTTTTCGGTTCAAGGACGATGGCGCCTCAACGGAATCTATCCAGGAACTAGGCGTTTTAGAACTACTCGTCTCCAACACACTCGGTCCCAAAGAAGTTACAGAGTCCTTCTCGGCGCCACTCCACCACGAGATGGCACCCCAAAACAGAACACTGGCAGCTACAAATGGGATTCCCAATGAAGGCCACCAAGGCCGCTGAGGTTGCAGTAAGGGACTACCGTTGGGCGCTAAAACCAAGCAGCACGCCCGCCAATCCGTTCCATCCGCATGCAAAACCGTACGCAGCTCCACCAAAGCGCGATGTAGCTTCACGCGTGCCGAACTCTCCTGCACTCCAAACCGCTCGGCGATTTGTTTAAAGCTCAACTCTTCATAGAAACGAAGCACCAAAATTTGGCGACTGTGTGGTGGCAATGCCTTTAACCCAAACGCGAGTTTTTGGTAGGCCGATACCAAATCACTGGAATCGTTGTTCTCCTCATATCCCTCACCACGGGCAACCTTTTCTTCACGGGCACGCCGCCTTCCCTTTCCGCGCAACTCGTTTCGTGCAAGATTGCGAGTCACAGCAGCAAGCCAAGCGCTCAGCAGTTTTCCGGACCGACGCGGGCCGGACAATGCCTTCACCAAAACTTCCTGGGTGACGTCCTCCGCCAGCGCAAAATCCCGCAAAATCCCGCAAACTCGCGAAAGCTAGATTCCGAATCCAACCCGAATGCTGCAGCAACTCTTCGATTTCGTGGCTTGAATGATGTTGGTCCATATGAAAAGGACACCGCCGAAGGGCAGACGCTCCATTAATCTATCAACTCCGGCGAAATCGAGCATTTCACTAACTATCATCCAAACAGGAGTGATTAGAACTACCTTTTCCCTCGTTGTTATTCCTCCTTTCTGAATCGTCTCTTCTCTTCGGATGCCGATTCACCAAAAGACTCCTAGGAGACTGCAAGCTTTCCCATCCCTGGCACGAACATCAAGCGGGAATGCGGTGGAAGCGTCCAACGCGCAGAAGCCCAGCAACTAGTTCAAACGCCCTGGACTTGATTGATTTCATTCCCAATCTTGGGAGGCCGATGTCGACTGCACTCCATGGCCCGGTCGTGCGTGGAATCCTTAGGGAATAAGAAGCGTGCTGCCTATACTCCAGACATGAGCACTCTCATTGTCATCAAACGCACACAGCTTGGCGAAGGCGATCCTGCACTAGGCCAAAAGGTTCTGGGCACTTTTTTACGCAAGGCGATTGCGATTGATGAACTCACCACAATTGCATTTTTCAACTCCGGGGTACAGCTGACCACCGCCGAATCTCCAGTACTCGCCGAGTTAACCATGCTGGAAGAACGTGGTGTCGACATTCTGCCTTGCGGCACTTGCGCCGAGCACTATGGAATCACGCCGGCGGTTGGGAAAATTTCCAATATGGATGACATCATCATGGAGATGAACCGCGCGACCAAGATTATTGATCTTTAGGAAGCTCTGATTCCGCCGACCACACCACTTCGCCGGCGAACACCGTCATCACAGGATGGCAGTTTTGCAGAGAGTCGGCATCGGTGGTCATGAGGTCGCCGTCGAAAACAACTAAGTCGGCGCGATAGCCGGGAGTGAGACGACCGAGATCATGCTCGCGGAATGCCGAATGTGCCGGCCAGATGGTCAACATGTTCAGCGCCTCTTGACGGGTCATGTTTTGTTCCGGATACCAACCGCCTTTCGGTTGCCCCTCCAGCGTTTGGCGCGTCACCGCTGCTTTGAACTGGGCGACGACATCTAGGCGCTCGACCGGCGCATCGGAACCACCTGGAATAATGCTGCCCTCTTTCAGAAAACTGCGCCAGGCATAAGCGCCGCGAATACGTTCTCCACCAACGCGCTCTTCCACCCACGGCATATCGCTGGTCTGATGTTGCGCTTGCATAGAAGGGATGACTCCTAACTCTGCGAAACGTGGGATGTCTTCCCCATGCACAATCTGTGCATGTTCGACGCGAAACCGTAGATCGGCGTTTTCGTTTTTCGTGGCCGACATTGCCCATTCATAGGTATCAAGGGTGGCACGCACACCGCGGTCACCAATGGCATGGGTACACACTTGAAAGCCAGATTCGATAGCCGACTGGCAAACGCTTTTCATTTTTTCTTCCGGCGTAAGGATGAGCCCATTGTGAAAATGCTCATCCGAGTAGGGCTCCAATAAGGCGGCACCGCGAGAGCCAAGGGCGCCATCCGCATAAAGTTTGATCGCGCGCACTGCAAGAGTGCCTTTGCCCTGGTAATCGTGGACCGGACCGTTCGCAAAGTAGCGAGTGAGCAGGGCGTCGTCCGATCCGTGCAGCATTTCGTGCAAGCGCAGTTGCAACTGATCCGCCCCGGCAAGTTCTTCGAGTATTCCCAGAGTGACCAACCCGACTCCCGCATCATGGAACTGGGTGATGCCCTGCTCATGTAAAGATTGGGTAGCTACAAGAATCGCCTCGCGCGCCGCAGCTACCGTAGTTCCAGGCATGGCAACAGAAATAAGGTCCTCCGCCGTATCTACGAACACCCCACTCAGTGCGCCCGATGTCAGCCGCCAAATCCGCCCACCTTCCGGCTCCTTCGTTTCACCATCCACCCTTGCTGCTTGCATCGCCGCAGCATTGGTGAGAAGTGCATGCCCATCCACCCGCACCAACACCACCGGCCGGTCCGGGATAGCTTCGCTCAATGCCATGTGCGTCGGCAACTCATGCGTACCCGATGCACTACGCGGCCAATCGTTTTGATCCCATCCGCGTCCGACTAACCACTCCCCTGCCGGCATAGTTTTTGAACGCTCCACCGTGCGCGCGATGACTTCTTCATAAGAAGTCGTGCCAACCAAATCTAAACGCACCGCCGCAGTGCCGATTCCAACTAGGTGTGCATGGGCATCGGCAAAGCCTGGATAAACCGCTTTGCCGTCCAAGTCGACAAACAGGGTGCCATCGTCCGCTAACTCCATCATGTCTGCGGTGGATCCAACCGCAAGCACGCGCCCATCTTGCAATGCGATGGCCTCCTCCACCACGCCATCTTGTTGGGTGTAAACCAAGCCACCAAACAAAATCATTTGTGGATGTGCGCCCGGGACCGGTTGCGTGGAACCTGTGCAGGCAGTGAGCAGAAGGACGAGGGAAAGCAGAAATGCAAATCGCATGCTCGCAGACTATCAAACTCCCTTCTGCCTCGTACATGAGATTCCGGCCGCGCTGAACCCCAACGTGCCTATGCTTAGGCCTCACGCGCCGCCAGGTTTAAACTTGAATCTCACTTTCCTCGGAAACCTCAAAATGTTGCTGCTCACTGCCTCTCTGCTCCTAACCGCCATGCCGACTTCCACCACGCCAGCTCAAGAAGAAGGCATTCAAAAAGTCTTGGACGATATCTACCTCGGCGTTTCGCATGAGGCCAAAATGGAACCCGACTGGGCCGCTTTCGAGCGCGCCTTTTTACCGCAAGCCACTTTGGTGTTGCCGTATCGTCCGGGCACCGATCCTAAAGTTGAAACACTGCAAGAATTCATCGCTTCTTATCGCGAAGCTCTGAAGAATCAAGAAGTAAGCGACCAAGGTTTCTTCGAACGATGCGCCGGCTTTGAGGCCACCATTTTTGGGAATGTGGCCACCGTAGTTTCGGTTTACGAAGCGCGCACGGTCGAGTCTCAAGAAATACCTGATCGCGTAGGACTCGACATGGTGCAGATGATCATGACTCCAAATGGTTGGAAAGCGGTTTCTTTAATCACCGACTTTGAACGTGAAGGCAATCCGCTTCCCGCACCTTTTGCAGCCATGCGGAATCCTGAACGAGAGTCCACGAAGAAGATTTCATTCCCTGCACAGCTTAAAGAGCTCTCTGTGATTGGGGGGAACTGGAGGGAGTTCCTAAACCGCGAAAAACTGCGCGTCGGCGTTTACCATTTGGCCGTAGGTGCTGAAGATGTTCAGTCTCCGCATAAGGAAGACGAGATTTATTACGTGGTGAGCGGCAAAGGCAGCTTCACCTCGGGCGAAAAACACATGGAGGTCAAAGCGGGCGATGTCATCTTTGTGCCAGCCATGGAATCGCATCGGTTTTACGACATCAGCAAAGACTTGGAACTCCTAGTCTTGTTTGTGCGCAAGCAAAAGTCTTAGCGGAACTCTGATCTAGTTGTCTAGAAGAACGATCTCGTGGCGCAGGGTGACTCCCCGCGCTGCGAGATAGTCCAAGATGCGCGCGAACACCTCTGCGTTGCGTCCGACGATTTCACCTGGCGATAATCCCGGAACATTCCAAGTGCCATCGAGGAGACATTCCGCCATGCCGGTGCAGGTGTAGCCTGTGGTGCGCGACATAGACGAAATGCCGGTTTCAGGGTCGTATTCGTCATATAAATCCCAAATATGACGAGTGAATTGCCCATCTTCTAGGCCATCGACCGTCACCCGCATGACCGTGAATTCCTCTTCACCCGGATGCAACTTCCACTGATCGAACAAGATTGCCGAAGTGACTTCGCGTGGGATGATGTCTTGTCCGTTCACGGAAATCGCATCGTCGGAAAGGAATCCACTCTCACGCATAGCCAATGCTAAATCCCTGTGCCCGGGGAAACGCAGGGTCTTCTCCACCATATCCGGCACATGACTCATGGTTTGAATCAAGGAACGCAAGCCGTCGGTGTTAAACGCTTCCAAGGTTCCGATGCCATCAAACTCCACATATTCAGGTTCGGATAACGCGGGCATAACCACTTCCTTGCCATTTTCCACCATACGTGCAGGGCGCAAGTACTCCTCCACCACATCCATCGGCGAAAACGGAGCTTTGTACTGCCACGGGAATGTGCGCTTCTTGGGTAGACCTCCGACCAAACACGAAAAGCGCTGCACTTTCATTTGTGCATCGTGATGGCCAAAAATCAGATTGTCTAGCCCGGGTGCCACACCCATGTCGGTCACCACCACAACACCCCGCTCCTCGGCTAATGCACGTAACTCCAAGGCATCTTCCGGAAAGAAGCTGATGTCGACGACGTTCTTGCCTGCCTCAATCAAGGTGCGAAGAACCGCAAAGCCTAAAAACCCTGGCACCGCACTCACCACTAAATCCATGTCTGCAACCGCAGCGGTCACCGAGGCTGAGTCCGACACATCCAGCACCTTGGTGGCGACGTTGGCGATGCCATCAAAACGCTGCAAAACCTCCGCACTGCGGTCAGTCGCCAGCACCTCGTGTCGCGATGCCAAATCAAGGCTTATCGCACTGCCGACCATGCCGGACCCTAAAACCAAAATCTTTGCCATGGCGGACTATTCTACCCAACAGGTGCTAGTGCCACACCAACTTGATGAAGCGCGGCCGGTAAATGTCGGCGTAGGTGAAGTGATCCCAAAAGTTAAAAGTGTTCACGTTCCAGCTAATCAGCAATTCACCCGGTTCCGACAAGTGCGGGTGCGCTTTCGCGTTGTAGGTGAACAGGTCATTCAAGCTTGGTGGAGTGGAAATTTCCCACAACACCTCGGCCGGACCAAATGGGCCCCACGGGTTGTCGGCAAGTTTCATGGCCACCTTTCCCGACAAGGTGTCGAGCGAAAAAATCAGCGCATATTGACCATTCGGAGCAGGACTCACCGACAGCTCGTTGGAGATTCTTCCAGTCACCGTCCTGACCTGGCGGATATCGCGCACCCAGCTGTTGCCGTTCCAGTAACGCCATGCGCTGAAGTCGGTGAACTCTTGCGGGGCGACGCGAGCCACCACCAGCTTTTTCACCAGCGGATCTTCTTGCGAACCATAAATGTAAATAAACCCATCTGGGTCTGGAGCGCCAGCTGCTGCAGTATTCGAAAAAATGCCTGCACCAAAAAAGATACCGCCTCGTCCGCCAGGTACAGGTGGTAATCCGACCGGCGCATCAACTTGGGTGATGGACGATGGCACATACGGCCCCGCTTTCGGCATAGAAATCAAAGCCATACCGCCACGTTCAAATCCAAAAGCACCGCCGCCGGGCAAAGTGTGCATGCGCATGGCCAGGACGTGAATTTGGTCGCCAAGCACCACACCATCGGCAAACCAATACCAATCGCCAGGTTCSGTTTGYGGMGTATTCGGRACCACCATRGCRCCTGGSGAARMRCCGCTTTGRTCCCARAAGAACTTTGCGCCYWGAGYRAAYTCTCCTTCACGCAAAAAGCCCAATGTGTTGTTCACTAAAGAGGCGTTCTGACGCGCGCCCCCCACATTGACATCGCCAATAAAAGTGTCGCTAAACACAAAAACGGTGGAAGTGCGGTCGACTCCACCGGGAGCATCGTTGCCATCTAGAGGAAGAGCAAAGATGCCATCAGCGCCGGTCCAGCCGCTGGTGGTATCAAAGAAGCTCGTCCATTCCGGCGCCTCTTCCACGTGATAGCTTTGCGCAGTTGCGCACGAGGTCCCAAGAACCATGATGGCGGTGGTCAGCAGCAGCGAAAGAAGGCAAATGCGCATGCCCCAGTCTAAACAAAGGAAGCTCTGATTAAGTATGGTGCGGGAGGCCGTGGATGGAAATCGTTTGCCCCAAGGCGCGAATCGARGGCTGTAGTGTCGCTACAGGCAAGATGAAGCAACGCAGGGGCAAGCGATTTCGGCCGCGGAGTCGCCGCCAGACTTAATCAGAGTTTCCTTAAATTAGGATTTCGCCTGAACCTTGCCGCCAATCACGATTTCCAACACCGGGTTCTCGCCAAAGGCATAGCCGAAATGGAATAAGTCAGGCAAATCTAAAACTAGCAAATCAGCTTTTTTTAATATGGATTGTTTATTGAGTGGTTGGTTTTGCATTAGTAGTTCATGATAAGCATGGTATTGATTTTGTTGTAGCTCAAGAGTTATGGGTTGACCCTGAGCTTATTGAGCTACAAATAAAATCAGAAGATGAACCGCGCTTTTTAGTAATCGGCCTCATTGCAAACAAGCACTGGTCAGCAGTAATAACTTATCGTGGTGGCACCATCAGAATAATCTCAGTCAGGCGCTCCCGTAAAAAAGAGGTAGAACTTTATGAAAGCTAAGAACTTTGATAAAAAATTTGATGATAACAAACAAGACATAATTGATGATCTTGATTTATCTACTATCAAACGCCCAAATCAAAAACAAAAAAGAATTAATGTTGATTTTCCTTCCTGGGTAATTGATTCACTAGATAGAGAAGCACGTCGTGTTGGCGTAACCCGCCAATCGATAATCAAGCTCTGGCTAGTCGAGCGCCTTGAAGAAAAAGCGGCTAAATCGGGTAAGGGCTGACAACTAATCAGCCCTCCCCACACCACCCTGCATGCGGCTCCGCACAGGGCGGTTCATTTAACTATCCGCTAGGATAAT